>JAPOXD010000060.1 GCA_026707285.1 Chloroflexota bacterium | reverse complement strand
GCGGCTGGCCACCACCCAGGCCCACGCCGAGCGGGCGGTCCAGCAGCTCGGCGCCGGCATGCGCATCGAAGCCCCGGCCAGCCGGCGCGAGGCGCTCGAGGACGCGGACTACGTGATCGTGATGGTGATGATCGGCGGCGTGGCGCCCTTCGAAGTCGACATCCAGGTTCCCGCCCGATTCGGCATCGACCAGACGGTCGGCGACACGCTGGGGCCCGGCGGGGTCTTCCGCGGCCTGCGAACCATTCCATTTCTGCTGGAGCTCGCCGACGAAATGGAAGAGGTCTGTCCCGACGCGCTGCTGCTCAACTACGCCAACCCCATGGCCATCAACTGTTGGGCCATGAACGCCGCCACCGACATCGAGACCATCGGCCTCTGCCACAGCGTGCAGGGCACTGCCCGGCAACTGGCCGGGTACTGCAACATCCCCGCCGACGAGGTGACCTACTGGGTCGCGGGCATCAACCACATGGCCTGGTTCCTCAGGTTCGAATACCAGGATCAGGACGCCTACCCACTGATCTGGCAGGCCAGCGAGGACCCGGACATCGTGGCGCAAGACCCGATTCGCTTCGACATGTTCAAGCACTTCGACTACTTCGTCACCGAGTCCAGCAACCACATGTCGGAGTACATCCCCTACTACCGCAAGAACGCCGACCTGATCACGAAGTACCTGCCCGAGAAGTGGGACTATCCGAACTTCTGGCCGATCGATCGCGAGGCGTCACAGGAGAAGGTCAGGAAGCAACTCGCCTCGACGGAGCCGCTGGACCTTTCCCGCAGCCACGAGTACGGCGTGCAGATCATTCACGCCATCGAAACCAACACGCCGCTCCGCGTGAACGCCAACGTGGAGAACACCGGCCTCATTACCAACTTGCCGGCGGGCGCCTGTGTTGAAGTCCCTTGCCTGGTGGACAAGACCGGCGTGCAGCCGTGCCACGTGGGCGACCTGCCGACGCAGCTTGCCGCGCTGAACCTCTCCAACATCAGCGTGCAGGAGATGTGCGTGACGGCGGCCCTCGCCGGCGACCGCCGCATGGCGATGCAAGCCGTGCTGCTGGACCCGCTGACGGCCGCCATCCTCACCCCGGCTGAGATCGAGCGAATGGTCGAGGAAATGCTCGACTCGCAGACCGACTACCTCGACTACCTGCAGTAAGTGCCAGGTCCGATCCCGCCGTCCTCCGTCCACCGAGTCAGGAAGCACCCATGATCATCGACGCGCACACCCACATCTTCGACCGCTCGGTTGGCGGCGCCGCCGAAAACTTTCCGCTCTGGCCGGGCAACCGCTGGGGCGCGAGCGCCCCGGACCTGATCGAGCAAATGGACCGGGCCGGCATCGACAAGGCCTTCCTCATCAGCTACACGCCGGTCGACGTCATGGCGCACTATCCGGCCGACGAGCGCGAACACAAGCTCGCCGTCTTTCAGCACTACCTGACCAAGGAGTACTTCGTGCGGATGTGGCGGCAACATCCGGATCGGTTCGTGTGGATCTCGGATTCGATCGACCCGCGCGTGCCCGGCTACGTCGAGCGAGCGGCCGCGGACCTGGATCTCGGCGCAGCAGGCCTCAAGCTGCTGCCGCTCTTCGTCGATACCGAGATGGGCGATCCGCGCTGGCGGCCGATCTTCGAGCTGCTGCGCGACCGCGGCAAGCCCTGCATCATCGACATCTCGTGGTGGTACGCCCACTTCCCGTGGTTCGCGCCCAGCGTCCTCGGCAAGTACGCCTCGTTCACGGAGTACGTGAAGGGCTTCGGCGAGCTTGTGGCCGACTTCCCCGAGGTCGGGATCCAACTGGCCCACTACGGCACCCCCGCGCTGCGGGATCGCGACAATCCGTCGGCGCCGTTGCGCTACCACGTGCTCGACGAGGTCATCGAGTTCATGCTGGCGTACCCGAATCTCCACTGCGATCTGGGGGCCTATCAGCACGTGATCGGCGCCGACGAGGCGTATCCGTACATGAGCGCGCTGACGATCCTGGAAGTACTCGTGGGCGGCATTGGGGTCGACCGCATTCACTGGGGCACGGACTGGCCCTATCTGGGCGTGCAGCCCTACGAGAACCTCATCCGCGCCATCCGCGAGGCGCCGTTCCTCGACCAGGATGGGGCGGACAAGATCCTGGGACTGAACGCGCAGCGATTCGTCGGCGCCTAGGCAGCGCCAAGACCTCGGCCCTTTCGAATCCAGTCAGGGCAGCGACGCCTCGATCACCCGGAGCATATTGCCGCCCAGGATCTTGAGAGTCTCGTCCTCCGTGTAGCCGCGCTCCAGCAGCGCCACCGTGACGTTCGGCAACGTGCTGGTGTCCTCGAAGTCCTTGGTCCAGGTGAAGGCGTCCTCCGCGATCCGCTGATTGAAGCTCACGTTGCGGGTTCGCTGGGTGCCGTCCAGCAGGTAGTCGGGACCGAGGCCCACGCTCTCGATGCCGCCCGCGTCGACCAGGTAGTCGATGTGCGTCAACACGTCGTCGATGGTGGCGTGGCCACTGTCGAGCAGCACCTGCGAGCAGAAGTGGACGGCCGCCACGCCCCCGTTGTCCGCCAGGTCCTTGATTTGATCGTCCCAGAGCAGCTGAGTGCTTCTGGGGTTGAGCTCGCGCGCACCCGTGTGGGAGTTGATGACGGGCCGGTCAGTCATGGCCAGCACGTCGGCGATCGTCGCGACCGACGAGTGCGACACGTCGAGCAGCATGCCGAGCGCGTTCACCTCGGCCACGACCTCGCGGCCAAACTCCGTCAGGCCCGGCTCGTCGGTGTCCCCCTGCGCCGTGCCCACCTGGTTGCGCGTGGCCCAATGCAGCTGCAAGTGGCGCATGCCCAGGCGGTAGAAAGTGCGCAGCGCCGCCAGGCTGCCCTCGAGCAGCTTCGCGCCTTCCGCTCCGAGAATGAGACCCAGGCGGCCGCTTTGCTTGGCCTCCAGGATGTCCGCCGCGCGGCGCACCACGAAGACCTCGTCGGGCATGGTCTCGATGGTGGCGAAGATCTCGTCGTAGGCCTCCATGGCGTCCCGCATGTAGCCCTCGGTGCTGTAGAGCGAGCGCTCAAATTCCGCACGGCTGTCCGAGAAGGCCCGCCCGGACACCGTCGCCTGCACCACCTTGGCCGTCACGCCGCCGGCAAGGTCCCGCCGCAAGTCCTCCGCCCGCACCATGTGGTCATGCGCCAGCACCACCAGCGCGCGCTCGTGCAGGGCATGCCCGGCCGAAATCTCTGTACGCAATTGTCCGTTTCCCGATCGCTCCGAACCCACAGCCGCCGTCCAACGATACCGCCACACCCGGCGACTCCCTACGCCGCCCCAAGTCGAGCCAAAATGGCGCTGCGTGGTAGCCTCGCGCCCACCCAGCTTCCGGTGCAGGCGGCGCCGTTGAAGATTGCGCACCACATTGGGGCCATGCCCCCCGTCGGGTCGCGGCTGCTCGCCACGCAGGTGAAGGCCGCGCGCCTTCGGGGCGTCGACGTGCTGCCGCTGATGCCGTACGCCGAGCGGGCCCCATCGCCGGAAGCGGTCGAGGCGGTGGTGCGCGAAGTACGCCTCAACCGCGAGGCCCCGTCGCGCGGCCTCGCCGAACTCCTTGAGGTCGTGGCGGACCGAGTCGGCGCCGAAATCGGCCAGACGGTCGACCCCGAGGCCGAGGTACTGATCACCAACGGCTCCATGCAGGCGCTCAACCTGGTGTTTCGGGCGATCCTGGACCCCGGCGACGAGGTGATCATCCCCGCGCCCTGCTATTTCTTCGGGGGCTGCGTCGAAATGGCCGGCGGTCGCCCGGTGCATGTGCCCATGAACGAGGCCGCGGACTATGCCTGGGACGTCGAGCGGATCGCCGCCGCCGTCACACCGCGCGCGGTGGCCATCGTCGTCAATACCCCGGTGAATCCCACCGGCGTGGTGCTGGACCAGGGCACGCTGCGCGCCATTGTCGACCTGGCCGATCGCCACGACCTGCTGATCGTCTCGGACGAGTCCTACGACACCATGGTCTACGACGGACGCCGGCACGTGAGTTGCGCGAGCATCGAGGGCGGCGCCTCGCGCACCGTGCTGATTCGCAGCTTCACCAAGAGCTTCGCCATGCCCGCGTGGCGAGTGGGATATATTGTCGCTCCCCCCAGCGTCATCGACGCCTGTACCAAGGCGATGGAATGGGAACAGCTCCACGGCAGCCACGTCGCGCAAGCCGGAGCTGCGGCCGCGATGCGCCATCCGGTCTATCCCGGGGACAGCATGGCTCGCGAATTCGAGCAGTTGCGCGACGTGATCCATCCATTCGTGTCATCCGATCGTCCGCTGCACGCCCTGAAGCCGGCCGGGGGACCGTTCGTGTTCATCAACGTGTCCCAGGTGTTCGACTCCTCCACACAGGCGTCGGCCGCCTTGCTGGACGCCGGCATCCCGACCACCGCGGGACACTTCTGCCGGTCCGATCGGCACGTGCGCATGGCCTTCGGCGCGTCGCCGGAGGTCTTGCGCGAAGCCGGGCGCCGCATTGCCGATGTCGTCGCGGCCACCACCAACGGTCAACCAGTTCGAGCCGAGCAAGCAGCGAATAGGAGGGCCGTACTCAGCAGGATGTAGCCGAGGAACACATTTAGTCGAGATCAGTCCGCTAGGACGTTCCTAGACATGGGCTGATCTGAGACGGGGAGGATGTTTGTGACAGGGAAACGAGCACTATCGAAGGCTCTCAGCCGCCGAATGATTCTGCGGAGCGGAGCGGCGGCCGTCGCGGGCGGCGTCGGCGCTGCCGCGCTCGCCGCGTGTGGCGAGGCTGAGGTAGTCGAGAAGACGGTGACGGTGACCGTCACCGAGGTCAAGGAAGTCGTCAAGGAAGTTCCGGTCGAGACGGTCGTCACCAAGGAAGTCGTCAAGGAAGTTCCGGTCGAGACGGTCGTCACCAAGGAAGTCATCAAGGAAGTTCCGGTCGTCGAGGTCAAAGAGGTCGAGGTCGAGAAGGTCGTAACCCAGGAGAAGGTCGTCGAGGTCCAGGTCGAGAAGGTCGTCGAGCGGGAGAAGGTCGTCGAGGTAATGGTCGACAACCCGAAGGCCGACAGCCTCGTCATCGGGCTTCCGGTGACGGCGCGGGTCGACGATCTCGACGGATCGCAGGTCTATGAGTTCCAGACCAAGATCCACGCCTTCTGCACTTCGGAGAGCTTGCTGCTCTACGACTATCAGACGCAGACGCTGAAGCCGCGCCTGGCCGAGAGCTGGGATGTGGCGCCCGACGCAACGTCGGTCACCTTCACCCTGCGTGAAGGCGTCACCTGGCACAACGGCGACCCGTTCACGCCGGAAGACGTGGTGTTCAACTTCAACCGCATCTTCCGGGACGATGACCCGTACCACGCCGAGGGCACGTTCTACTACAACGGGTTCGCGCAGCCGTTCTACGGCGACACCGAGGTCCTCGACGGCCGCACGGTGCGCGTGAACCTGACGCAGCCCGACGCGCTGGCGGCGGAGAAGTTCGGTGCGTTGGACAGCTCGTACATGGCCCATCCGCCGAGCGTGATGGAGCATGGCAACCGCGAGTACTCCACCGACCCGGACAAGTACGTTGGCACGGGGCCCTACATCCCCGTGGAACTCCGACCGGCCGAGTTGGTGCGCATGGTCCGCAACGAGAACTGGTGGGGCCCCAAGCCCGACTTCGATGAGCTGATCTTCCGCCTCTTCCCGGGTGGGGCCGCCGGCGCGGACGCGCGAGTGAACGCGCTGCTGGCCGGCGAAGTCGACGTGGCGCTGTACACGCCGGCCACGCGGCGCAACGATCTGTTTCGCACGCCCGGAATCGGCGCCAAGTGGTTCTCCAACTTCGTGCTGGGGTACTTCTACATCAACCACACGTTCCCGCTGTTCGCGGACAACCGGGTGCGGCAGGCCGTGGCGCGATCGTTCGACCGCGTCAGCTTCTACGAGGCCACCGCCGGCCCAACCGTGCTGCCGTGGGGCAGGTTCTGGTTCCCCGGCTCGCCGTATCTGAACGACGCGGCGGAGTTGGACTACGACCCGGCGCAAGTCGCGTCGTTGATGCAGGACGCCGGCTTCTCCATGGGCGGCGACGGTGTGTGGGCCAATGGCGACATGCGGGCCGAGTTTAAGATCCAGTACTCTGGCGACCCGGGCGCGCCGCCGGACCGCGAGACGTTCTGGATGCAGGGCTTGAACGACCAAGGATTCTCCGTGGAGCTCGAGGCCTGGGATCCCGCGATTCGCGCCGACTTCGACAGCGGCCCCTTCGCCCAGCAGAACCTGAACGTGGGCGGTTGGGGCGTCGGCGTGTTCCTGGGCGACCCGGCCTTCGCCTATCAGCGTTGGACGGCGGGCGATTTCTTTGCCCTCAGCTACATGGACAACGCTGAGATGAACCAGCTCTATCAGGACATCCTGGTCGAGGCCGACGCCGACAACCGGACGACGAAGGTGCACCGGATGCAGGAGATCGCCGCCGATCAGGTCCCCTGGATTCCGTCCACGGTATCCACGCTCGGTGCGGCCTGGCGGGAGGAGAAAGTCACCAACGTGACCTCCGGCGCGACTCAGTACAGCTACCCGTGGCTGTACAAGGTGGCGCCAGTTTAGGAGTTGCCTCGGTGGCGGGGATTCGCGCTCACGGTCCTAGCGGACCGGAGGCGCGGGTCCCCGCTTCCCCGCCTCGCCACGGACCGGCCTTCCCATCATGACCCGATACATCGCGCGCCGTCTTCTGTCCGTCATTCCGCTGCTCATCGCGGTGAGCATCATCGTGTTCGGGATGAGCAAGGCCTTGCCGGGCGACCCTGTCGCGATCTTCCTTCAGCAAGCCGACATTGCAAATCCGGAATTAGTGAATGCCATGAGGGACAAGTATGGCCTCAATGACCCATTGCCGGTGCAATATTGGACTTGGCTCAGCCTGATGTTTCAAGGGGATATGGGAGAGTCGATTCGGCGGGGTGAACGCGTGTCCGACTTGCTCTTCCGGGGGATGCGAAACACGTTCAGCGTCGCCACCGCCTCGGTCGCTCTCGTGATCGTGGTCGGGTGGACGATGGGCGTCTTGTCCGCGGTCGTCCACAACCGCTCCTGGCCTCAGGCCATCACGCGCTTCCTGGCGCAGGCTCCGGTCTTGATGATCAGCATCCCCGGATTCGCCGTCGCGGTGTTCATGGTGCTCATCTTCGGCATCTCGCTCGGATGGCTGCCCACCAGCGGCGTATCCAATCCGCGGGAAGGCGACGACGTCCTCGATCTCGCCAAACATCTCATCCTGCCGACGATCGGACTGGCCCTTGCCTCCGTCGGGGGGAATTGGCGCTTGGCGCGAAACACCATGATCGAGGTATTGCGTGAAGACTATATTCGAATGGCCCACGCCAAGGGCCTGCCACTTTGGCGCGTCTACTTTGTGCATGGCCTTCGCACAACCCTTGTCCCGCTCCTGACAAGCGCCGGACTCCTGTTCGGATCTCTGCTGACGGGATCGTTCATCCTGGAATACATCTTCGCCTGGCCCGGCATCGGCTTACTTCTCGTCGAGTCTACGGTAAATCGTGATGTTCCAGTCGTCATGGGCGCAACAATCTTGATCGCTTCGATGTATATCTTCCTCAACCTGGCCGTCGACATCCTCTATGCCATGGTCGACCCGCGTGTACGCTATGCATAGCGCGCTCTCACTGAATAACCCCGCCGGGCAACACGTCAGGCGGACCGCCACATTCCTGCGTGATCATCCGGTCTTGACCGCATCGCTCATTCCCATTCTCATCATCATCATCATCGCCCTCATCGCCCCGTTGCTGCCCCTCACCGATCCGAATCGAGCCAATCTATCCGTTCGCTATCTTCCACCGCTGTCCGAAGCCTATATCTTGGGGACTGATCGCCAGGGCAATGACGTCGTACACCCGGAACGAAACCCAGACCTGTTCCCCTCGAGCGTCGTTGAGCGCTATGAGCCTCCGGTACGCAAGCACTACGTTCTCGGGGCCGATAGCCTTGGCCGCGACATCGTCTCGCGGCTCATATGGGGCAGCCGCGTCTCACTGATGATTGGCATTTTCGCCAATGTGGCGGTTGTGCTGATTTCCGTATTCTTCGGGCTGCTGGCCGGATATCTGGGCGGCCGCGTGGACGGCGTGATCATGCGTCTGGTCGACATCGGGCTTGCGTTTCCAGGCCTGCTGCTGGCGCTTCTCATCCTTACCGTGCTCGGGCCATCGGTGATCAACATGGCGGTTGCCGTCGTCCTGTCGTCCGTGCCGCTCAACATTCGATTCTTCCGCGGTCAGGTGCTCACCGTGAGGAACGCCAAGTACGTCGAGGCCGCGCGTCTCCTTGGCTACAACAATCTGCGAATCATGTTTCGAGAAGTGCTGCCGAATGTGATGCCGCTGGTCATCACGGTGACGGCCCTGAATGCCACGAGCTTCTTCATATTCACCGCCGGCTTCAGCCTGATCGGCATGGGTCTCAAGCCGCCCGACCCCGACTGGGGAACCATCATGTCGGACGGCCTGCGCGCGCTCTACGAGGCGCCGGCGGTGATCCTGGGCCCAACGATCCTGATCTCGATTCTGGCGATCTGCTTCAACATCTTCGGCGACGAGGTGCAGAAGATCCTGAGCCCGCGCGAGAGCCAGCTTTGAGATGAGCGCGACCGCCGCGACGGAACCGGTGCTGGCCGTGAAGGATCTGCACACGCACTTCTTCACCAAGACGGGCACGGTTCGCGCCGTCAACGGCGTGAGCTTCAGCATCTATCCCGGAGAAATCGTCGGTCTCG
>JAPOXD010000041.1 GCA_026707285.1 Chloroflexota bacterium | reverse complement strand
AACCCCAGCCGAGGTCTTCTGGGATCAACCGTTGCACTTGAAATGTGAATCCACCTTCCCGCCTTCGCGGGAATGACGGAAGCGGCGTTGAGCAGCGGGACGGACGCCCGGTGCATTGACGCTGACGCCCGGCCCGGCTATAAGCGACGAAAGCGCCGGGCGTGCGCGACATACCGCGTCGCCGCAAGCGGGTGGAGGCTCTGCCGATGACGCGTGACGAACTTCGGGAACTAATTCAGGGGCCGATTGCGACGGTCCCCACGCCGTTCGACGACGACTTCGAGGTCGACCACGGCTGCATGCATGCGATCACCCAGTGGTGGGTGGAGCAGGGCCTGGTGAAGGGCGCCGCCGTGATCAAGGTGGCGGCGGCCATGGGCGAAGGCCCCATGCTGAGCGACGAGGAGTGGCCCGCGCTCTTGCGCACCGTGGTGCAGGCGGCCGACGACCGAGCGGCGATCGTGTGCGGGCTCCACTACAAGGACACCAAGCGCACGATCGAGGACGCGAAGCGCGCGCAGGACCTGGGGGCCATGGCGCTCCAAGTGTGTCCGCCGGTCTTCAATCTGCCGAGCCAGGGCGACGCGATCGACTACTTCAGCGACCTGTCAGACGCCATCGAGATTGGCGTCATGGTCTATCACACCCACTGGCTGCCCGGCGGTCGGATGGAGGTGGACACGCTGGACACCATCGCGGACATCGACCAGGTGGTGAGCATCAAGTGGGCGGCCCCGGCGGACGTCGACTACGACGAGATGGCCCGCTTCACGGACCGCGTGAGCGTGATCGACAACGGCGGCGGGCCGATCCGCTGTCACCAGCTCGGCGGGCGCGGATACATCAACCTCACCTCGGATATCCACCCGGCGCACGACCTGCGCGTGTGGGAGCTCATGGAAGCGAAGCAGTACGACGAGGCGGAGACGCTGTTCGAGTCCGTGAACGAGCCGCTGCGCCTGTTCGCCGAGCGCATGGACCAGCGGTCGGGCGGGCAGGGACGGGTGAAGAAGGGGTTGACGGCGGTGATGGGCCGCCCGATGGGGGCCTCGCGGCCGCCGTCCAAGCCCCTCAACGACCAAGAGCTCGATGAGCTCCGCGAGATTGTGCGCGGCTTCGGATGGCCGGTGGCGTGAGGCGGCATCCGACTCCATCGTGGCAACGGGAGGTGTCCCCATGCTGACCATCGACGAGGCGAAGGAACGGCTGCAGGGCGTGGTCGTGCCGATTGCGACGATCTTCACCGACGACGGCGCGGTCGATCTCGACGGCCTGGCGTCCAACGTGCAGTGGATGATCGACCAGGGCGCGCGGCAGGGAAACACCGTGTTCCTGGCCGCGGGGTCCGGCGGCGACTTCACCGTGCTGAGCACGGAGGAGCGGCGCCAGGTAATCCAGACCATCGTGGAGGTGAGCGGCGGGCAAGTTCCGGTGATGGCCGGCGTGCAGAGCACCGACATCCGCGTCGTGATCGAGCTGTGCCAGTTCTGCGAGGACCTGGGCGTGGACGCGGCGCAGATCAGCGCGGCGTACTACTACACGGTGACGCCCGATGACGCGGTGGCCTGGCACGAGGAAGTGGCGCGGCACACCAACGTCGGCTTCGCGGCCTACAGCCATTGGTACAGCGGGTCGAAGTACGACGTGCCCGTGGACCTGATGGCGCGGTTGGTCGAGCTGCCCAACACGATCGCGGTGAAGTGGGGCTCGCCGGACATGGGCAGCCACCTCGACGGGCTGCGCCGGTTCCTACCGCTGGCGGCGGTGGTGGATAACTCGCCGCTGGTGGTGCTGGGCCACATCTTGGGTTGCCGTGCCTGGATCAGCCACGTGCCGAACTTTCTGCCGCAGCACTCGTGGCGCGTCTGGGAGTTGACGCAGGAGCGCCGCTACGAGGAGGCGCAGCGCGTCTTTGACGACTTCATGGTTCCGTACGGGGAGATCATCGGCCGGATCGGCGCGCAGACAGCCGGCGAGGGCGTGTTCGTGAAGCCGTGGATGGCGGCGATGGGCCTGCAGGCCGGCGGGTCGCGGTTGCCGTCGCGGGATGCCGCGGCAACACCCGACACGCACGCGGAGATTCGCGAAATCCTGGCGCGGCAGCGCGAGGCGGTGCCGGTCTAGGACGATTGGGAAGGGCGCCCACAAGGGACGCCCCTACAGGCCTTCATCCGGTGTAGGGGCGGCGCTTGTGGCTGCCCTCGGGCCTACCAGATGGCAGCGGCATCCCTGTATTACAATGTCATGCACAGGACTCGGTGGCGCACACAATCGAGGGGCATGAATGCCGGCCAATAAGCTGGTGCAGGCGCGTATCGACGGAGCGGTGAAGGAAGAGGCGGCAGCCGTGCTGGCCGCCATGGGCCTGACCGTCTCCGACGCGGTGCGGCTGCTGCTAACCCGAGTGGCGCGCGACAAAGCGCTGCCGTTCACGCCCCTCATTCCCAACGAAACTACGATTGCGGCGATGCGGGAAGCCCGCGCAGGCGGTCTCGAGCGGTTCGACAGCGTGGATGAGCTCCTTGACGACCTGCACGCCCCGGAGTGAGCCGACCCGAGCAACTCAAGCGCCAATTGGAACGCAGCCGCCAATTCAAGCGGGATTACAGGCGCGTTTCCAGGGGGCGGTACGGCCGAACCCTCGATGCCAGGTTGACACCTATCTTGCTGGCTTTGGCTAATGATCAGCCGCTCGAGGTTCGGCATCGCGATCACGCGCTCAGCGGTGATTGGTCAGACTTTCGGGATTGCCACGTGAGGCCTGACCTGGTGCTGATCTACCAGAAGCCGGACGACACGACACTGCGGCTCGTTCGGCTTGGATCACACTCGGAACTCGGTCTTTGACGGACGAGATGGCGCCCACAAGGGACGCCCCTTCAGGGCGCCACTCGGTGTAGGGGCAGCCCTGGTGGCTGCCCACTCGACAGCCCAAAGGCTGCCTAGGAACGGAACGCTTAGGCCAGCGGCAGGTAGACGCGCTCGCCGCTGCGGGCCGAGTGGGTGATGGCCTCCAGGAACTCCATGTAGTGCTCGCCGGTGGTGAAGTCGGGTGACAGGCCGGTGTCGCCGCCTTGGCGAACGGCGCGGATGAAGTCGGCCTCGACCTGCCAGCCGCCGCGCTCGTGCTCGGGAATCGAAACGTCGCGCAGCTCGGTGTCGTCGAGCGCGGCGTGGCGGATGCGGTCGGCGCCGAAGTCGTAGGTGAGCGTGCCGGCGTCGCCAAAGACCCACAGCTCGCCGGTGGGACCGAGATGCGCCGCCCCGGACCACTGGTAGACGAAATCGGCGCCCGAGGCGAGTTGGCCGATGACGCTGACGGAATCGGGAATCTGCACGTTTACGAGTTCGCCCGTGGCCGGATCGCGGCGCTGGCGGGTGTAGAGGTCGGTGCGGGCCTGCAGCTCGACGGCACGGCCGACCCAGCGGTGCATGACCTCGGCGTAGATACCGACCGTGAGCACGTTGTTGCCGCTCTGCTCGATGTCCTGGCGCCAGTGCAGCTCGGGCTCGCCGGCGGTCAAGCTCGCGGCGAGCATGGTGAGCCGCACCTGTTGGACCGTGCCGACGACGCGTTCCCGGCGCAGCAGGCGCTGCATCGTCGCCTCACCGACCATGCCGAACGGCGGCGGGCAGATGGCCACGACCAGGTCCGGATGCCGGTCGGCGGCGGCGACCATGGCGCGCGCCTCGGCCAGGTTGCGCGCCATCCGCGCCTGGCAGAACACATGCTTGCCGGCGTCGAGCGCGGCGATGGAGATGCGCGCGTGCATGTAGGGCGTGGTGCCGATCCAAACGACATCCACCTCCGGGTCGTCAACGACCTGGCGCCAGTGGTCGACCACTCGCGGGATGCCATATTCCGCGGCAAAGGCCTCCGCCGAGTCGCGGCGCCGGTTGCAGACGGAAACGACCTCGACTCCCGGAATCGCCTGCAGTCCGGGCATGTGGCGCTGGCGCACGATCCCGCCGGCGCCCACGATTCCGATTCGGACTAGGTCTGAGGGCATTTGCGGACCTCGCCAGCGAAGCGTTCGACGCGGGCGCATGATGCCACGGACGCGGCGGGCGGCCGGGTCACGACTCACCGGCTGCCCCTCAATCCGGCTTCCTCCCACGAGGCGACCTTCAAGAGGATCCGAGAGGCGCGGGTCTGAGACCCGCCCGACGCCAAGCATCCAGCACGCGTCCAGATTCGACCGGACTGGATTCCGGCCTTCGCCGGAATGACGGAGGGATTACGCAAGGGTCTCCACAAGGGGAGAAGGGGCCGGAGCCATCGCCCGCATGCGTTCGCCGGCGCTGTCGGAGTATCGTGAGGGCAGCGCGCCGCACCGAGTCACTGTGGTTTGGCAGGTGATCGCGCTGCGCCCGGAGGTGCCCGCGATGACCCGCGAGAACGCCGCCGACCCGCCGGTCGCGCGGCCGGCGGCGCTGCCACGCCTCTGGAGAGCCACCCGCGAGCGCTTCCTGCCGTCGTTTGCGCACCCGAACTTCGGCCGGCTCTGGCGCGCCAACGCGGGCGCGATGACGGCGCACTTCGTGCAGTTTCTGGCCCAAGGGTGGTTGGTCGTCGAGCTAACGAACTCACCCTTCACGCTCGGTCTGCTGTCCTTCTTCATGTCGTTGCCCATGCTGGTGCTGTCGCCGGTGGGCGGGCTGCTGGCCGACCGGCTGAGCCGGCCGCGGCTGCTGATGATGGCCCAGAGCGTGAACGGACTGACGGCCTTCACGATCGGTTTGCTAGTGGCCACGGGCGCCATTGCCGTATGGCATCTGGCGATCAGCGCCACTCTCACCGGCGCCATGTTCGCCCTGAGCGTTCCGGCCCGCTACGCCCTGATCTCGGAGTCGGTTCCCCGCGCGCTGGTGCGCAATGCCGTGGCCTTGAACGCCACGACCATGAACCTGGCCCGCGTGATCGGTCCCGCGCTGGCGGGACTCATCGTCGGCGCGGCCGGCATCGCGGCGGCCTATTTCACGATGGTCGGCGGCTACGTCTGGAGCATCCTCAACGTGCGGCGCATCGACGCCGACGAGCACCGGCCGCGAGCCCAGGGATCGCCGGTGGCAATCCTGCGCGCCGGAGTTGTCTACATCCTGAGTCATGGACCCATACGCTCGCTGATGGTGCTCACCCTGGCTCCGGCGTTGTTCAGCTATCCGCTCACGATGCTCCTGCCGGCCTTCGTGAAGCAGGACCTGCAGGCCGGCGTGCAGGATCTGGGCCTGGTGACCAGCGCGCTGGGCGCGGGCGCGGTGCTCGGCGCGCTGGCCCTGGTTGCGGCGCCGGAGGTCCGGCGTCCCGGCCGGCTGGCCATTGCCGCCATCGTCATCAACGGCGCGTTGTTCGTGGTCCTCTCGTTCACGCGGTTTCTGCCATTCGTGGCGCTCGTCCTGGCGTGCGTCGGCACGTTCCAGGGGATTCACATGGCGCTGACCCAGACGATCGTGCAGCTGCTGGTGCCGGCGCATATGCGCGGGCGGGTGATGGCGGTCTGGATGATCAATTGGGGGCTTATGCCGCTGGGCCTGCTGCCGCTGTCGGCGACCGCCGAACGCCTGGGAACGCCGGTGGCCATGGCGATCGGTGGCAGCCTGAGCCTGTGCGTCGGGGTGTTCGTGGCGCTGTGGGGCCGCCAACTGTGGGGACTCACGGCGGCTGGCTTGAACGCCTCCGATGAGCAGGCGGACGCCGCTCGCGACCAGTCCGAGTCCCAGACGCCGAGGGCTGAGGTCGCGGCGGGGGACTGAAGGTTTCAGTCGAACGGGCAGAGGGGCGGTTCGCGAACCGCCCCTCTGTTCGGCCGATCAGCGCGGCGGGAATACGGCTCCGAAAACTGCACACGCTCTGCATTGCGTCTGCGGGTTCGGTTGACAGCCCGCCTCTACCGTCGTTGTCGTGAGCAACTGCCCTCGCCTGACGGCAAGGAGGATGTGGATGGGTCGGTGGAGGAAACTGGCGCTCGCCGTAGCGGGCGCCGCCATCGTGTCCGTCGTGGCCGTGAGCCTCGCACTGGCGCATGGGGGCGGGGGATTTGGTGGTAAGCGGGTCTCACCGGTGGAGATCCTGAGCGACCTGACGGGCGTTTCCGTCGAGGACATACGCACGGCGCGCCAGAACGGCGACTCGCTGGCCGACATCGCGGAGGCCAATGACGTCACGACCGACGACTACGTGGCGGCGGTGGTGGTTGCGGCGACAACGGCGATCGATGACGCGGTCGCCGACGGCAAGCTCTCCGAGGATCGCGCCGAGGAAATCAAGGCGGGGCTGACCGACAAGGTGACGGGCATGGTCACCAGCGAGGCCGGCTGGCACGGCCGGAGCCGCGGCTGGGCGGTCAAACTCGACAACAAGCCTTCCCCCGTCGTCGTCCTTAGCGAGCTGTCTGGCCTCTCGGTCGAGGAGATCCGCGAGCAACGCGTCGAGGGCACGTCGCTGGCGGAAATCGGCGAGGCCAACGGCGTGACCAAGGACGAGTACGTCGACGAGCTGATGACACGGGCGACGGCCGCCATCGACGCGATGGTCGAGGCCGGCCGCCTGAGCGAGGAGCGCGCCCAGACCATGAAGGACGGGCTGGCGGATCGCGTGGAATCCATCGTGACCAACACCGATGCGCCGAAACGCGGTCACGGTTGGGGCCGCGGCTTCGGGCACGGCGGACGCGGAGGCAAGCACGGCGGCTGCCACTCCTCCAAATCGACACCGGCGGATGCCAGTGCGAGCCGGCTGGCTCTGTAGCCTCCCCCAGGCGTACGGTGGGCGGGAGCCGGTCGGCGGCCGGCTCCCGCCGCCGTGACGATTCCGGGAGATTGCCCGTGAAACACCAGCGCGTCCTCGTGGTGGACGACGACCCCGATATTCGCCGCCTGGTGAGCGCCTATCTGCGCCGCGAGGGCATGGATGTCATCACGGCGGAGGACGGCGAGACCGCCCTGATGCACGAGGCCACGCAGCAGCCCGACATCGTGGTGCTGGATCTGATGCTTCCGGGAATCGGCGGCCTCGATGTGCTGCGCACGATCCGGGAACGCGGACCGCGGCCCGTCGTGCTGCTGACGGCACGGGATGAGGTGACGGACCGCGTCCTGGGCCTCGAGTTGGGCGCCGACGATTACGTCACCAAGCCGTTCCATCCCCGGGAGCTTGTGGCCCGCGTCCACACGATCCTGCGGCGCGCGCAGGCGGAGCCGGTCGCCGCGTCCACGCGCATCGGCTCGCTGGAAATCGACGTCGACCGTCGCCAGGTCAGGCGCGAGGGGGAGCTGCTTTCGCTGACGCGCACCGAATTCGATCTGCTGGCGACGCTGGCGCGAGCCGACGGACGGGTGCTGTCACGCGCGGACCTGCTGGACGCCGTGGCGGGTCCGGACAGCATCACCCTGGAGCGCTCGATCGACAGCCACATTCGCAACCTGCGGCGCAAGGTGGAGCCCGATCCCGGCGAGCCGCGCTATGTCGTGACGGTGACCGGGGTCGGCTATCGGCTGGGCGACACGTAGACATGCGGCTCTCGCTGCGGCTGGTGCTTGCCTTTGTCGCGGTGGCGGCGGTGGCCGTGGGCACGGCCGCGCTGGTGGTCGGGCTGACGACGGCGAGCCGGTTCGAGCGGTTCGCGTCAGACGTTCGCCACCACGAAGCCGAACATACGGCCGACCGGCTCGCGGCGGCCTACGAGCGCACGGGCGATCTTCGGAAGGCGGCACGCGAGGTGTTTCCCCGCGGCCAGCCGCGCGGGTTGCCGCTGGCCGTGGTGGACGCCGAGGGCGACTTGGTCTGGGGCCCGGGCGGTATTCGATCCCGCGTGGCCATCGCCGCCTGGCCCGCGACGCCTCTGGTAGTGGCGGGCCGAGAAATCGGACAGTTGCACATGCCGCAAGCGCTGGGTCCGGCGGGGCCATTGCCCATCGGATCCGACGCTCGCGCGGTGCTGGAACGAGCCTTCATTAACGAGACGGTGCGGTCGCTGCTCATCGGCCTGGCCATCGCCGTGGGCGTGGCGCTGGTGGTCGGGGTCGTCATCGCCGCCGGCATCACCCGGCCGCTGCGGCGGCTAACCGCGGCGGCGCGCGGCGTGGCGGCGGGCGATTTGCGCGCGCGCAGCGGGCTGGCCGGCCGCGACGAGGTGGCCACGGTCGGGGCGGCATTCGACGACATGGCGGCCGGCTTGCAGGCCCAGGAGGCCGCCCGCCGCAACCTGTTTGCCGATATCGCCCACGAGCTGCGGACGCCCGTGACCGTGATCGAGGGCAATCTCCAGGCCATGCTGGACGGCGTCTACGACCGCTCGGACGAGACGCTGCAGTCGACGCTGGACCGCGCCGAGGGGCTGCACCGGCTGGTGGAGGACATCCGAGATCTCTCCCTGGCGGACGTGGGCAAGCTGGACCTCGCGATGGAGCAGGTTGCCCTCAGCCGCGTGCTCGAAGACGCGGCCGCGGCGATGCGAAGCCAAGCGCAGGCCAAGGGCGTGGCGCTGGAGTCGGCGCCTGCATCGGGACACGCGTTGGCCGACGAGGCGCGGCTGCGCCAGGTGCTGGCCAATCTGCTCGACAACGCGGTGCGTCACACGCCGGCGGGCGGCTCGATCAGCGTTCGCTCGGGCAGGCAGGACGATGCGACCTGCTGGATCGAGGTGACGGATACGGGCGAGGGCATCCCCGCCGATGACCTGCCGCACATCTTCGACCGCTTCTACCGCGGCAGCGATGCCTCGGGGCGCAAGACCCGCGGCAGCGGGCTGGGGCTGGCGATCGCGCGGGCGCTCATCGAGGCCATGGACGGCCAACTGACCGCGACGAGCACGCCGGGCGAAGGGTCGACGTTTCGGATCGAGTTGGCGGCGGCGGGTTAGGGTCGGAGTCCGGCACCCTCACATTAGTCGGCGCGGGCGCCCACAAGGGACGCCCCTACAAGCACATTCACGGTGGCCCAGGCTGCGTGCAGCCTGGGAGGCGATGCGCCGCCCGCCGCTCGTCTCGTCGTCGGGCAGGTTTGAAACCTGCCCCTACCGGACCGTCGACCGCCGTCTACCCTAGAATGAAGTCCCCGTCGATCAGCCGCAGGCACCCGTGACCGTCGAGTTTTCTCCCGCCGAAATCGATCCCAAGTGGCGCGCGCGCTGGGCCGAGCAGGACCTCTACCGCACGCCCGAGCCCTCCGATCGCCCCACGTTCTATTGCCTGGATTTCTTCCCCTATCCCTCGGGGGACGGCATCAGCGTGGGTCACCTGCGCAACTACGTGCCCACGGACGTGCTTTCGCGCGTGATGCGCATGCGCGGCTACGACGTGCTGCACCCCATGGGCTGGGACGCCTTCGGGCTGCCCACCGAGAACGCGGCCATCGAGACCGGCCGCCACCCAGCCGACCTCACGCGCGAGTGGAGCGCCAACTACAAGCGGCAGCTGGACCTGGCCGGCGCGTCCTTCGACTGGGCGCGCGAGATCAACTCCACGCATCCCGAGTACTACCGCTGGACCCAGTGGATGTTCCTCAAGCTCTTCGAGCGCGGGTTGGCCTATCGCGCCACCGGCTTGCAGTGGTGGTGCCCGATCTGCGGCGCGCTGGCGAACGAGGAGGTCAACGCCGACGGCACGGACTGGCGCGGTCACACCGACATCAGCCAGCGCGAGCTGACGCAGTGGTTCTTCAAGATCACCGACTACGCCGACCAGCTGATCGAGGACCTGGAAGGGCTCGATTGGCCCGAGGAAACCTGCAGCGCCCAGGTGAATTGGATCGGCCGCAGCGAGGGCGCCGACGTGGTCTTCGCCACCGAGGCCGGCGACGAGATGCCCGTATTCACCACGCGGCCGGACACGCTGTTCGGGGCCACTTTCATGGTGCTGGCGCCGGAGCATCCGCTGGTAGACCGCGTCACCACGCCGGAGCACGCCGACGAGGTAAAGGCCTACGTGGCCGCCGCGGCGCGCAAGGCCGAGCTGGAGCGCGTGGCGCTGGACGACGACAAGACGGGCGTGTTCACCGGCGGCTACGCCATCAACCCGGTCAACGGCGAGCGCCTGCCCATCTGGATCGCCGACTACGTGCTGATGTCCTACGGCTCGGGCGCGATCATGGCGGTGCCGGCCCACGACCAGCGCGACTTCGATTTCGCCACGCGCTACGACATCGAGATCCGCACCGTCATCGCCCCGCCTGATTGGGCCGGTGAACCGCTGACCGAGGCCTTCCTGGGTGAAGGGCCGATGGTCAACTCGGACCGGTTCGACGGCCTGCCCTCAGGCGAGGGTATCCGCGCGGTTACGGAGTGGCTGCGCGATCAGGGCGCGGGCGACTTTGCCATCAACTACAAGCTGCGCGATTGGCTGATCTCGCGCCAGCGCTACTGGGGTACGCCGATCCCCATCGTGCACTGCGACGACTGCGGCGAAGTGCCCGTGCCGGAGGACGAGCTGCCGGTGCTGCTGCCGCATCTGGACCAGATCGACCCGCAGCAGTTGGGCGGGCGCGCGCCGCTGGATGCCGCCGAGGACTGGGTCAACACCCCCTGTCCCGCCTGCGGCAAGCCCGGACGGCGTGAAACCGACACCCTGGGCGGATTCGCCTGCTCGAGCTGGTATTTCCTGCGCTTCTGCAGCCCGGACCAGCAGGACCAGGCCTTCGATCTCGACGCCATCCGGCGCTGGATGCCGGTGGACCTCTACGTCGGCGGCGCCGAGCACAGCGTGATGCACCTGCTCTACGCCCGCTTCTGGACCAAGGCTTTGCGAGATGCGGGTGTGCTGGACCTGACCGAGCCGTTCAAGGCTCTGCGGCACCAGGGCATCTTGCTGGCCCAGGGCGGTTGGGTGGACGAGGCCGCCCTGCGGATCGACAGCCAGGGCGGCGCCCGCGTCGGCGCGGCCGACGGCGCCGACGCCTACGAGCACCCCGAGTCGGCCCAGCCGTTCCGCCGCTTTCCCCTGGAGGCACGCTTCGAGTTGACCGGCGAGCGCGCGCAGCGCAACGGCCAGGCCCTGGTCGAGTTTCGCGTGACCAGGATGTCCAAGTCCTGGCGCAACGTCGTGTCGCCCGACGAGGTGGCCGCCACCGCGGGCGGCGACGCGTTGCGCTGCTACATCCTGTTCATCGGACCGTTCGACCGCACGCTGCCCTGGAGCGATCTGGGACGAGTGGGCGTCTCGCGCTGGCTGGGCCGCGTCTGGAACGTGGTGCTCGACCAGCCGGTGGGCGACACCGAGCGCCGGCGCGCGGCTTTCGACGACGTCGAGGTCGAGCTGCGCCGCCGCCTGCACCAGACGATCCGCCGCGTGAGCCAGGACATCGACGCACTCAAGTTCAACACCATGATCGCGGCCCTCATGGAGTTCACGAACTTCCTGGTCGAGGTGGGCGACGAGGATCTTCGCGCGCGGCCCATCTGGACCGAGACGATCGAGACGTTCCTGGTGCTGCTGGCGCCGAGCGCCGTCTTCATGGCCGAGGAGCTGTGGGAGCGCACCGGCCACTCGGAGAGCATCCACCGGCAACCGTGGCCGGAGTGGGACCCGGAGCTGGCGGCCGACGAGACCTTCACCCTGGTGGTGCAGGTCAACGGCAAGGTGCGCGACCGCATCGAGGCGCCCGTCACCATCGACGAAGCCGGCGCCCGCGACCTGGCCCTGGCCAGCGAACGCGCCCAGGCCCACCTGAACGGCCGCCAGGTGCGGAAGGTCTTCTATCGCGAAGGGCGGCTGATTAACCTGGTTGTCGGGTAGGTCGGCAGCGGCCTGAGCCGGGGGCTGCTAACGTGGGCATCCCTTCGAGTCGTCGCTTGTGGACGAGCGGGAAGGCCTGATCGATGAAGACCAGGCTCGTACTGGCGGTTGCTCTTGTCGGCCTGCTGTTCTCATTTCAGCCGGTTGTCGCCCAGGACTGTTCGTTTCAACTGGGATTCAAGGCGCTGCGTGACCTGATTCCGGACGTGGTTGAGGACTGCCTGGAGAACGAGCAGCACGATCCGGAAACGGGCATGACGCGGCAAACGACGTCCAACGGCCAGATGACCTGGCGCAAGGCAGACAACTGGACCGGGTTTACCGACGGCGAGCGGACCTGGATCAACGGTCCGGAGGGTTTGCAGCAGCGGCTGAACAGCGAGCGGTTCGATTGGGAAGCCCCGATGGCTTCCGCCATGACGACGCAACGGCTGACGCTGGAGCAGCTGCGGAACGCCGAATACCTGCTGCCGCTCCTCGGCGAGGAAAACACCGCCATCCAACTGGAGGACGGCGAGCGATCTATTGCGTATGGCGAGGGCGCGACCGAACGTGACTACGCGGGCATTGACAATGACACGGTTGCCTTTGGCGATCTTGACGGTGACGGATTCGTGGACGCGGCCATTGTTCTCTTCACTTCCGGTGGAGGCAGCGGCACGTTCAAGTATCTGGTCGCCGTGCTCGATCGGGACGGTGGGCCGGTGCAGGCGGCACGGATCTACCTGGGCGACCGGGTGCCGGTGCGGAGTCTGTCCATCGCCGGCGGCCAGATCGTGGCCGAGACGGTCGCGCACCGTTCCGGCGACGGCATGTGCTGCCCGACGCTGGAAGTTACCCGCGACTTCACGCTGCGCGGGGGCGAGCTCGCGGAGCGCCAGGCGCTGGTGATCGAGTCGCCGCTGGCGGGCGAGACGGTGGCCGGCGGGGTCGAGGTTCGGGGTACGACGACCATGGCCCCGTCGGGCGACGGCCTCCGCTACCTGGTCTACGACGCTAGCGGCGGGGTGATCGGCATGGGCGCGCTGCCGGTGGAGGGACTCGAGGGATCTCCGGGGACGTTTGCCGCGCCGGTCGAGTTCATCGCGGGCGAGGGTGGACCGGGTCGAATCGAGATCGTGGACGTGGATGCGGACGACGGTTCGGCGCTGGCTCGCACCGCGGTTCCGGTGGTCCTCGAGGCCACTCCGTCGATGTATGGCGCTCAGGCGATGGAGGAGACCGAGCGACCCGCACGCGAGCTGGTGCTGGAGGCGCCGCTGAGCGGCGCGACCGTGGGCGCCGACATCGAGGTTCGCGGGCGGACCAGCGTGATGCCGTTCGAGAAGAACCTGACGTACCGCATCTACGACGAGGCCGGAACGGTGGTGGGCGAGAGCTATATCACCGTTGAAGGCGATTTCGACGGACCGGGCACGTTCACGAGGTCGATTGCGGTGACGGGCGCGACCGCGCCGGGACGCCTGCGCATCGAGGTGAGAGACGTGAGCGAGGCGGACGGGTCGCTGTTCGTGAGCACGTGGGTGGAGGTGTGGTTCGCGGGGGTGCCGTGAGTTGAAGGGCGCCCGCAAGGGGCGCCCCTACACGGAACGAACCGGCCGGTGCCCGAGGTTGCCGAGGTCGTGATCCCACGCTGCACGCAGCGCGGGCCACCGGATTGGACCACCGGACGCCCTCACCCTGACCCTCTCCCCGTGGGAGAGGAAACCGGAACGTGGCCGTCTAACCTCCGGCGACGGACGGGACGATGGAGACTTCGCCGACGCCGTCGAGGGCGGTGTCGAAGCCGTCCTTGAAGCGGATGTCGTCGCCGTCCACGTAGATGTTGACGAAGCGCCGCAGCTCGCCGTCGGCGTCGAGCAGGCGCTCGGCCATGCCCGGGTAGTCGGCTTCCAGCTGCTGGACGAGCGCGCCGACGGTGTCGGCGGCGACGTCCACCCGGCTCTCGCCGCCGGTGAGACTGCGCAACGGCGTGGGGATGCGAACGGTTGGCATGCGGTGCGGCTCCTTCTGTGCGCCCTGGCGACCTAGGCCGTGACGTAGACCCCGCGGTCGGCGAGGACTTGCTCGAATGAGGTGACGGTGGGCTTGACGGCAAAGCTGTCGGCGGTCTGGCTGTCGATGGCTTCCTGCGTCTTGAGGCCGTTGCCCGTGATGAGGGCGACGGTGAGGTCGTCGGGGCCGATTTCGCCGTTTTCGACCAGGTGCTTGAGCACGCCGACGGTGACGCCGCCGGCGGTCTCGGCGAAGACCCCCTCGGTTTCCGCCAGGAGCCGGATGCCGTCCACGATCTCGGCGTCGGACACGGCGTCGATGACGCCCTCGCACTCCTTGGCCAGCTTGAGGGCATAGAACCCGTCGGCCGGATTGCCGATGGCGAGCGACTTGGCGATGGTCTGGGGCGTGCGCACGGCGCGATAGGTCATGCTGTCGCGGGCGAAGGCCTCGGCGACCGGGGCGCAGCCGTCGCCCTGGGCGCCGTGAATGCGGGTGTGCTGCTCGTCCAGCAGCCCGACGTCCACCAGCTCGCGCAGGCCCTTGCCGATCTTGGTGTAGAGCGAGCCGGAGGCGATGGGCGCCACGATGTGATCGGGCGCTTGCCAGCCCAGCTGCTCCACCG
The DNA here is from genome assembly GCA_026707285.1 of Chloroflexota bacterium. GTDB lineage: Bacteria > Chloroflexota > UBA11872 > UBA11872 > UBA11872 > JAJECS01. Next base: position 54,557 of record JAPOXD010000041.1, on the reverse strand, counting down.
TCTCGAAGGCCAGGGTCTTGGAGCCCTCGGCATAGTAGGGGCGTACGTTGATGTTGCAGAAGGCCCACTCGTAGAGATCGGCGATTTCGCTGCAGAGGCGGTTGAGCTCGTCGTAGGTGCCGTCAACGGCCACGATGCGCGCGCCGTAGACCGCCGCGCCGCGCACTTTGCCGAGCTCGATGTCGGCGGGCAGGAAGACGTAGGTGTCCATGCCGTGCCGGGCGCCGGCGGCGGCGACGGCACCGGCCAGGTTGCCGGTGGAGGCGCAGGCAAAGGTCTCGAAGCCCAGCTCGCGCGCCTTGGCCACGGCCACGGCCACGACGCGGTCCTTGAAGGAGAAGCTGGGGTTGACGGTGTCGTTTTTGATGTAGAGCCGGTTGAGCCCCAGCCGCTCGCCCAGGTTGTGGGCGCGCTGCAGCGGCGTGAGGCCCACGGGCCAGGTGGGGTCCCAGCCGCTCTCGACGGGCAGCAGGTCGGCGTAGCGCCAGAGGGTTTGGGGACCGGCGGCGATGGACTCACGCGAGATGCGGTCGCGAATGGCCTGGTAGTCGAATTGCACCTCGAGCGGGCCGAAACAGAACTCACAGACGTGAACCGCTCTCGGTTCGTAGGCGCGGCCGCACTCGCGGCACTGGAGCGCGTTGATGGTGCTCACGGAAAATCGTCCTTCGGTTGGCAATGGGTCGGGGGGCTAGCCCTCGGGGGATGGACTCAGACGGCGGCCGGTCGGCCCGCGGCGCGCGCGGGCCCGGCCATCGCCATGACCCGCCGACGGACGATGCGCCTGTGGCTCACCGTGAACATCCCACTTGCACGAAACCCCTCGCTGCTCCGACCAGCGAGGGGTCACGATTCCCGTGACCTCTCATCTCGCGACTTTCGCCGCCGGAGTTGGCACCTTGCGCGTGGCTGCGCAGGTTGCCAGGCTTCGCAGGGCCTGTTCCCTCCACCACTCTGGATGAGAGCCAGCCATGTGCTCGTCCATGGCCGGGGCAAGGATATCACCCCCAATTGGCGTCGCCAACGGAGCGGGCGTGCTTTGACGTGGTCGCCTCTGGCACCTGAGAGCCGCATGTTGACCGAGCACCGACGGACGCCCTCGATTGATCGGTTGACCTGCTGGGGTGGATTCCCGCCTTCGCGGGAATGACGGACTCAAACTCGCCCACCATCGCGTGCTATTCTTGGGGCACGCTCACGCACGTGAGCGCTTCCGTGCGCGCTGCGGTGACCCTTTTGACATTGCCCGCCTTGGCGGCGCATCTCTCGGGTCCGAGCCGCAAACGCGCGGCACCTTAACAGGGGAAGAGTGAGCGTGAGGATTCGGGTCGCCCATGGCCTGAATCTCAGCGCGACAGTAGTCCGTGTTGATCAGGACGGCTCGATGGAGCCGCGGGGCGTTTCGGCGCCCGGCGGTCTAACACACTGACCAACCGCTTGGCCGCGTTGCGGTCGAGCATGAGGTTTTTTTGGCGAGTTTGATCCTGGCTCAGGATGAACGCTGGCGGCGTGCTTTACCAATGTGAGTCGAACGGTACGGGTGAAGCTTCGGCTTCGCCACGACCGTGGCGTCCGGGTGCGTAACACGTAGCTAACCTACCGGCGGGTGGGGAATAACCCCGGGAAACCGGGGACAATACCGCATGTGGTCGCGGGGTGATGCCCGTGGACGAAAGCTGTGTCGGGGGAACTCGATATGGCGCCGGCTGAGGGGGCTGCGGCCGATTAGCTAGTTGGTGGGGTAATGGCTCACCAAGGCAGTGATCGGTAGCGGGTCTGAGAGGATGATCCGCCACACGGGGACTGAGATATGGTCCCGAGCCCTACGGGGTTTAGCATGGGGGAATCTTGCGCAATGGGCGAAAGCCTGACGCAGCAACGCCGCGTGGGGGATGAAGGCCTTCGGGTCGTAAACCCCTTTTCTGGGGGACGCAACTGACGGTACCCCAGGAATAAGCCTCGGCTAACTACGTGCCAGCAGCCGCGGTAATACGTAGGAGGCGAGCGTTATCCGGAATTACTGGGCGTAGAGCGCTCGTAGGCGGCTCGGCAGGTGCCCTGTGAAAGCCCCCGGCTTACCCGGGGAGGGTCGGAGCAAACCACCGAGCTCGAGGCAGGCAGAGGGCCGCGGAACGTCCGGGGGAGTGGTGGAATGCGTAGATCCCGGACGGAACACCAGAGGCGAAGGCGGCGGTCTGGGTCTGACCTGACGCTGAGGAGCGACAGCGTGGGGAGCGAACAGGATTAGATACCCTGGTAGTCCACGCCGTAAACGATGGACGCTAGGTGTGTGGAGGGCTCAACCCCTCTGTGCGCCGGAGCTAACGCGGTAAGCGTCCCGCCTGGGGACTACGGTCGCAAGACTAAAACTCAAAGGAATTGACGGGGGCCCGCACAAGCAGCGGAGCGTGTGGTTCAATTCGAGGCTACGCGAAGAACCTTACCGGGGTTTGACATAGCCTGGACCTCCCGCGAAATCGGGATTTCCTTCGGGACTGGGTTACAGGTGCTGCATGGCTGTCGTCAGCTCGTGCCGTGAGGTGTTGGGTTAAGTCCCGCAACGAGCGCAACCCTTGTCGCTAGTTGAATTTCTCTAGCGAGACTGCCGCGGTCAACGCGGAGGAAGGTGGGGATGACGTCAAGTCCGCATGGCCCTTATGCCCCGGGCTACACACACGCTACAATGGCCGGTACAACGGGCAGCGACCTGGCGACAGGAAGCGAATCCCTGAAAACCGGTCTCAGTTCGGATTGCAGGCTGCAACTCGCCTGCATGAAGCCGGAGTTGCTAGTAACCGCCGGTCAGCATACGGCGGTGAATACGTTCTCGGGCCTTGTACACACCGCCCGTCACGCCATGAAAGTCGGCAACACCTGAAGTCGGTGCGCCAACCTTAGGGAGGCAGCTGCCGAGGGTGGGGCCGGTGATTGGGGCGAAGTCGTAACAAGGTAGCCGTAGCGGAAGCTGCGGCTGGATCACCTCCTTTCTAGGGAATATGTTGGGCAGTCAACCTGCCCGACGATCCTAGGTTGAGGATCGACCGGCATCGGTCGGCCTTCGGGCCGCCCGGCTGTCGCGCTGAGGACCACAACGCTATCGAGCCCAGGTCTGGAACGCCCACCTCACGCTCACTCTTCCCCGTCGTTAAGGTGCGTCACGCACCGGCGGCGGGAGCCGCCGGGCCGGCCAGGCGGTCGCCCCGACCTTTGCGTCGGGGAGGAAAGTCCGCACTCCATCGAGCACGGCAGCGGGTAACGCCCGTCGTCCAACGTCGGTACATCCGGCGAAGGGCAGGAACAGGGGCACAGTGACGATGCCCGGCGCTTGTGACACCCCCTCGGGGAACAAGCACGTATACGCGCCAGGCGTGAAACGGCCAACCTCTGCCGGGAGCAAGGCCAAGCCGGGACGTTTGCAGGCTGCTCGCCAAGTCCCAGGTGGGCCGCACGAGGCCGGCGGCAACGCCGGTCCCAGATAGATGACCGCCCGCGACAGAATGCGGCTTATCGGCCGGTTCGGCGGCGCGCCCGCCATCGGTGGCCCACGCCGCGCATCCGGTGGCCCGCGCTGCGTGCCGCAGGGGCGTGCCGCCCTAACATTTCCCAGGCTGCGCGCAGCCTGGGCCACCGCGAAGCTTCAACATGTCCGCATTCATCACATTCAAACGCTGGTCGCTGATAGACGGGCGAACAGAATCGGAACTCATCAAACTCGTACGTGAGGAGTTTCAGCCGCACTACGCGAAGCTCAATGGCTGCCTTGGGCTGGGTCTCTTGCACATTGACGGCACGAGGTCCTACCTGACGCAGCAGTTTTGGGAAAGCCGCGAGCGCTGGCACGCAACCACAAGCTCCGACGACTACCAGGCGTGGTGGCAGGAATACGTTCCACTCCTCGAACGCTGGGACGAAATCATGGAATTCGAAGACGAGTGGGAAGCCGAGGACCTGCTCGGGACCAGTGCGGGGCCCTGACGGCGGACCGATTGTCCGGTGTAGGGGCAACCCTCGTGGTTGCCCGCCCGGTCCTGCGCGTGTCCCTACTGATCCGACGGCCTGCGCCGTGATCGCCACGTCCGCCGCCGCGCCCAGGCGAGGGCGACGCTGCCCGCCACGGCCATGAAGGCGGCCAGCGCGTTGAACAGGATGTCCAGCGGGTCGAACACGCGGACAGGCAGCCACGCCTGGATGCCCTCGTCCACCGCGCCGACCACCACCGCCGCCAGGAAGGCGAGCACGGCGGGCAGGGGGACGCGGCGGCCCTGGCTGGCGCGCTCGGTCAGAGCCTCATAGATCAGCAGCGCCACCACGCCGTACTCGATCAGGTGGCTGCGCTCCGTCTCGAGCGCCATCCGCACGAACACCAGGCCGTAGACGGCCGCCACGCCCAGCACCACGGCGATCTCAAGGCCGCCCGGCCGCCAAGTGAGTCCCCGCGAGACCACGGCCACGCCGATCAACAGCATGGCGAGGACGAAAAGGGGGGTGAGCACGCCGGTGTCGCGCAGCAGCCCGGCCAGCGAGGTCGCCAGGCCCAAGGTGGCGTAGATCGCCGCCACCACGAGCAGCGTCCAGGCCCAGAGCCGCCGCTCCCGAGTCGAGGAGAAGAAGGGCATGCCCGCATCGAACGGGGCAGGCGTCAGGTTGTCAACACCTCACGCGACCGGCGCGAACCCCAGCGCACCCGAAAAAGGGGCGGAGGCGGGACCGCCAGCGGGTAGAATGGCGGGCGGGGTGGAGCAGTGGTAGCTCGTCGGGCTCATAACCCGGAGGTCGTCGGTTCGAATCCGACCCCCGCAACCACGCGAGCCCATTGCTTAGATCCGGTGGCCCAGGCTGCGTGCAGCCTGGGAAAGGCCGCCAGTATTCGACAGTCGCGCTCGGTTAGCGGCGCTCCGGATAGCCCCGCCGTCGCAGGGGGACTCTGGGCTGCACGCCGGGGTTCGCGATGTGGCGCGGCCAGTAGCCCTGGGCCAGCCAGGCCATTTGCTCGGCTGAGCCCTCGCCCACGCGGCGGATGCCCTCCTCGGAGGAGCCGCCGGCGTGAGGCAGCCAGAGCACATTGGGTATGTTGACCAGCGGGTTATCCGGTGTCACCGGCTCCTGCTCGAAGACGTCCAATCCGGCGCCGGCGATGCGGCCGGACTGCAGCGCCTCCAGCAACGCCGCCTCGTCGACGACCGCCCCGCGCGAGACGTTGACAAGCACGGCGGACGACTTCATGCGCGTCAGCAGGTCGCCGTCCACGAAATGGTGCGTGCCGGCGTTCAGCGGCAGGTGCACGGACACCACGTCGCCGGTCGCGAAGGCCGTGTCGAGGTCGACCAGATCGACGCCGAAGGACGCGGCCTCCCAGGGCGACACCGTGGGGCCGTAGGCGATGCAGCGCATGCCGAAGCTCTGCGCCCGCACCGCCACCGCGCGCGCGATGCGACCGAAGCCAATCAGCGCCAGGGTGGCCCCGCGCATATCGCCGATGGGCCTGATTTGGGCCTCCCAGGCCGGGATGGCGCGGTTTCCCTGGCGCCATTGGGCCCACATCTGGGGCACTCGCCGCACCGAGCCGATGATGAGGAACATCGCCGCGTCCGCCGTCTGTTCCGTGGCGAAGGCCGGCAGATTGCCGACCACCACGCCGGCGGCGGTGGCGTCGTCCAGGTCGACGTGGTCCACGCCCACGGTCGGGGCGATCACGCCCTGGAGGTCGGGGAGCCGGTCGAACGGCGCCAGCCGATAGGGGCCGTGGGGCCAGATGATCCCGTCGTAGCCCGCCAGTCGCTCCACGGCCTGGTCATCCGACGTGGGCGCGTCGACGACCGTCAGCGACGCGCCGACGGCGTCCAGCAGGTGGGTGAAGTCGAGCACGGAGGCATAGCGCAGCCCGTTGGCCAGCGCGACGCGAAACGGCTTGTCGGGCATGCGACTGCTTCCGCCTGGATGCGGCACTGCGGCAACCGTACCGCACGCATCGAACGCGGTGGCACGGCGGTAGGCGTCATACTGTGCCGGGTCGACGACGAGAGCCGGGAAGCTGGAGGGCCACATGGCGTCGGGTGAATCGGTGGTGGTGCTGGGCGCCGGGAACACGGGTTTTGCCACGGCGGCCAACCTGACGCTGGCCGGGCACTCCGTGACCCTGGGGGAGCTGCCCGAGTTCGCCGAGGCCCTCGATCCGGTGCGCGAGGCGCGGGTGATCGAGTTGCACGGCGTGGCGCACACGGGCGCGGCGCGCATTGACATGGTCACGGACGACGTCGGAGCCGCCGCGGCCGCGTCGGACGACCTGCTGCTGATCGTGCCGGCCTATGGCCATGCGTCGTGGGCGCGGGCGCTGGCTCCGCACATCCGCCCGAGCCACACGCTCACGCTCATGCCGGGAACGCTCGGGGCGCTGGAGGTGGCGCGCCTGCTGCGTGAGTCCGGCGCGCCCGCCATCCCAATCGCCGAAACCGACACCGCGCCCTACGTCTGCCGCAAGACCCAGCCGGACGGCGCCACGATCTGGGGCGTGGTGCCGGCGATGGGCCTGGGCGTGTTTCCGTCCACGGCCACGGCGCAGGTGCACGAGCGGCTGGCGCCGCTGTTCCCCGGCATCACCCCCATGCCGGACGTGCTGGCCTGCGGGCTGAGCGCGATGAACCCGGTGGTCCATCCGCCGGGCGTGCTGCTCAACGCCGGGCGCATCGAGCGCTCGCGGGGGGAGTTCTACTTCTACGACGAGGGCGTCACGCCGGGCGTGGTGCGGGCGATCATGGCGCTGGACGCGGAGCGCCGCGCAGTGGCCGCGGCCCTGGGCCACGATCTGCCGGATGCCGCCCAAGCGTTTGCTGCCGCCGGGTTCGGTCCCCGCGCCGAGCCGCCCGACCTGTGGGCCACGATCAACGGCAGCGCGATGCTCACCGCGCTGAAGGCGCCGGGCGAACTCAATACGCGCTGGCTGTCGGAGGACGTGCCTTACGGCCTGCGCGCGTGGTCCGGCCTGGGCGCCGCGCTGGGCGTGCCGACTCCGATTATCGACGCCGTCGTTGCACTTGGCCTTACCGTGCTGCAAGAGCCGCTGGACACCAACCGTCGCACCCTGGCCGACCTCGGCATCGACGGCCTGACGGGGGACCAGATTCGCGCCTTCGTGGCGGGTGGGGCGGCTTAGGGGCGGTTCCGCCAGGTAACTGCGTGCGACATTGACGGCGACACTGTCGCGTGAAAAACTAGCATTTAACAGGTTTGAGAGACGCGACAGTTACCGCGACAATGACGCGGATGTTGTCGCCTAATGAGCAGCATGCCGAGCTGGGACGTTCACTTCAATGTCCGCATTCGCGTCGATGAGCCGCGGCTCGTGCGGGCGATTGAGCGCTCGCGCGCGATCGCCGAGACGATTCGCGGCATTCCGGTGACCGTTGGTGTGCGGCGACGCCTGAACGCGCTCAACATCGCACGCGCCGTACGTGGTACGGCGGCAATCGAGGGGACGCGGATTTCGGAAACCGAGGCGCTCGAAGTGCTGGACGCACCGGCCGATGTCAAAGTCTTGCCGGACGACCGGTCGCGCGACGAGCGTGAAGCCCGCAACGCGCAGGCCGTGCTTGAATTCGTGCAGCATGAGCTGCGGGCAAATCCCGAGCGGCGGCTCGACGAGCCGCTCATCCGGGAATTCCACCGGCTTACTACGGAGGGTGTGCCCTACCAAGGCAATGAGCCAGGGCAATTCCGAGACCACGCCGTATCCGCCGGCGACTACCGTCCGCCAGCTACCGGCGACGAGGTCTGCCGGCTTATGTCGGACTTCGTGCGCTGGTTCGACGAGGGCACGGCTGCCGCCTGGGACCCGATTGTTCGTGCGGCCATCGCGCACTTCTACGTGGTGAGCATTCACCCGTTCGGCGATGGCAACGGGCGGGCATCGCGTGGCGTCGAAAGCTTCATGCTCTATCGCGCCGGGATCAACGCCTTTGGGTTCTACTCGCTGGCGAATTTCTACTACCAGAACCGAGACGCCTACGTGGACGCGCTAACAGCCGCGCGTTTCAGGTCGGACGGCGACCTTACAGATTTCGTGCTCTTTGCGATCGAGGGGTTGGCAAGCGAGCTTGCGCAAGTGCGACGTGAGTTGATGGCGATGATTCGAGTCATCGCTTTCCACGAGTACGCCCGCCAGACGCTCGAAGAGGTGCCCGGCCTCGGGGATCGGCGGCGGGCGCGGATGTTGGATCTCATCAGGCGCCTGACGGGCGCGCAACTCGCGCGGGCGCCCCACGAGAACTTGGATTCACCAAGCATCATTGGCAGCGTCTATCGCCGCGTGGGAGTTAGGACCACGCAACGCGACCTCCGCACGCTGCTAGAGCACGAGTTGCTTATAGAGCGCGATGGCCAACTCGTCCCTCACGTTGAGATCATGGCCTTGTTCGCTGAACCGTAGCGTCTAGTACGCCGCCTCGAGCATGGTCAGGAGCTCGGCTTCGGTGGGTTGAGCGGGGCTTTGGTCCATGAGGCGGCGGGAGCCGTGGGTGACGCGGGCGACCTCGGGCAGCCAGTCGCGCTGCACGCCGGCCTCGCCGAGGCGGGTGGACAGCCCGATGCCATCTATCAGCCCCCGCATGGCGTCCAGCGTCGCCTGGGCGCGGTCGGCGTCGTTGGCGCCATTCGGTGCGCCCAGCGGCTCGGCCATGCCGCCCACGAGCGCCGGCACGCGCTCGGCGCAGAACCCCATCACGGGCAGCAGGCAGAGCGTGTTGGCCACGCCGTGGGGGATCTTGGCCCAGGCGCCGATGGCGTGGGCCATGGCGTGGACGATGATCGTGCCCGCGTTGGCCAGGGTGTAGCCGGCCATGACGCAGGCGTAAGCCAGCTCGTCGCGCGCCTCGGTGTCGCTGCCGTCGGCCACTGCGCGCGGCAGGTACTCCACGACGCGCCGCATGGACTCGGCGGCGTAAAGGCGCGTGTGCGGCGTGGCTTTGACCGAGATGAACGACTCGGTGGCGTGGCAGAAGGCGTCCATGCCCGTGGCCGCGGTGACGTCCGGCGGCACCGAGTCCGTGAGCGCCGGGTCCACGATCGCCGCCTTGGGGTAGATGTAGGGGCTCACGACAGACATCTTGTTAGACTGGTCCGCCAGCACGATGACGGCGTTGCCGGTTAGCTCGGACGCGGTGCCCGCGGTGGTGGGCACGCTGATGGTGGGAATGCCGGGCTTTTCGAGAATCTCAACGCCCAGCCAGTCCTCGGTGGCGCCGCCGTTGGTCACCAGGCAGGCGGCGATTTGCGAGGTGTCCATGGCGCTGCCGCCGCCGAGACCCACGACCACGTCGGCGCCATCGGCCTCGATGGCCTCGGCGCAGGCGTCGACGCTCGGGCTGGGGGGTTCCGGCACCACACCGGCATAGACGCCGAACGAGATTCCGGCGTCGTTGAGCAGCTCCTCGACTTGCGCCAGCACGCCACACGCCGCAACGCCGGGATCGGTGACGATTAAGACGCGGCCGGCGCCGGTGCGGCGCAGATGATCCGGCAATTCGTGGATCGCCCCACGTCCGAAGACGAGCGTGGGCGTGGTCCGAAAGGTCGAAGGTGAAGGGCCGAAAGTCATAGCCGCGTGTCCCGCTGAGCCGGCAAGCCCGCCATTATGCGCCGATGCCCGGCCGGGCGCGTACCATGCGAGCGCAGCGCGGTGCGAGAGGGTCCGCTTTCATGCCCAGCTTTTCTGTCGAGGGACTCACCGAGGCCTCCAGTCGCGTCCTTGGGGCCGCCGGAGCGCCGGACGACATTGCCGACCAGCTGGCCCAATGGCTGGCCAACTCGAACTTGGCGGGGCATCCCTCGCACGGATTCCAGCGGGTACCCGAGTATGTGGGTCTGATCCTGGAGGGCAGGATTAAGCCCGCAGAGCGTCCGACCATCGTGTCGGAGACCGCGACCACGGTCCTCATCGAGGGCAACCTGGGCTTTGGGCACTTCGCAGCCGAGCTGCTCACGCGCGTGGTGGCGGCCAAGGCCAAGGAGTCGTCGGTCGCCATTGGCGGCATGACCAACGTGACCCACATCGGCCGCCTGGGCGAGTGGGGCGAGCTTGGCAACGAGCTGGGCGTTATCTCGTATCTGTGCATGGGCTGGGCCGGGGGGGCGGCCGACATCGCGGCCCCGTTCGGAGGGGCGGAGCCGCGGGTGGGCACGCTGCCGTTCACCTTCGGCGCGCCGGCGGCGGAGAACGACGGCATGCTGATCGACATGGCGACGACGGCGTCCGCCGAGGGCAAGGTGCGGGTCTACCGCGACAAGGGCCTGCCGGTGCCGGACGGCTGGCTGCTGGACCAGGACGGACGCCCCACCAACGACCCGGCGAAGCTCTACGAGGGCGGGATGTTGGTGCCGTTTGGCGGTCACAAGGGCTATGCCGTTGGCCTGATGGTGTCGCTCCTGGGCGCCAACCTGGTGGGCACGGCAGTGGAGGGCGGCGAGAATCCTGCCGGCGGATTCGCGCTGGCGATCGCCCCCGGGGCGTTCGGCGACGCCGAGGACGTGCGGCGCGGCATCCGCGCCAACCTGCAGCGCCTGCGCAACACGCGCCCCGCGCCGGGATTCACCGAAGTGCAGGTGCCGGGCGATTTCGAGCGCGCCTCGTGCCGTGACCTCGCGGGACAGCCGCTGGACATTCCCGACTCGACCTGGGAGCTCTACCTGGACAGCGCCGAGAAGGTGGGCGTGTCGGCCGAGGAGGTCAACGCCTTGGCGAGCGGGGCGGGGTAGCGGCAAAGGAGCCGGGCTCACGACGAATGCGGGCAGTCCCACGCTGCGCGCAGCGCGGGCCACCGGATTCCGGCGGCGGGGCGGGTTTCAAACCCGACCCATTCGAGACAGGCCTAGACCTCCGTCGCGCCCTCCGACTCCTCGGTGTCCTCCATGTCCTCCGGCTCTTCGAGTTCACATGGCGGCAGGTCGACCTCGTGCAAGTCGCTTCTGGGAATCGTCGCCAACGCCGCGGGCACGCAGCCGGTGAGCTGATTGCCCGCGAGATAGACGCTTCGCAGGCTGGTGAGGTTGTCCAACTCGCGCGGAATCTCACCGGTCAGTGCGTTCTGGCTTAGACCCAGCACTTGCAGGTTGGTGAGGTTGCCCAGCTCGGGCGGAATCTCACCGGTGAACTGGTTGACACGCAGCCACAGCTCGTCAAGGTTGACGAGGTTGCCCAGCTCGGGCGGAATTGGGCCGCTCAGCCGATTGGTGTCCAGGTCGAGCTGCTCCAGGTTGGTGAGGTTGCCCAACTCAGGTGGAATCGGGCCCGTCAACCGGTTGCTCCAGAAGGTCAGCCAGACCAGGTTGGTGAGGTTGCCCAGCTCGGCTGGGATTTCGCCGCTGAGCTGATTCAGGGTGAAATCCAGATGGGTGGCCGTCGACAGGTTGCCCAACTCGGGAGGAATCGGGCCGGTCAACTCATTGATGCCCAGCGCGGCCCATTCCAGGCTGGCCATGTCGCCCATCTCTGCGGGGATGGACCCGCTGAACTGATTGGCCCACAGGGAGAGGTGGGTCACGTTGTCCAGGTCGCCGATCTCGGGCGGAATCTCGCCGTGCAGCTGATTGCCCTGGACATCCAATCGACGGAGGGCGGCGAGCTGCCCGATCTCGGGCGGGAGCGTGCCGCTCAACTGGTTCTGCGAGAGGTCCAAATCGACGATGCGGTCGTGGATGTCCGTGGTGACGCCGAACCACTCGCCGAGCGGCGCGTCGCTGAGCCAGTTGTCGTTCTTGTTCCAATCGTCGCCGTTGGCGGCGTGGTAGAGCGCGACGAGCGCGTCACGCTGCCGCGCCACGTAGGCGTCGTGGTCGCCGTTGGTGGCTCCGTAGAGCATGACCAGCGCGTCCCCGAGCGAGACACTCTCGGGCGCGTAGGCGTCGCCGTCGCTCAGGGGCTCGGCCGCCTGAAAGCTCGCGATCACCAGGTGGCTGCCATAGGGGTAGCGAAGATCGCGGACGGCGTCGCCCAGGAAGCGAAGCTGCACCGGTTGATCGCTGTCAGGCCAGTGTTCGAACACTGCAGCCTGGAAGTACTGCCGGATGACGCCGGGGTCGGCGCCCTCGATGGTGAGCATGGCGCCGGGCGTGTTGTCCAGGCGGGCGTCGCTCTTGGGCAGGCCAAACGCCTGTATGCCGCCAAGCTCGTAGTAGAAGTCCAGGAATCCGGTGGGCGTGCCGTCAATGGCGAAATTGGACACGCGGTGCCCCCACGGCCCGCTTGGACGGCCGGGCTGCTCGCTCACGAGGTCGGGCTCGACGCCCAGATCGGGCGAGTCGGCCATACCGCCGCCGACGTAGTCCCACACGAGGCGGCGCTCCAGGCGCCACATGCCGTCGCGCTCGTGGCAGTCCAAGACGCCACGTTGGTAGTACTGCGTCAGGCTGCCGCCGTCTTCTTCGATGACTTCGGAGGTGGCGAAACCCCAGCGGATGTCGCCGCCGGTCGACTCGTAGTGCGAGAGGAAGTTGCAGTCGACCTCGCCGTCCCCAACCGTCAGGCGCAGATCCGGGACATTGTGCGCCAGGTGGGCGTCGGGCTCGAAGAAGACGCTTCGCGTTACGAGGGCGGAAAGGCCGGCGTGCGAGTCGGCAAAGGTGGGTACGGCCGTGGCGATGCCTACAACGAGCAGCGCGAACAGCAGCGCGCCACGTCGGGCGCAGCGCAGGGCGAGAGTCATAAAAGGACGTTCCTATCGACTGAGGCGTTGTGACTGGATAACCAGTCTACCTGCGCATGCTCCGCGCGCTATTGACAGGACTTCGCAGCAAGGAATCCGCCGGCAGCAGCCAAGCCCCGCCGGGGCGCTGGTCAGGACGGCTGCGTATCATGCGAATCGGCTGTGCCGGTGGCGCTGCCATGAACGACCTGAGGAACGCATGCCGACGTTTTCCGCCGAACCCCTGACTGCCGCCACAGCGCGGATTCTGGAAGCCGCGGGGACGCCCGCCGAGGCGTCCGCCAAGATCGCGACGTGGCTCGTTCGCGCCGATCTGTCGGGGCATCCCTCGCATGGCGTGATCCGCATCCCGGACTACGTCGACCGCATCCGCCAGGGCGCGTTCATCCCCGCCGTGGGGCCGGTGGTCGTATCCGAGTCGGACACCACGGTCCTGCTGGACGCCCAATATGGATTCGGTCACCTGGCGGCGGAGGATCTGACGATACGCCTGGCGGCGAAAGCCAAGACCTCGCGCGTCGCCATCGGCGGCATCTTCCACTGCAACCACATCGGACGCCTGGGCGAATGGGCCGAGCTGGGGGCCGAGCTGGGCGTGGTCTACCTCATGGCCGCGGGCGGACCGGGCACGATGCGGGCCGCGCCCTTCGGCGGGGCCGAAGGGCGGCTGAGCACGAATCCCATGGCCTTTGGCGCGCCGGCGGAGGGGACCGATCCGCTGATCGTGGATTTCGCCACCACGGCCACCGCGGAGGGCAAGGTGCGGGTGGCACTGGCCAAAGGCACGCAGCTGCCGCCCGGCCAGATCCTGGACGGCGACGGGCAGCCGTCAACGAATCCCGGTGACCTCTATGACGGCGGCGTGCTGCTCCACATGGCGGGTCACAAGGGCTACGGCCTGTCGCTGATGACGGAGATCCTGGCCGCCAATCTCACCGGCGCCATCAACCCGGAAATCAACGTGCGCATCGGCACGTTTGCCATGGCCGTCGACACCAACGCCTTCGACCGGGGCGACGGCTACGACGCGGCCTCTCGCGACACCTTCGACCGCATGCGCAACACGCGCCCGGCCGCCGGCTTCGACGAGGTGCTGATTCCCGGCGACACCGAGCGGCGGTCGCGGGAGAAGCTGAGCACGGCCGGCCTGCCGGTGGCGGAGGCCACGTGGACGGCGATCCTGGACACGGCCGAGAGCCTGGGGTTGGATCGGGATGACCTCGACGGGCTGGCTCGGGGGGCCGACGCGGCGTAAGCCCAGACGACCGGGCGGACGCCTTTCCGGGCTGGGGCGGGATCGATGCAAACCACCCAGCGTGTCCCTGCGTTGGGAGGGCCCTGGATTCCGGCTTCCGCCGGAATGACGAAGAGGTTACGGGAAGACCGCCATCAAGGTATAGGGTCAGAGCCAAACGCAAGGCAAACCCAGCGGTCGAGGGGCCGTTCATGGTTCGACGGGCTCACCACGAACGGGTCTCGCGGGCTTCTGTCGCTGGCGCCTCATGCGCGCCGCAACTCGGCTTTGGTTAGTCCAGGAAGCCTTCGATGCGGTCCAGGGCGGTTTCCAGGGCGGCCATGCTGGTGGCGAAGCTGAGGCGCACGCAGGCGTCGGCGCCGAAGTCGCTGCCCGGCACCACGCCGACGTGGGCGTCTTCCAGCAGGCGGCCGGCCCACTCGGTCGAGCCGGACACGCCCTTGGCCTCGAAGGTGCCGGAGACGTCGGGGAAGGCGTAAAAGGCGCCGCCCGGTTCGGGGCAGACCACGCCGTCCAGGGCATTCAGGCGGTCACTGAGGAACTTTCCGCGGCGCTCGAACTCGGCACGCATGACTTCCACGCAGGATTGGTCGCCGTTCAGCGCGGCGGCCAGCGCGTGCATGGTGAACGTGGCGCCGCCGCTGGTGGTCTGCGACTGGAGCTTGGCCATGCCCTTGATGACGTCGACCGGTCCGGCGGCGTAGCCGATGCGCCAGCCGGTCATGGAGTAGGACTTCGAGCCCGCGTTGAACGTGATGGTGTGGTCGTAGGCGTGCGCCGACGTGGCGGCGAAGCTCTTGAACTCTCGGCCGCCAAACAGCAAGCGGTCGTACATCTCGTCGCTGAAGGTGACGACGTCGGTGTCGGCCAGCACCGCCGCCAGCGCGTCGGTTTCTTCGGGCGAGTAGGCGGCGCCGGTGGGGTTGCTGGGCGAGTTGAACACGAATACGCGCGTGCGCGGCGTGAGCGCGTCGCGCAGCTGGTCCGGGGTGATCCGGAAGCCGGCGTCCGCGCCCGCGTTGACGAAGACGGGCACGCCGCCGGCGAGCTTGACCTGCTCCGGGTAAGACACCCAATAGGGCGCGGGGATGATGACCTCGTCGCCCGGGTCGAGCAGGGTGGCGAAGGCCAGGTAGAGCGCTTCCTTGCCGCCGACGCTGGCGACGACCTGGTCGGTGGAATAGGTGAGGCCGTTCTCGCGCTTCAGCTTGGCGACGACGGCATGCTTGAGTTCGGGCACGCCCGAGGCCGGCTTGGCGTATTTGGTCTCGCCGCCGTCCAGGGCCGCCGCGGCGGCCGCCTTGATGTGGTCGGGCGTGTCGAAGTCGGGCTCTCCGGCGCCCAGGCTCACGACGTCGATGCCCTGGGCGCGCATCGCCGCGACCTTGTTGCTGACGGCGATCGTTCCTGATTCGGCCAAGTCTTGAACACGCTGCGAGATCTTCACGGGCCAGCCTTCGGATAAGAGTCGGCGGCGCTCATTGTGCCTGACGGCGGAAGAACCAGCGGCCGCTCCCGCTACAGTTTCGGCCATGGCTTTATTTTCCTCGAAGCGAGAGCGGCGGCTTTGGCTCTGGACCCTGGCCGTGCTGGTGGCGATTTACGCCACCCTGGGCCTGGCGCCAATGCTGGCCCAGGTCCTGCGCGAGCGCGGCTGGCTGCCGGCCGCCGTCGCCTGTGGCCTGGTACTCGTAGGGATGACCATCGTCACGCAGGGGCTGCAAGTGCGTCCGGGCGGGGTGGAGATTGCCGTCGCGCTGGGCATCGCGGCGGCCTACCTGCTGATGGTCGCGCGGCTGATGGCTGGTCAGGAAGAGCGCACGCACCTGATGGAATACGGCGTGGTGGGCGTCTTCATCTACGAAGCGCTGGCCGAGCGCGCGCGCCAGGGTCGGCGCGTTCCGCTGCCGCCCCTGGTCGCGGTCGTGGCGACGGGGTCACTTGGCCTGCTCGACGAAGGCGTGCAGGCGGTTCTGCCGAGCCGGGTCGTCGACCCGCGAGACATCCTGTTCAACGTGCTCGCCGGCACGACGGCGGTGGGGGCGTGCGTCGCGCTGGGGTGGGTGCGGCGGCGCGCACGCGGCGCGAGCGGACGCCCGGAGTGAGCAGCCGGGTTCAGGGTGCAGGGTTGGCGGCGGTTACGTCGTAGGCGAACACACCTTCGCGGAATAGATAGGAATTGACCTCGCGGTCGAGCCGCCGCTGGTAGGACAGGCCCAGCGCGTCGCAGGCCCGTTCGAGGTAGCGCGAATACAACGCCGCCACGCTGGCCGCGACATGGCGGACGGCCTCGACGCTCCCGCGCCGCAGCGGCCGCAGCGCGGACTCCAATGCAGCCGCGTCGGCGGGCGCGAGCTGGACCGCGAGCTCCGGCGATTCTGGCCGCACGCGGGCCAGGTCGGCGGCCAGTTGCGCCGCCATGGCATAGCCCCAGAGCAGTCCGGTGTAGAGGCCGCGGTTGTAGGAACTGGCGCCGACCATGGCGTGCACCAGCAGGTTGTGGGCGGCCTGAACAGCTTCCGTCGGCGCGTATCGGGTGAAATGGCTCGACCCCGCCACGGCGCCCTCGGGATCGGGCGGCTCTGGATGCAGGGGCACCGTTGTTTCGTGTCGGTTTTGAACCTCCGCGACGAGCGGACGCAGGAGATCGAGGGTCGGGTCGATGGAATCAGCCGCCGGATCGGGCCAGTCGGCGCTCCAGGCGCGCAGGGGAGCCAGGAGCGGCTCGACGTCGGCTGCGGTCAGCGCGTCCGCCGCGTGCTTGGGCCCCGCGAGGCCCGCGGCGCGCGGGTCGCGCAGCAGCAGAAGCAGGCGCTGGGCGGACTCGAGTAGCGTGGCTTGGGCTTGCGTTGCCGACAGGATGGAGCGTTCCTCGATGGCCCGCTGCAACCGTCCCAACTCAGATGGA
Source organism: Chloroflexota bacterium (assembly GCA_026707285.1). Classification (GTDB taxonomy): domain Bacteria; phylum Chloroflexota; class UBA11872; order UBA11872; family UBA11872; genus JAJECS01. The sequence goes on along the minus strand of JAPOXD010000041.1, from coordinate 37,702 downwards.
AGCCGCGCCGCCTCGCGCTGGATCAGCTCCGCCGGCGTGAGCCGGGGCGGTGCGACGGGAGTGCCGGCAAACCGCGCAACCTGGCCGTCCGGGTCGATCAGGGGCGCCACCGCCTCGTGCCGCGGACCGCGCAGGTACGCCGGCGTCGCGATTTCCAGGTCCGCGCGCAGCGGCCCCTCGAAGGTGACGACGACGAGATGTCCACCACGAACGGGCCGTCCGAACCATCCCAGCACCGGACGGATAGCCGCCAGCGTCGCCGGAATGCCGGCGATGACTCCGGGCAGATCAGGTTGCTCGACGGCCAGGCGCAAATCCACGTCCGACCACCGGTCCGCGGTCCCCGCGGCGATACTGCCGCCGATCCACGCCGCGACGACCCTGGAGTCCGTCGCCAGCACCGCAGGTGCCGAATCGATGAGTTGATATTGCGCGCTGGCGGGCGCCAGATCCGGGCTGGTCGGCAAGCTCATTCGCGCAAGCCGAGGACATCGAGCAACCCGCGACGAAAGGCCCCGGCGTCGATAGCCGCCGCGATGCGCAAATGGGTAGCTGCACTCGCGACCCGAAACCGAACCTGGCCCGCCACGACCTCGGCGCGGCGCGGCGTCAGGCCGAGTCGCAGAAACTCCTCGCCGAGCGCCAAAGTAAGCGCCGCGGGATCGTACATGCTGGTCCAATCGCGGCCGCGCCGGCCCAGGTAGGTTTCGAGCATCAGACCCAGCGAGCGGCCAATGCCCGGGGCGCGCCGCACGCGGGCCAGGTCGTCCCGCCGCAGTTGCGCTTGGGACGTGACGAGGTAGTCGCCCACGCGCACGCGCCGGCCGCAGTTGCACACGGCGGCTGCGGCGGCGGGATCGGCGCCGAAGTTGTGCTCGCGCGGGTTTGACGGATCGTGCCGGCCGCCCATCATGACGATCCCGGACAGGCGGTCCAGCGATCTGGGCCGCGCGGCCAGCAGCGCGGCGGCGTTGGTGGCCGGACCGATGGTTGCGAGCCAGACCGGCTCCGGCGCGGCCGCAATCGCGTCGGCCATGAGATCGGTTGCTGGGCGGGGATCGCAACGCGGATCGGCACTCCCTGGCGGCAGCACCACATCGCCGGAGAGCGTGATGCCCTCGATGCCCAGCTCGTCCAGCAGCCGCAGCGTCAGCGCCGCGCGCCAGCGCGTGTCGCCCAGCACGGTGGTCACGGCGCACAGGCGGATTTGCGGGTGCCGCGCGGCGAAGGCCAGCGCAAAGGCGTCGTCCACGTCGTCACCGATGTCGGTGTCGAGGATGAGCGAGATCACGTCGTTCGCCTTCCGTCGTCGTCCAGGCGCGCCTTGCGCAGCATGGCCTTGGTGATGTGGTCGCGGTGGCGCCGGACAAACGCCGCGACGCCGTCGGGGTCCACGGCGGACAACGGTCGCAGCGCCCAGCCGATGCCCAGGCGGATGAAGTGCCGCCGGTCGTGGATGCTGGCTTCCAGCAGGTCAAGCGTGAGCTCCGGTCGAGGCGATTCGCCGACCGGCGGCACGCGCCCGATGCGCCGCAGCCGCCGCTGGGTTGGGCCGTGCAGGCCGTCGTTGAGCGACACCGTCGCCACCAGGGCGATGCGCCGGAACCAGAACGGTTCCTCGCGCGCGGTCCAGGCGCGGAGCACGTCCTCGCTGATGACGCCGGCGTCGAGGTGGCCCGCCACGAGCAGCAGCGAGATGGGGTCGGCCAGCGCCCAGGTGTCCGGCGCGCCGCTCCAGGCCTCGGCGAGTTGCCAGGTTCCGGCATCGAACGCCGGCTGGGCCGCCAGCGTCCAGATGGCGCACCAGGCTTCTTCCAGCGATGCGTCGAAGAGCCGTTCGAGCAGGCTCAGGTCTGACGGCAGGCCGAAATCCCTGACGAAGCCCGTTAGCACGCGCTCGGCGCCCGGCATCGACGTGCCGATCACCCGGCGCCGCTCCAGCTTGAGGTATTTGGCCTCGCCCGCCGCGCGCACCGGGTCGGCGACGGCTTCGAGGCGTGAGCGCAGTTGAAGCGCCGGGTCTCGTGGGCTTTCGGGAGGCGGATCTTTCATGGCGCGTCGCAAGCGTTGGGGAGGCGCGGGGTCATTTGCGATGCTCAAGGCAGCGACGTGCCGCCAGAATGACAGGTCACCGCTGGCGGCGTCGGTCGCGGGCGGGCACAAGGCCCGCCCCTACACGGACCGGCGTGTGCGTCGTCCCGCATTGACGTACGGCTGGCGGCGCCGACCTCGGTGCTAGAGTGACCCGCCCACACCACGGCCCCCGTCGTCTAGAGGCCTAGGACACCACCCTTTCAAGGTGGCGACAGGGATTCGAATTCCCTCGGGGGCGCCACCGCCGTCGGGCCGCGCGCGTCCAGGCGCTCGCTGCCGGCCGCAGGTCCGGGTGCCTAGTAGTTCTCATTCCTTCGCTCCGGCATTGACGAGAATGCTGATCACTTCGGGATCGTTGAACAGCCTGGCCCTGCCGAGCACGGAACGACCGTTCTTGTCCCTTGCGTTTACGTCCGCGCCGGCATCCACCAATACCTCCACGGTTTCAGCACTGCCGAGCAGGAGCGCATAGAAGAGAACAGGCTCTCCAACGGCATCGGTCGCATTCGCGTCCGCGCCTGCGTCGACCAGTATCCCCACGATTTCAGCGCCGCCGTGCAAGATTGCGTCGAAGAGAATGTGCTCGCCATCGGCATCGGTTGCATTCGGGTCCGCGCCTGCCTCCACCAATGTTGCGACGATTTCAGCGCTGCCCCTCACCATGGCCCGTTCGAGCATGGATCGACCCCTGGCGTCTCGTCCGCTGACTTCCACCCCAACCTCGACCAATGCGCTCACCATCTCGGCCTTTCCGTTGATGATCGCCGCCGAGAGCATGGCGTTGCCCGTGGCGCCAAGGTCCGCGCCTGCGTCAACGAGCATTCGCACCAGATCCGCCCGGTCGTTGTGATAGGCCCGAGCGAGCGGCGTTTCCCGATAACCCGGCGCTCCCAAATCAGCGTCTGAGACATTGGGGTCCGCGCCCGCCTCTAGGAGAAGCGTCACGATGGCCGCGTCGCCTTCCTCGACGGCATATGCCAGATGGGAACCAACCTCATAGTCAGGTAGGACTCGCACGTTGGGGTCCGCGCCCGCCTCGATGAGGATTCGGACCAGCTCCTGGTTGCCGCGTTCGATCGCCAGGCTCAAGGGCGTCTGCTCGTCGAAGTAGCTCGTGCTCACAGTGTTCAAGAGCTCCGAACATTGCTCCGCGACCGTTCGCGCCAATTCAACGTGCTCATCCGCGACCGCGACGTGAAGCAGCGTGGGGTCCGAATCACTGGTGCAGGGGAAGTCGACGCCGGCATCCAGCAGGACCTGGACAATCACGGGTGTACGGCGGTCGAGGGCAAGCTCGTAGAGGGCGCCGCTGCTCGCGTCGTCCAGATCCTCCGCGCATTGCTCCGCCAACACTCGAGTGATCTCAACGTTCCCTTGCGCGACTGCTGCGTGAAGCGCCGTGGGGCCCGAGTCATTGATGCAGGCAACATCAGCTCCGTCGCGAACGAGACGCTGCACCGCCGCAACGTCTCCCTTAAGGACGGCGTATTCGAGGGCCAGCGTGTTCGTGTTGACCGCCTCGTTCGCCCCGTCACAGAATCCTCGCCCACCCAGGTTGGACCGCTCGCTGTCCAACTGCCCTTGCAGACGGCTTGGAAGGCACCCGTACAAATCGTTGTATTCGGGCGGATTCCTGGTGTTTAGCGTTGTGTCTCCGGTGAGAACCAGCTCCAGAAGACTTGCAAACCCGACAATGATTTCGGCCACGTCCGACACAAGGTGATCGCTGGTATTGGCCACGTTGAAAACCTGGAGCTTGTCCAGGTTGCCCACGTCCGTCGGTATGACGCCGGAGACGTTGTTGCGGTAGAGGTCCAAGCCGATGACCCGGCCGTTCTCGTCGGTGGTCACGCCCTCCCACTGGTCCAAGGGCGCGTCGGTGAGCCAATTGGCGCGGCGGATCCAGTTGGGTCCGTCGGTGGCCTGGTACAGCAGGGTCAGCGCCGCCCGGTCGGTTTCCGGCGAGGTCTCCAGGCCGCCGCAGGCCGTCGCCAGGACCAGGGCAAGGAATATCGAGCAGGCGCAAACGACCAGCAGGACACCACGGCCCAGCAATCGGTTATCCGGTGGCAGGTTTATTGCGGAGGGCACGTGGCGTTCCGCCTCAACCTTCGCCAGGGACGTCGCTGTTTGCCGGACTTTCACGCCGGCGACAACCGGCTTGCCGTCGAGCGGCGCTACTGACAGTCCCCGCTGTTGGGGATCATGCAGATGAACTGCAACGGCGCGGCGCCAGTGTTCTGGAACTGGTGCATGGCCATGGGCGGTACGAAGACGGCCTGGCCTTGCGCGAAGGGCTTGAGCCCGTCGTCGGTCAGCAGGTGGCCGCTGCCGCTGACAATGAACACCTCGTGCTCCCAGGGGTGCTGGTGATGATCGGTCGCGCCGCCGGCCTCGACTTCGAAGAGCCGCATGCCGAAGTTCGGCGCGTCGTCCCGGTGGGTCACCAGGTTGCGCTTGATGACCTTGCTCGGGGCGTCGGGGTAGACGTGCTCCGCGGCGACCTCGCCGGGATCGATGACCTTGGGTTGCATCGGGTTTCTCACTTGGCGGATCCGCTGCCCCATCCTAAGTCCCGGCGCGGACCGCCGAAAGTGTGGCGGTGCCGTTGCCATTGGCGAGCCCCATCGCGGAAAATGCCGGGCCGCGAATCCCGTCCAGGCCGTCTCATGCCCACGGTCACCATCCGTATTCCCGAGGTGCTGCGGCACCATACGGATGGCGCGCGCAGCGTTGACGTCGAGGCGGGCTCCGTGCGAGACGCGTTCGAGGCGCTCTTCGCCGTCTATCCGAGCCTGCGCGAGTCGCTCACGCCGCCCAGCGGCAACGTGCTCGAAGCCACGAACCTGTTCCTCAACGAGCAGGACGTCGCCACGCTCGACGGCCTGGATTCGCCCATGAGGACCGGCGACACCCTGACGATCCTGCCGGCCATGTCCGGCGGCGGGCGGAGCAGAAGGCTTGTGGGAAGCAGCGAGGGCTCATGCAACCACGTTGGGAGCGATTGACATGGCTAGGGGCATCATTCTCGGCGCCTTGGTGGCGGTGTTCCTCGCGGTTTCCCTGGCATGCTCCGAAGCTTCCGATGCCGTCCGGATGGGAACCGAGGGCGCCTATCCGCCCTACAACTTCATCAACGATGCCGGTGAGATCGATGGGTTTGATCGGGAACTGGGCGACGAGCTGTGCCGGCGGGCCGATCTTGAATGCACCTGGGTCACCAACGATTGGGACACCATCATTCCGAACCTCGTGGACGGCCAATACGACACGATCGTGGCCGGGATGAGCATCACGCAGGAACGGGACGAGATCATTGACTTCACGCAGCCGTATCTCCCACCCGGCGCATCGGTCTATCTCGCGGTGGCCGGCGCCGGCGACGAAGCGGTCACTGGCACGGTGGCCGCACAGGGGGCCACGGTCCAGGCCGACTTCCTTGCGTCGCAATCGGGCGCCACGCTTCTCGAGTTCGACCTGGCTCCCGACGCCATTGCGGCGGTGCTGAGCGGCGAAGCGGACGCGGCACTGGTGGACCTGAATTTTGCCGAAGAGAGCATGGCTGAGCACGAGGGGATGCTGAGCATCGTCGGCCCGGACGTGAAGCTTGACCGGGGGACCGGCATCGGCGTTCGAGAAGACGATGGCGAGCTGAAGGACAAGCTGGACAAGGCCATCACCGAGATGAAAAACGACGGCTCGCTGAACGCGCTGATCGCGAAGTGGTTCGGCGATGAGGTCGACGGCTTCTAGCTAATGGCAGCCCCGGCGCCCCCCCGCCTCCCGCGGTTCCTGGGTCCGCCACTTGACACGCCCAGATGCACCGGTATAGAACAACCGGTTCGCCCCGAAGCGGGCGTGTGGTCGGGGGCAGGGTGCGGAAGCTAGCGGTCGGCCTGGTCGTCGCTGCGGTGATCTGCGCCGTGGCCTCCCCAGCCTATGCCCTCGATTGCGAGGGATTCGACCTTGACGACGGCTGCTTCTTCACGATCACCGGGGGAGACACGACCGATCCGGACGACGGCTACGCCGTCACCAATGCCCACAGCGTGCCCATGTGGGACTTCGTCCGCGACCGGGAGGCCCAGGCCATCGGCTTTCCCATCAGCCAGCGCTGGACCGAGGGGCCGTTCACGCTGCAGGCCTTCCAAAAGGTCATCCTGCAGTGGGACCCCATCAAGCAGCGCATGAACTACTACAACACCCTGGACGCGCTGGCGAACCGCTTTCCGTGGGTCGAACTACCCTTCGTGCCACCCCATCAGGTCCTGGAGGAGGACCAGGGGGCGACCTTCGGCACGATCATCCGGAACCACCTGGCGCTGCTCGACCAAAACGAGGCCATCAAGGAACGGTTCCTCAGCGAGCCCGACTGGCTCAACCTCTACGGGCTGCCGATCCGCTACGAGGAACGTGAGGTCGACGGCAACCCCGCGGGCGTGCAACTGCTGCGGAGCCAGCGGACAGTGTTCGTGGTCTGGAACGTCCCAGCCGCCGGCATCACCGTCGGCCGCGTGAATCTCCAAAACGTGCCCGACAAGCTGAAGCAGCTGAGCAACGTCGTCATTCCAGACACCGCGAAGGGCCTCGTCAGCGCCCCCGATCCCGGCCTGCACCCGGCCATCCGAGCCCTTCCATGGGTTGCCGACGGCATCCTCCCGCACGAACAGGAAACCCTCCTGCTGCTCCGCAAGCTCGGCTCATCCTCCGACGAGCTCCTCACCAGGCTCCTCGTCACGCGGCAGCCCGACTGGCTCCAACGCCTGCCCGGCGCCCAAGGCCAAGGCGCCCTGCGCATGATCAGCGCATTCGCCGAAATCCCCTGGACTCGAAAGCATATAGGCCCCGCACAGCCACTCCTCCTCAGTGTCTTGCTCAACGCTACCGAAGACCAATGGCCCGCGTCGTTCCGCAAGCTGATGCATAAGCCCTGGATTCGCGACGGCGTCACCTGGGGCGAACTGAGATTTGCCGAAATCGCGCTCAGGCAAACCCTCGTGCTTGCCGAGGCAAACAACCCGCAATACAACGGCAAACTCGCTGAGCTCGATAACATTCTTAGCATCATGCTCGATATGCCTTATCTGGACAGCTTCGAAGGCTATGAAACTACCATTACCGAAAATCTCTTTTTCGGCTATAGCCGCACAAATCCACGCACTGGAGCCAGCGAATGGCTTCATGGCCCGGATCTCGTCATGCGGATGCTCCGCGGCTTCGCCGCCACCGGTGGCATCACGGATCGTCAGGCGCTGTTCCCAAGACCTCGAGATTTCCACGGGGAGCCAGAGGAATTTGGCGCAGCCGTTAGCCACAGGGCGAGCGAGTCTTCAGTTATTGAAAAGGACATCTTTCTCCCGCTATCCGGCCGCGTACGCATCGTTCTCATCAATCGCCAGGACATTGTCGCCAGCCCGACGGCCATCTCTCATACGATAGGAACCATCGAAAGCGTTCTAAATGAACTGGTTGCGTTTACTCAGGTACCGTTTCCCGGGCACTATGTAAGCTTCAACGATTATATCGTCCCTGGCTCCGCTCCTGAAATCCGAGAGGCGCGAAGACAACTGGTCCGACGTTTTATCGCCTATCACAATGGGTACGAAGTGCCATATTGGGCAACCGAGGGGATGGCTGCGGTCGTTGAGTTGGGCATGGGGTATCGCCCCGCACATTGGAATCCTGGCCTTAGTGAATTTCAAGATCCTGGTGACAACGTCCAGTGCCCAGTCAATACCGTCAGCAATCAGTTCGCCCTCGGCGATGCCAGCTGTCATGAGTATCTTGGCGTAAGCTTCTTTCTCGACCTATATCGATCATTGGATACTGCATCGTTTCGCAATGGATTGGCCAGGATGATTGCCAACACGAATGGCTGGATTCCTCTCTATAGCTTATGTTGGGCGCAGAATAGGATTCTCGACATTCCTTGCGTATATACGGAGCGACCGTCCTTTGAGACGGCGCTGACCGACGCGTTTACGACCGGCGTGACACCTGAAGCCGCAGCCATCGCCAGGGCCGTGATTCAACGGTGGTACCACGGCCGCTAGGGGCTTGGAGCGTCCTGAGTCGCGGTGGGCACGGCCACGCAGTACGCCGGCGAGAGCGCCACGCGCCCGACGGTTTCCCCCCGGCCGCCGATTGACACGCCGCAACGCTTCGCTATGGAACAATCGAAATGCCGCCGGAGCACGGCTAGTTGGAGATTCAGCGTGCGCAAGCTAGCGCTCGGCCTGGTGGTCGTCGCGGTGGCGCTTGCCGTGGCGGCGCCCGTCTACGCACTCGAATGCGAGGGCAACGCGCTCGACGACGGCTGTCTCTTCACCATCACTGGCGGCGACACGCCCGATCCGGACGACGGTTACGCCGTCACCAACGTCAACGGCGTGCCGATGTGGGACTTCGTCCGCGACCGGGATCTCCAAGCCATCGGCTTTCCGATCAGCCAGCGCTGGACCGATGGCCCGTTCACCCTCCAGGCCTTCCAGAAGGTCATCCTGCAGTGGGACTCCGGCAAGCAGCGCATGAACTTCTACAACACCCTCGACGCGCTGGCGAACCGCTACTCGGAGGTGGAGCTTCCATTCGTGCCGCCGCACCAGGTGCTGGAGGCGGACCGCGGAGCCGATTTCGGCACCATCACGCGCAACCACCTCGCCATCCTGGATCAGAATCCGGCAATCAAGCGACGATTCCTCAGCGAGCCCGATTGGCTGAACCTCTACGGGCTGCCGATCCGCTATGCGGAGCTGGAGGTCTCGGGCAACCCGCAAGGCGTGCAAATGCTCCGGGCCCAGCGGACGGTATTCGTGGTCTGGAACGTGCCGGCGGCCGGCATCACGGTGGGCCGGGTGAACCTCCAAAACGTGCCGGACAAGCTGAAGCAGCTCAGCAACGTCGTCATTCCGGACGCCGCCAAGATCCCGGCCTATCCCCCAGACTCCGCGCTAGAACCTGCCATCCGGTCCATCTCCTGGATCGCGGACGGCATTGCCGCGGGCGATCGGGAATCCGTTGCGCTGCTTCGCAGGCTCTATTCGACCTCCCCCGAGCTCTACTCGCGCCTCGTGTTCGAACGCCAGACGGTCTGGGTGCACCAGCCACCCGATCCTCAGTCCGAGGCCGCGCTGGGGATTCTCCTCGCGATCGCCGACATCCCCTGGACACGCAAGTACGTCAACGCAACCGATCCTCAGATCATGCGAGTGTTACTCGATACACCTCGAGCGGATTGGCCACCCGCATTCCAAAAGCTCCTGCAGAAGCCCTGGATGCGGGACGGGGTCACCTGGGATGAGCTGCAGCTCGTCGATCATTTCCTCTATTTCACGCTCAACTATCCGCGCCATCCCGGCACGACCTACTTCGGCAAGACGGAGGAGGTCAACGAGCTCCTCAGCCTGATGCTCGACATGCCCTTCCTGGATACCTTCGAAGGCTATGAAACCCATATCATTCAAGACTTCCCCAAGGAAATTGCATTTACGGCACGCCCCGGAAGACCTGCCGGCACCTATGGAGGACTTCAGCACACGCAGAGGGCTCTCCAGGAATTTCTTTCGACCGGCGGGATTACCGATGCACAAGCGCTCGCCTACCGATATCTCGGCACCTCTTTGCGCGACTTCCTGGCGCCCCCCTGGGACGTCCCTCACCTGATCAACGGCTGGAGCCCGGACTTCGGCGTCAAGAAGCGCACGGTCTATATTCCGTCCACTGGCTTTGTAAAGTTGTTCTTCATCCATCATCTCAGTCAGTCCGTAGACCCCAGTGCCATGGATATCCTGGAATCCGTCTTACACGAAGTAGCCGAGTTTGTGGAGGTCCCATTTCCACATGGCTACGTGATCTTGAAGACCGACGCTGCATTGGGCAGAGGCGATAACTTAGGCCATAGTATTGAGATCGACTATAAATACATTAGAAATGGAAGCGTAACAACAGACACGCGAAGAATACTGTCCCATATCATTGCGCACTATTGGCAGACCGGCGACCGTTTGGTCGATGAGGGAGTGGCCACGGTTGTTGAATACGGGCTCGGCTATCGCGGAGCGTATTCGCTACCTGAGTCAGGATCGCCACATTTCCAAGTTGGCGAGCGTCTGCCCTGCGCCTTTGAGAGTATTAGTGATGCCGCAGATGATTCGCTAGGGTACTGTGACTACTATTTTGGTCCACGGATATTTGCTGAGCTATATGAGCAGTTGGATGCGGAGTCGTTTCACAAAGGCTTCGCCCAACTGGTCAACATGAGATACGCCAACCTGCACGGCAGTTGTTTTCCGGAACGGGAAACCATTGATGTCCCGTGCCCTCCCGTGCAGCGGGCACCCTACCTGGAGGCAATCACGGAGGCGTTCACGACCGGGGCGACGTCAGAAGCCGCGGCCACCACCAAGGCCATCGTCGAGCGCTGGCGCTAGGGCAACTGAGTACCGTGGCGCCCCTGGCGTCGATCTGATCACGGCTCCGGGGCCTGTTCGTCCCCGGCCTCCAACGCCGGCGCGCTAAGTCGTCTTGCGCTCGGGCGGCGGGACTGAGAGCCGCCGGGTTTCGGCGGTGGATACGTCCACCACGGCGGGCTGGCCCTCCTGCGTGGCGCGGATGGCGCGCTGGAGCGCCGGCCGCAACTCGGCCACGGTGTCCACCTTCTCTCCGTGGCAGCCCAAGGCCTTGGCCACTCCCGCGTAGTCCCCAAAGAGCGAGGACACGCCGAACTTTTCGATGGCGGTGGGGATGTTGCGGTCGTAGCCGCTGAAAATGGCGTCGTTCTTGATGACGCTGAGGATCGGGATGTTCTCGCGCGAGGCCGTCTCCCAGTCCATGCCGGTCATGCCGGCGCCGCCGTCGCCCATCACGTTCACGACGAGCTTGTCCGGGTTGGCCAGCTTGGCGCCCATGGCCAGTCCCAGCGAAAAGCCGAGCTGCGAGGATTGTCCCCAGCCGAGATAGCTGCGCGGCACGGTCGACTCGTAGAACACGCATTGGATGTCGCGAGTGGCGCCGGACTCGTGCGTGACCATCGACGCGTCGGGGTCCAGCAGGCTCCATAGCTCGCCGAAGAGGCGGTAGCCGTTGACAGGGTCGCTCTCGTCGCCGAACTCGGCCGCGAAGTCCGCCCGCCAGGCGCTGCGCAGCTCGGCGAGCTTGGCGACCGTGCTCCGCCGCAGCTCCTGCTGCGAGGCGCCGACCCGGGACCTCAGGACCTCGGCCAACTGGGCCAGAAACAGCTTGGCATCGGCACAAACGGCCACGTCCGCCGGGTAGACCTTGTGCAGGTCCGCGTGGTCGTTGGTGGCGTGAATGATCGTTTTGCCCTCGGGAATCTTGGGCGTAAAGGGGCTGAGGCTCAGGCTCGTGCCCACGCCCAGCAGGGTGTCGCTGTGCTCCAGGTAGTGGGTCACCATGCCGGTCTCGACGTAGGCGCCCACGCCGGCCGAGAGCTCGTGGCGCTCGTTGAAGGCGCTCTTGCCCTGCAAGGTGGTCATAACCGGGGCCCCGAGGAGTTCGGCGACGGCTTGCAGCTCGGCGGAAGCCTCGGCGTAGAGCACGCCCTGACCGGCCCAAATCAGCGGCGACTCAGATCGCAGCAGGCGCTCCGCGGCCTCGTCGACGGCGCCCGGATCGGCGGCGCTCCGGACCGGTTGCACCGGCGTGTGCGAGATGGGGCCGCTGAACTCCTGCGCGGCGACGTCGGTGGGCATCTCGAACATCACCGGGCCCGGCCGGCCCGAGCGCAATGCCGCGATGGCCATGCGGGCGCGCTGCGGGATCTGCTGGGCCGACGTCGGCTGCAGCGCCAGTTTGGTGATCGCGCTGTAGTGCGGCAGGCCGTCGAACGCCGGCGGGATGCCAGCCTTTTGCAAGCCCGGATGGCCCGGAATGAACAGCAGGGGCGATGCGTCGGTGAATGATTGGGCGATCGGAGCGAAGGCGTTTTCGGAGCCGGCGGATTGCTGCACGGTGAAGACGCCCAACTGACGTCCGTTGGTCGAGCGCGCCACGCCGTCGGCCATGTTGCCGGCGACGCGCTCCTGGCGCGCCAGCAGCGTACGGACGCCGCCGCGGGCCAGCGCTTCGAGAATAGGCGTCGTGGGGTAGCAGAACGCCTGCTGGATGCCTTCGGCTTTCAGGATGGCGACAAGCGCATCGGCTCCGGTCACGGCAATGTCCCTCAGCAGGTCAACTGGTGGAACGTTGGCACGTACGCGGCCATCCGGCAACCGGCGGGCGGTCGCTTATGCTGCGCCGATGCGTTTCGAAGCGCGCCGGGCGCGCATCGCGGTGGTCTGCGCGGCGGCCTTCGCGGCCGTGGTGGCGGCGGTCTACTTCCTCATCGACAACCAGCGCGCCGCCGGCGCGGCCACGATTGCGGTGGTGGTGGCGCTTGCCGGATACCTGGGGCTGCGCGTCGGGTCGGAGTCGCGCGGCTCGCTGCGGCCCCTCATCGTTGGCACGGCGGCGGCCACGGCGATCGGGCTCGCGGCTTTCGCCCTGGCCATCCTGCTGGTGGCGGTGACGGGGCGGGGCTAGGTCTGACTGGGCGTTCGAGCGCCCGACGAGTTCACGACGGACGTTGACGTCGGTCTCGCCGATGTGTAGGGTCAATACACACATTGCGCGTAGACAAGGGCTGTCGCCGTGGCGAGGGTTCAGCTCATCATTCCGGACGAGGACCGCGACCGGTTCGTTCGCCAGGCCCGTCGGGAAGGCCTGACCTTCAGCGCCTGGCTCAGGGCCGCCGCGCGTGAGCGGCTCGAGGCGCGGCAACGCACGGAACGGTTCGCGTCTTCGGAGGACCTGTGGCGGTTCTTCGACACCTGCGCGGCGCGTGAAGGGCCCGGCGTGGAACCAGATTGGCACGAGCACCTCCAGACACTGCGCGAATCGAAGACCGACGGCTTGCCCAGCGTGTGATCTTCGTCGACACCAGCGTCTTCATGTATGCGGTCGGAAAGCCGCATCCGCTGCAATCTCCCGCCCAGCAGTTCTTTGACGAGGCGCTGCGCAACCGCAAGCCGCTCTTCACCTCGGCCGAGGTCGTCCAAGAGTTGATGCATGTCTATCTGCGGATCAAGCGGCCGCACACCTTGGACTCGGCGTTGGAGCTGATGGAGAGGTCCGGTGTTGAGGTTTGGCCGCTGGAGGAGGCGGACGTCATTCTGGCCCGCCAACTCCATGACCGGCAGCCCACCCTGAGCGCCAGAGACCTCTGCCACCTTGCAAGCTGCAGGCGGCGTGGCGTGCGAGAGATCATGACTTTCGACCAGGCCCTTGCCGCCGCCGGGCCGAAGCTCGCGGGAAAGGCCGGCTGAGCAGGCCGTGGGAATTGCCACGGTAGTCATCGGCCGGGGCAACCGCAGCCGCCTGGAGTGATCCGGGCGCGCATCGCGGTCGTCCGGGCGGCGGCCACGGCAATCGGGCTCGCGGCCTTCGCCCTGGCGATCCTGCTGGTGGCGGTGACAGGGCGGGGTTAGCAATCGTAGGGGCGACGCATGCGTCGCCCCTACAACGGCGGGAGACTCGCGCGAGAGAACCGCCGGTCCGATCTTGGCGGCTATGGGCCTCGCGCGCTTGGCGCAGCGGCGTCGGCGGTGTCCGCGGGGAGATCGGCGTCGCGCGTCGTGCGCAGCGGAATCTCCGGCAGGAAGATCGCGATGGCGAAGCCGACGAGCATGAGCCCCGCCGTGACCACGAACAGTCCGCGCAATGCGTCGGCCAGGCCCAGGCGCAGGGTCTCCATCAGCAGGTCGGTCACGGCGGGCGCCGCCGCGCCGAGCGACTCCCGCAGCGACGCCGTGGCTTCAGGCACAAACAAGGCTTCCGGATTACTGACTTCGTCCAAACGCTCCGGGCCCAGCGCCTCGCGCACCTCTGTCGGCAGCCGCTCGCGCAAGTTGGCGGCGAACCACAGGCTCAGCAGCGACCCCATGAGCTGCGCGCCGATCGTGGACCCCATGGATCGAAAGAAGCGCGATCCCGCCGTGACCTCGCCGAGGTTGCGGTCGGGAAAGGCGTTCTGCGCCACGACCACCAGCACCGAGAACGGTCCGCCGATGCCCAGACCCATGACAATCATGTTGCGCACCAGCTCGAGCTCGGTGGTGGACGCCTCCATTCGCGCGAGCAGCACCCCGCCCACGATGCCGACGGCGAACAGCACCAGGATCAGCGCCTTGTAGCGACCCGTGCGGGACACGATCTGCCCGGACGCGATCGCGCTGACGATGAAGCCGAGCATCATGGGCACCAGCACCGCGCCGGAGCCGGTGGCGCTGGTCCCGATTACGGCCTGGGCGAAGAGTGGGATGTAGAGCACCGCGCCGATCATTCCGCCGCTCACCAGGAACGTGGTGAGGATGGCCACCACGTAGACGCGATTGGTCAGGAATCCCAGGTTGATCATGGGGTCTGGGGCCCGGCGCTCGAGGACCACCAGCAGGCCGAGCATGGCGGCGGCGCCCAGCAGCAAGCCGACGATGGGCGTCGAGAGCCACGGGTAGCGCCCGCCGGCCCACGCAAACGCCAGCAACAGCGGCACCACGGCCCCGACGAGCGCCAGCGCGCCGGCGACGTCGATGGACCGTCGCCCGCCCGACCGCGCCGACGGCAGCCCGAACCAGGCGGCGAGCACGGCGAGGCCGCCGAACGGCAGGTTCACGTAGAAGACCCAGCGCCAGGTCAGCGTGTCCGTGATCCAGCCGCCGATCGTGGGCCCGGCGATCACCACCACCCCGAACAGCGCCATCAGGGCGCCCTGCCACTTGGGACGCTCGGAGGGCGGAAACAGATCCCCAATCAGCGCCGGGCCCAGCGCCATCAGGGCGCCGGCTCCGAGACCCTGCAGGCCGCGCGAAACGATGAGCTGGATCATCTCCTGGCTCGCGCCGGCGATGGCCGAGCCGGCCATGAACAGCCCCAGGCCAGTCAGCCAGAGCCGCCGCCGACCGTGGGTGTCCGAGAGCTTGCCCCACACCGGGAGGCTGACCGTCGAGACCAGGGTGTAGGCCGTGAAAACCCACGCAAAGTCCGCCAGGCCGCCCAGGTCGGCCACCACGCGCGGGATGGCCGTGATGACGATGAGCTGATCGAGGGCGGAGAACATCGTGCCGACCACGACCGCCACCAGCACCAGCACGCGCTGGCGTCGTTCCGACGGAGCCTTGGGAGGGGTTGGATGCGAGTCGTTCACGGGGTATTCAGCATAGGAGAACCGGCAATATTGAGTAGCCTAATATTTTTTCTAATCTACCAAAACCATAGCTCGTCGCAGGCGAGCGCACGACGGCGCAGGTGCAGCGTGACCTGCCCGGAAGCATTTCGGCTGCCGGCCGGCTACGCGAGACTCTCGTAGGAGGCCGGCACCGTGACCGACAAGCTAAACGCCGAGGAGCGGGACATCCTCGATCAATTCGAGCGGGGCGAGTTGCGCTCCGTCCCTAGCCTCGAAGGCGAAATCCAGGCGGCGCGGGAGGCGGCGCGTCATACGTTCAACAAGACCAAGCGCGTGAACCTGCGGGTCTCCGAGCGCGACTTCAACCTCGCGCACGCGCGGGCCAGAGAAGAGGGCATTCCCTACCAAACGCTGCTCTCCAGCGTGATCCACAAATACCTGTCCGGGCGCCTGACCGAGAAGCGGTAGGCCGTCGTTTTCGCGGCCGGCGGCACAGGCCTAGCTACTGAACACCTAGGGATTAGCGTAGATCCCCTGTGGTCAACTAGAATTATTAGGGGTTTCCACAAATAGCGAGGGTTTCTCTGTGACCAAGAGTCAACGGTTCTGGTTGCGGGCGGCCCGCTTGCTTTCGGATCCGGGATTTCTTGATTCGGAGCGCGAGCGAGTGCTGCAAGAGCACCCCTTGCTCAATTCGCATGGCTTGGGACAAGTGCGTCGCCGGCGTCGCGTCGTGGCGCCCGACGGCAAGCACACGGAGCGTTGGGAGACGGAGTGCATCCCCGACGATTTGAACGCCGCGCGGGATGAGTTGCGGGCAGGCGGGGACTGCGAGGCAGGCATTTGCCACACGCTCGAGTATTTTGCCGAGGGACGCGTGTCGCTCAGCTATCGACTGAAGGGGTGCAGCTGGGCACGTCGCCTCAATGGGCCGGCCCCGCCGCGACGTTCGAGCTATGCGCTCAAGCACGACGTGGAGTCGTACCTGAATCAGATGGACCGGCGTCGTACAAGGGCTGGAGGGATGGCCGGAACGGACCGCTATACGTCTAACGGAGCGTTCATTTGCGCCGCCCTCATGGCGGGATTGCGAATGTGGACCTATCGGGAATCAATAAACCCCGACTTTCGTCTGGGAAGGCCCTGGGCGGTTGCGGGCATGCAACCGGAGGACTTTAGCGATCCCGACGACGAGCGCATGGCGACGTTTTGGCGGTGGGCGGTGCAGCAGGACGTCGGCGATCCCCTTGTGGAGGATTTCATTGCCGACACGGTAGATCTCCTATACGGCGGCGCAGACTTGTCGCAACTGCGAAAGGCCGTGGCCCGGGGCTGTTCCGAGGCGCGGGGCGTTTATGACCGCATGCGTCGAGAGTTTGGCTTTGCGCTTCCCGACGAGATAGCGTCGTCCCGGCTTGGATTCATGGCCGGGCAAGTCGAAGTTCCCGACGACTTCGATGTCATGGGCGGTCCTGAGATCGAAAGGCTGTTCGGGACGACGGCGTGACGTTTCTCCTGGATACGCATCTGTTGCTGTGGGTGGCCGGCGACCCGACCCGGTTGACGCCGGAATCTCGGAGCCTTCTCGACGACCCCGCCGCGGAGTTGATGTTCAGCACGGCAAGCATCTGGGAGGTCGTAATCAAGCGCGCCCTCGGCAGAAGCGACTTTCGCGTGGACCCGCAACTCTTGCGCGACGGTCTGCTGCAACACGGCTACAGCGAGCTTGCGATTCGCTCGGAACACGCGCTCGCGGTCGGCCTCCTGCCAGTGATTCACAATGACCCATTCGACCGGATTCTCATGGCACAAGCCCAAGTTGAGAACATCACGCTGCTGACCATGGACAAGAGACTGACCCAATATCCCGCCCCCATCCAGGCCGTGTGATGGAGAGATCCGGTTGAGCGATAGCCGGCAACTGGACCACGCGGCCTTTTGACCATGCGCATCACGGCTGTCGATAGCGTCATCGTTCCGCAGGCGGGGCGCAGCTATGTGTATGTGCTGGTGCGGACGGACGCGGGGCTGACCGGACTGGGCGAGGCGACGCTGATGGGCCGCGAGCGGTCGGTGCGGGAGGCGCTGCGGGACTTCGCGGAGCTGGTGGTCGGCGAGGACCCGCTGCGGCGCGAATACCTCTGGCATCGGGTGTTTCTGAGTGACCGCCGCCGCAGCGGTGCGGTGCAAATGGGCGCGCTGGCCGGCATCGACGTGGCCTTGTGGGACATTGCCGGGCAGGCGCTGGGGCTGCCGATCCACCGGCTGCTCGGAGGGCCGGTGCGGGACCGCGTGGCGCTCTATACGCATTGCAGCGTCCACGCGCCGGAGGAGGTCCCCGACGCGTTCGGTCCGCTGGTGGACGCGGGATGGACCGCCGCCAAGTTCCTGCCGCTGGTGACTGCCGACGAGCAGGAGCGGGGCATGGACGTGCCGGTTGCCATTCGCCAGGCGCAGCGCATCGTGCAGGCCGCGCGCGAGTTCGTGGGCGAGGCGTTTCACCTGCTCATCGAGACCCACGGACGGCTGCGACCGGACGAGTTCATCGACCTGGCGCGGCGGCTCGAGCCGTTCGACCCCTACTTCCTGGAAGAGCCCACGCGGCCGGAGGCCGTGGCGCCGCTGCGGCGCATCCGGCGGACGGTGAACGTGCCGCTGGCCACGGGCGAGCGCCTGCTGCACCGCTGGGACGCGCAGCCCGTCATCGACGAGGAGCTGGTCGACTGCCTGCAGCCGGACATCGCGCACGCCGGTGGGCTGACCGAGGTGTGGAAGATGGGCGTGGCCGCCGACGCCCACTTGATCAAGCTGGCGCCGCACAATCCCCAGAGCCCCGTCAACACCATGGCCAGCCTGCACCTGGACTTCGCGCTGCACAACGCGGCAATCCAGGAGGTGATCTGGCCCTTCGCGCCGGAGGTCGAGGCGTTGTTCGAGAGCGACCTGACAATCAAGGACGGCTTCGCCTTGCCGCCCACGTCGCCGGGACTGGGTATCGCGCTCGACGAGGCCGCGGCGCGTGCGCTGGAGGCCGCGGGTCCGGCCGCGCCGCCCGACTTGCTGCGCTTTGCGGACGGCGCGCCGGCCGAGGTCTGAGTTGTCAGCGGAGGAATTGGGCGGGGTCTACGACGATCTCGAGCTGCCCGCCGGCGCCCGCCGTCCCTACACGGCGATCCAAATGGTGATGACGCTGGACGGCGCCATCAAGGGCCCGACCGACGCCTACTGGCCGATCGGCGGCGAGGCCGACCAGCGCACGTTCCGCCGGTTTCGCATTCACTTCGACGCCGTGCTGCACGGCGCGCGGACGCTGGGGATGGGGCTGGACCGGTACTTGTGGAGCAAAGAGCTGCGGGAGATGCGCCGGCAGCGCGGCCTCACGGAGCCCCCGCTGTTCGTGATCGTGACCAACTCAGCCGAGATCGATCCCGCGGACCGGGTGTTCCGGCGCCGGCGCTATCCGCTGCGGCCCATCGTGGTGACGCACGAAGCGGCCCACGTCTCTCCGGCTCTTGCCGAGGTTGCGGAGATCGTGCGGCTGGGCGACACGGCCGTCGATCTTCCGGCGCTGGCGGCCTACCTGACTGCGGAGCGGGGCGTCCGGCGGATGGTGTGCGAAGGCGGCGCGATTCTCAACGCGCACATGCTCCGGGCGGGCCTGGTGGATGAGTTCTTCATCACCGTCACGCCGTCGATCATCGGCGAGCCGCGGCCGCGTACGGCGGTCGAAGGTGAGCGCGCGCTGCCGCCGGAGGACGTCCTATCGCTCGACCTGGTCAGCGTGACCCACTGCCAGGGCGAGGTTTTCCTGCGCTACCGTGTACCGAACGCCACCCCTTACACCTAGTAGCAGCCCACCGTGAGTACCGTCGCCCTGGTTCGCACGCGGCCCGAGTCGGTTCTCGACGACGTCGCCGACGTGATGCGCCGCGCCGGATACCGGGAACACCTCGATCCCGCGGCCGAAACCGCGCTCAAGATCAACATCTCGTGGCACCACTGGTACCCGGCCTGCTCCACCGCGCCCTGGCAGCTCGACGGCGTCACCCGCACGCTGCTGGCCGACGGCTTCCCCGTGGAGACCATCTTCGGCGCGCACAACCGCACCGTGGTGGTGAGCGCCCGCGTGGGCGAGCGCGTCAACAAGCACCGACCGGTGCTGGCGGCGCACGGCGTGCGCAACGTGCACCTCTACGAGGACGAGCGCTGGGTTCGCTACGAGCCGCAGGGCCGGATGCTCACCCTGCACGACGTGTATCCCGAGGGCGTGCGCATTCCCGAGCGCCTCATCGGCACCAACATCATTCACCTGCCGACCATGAAAACGCACGTGTTCACCACCATCACCGGGGCCATGAAGAACGCGTTTGGCGGTCTGCTCTTCGAGAAGCGCCACTTCTGCCACGCGACGATCCACGAGACGCTGGTGGACCTGTTGACGATTCAGAAGGAGATTCACCAGGGCATTTTCGCGGTCGTGGACGGCACGTTCATCGGCGAAGGGCCGGGCCCGCGCTGCATGGACGTCCACGAGCGCGGCTTGATGCTGGCGAGCGCCGACCAGGTCGCCGTGGACGCCACCATCGCGCGGCTGATGGGCCTGGACCCGTTCGAGATTCCGTTCCTGCGGCTGGCGCACGAGGCCGGGCTGGGTACCGCCGACGCTCGCGAGATCGATGTCGTAGGTATCGACCCCGATGCCGTGAGCTGGCAGGCCCGCGCGGCCCGGGAGACCTTTGCCAGCCGCGGTCAGAAGCTCATCTACTGGGGGCCGCTGAAGCCCCTGGAGCGCCTGCTGCTGCGCACGGTGATTGCGCCGTGGTCATACGCGGCGTCGCGCGCCTATCACGACGTCTATTGGTGGAACGTGCACGGCCGCCGCCGAGCGGCCGAAGCGCTGCGCGGGCCGTGGGGCCGGCTCTTTCAGCAATACCCCGAGGAGGACCACCACCCGCTGCCGCTCCCCGAGGCTGCCACCGCCGGGAGCTAGCCCACCGGTCGCCGTTCGACGGCAGCTCCGCGCCGCTCGCCTAGCTTGAAATCAGGCCTTCCTGGGGCCGGTTCCAGGGAAGTGACACGGCAACGGACATGAACTTGCCGCGGGGAAGCGGCATGTTTCCAATGGGGACGTCGATGACCACCGGGGCCTGACATTCGAGGGCGTGCGGGAGCAGGATTTCGAGCTCCATGGGATCGCTGGCCCGCAGTCCAACGGCGCCGAAGGATTCGGTGAACGCGACAAGGTCGGGATTGTGCAGGTCCGTCTCGTAGGTCCCGCCAAATAGCTCATCCAGATCGCGCCCGACGTTCCCATACGCGTCGTCGCGGAAGACGACGGTGATGACGTGTATGCCGTATTGCACGGCGGTGGCGAGCTCTACCGCGTTGAACAGGAAGCCGCCGTCGCCGCTGACGCAGAGGACGTGGCGGTCGGGGTGCGCCACCTTGGCGCCCAGGGCGGTGGGGACGCCGAACCCGAGGTTGAAGGAGTAGCCGCTGTCAATGTAGGTCTTGGGGTGATTGACTTGATAGTGCGTGCGGGCGTAGTAGCCGAACTGGGTGACGTCCCAAACGATGTGAGCGTCCTCGGGAATGCTGCGTTGAATGGTTTCGAGGATCGGGTACTGCGGCTCCTGGCGCCGGATGTCGGCATAGGCGATCAGGCGGCGGGCGGCGGCGACGGCTTCGACGGGTGAAGGTCGATCGCCGGCGCCGGCTTCGCGCAGGAGGGGAATCAGGGCTTCGATCGTGGCCTTGGCGTCGCCGTGCAGGGGAAGCGTGTTGGCATGGACGCTCGCGATTTCGGTGTCGTCGATGTTGATATTGATGAGGGTGGAATCCTCGCGGGCGGGGTTCCCCAGTGAGAAGCGAGCGCCGATGCCGATGACGACGTCGGCGGCCTGCATCACCTCGAAGAGCTCGTTCATCTCGTCGTGCTCGCCCCACGGGGCGAAGCACGAGCCGTAGGAGAGTGAGTGACGGTCGGGGATGACGCCCTTGCCACCGGCGGACGTGATGACGGGGATGTTGGTGGCTTCGGCCAGGGCCACGAGGGCGGATTCGGCGTCCGAAAGGGCCACGCCGCCGCCGGCGTAGATGAGGGGCAGGCGAGACTCCGCGATGATGCGGGCGGCTTCGCGCAACTGGTCGGGGCCAGGCACGAGGCGCGAAAGCGGCGCCGGATCGCGCAGCACGACCTCGTCGCGCTCGACGCCGGCCTCGGGCGGAATCTCAATCAGCGTGGGGCGAGGGCGGCCGGTGCGCATCTGGCGGAACGCCTCGGCGACGGCGTCTGGAATCTCCCGTGGCGTGAGCGCCTGCCGCCGCCACTTGGTGACGGGCTCGACGATGGACCCCTGGTCGAGAACTTCGTGATAACTGCCTGAGCCCCCTCCGATCTGGCCGCGCGGGATCTGGCCGGCGATGGCGAGGACGGGCGAGGAGCGGGCGTAGGCGGTGGCCAGGCCGCTGGCGGCGTTGTACACCCCGGCGCCCGGAACAACGAGGACGACGCCCGGCTTGTTTGAGACGCGCGCATAGCCGTCGGCCATGTGGGCGGAGGCCTGCTCGTGTCGAGTGGTGACCAGGCGGATGCGGGGCTCGTCCCGCAGGGCGGCCATGATGCCGGACATGTGAATGCCGGGAATGCCAAAGACGACTTCGACGCCTTCGCGGACGAGGGATTCCACCAGGGCCTCGCCGCCGCTCATGAGGGCCACGGCATCCTCGATCCGGGGCGGGGTCCGGGCGGTCCAGCGGAAGAGGTCAATCGGTACATGGTGCTGCCGCGGATGACAGCGGAACCCAGGTAGTATCGCACTCGGTCCGCCGGACACCGGTGAGACTGGCGCCGGCCAAACCCGGCGATGACGCTGGACCTGGCCCGTGTGTCGAAGCCGCCGGCGCTACGCTATCCAGCCCAGATTGTCGCGGCATGGCTCGCCTGACCCGGAGGAAACGAGCGCATGGTTTCAAGCAAGGCAACGACGGCTGAGCAATACCTGGCCGATCTGCCGGACGATCGGCGGGCGGACGTGGCGCGGGTGCGCGAGGTGATCCTGGCCAACCTGCCCGACGGGCTCGAGGAGACCATGCAGTACGGCATGATCGGCTACGCGATTCCGCTGGAGCGCTTTCCCAACACCTACAACGGCCAGGCGCTCGGCTCGGTGGCCTTGGCGTCGCAGAAGCGGCACATCTCGGTCTATCTGCACGGGCTCTATGCCAGCCAGGAGCTGACGGACTGGTTCGTCACGGCGTACGCGGAATCGGGCAAGAAGCTGAACATGGGCAAGTCGTGCGTGCGGTTTCGACGCGCCGACGACGCGGCGCTGGACGTGATTGGCGAGGCCGTGGCGCGGGTGACGCCGGACGACCTGATCGCGGCCCACGAGGCCGTGCACAGTCCGGAGGCCAAGCAAGCGCGCCGCGCGGCGCGGGCGAAGCAGCGCGCCTCCTGAATCGAACGTCGGCTTAGGCCGACGGTTGCGGCGGGTCCTTGAGGCCGCTGCCGGTGGCGGCGATGAGCAGGGTGTCCTCGGCGGCGATGGCGCCCTGGGCGCGCAGTTTCGCCGCGGCGGCGAAGGCGGCCGCTGAGGTCGCCTCGACGAACAGGCCTTCGTTGCGAGCCAGCGCCGAGCGGGCCGCCGCGATCTCGGCTTCACCCACCGCTACGGCGCTGCCGCCGGAGTCGCGGGCGGCCTGAAGCACGGCGGCGCCGCGGGCCGGCACGGCGACGTCGATGCCGCCGGCGATGGTCGGGCGGCGTTCGACCGCAACCGGCGCGGCGGCGCCCGCCTCGAACGCCTGAACGAGCGGCTGGCAGGCCGCCGCCTGGGCGACGTGCAGGCGCGGCATCCGAAATTGCAGCCCGGCTTGACGCAGCTCGGTCAGCGCCTTGTGCGCGCCGAGGATCAGTCCGCCGTTGCCCACCGGAAACACGAGGTGTTGCGGCAGGGCGTCCACGCCGTGCTCCAGCAGCTCCAGCACGAATGTCTTGGTCCCTTCGACGAACGCCGGATGCCGACTGTGCGAGGCGTAGGCCGCGCCGGGGGCCTGCGCGGCTCGGGCCGCCGCGTCAGCCACGTCCTCGCGCGTGCCTCCCACGGGAATCACCGCGGCGCCGTACTGGGCGATCTGCGCGAGCTTCGCGGCAGGCGCCGCGGCGGGTACGTAGATGTCGGCGGCCAGCCCGGCGCGCGCGGCGTAGGCGGCCATGGCGGCGCCCGCGTTGCCCGACGAGTCCTCCACCACCTTGGCGGCGCCCTGGGCCTTGAGCGAGGCGATCACCGGCGCCGCGCCGCGGTCCTTGAACGACCCCGTCGGGGCCATGAACTCCAGCTTGGCGCGGCAGCGGCTGAGTCCATGGCCGCCGCCCCAGGCGGCAAGCTCCACCACCGGCGTGCGTCCCTCGCCGAGTGACAGGAGGGGCACGTCGCTCGGCAACGCCAGCGCGGGCCGGTAGCGCCAGACGCCGGGCGCGCCCTCGTCGATCAGTGGCCGAATGTCGTGGGTCAGCTTCGGCAAGTCCACGGCCGCGTCGAGCAGCCCGTCGCAGCGCGGGCATGCCAACTGGGAGGCGTCCCACGCGGCGTCAGTTGGGCAGGCCGGACAGCGCAGCGTCACGGCGGCCATTTAGGCAACCCCCCACCGTCGAAGGTCGTCGTCGCTCAGGCCGAAGTGATGGGCGAACTCGTGGATGACGGTGGAGCGGATCTCCTCTCGGAGGGCGTCGGGGTCGCGGTAGGCCTCTTCGAGCGGGCCCTGGAAGATGGTGATGCGGTCCGGCAGCACCATGTGATAGCCGGAGGTGCGCTCGGTGAGCGGCACGCCGCTGTAGAGACCAAAGAGGGTGTAGCCCGGCGGCACCTCCGCGCTCTCCAGCTCGTCCTCCGTGGGCCAGTCGGCGATGAGGACCTCGACGTTTTCCAGGTGATCGCGCAAGCCCTCGGGAATGCCGGCGATGGCCTCGCGCACGTGCTCCTCGAACTCGGCGGGGGTCATGGGCGGGAGCGGCCCGGTGCACCGACCACTGTGCTAGCATCCCGTCGGCCCGCCGTCGGCGGTAATCGCACCCCATGGACGACGTCGCCGAGCACACCCTCTCCAACGGACTCCAGGTCCTGCTGCGCGAGAGTCACGCCGTTCCCCTGGTCAGTTTCGTCATGTGGTATCGCGTGGGCGCGCGCAACGAGCCGCCAGGCATGAGCGGGGCCTCCCACTGGGTCGAGCACATGCTGTTCAAGCGTACCGAGACGCTCAACCCCGGCGACATCGGCCGCCTGGTCAACGGGGTGGGCGGCACGTGGAACGGATTCACCACGGAGGATACGACGGCCTACTTCGAGACGGTGCCGTCGCAGCACCTGGACCTGCCGCTCAGGATCGAGTCCGACCGCATGGCCAATGCCGTTTTCGATCCCGACGACGTGGCGAGTGAGCGCACCGTCATCATCTCCGAGCGCGAGGGGCACGAGGCGGAGCCCATGTTCCTGCTCGCTGAGGCGCTGGAGGCCGCCGCCTTCACCACCCATCCCTACGGCCATGGCGTGATCGGCAGCAAGGCCGATCTGAACCGCATGACCCGCGACGAGCTGTACGAGCACTACCAGGACTACTACGCGCCCAACAACGCGCTGGCGGTCATCGCCGGCGACGTGGCCGAGGCCGACGTACTGGAGCGGATGGAAGCGGCGTTTGGGCACATTCCCGCGCGGACGCTGCCGCCGCCGCTGGACGTGCGTGAGCCGGAGCAAACGAGCCCGCGCGAGGTGGACGTGCGGCACCCGGGTCCATTCCCGATCCTGACGGTGGGCCACCGGATCCCGGAGTTCGCGCATCCCGACTTCCCCGCATTGCTGGCGCTCGACGCGCTGCTGTCCGGCCCCAAGAGCGGACCGTTTGGCGGCGGCGGGATCGTGCGCACCTCACGGCTCTATCGGCGCTTCGTGGCCTCGGGCATGGCGGCCGCCGTCGGCACGGATGTCGGCTTCAACATCGACCCGACCCTGCATCGGATCACCGTGGTGCTGAAGCCCAACGGCGACCGCGAGCCGATCGCCGAGGCGGTCGAGGAAGTGATCCAAGATCTGCACGATGCCCCGCCCAAAGAGGCCGAGCTCGCCCGGGCCGTGCGCCAGGCGCGCGCCAAGCAGGCCATTGGCCTGGAGGGCGTGACGGCGCAGGCGATGTGGCTGGGGTTCCTGGATATCGCGCACACCTGGCGCGCGGCGCAGACCTTCACCGACCGCCTCACGGAAGTTTTGCCGCAGGACGTGCAGCGCGCGGCGCAAACCTATCTGCGACCGGAGCGGCGGACCACCGGCTGGTTCATTCCCGAGGGTCCGGCGCGGGCGTGACGCGCGGTCCGGCGCTCGGCCCCGAGACGGTGGCGCGGTCCACCCTGGCCAACGGCATGGTGCTGCTGGTCTATCCCAACCCGTCGTCGCCATCCGTCGCGGTGGCCGCGCAGCATGCGGCGGGGGCCATCCTGGAATCCGAGGACGACTGCGGCCTGGCGGGACTCACCGCCGACGGCCTCAACCGCGGCACGGCGACGCGGTCCTTCATGGAGTTCAGCGCCGAGCTCGACGACGTGGGCGCCTCGCTCAATTTCGGCGCCGGCATCGAGCACGGCAGCTTCAGCGGCCGCGCCCTGGCCGAGGACCTGGACGTGCTGCTGCGGCTGGCCGCGGACGGCCTGCGAAACTCCGTTTTCCCCGACGACGAGGTCGAGCGCCTGCGTGACCAGGCGCTCACCGGCATCGCGCACGTCGAGAACAACCCCGGAGCGCTGGCCGATCGACGCTTCCGCGAGCTGCTGTTCGGCCGCGACAACCCCTACGGCCGCCCCGACGAGGGCTACGCCGAAACCATGCGCGCCCTCACTCCAACCGCGGTTCGAGACTTCCATGCCGAGGCGTTCGATCCGGCCTCGATCGTGCTGGCGGTGGTCGGCGCGGTGACCCCCGACGCCGTGCGCGACCTTGCGGCGCGCTATTTCGAGGACTGGCAGGGACCCGGCACGGGCGCCGCCGAGCGCCAGCGCGATGCCATTCGCGCCTTCGACACGGGCACAACCACGGCCGGCGGCGTGCGCGAGGACCTGAGCCTGGCGGGCAAGACACAGACCGAGTTCACGCTCGGCTGGCCGGGCGTGCGACGGCTCGACTCCGCGTATTTCCCTGTGATGATGGGCAACTACATCCTGGGGCAGTTGGGGCTTGGCGGACGCATCGGCGCCAACGTGCGCGACGCGCAGGGGCTGGCCTATCACGCCACCAGCCACGCCGAGGCGGCCCACGCCCGAATGCCATGGACCATTCGCGCGGGCGTCAACCCGGTGAACGTGCCCAAGGCCGTCACCAGCGGGCTGGCGGAGGCGCGGCGCCTGATGGACGAGCCGCCGACCGATGAGGAGCTGCGACTCACCAAGCAAGCCATGATCGGCTCGCTGCCGCTGCGGCTGGAGCGCAACGGCGGCATTGCGGGCATGCTCCTGACGATCGAGAACTTTGGCCTGGGGCTCGACTACCTCATGCGCTATCCGGACATCGTTGAGGCGGTGATGGCGGAGGACGTGCAACAGGCGGCGGCGCGGCTGCTCGATCCCGAGGCCTATACGCTGGTGACCGCCGGACCGGAGCTGCCGGCCTAACCGACGGTCGTGCGCGGCCGGCGCTACGCTGCGGCTCGATACTCCGCCGATTGGGAGATGCCATGCACGTTCACCACGTTGATCGCCACAGCGACTTTGCCGCCGCCAAGATGGCCAAGAACAACCTATTCGAGTCGGAGCGGATGTTCTGCGACGTCTACTGCCTGGAGCCGGGACAGGACCAGCGCGTCCATGCCCACGCCGCGTCGGACAAGGTCTATTTCGTGATCGAGGGCGCGCCGACGTTCGAGGTGGACGGCGAGCGGCAGGCGGTGGGCCCCGGGCACGCCGTGTGGGCGCCGGCGGGCTCCGACCACGGCGTGACGAACGAGTCCGGGGACCGGGCGCGGCTGCTGGTCGTCATGGCGCCGCGGCCGTAGCTAGAAGCCCGAGGTCCTTCGCGGGCCTGGATCCAGGGCCATGACGGTGGCGTTGAAGCTGGCCTGCAGCAGCTCGTCGCGCACGTCGCGGTGGTCCGGGCTGTCCCACAGGTTGTCGAACTCGTGCGGATCGGCCTGCATGTCGTAGAGCTCGCCCAGCCCGTGGTTGTGATAGACGTTCAGCTTCCAGCGGCGGTTGCGATACATGGTGGCGCGGGTGTGGCCGGGAAAGTCCACGGCGTCGAGGTACTCGCAGCGCACGTAGTCCCGATGCTCGTTCGCCGGGGCGTCGCCGCGCAGGATGGGCAGCAGCGAGCGACCCTGGGTCTCCTCGGGCACGGGCAGTCCGGCGATCTCCAACAAGGTCGGCGCGATGTCGGTGAGCTCAACCAGCGCGTCGCTGCGGCGGCCGGCAACGAAGCGCCCCGGCCAGCGCCAGATGAGCGGCACGCGCGTGAGGCCGTCGAAAAAGCGGCAGCCCTTCTGGAGCAGGCCGTGATCGCCCGCTGACTCGCCGTGGTCGCTGGTGAAGACGACTACCGTGCGCTCGGCCTGACCCGCTGCCTCCAGCGCGTCGAGCAGCCGGCCGAATTGCTCGTCGATCTGCTCGATCATGGCGTAGTAGGCCGCCTGCACCTCGCGTGCGCGGAATTCGTCGGGATGCTGCGACTCGCTCTGGAAGTCAACGCCGGCACGGGTGAGGCGGCCCTGGGTCTCGAGATCGCTCGGGCGGAAATGCGGGCCGGGCAGCGCCGCCGGGTCGTAGCGGCGGTAGTACTCCCAGGGCGGGTTGTAGGGCGGGTGCGGATCGTAAGGATTGACAGAGAGAAACCAAGGGGTGTCGGCTTCACGGTCGCTGGTGATGAAGTCGATGGCGCGCTCGGTGCACCAGGTCGTTTGGTGCAACTCGGGCGGCACGTTGTCCCGCTCGGGCGTGGGCGCCATGAGCCCGCCGTAACCGGCCCGGGTGCGCAGCACTTCCGCCGGATCGTGGCCCTTGTCGTGCAGCCAGCGGGCGTAGTCGTGCTGGGCGAGCGGCCAGTCGTTGCGCGGGGCGTGGCTGTACTCGAAGACGCGGTAGCCGTCGTCCACGCGCGGCTCCTGGGCCGTCGCCGCGCCGGCCAGGTGCAGCTTGCCGACCAGCCCGCCGTCGTAGCCGGCGTCCGCCAGCGCGCGTGTGACCAGGTAGTCAGCGGTTTCCGGCGGCACCGCCGCATTCCCATTGCGCGCGTTGTGGACCCGGCTGGGATACATGCCGGTGAGGAAGCTGGCGCGGCTGGGCGTGCAGATGGGGCTCTGGCAGTAGGCGTGCGTGAACGCCACCGACTGCGCCACGAAGCGGTCCAGGTTCGGCGTGCGGACATGCGGATTGCCCAGCGCGCCGATCGTGTCGAACCGCTGCTGGTCGGTGCAGTACCAGAGGATGTTGGGGCGGTCGGGGGACATGGTGAGCGGGACTCTAGCCCGACGCCACGTCGCTTAGCAGGGCGTCGACGGTTGTTCCCAGCGCGGCGGCGATGCGGGCCAGTGCCGCGGCCGAGCCCGGCTTGCGCCCCCGTTCGATTTCGGACAGGTAGCTCGCGGCGATGCCCGTCTCTTCGGCAAGCGCCCGCAGCGTGAGGCCGCGATGTTTCCGATACGCAGCCAATGGACGATCGCCGCGCATGATGGCAAGGGCCACGGCGTGGGGAATTCGGCTCCCGTCGTCCGCTTCAATCGCGGCCAGCCGGTCTTCGAGCTCCTCATTCCGCGCGATCAGGGCGTCGTACGCCGTCTGCGACAGCGTCACGGTTGCGTCACGGACCATAAGCCTCCCTCCCGCGCCGATCTTAGCCGCCAGGGCATGGTGCCGAAGAGCTGCCGGCGGCCAACCTGCTAGCGTGGCGGTGGAGGTGGAAGGGGCCGGGTGGCTCTCGCGGTCTTCAAAACCGTTGTGGGGCGCTGGTCAGCGTCCTAGGTGGGTTCGACTCCCATGCACCTCCGCCAATCCAGTGCGTGTGCCCGGCAGCGAGCGGCTTCGATCCGGGCGCCCACAAGGGACGCCCCTACGGGAATTGGCCGCTGTCCGGTGGCCCGCGCTGCCCGCAGCGCGGGAAGTCGACGGTCAGCCGAAGCGGGCGGGGTCGAAGGGCGTCAGGTCGATGGACGGCGACTTGCCGGTGATGAGGGCGGCCAGGGCTGCGGCGCTGCCGGGGGCGAGCAGCAAGCCGGCGCGTCCGTGGCCGGTGGCGATGTAGGCGCCGGAGAGGCCGGGGGCGGGGCCCAGGATCGGCAGGCCGTCTGGCGAGAGTGGGCGGAGGCACGCCGTCTGCTTGACGATCTCGGCCTGCGACACGGCGGAGACGAAGCGGCCGGCCTGGCGAAGGATTCGGCGTCGGGCCGCGTCGGTTGGCGTCTCGTCGAAACCCACCCGTTCTTCGGTGGTGCCGACGTAGACCAGGCCGTCGGCCTTGCGCGCCATGTAGTTGCCGTCGGTATCCGAGAACCGTGTTTCGGCGGCCGCGGGCGGCAGTCGCAGCCGCAGAATCTGGCCTTTGAGGGGGGTGATGGGAATGCGGACCCCGATCCATTCGCCAGCCGCGCTGGTCCAGGGCCCCATGGCCAGGACGACGGTGTTCGTGTCGACGGTCCCGCCGGCCAGCTTCACCCCGGTGACGGTGCGGCCGTCGAGGCTCAGCCCGGTCACCCGCCCGTGCTCGACGCGCGCGCCGCGAACTTGGGCGGCGTGGATCAACGCTTGGGTGAAGTCGGCGGGTTCGATCTCGGCGCTCGCTTCGCGCAGGACGCCGCCCTCAATGGGGCCGTCGATCCAGGCGCAGCGGGCGCGCACGCCGTCGGGTTCCAGCCACCGAGAAGGAGCAGCCTGCCGCAGGGATTCGGCTTCGGCGGCGTCGGCGGTGACGAGCAGCGAGGGGCTTTTCTCGAACCCGTAGCCGGGCGCTCCGTGGACCTCCAACTCGCGCACAAGCTCGTGATGCCGCGACAAGCTGGTCCGCCAGAGCGGTCCCAGCGGCCCGGCGGCCCGCGCGTCCGACGCCGGCGAGAGCAGCCCGGCGGCCTTGCCGCTGGCTCCTGACGCGATGGCGCGCGACTCGATCAGCAGCGGCCGAACGCCGCGCCCGGCGAGCTCGTAGGCCAGGGCGGCGCCCAACACGCCGCCCCCGCAGATCACGACGTCCGCCGACTGCCCGCTCATCCTGCGGCACGATACCCGAGTCGCGGCGCGCTGGACCGTGCGAGAATTCGCCCGTGGATACCGAGCGCTTTCAGGACGCCATCCGGCGCATCGACGCGGCCAACGCCGACGACCCGCACACGCTGACCGTCGACGGCGCGCCCCGGCCCAAGGAGCTCACCCACGCCGCGATGCTCACAGCCTGGGTGCGGCGCCTGCGCCCCGACGCCGGCGAGGCCCTGCTACTGGCGGCGCGCGCGCACCACATTCGCCGCTGGACCATCCCTCGCGACGACTATCCGAGCGGCCGGCGCGGCTATCTGCGCTGGCGCACGGCGCTGCAGGCCATGCACGCCGCTGAGGTCGGCCGCGTCTTGCAGGAAGCCGGCTACGGCGCCGATGAGATCGCGCGCGTCCAGCAGTTGGTGCGCAAGCACAACCTCACGCGCGACCCGGAGGTGCAGACGCTGGAGGATGGGCTCTGCCTGGTCTTCCTCGAAACGCAATTCGCCGACCTGCGCGCCCAGCATCCGGCGGCGAAGATCGCGGACATCGTCCAAAAGACCTGGCGCAAGATGTCGCCGGCAGCCCGCGCCCTGGCGCTGGAATTGGACTTGCCGCCCGACGACCGGGCGGCGCTCGAAGAGGCTCTGGAGGCGGATCCGGCGCCCTCGGCGTAGGGGGTGTCCCTGGTGGGCGCCCGAGATCGTGGCCGGCCCCTTAGATTCCTCGCTGCGCTCGGAATGACGGCTTCGGGCGGATTGGCGGCCGGCTCAGACTGATCGAACGTCCTGCCACATGCCCGTCTCGCAGGAGCGGTCAGCGGCCAGGCCGACCTCGTGCTGGCGAATGATCGCGTCGCGCATGCCGGTGTTGGTCGCGCCCTGTTCGACGGCGTCGAGGAAAGCGCGCAGGCATTCGTGGACACCGGGCCACCCGGCCGGCGGTTCCAGGGCCGGCTGCCGCGCCAGACACCAGTGGGGAAACTCCCGCGTGCGCAAGCGCCAGACGCCCGCGAGCGGATCGCAAACGATGTCGCCGTCGGTGCCGTTGACCTCCAAGTCGATGCGCAGCGGTCCAACCGCTCCGATGTTGACCTGGAACGTACCTTGCACGTCGCCGTAGTCCAGATGGGCGATGGCGCGCGTTTGCATCAGCCCCGGCTCGTCGTCGCCGTTGAGCACCAGCACGCGGCGCGCCGTGCGGCCGAGCGCGCGGTCCAGCATGTCCAGATACCAGCCGGCCAGCATGTGCACCACGCTCAGCTGGTGCCGCGGCGGATGGCCCCACCCGGCTTGGAGCCGCACGTTCGCGGTTCGAGGCTGACCAATGGCGCCGGCGTCCAGCGCCTCGCGCAGGCTCGCGACGACGGGCAGGTAGGAAAGCTCCAGGTCGGGATGCACGAGCTGCGGCGCGGCGCGCAGCGCGTCCAGCATTCGTTCCACGCCGGGCCGGTCGGAGGCCACGGGCGGTTCGAACAGGAGGGGCAGGCCTGAGGCCAGCGCGTCTGCCAGCACCGGTTCGTGCGCCAGGTCGGGAACCGCGACGGTGACGGCGTCCAGGTCCGCGGCGGCGAGCAGCTCAGGCGCCGATCCAAACACCGCAATCCCGGGCCCGAGCTCCGCAAGGGCGCGGTCGCGCGTTTCGGCGCTGGGCGCCGCCACCGCCGTCACCCTGGCGCGACCGTCCAAGCGCAGCGCCGGGACGTAGGCGCTGCGCGTCCACGCGCCGAAGCCAATGAGCCCGATGCGAATGTCGCTCACCATGACCTTGCTCTCCCGGCGCCAGTCTACGGCCCGGCACCCGATGATCGGCGTAACGGGAAGGGGAAGCGCGCACGCTTAGAATGGAGTTCTCCGAGAGTGAGGCTGGTGCGGGTGCGAAGCTCGCGGATGCGGCCCTCCAGCGGCCGCCAGGTCAATCGAGACGCGCGGGCAAGGCTTGCGCGGAGTTCGCTGATGCAGTCCCGGCGCTCGCGCGCCCCGGTCGCGGCTTGGGTGTGGTTGGTGACGGGCGCCGCTTCAGCGGCAATCCTGGCCGGCACGCTGGTGTTCGCGGTGATTGCGGCCAGCGGCGTGGGCGCCGCCGCGGCGGCCGCCAGCACGCTGCTGACGGACGTTCCCGAGGTCGAGGAGATCCTGGACGTCGGCTCCGGCCTCTTTCAAACCACCACAATCGTCGACCGGCGCGGCCGTCAACTGGGCGAGCTGTTGGGCCAAGGCCGGCGCACATTGGTGCCGCCGGACGCGATTCCCGCCGACGTGAAGGCGGCGGTGATTGCGGCGGAAGACGCCACGTTCTACGAGAACCCGGGGGTTGAGCTGCGCGCCATCGTGCGCGCCCTGTGGCAGAACTTCACGGGCGGCGAAATCGTCTCCGGGGCCAGCACCATCACGCAGCAACTGGTCAAGAACGTGCTGCTCACGCCGGAGGAGACGGTGGAGCGCAAGGTCAAGGAAGCCGTGCTGGCGTGGCAGCTCAGTGAGCAATTCTCGAAAGACGAAATCCTGGGGCTCTACCTCAATCAGAACTACTTCGGCAGCTTGAGCTACGGGGTGGCCGCGGCCGCCCGCACCTATTTTGGGAAGCCGCTGCGTGACGTGACGCTGGCGGAGGCCGCACTGCTGGCGGGGCTCTTGCGGTCGCCGTCCACCGACAATCCCCACGTGGACCCCGAGGCGGCGCGCCGGGAGCAGCTGCGGGTGCTGGACCGGCTCGAAGAGTCCGGACTGGCGTCGCCGGCGCGCGTGGAAGCGGCGCGCCGCGAGGTCATCACGATCATGCCGCCGCAGGCAGCCGAGGTGCGCGCGCCCCACTTCTTCCAGTACGTGTTGGACGAAGTGCAGGCGCGCTACGGGCCGGACGTGAGCTGGCAGGGCTGGCGCATCGTCACCACGCTGGATCTGGACCTACAGGAGCAGGCCGAGGCCGCGGCGCGCGAGCACGTCGCCACGCTGGCCGACCAGACGGTGACGAACGCCGCGCTGGTGGCGCTGCGGCCGGGCACGGGCGAGGTTCTGGCCATGGTGGGCAGCCTCGACTTCAACGACGCGACGATCGACGGCCAGGTGAACGTGACGCTGGCGCCGCGGCAGCCGGGATCGGCGTTCAAGCCCGTCATGTACGCCAGCGCCCTGCAGCGGGGCTATACCCCGGCGACCATGCTGCTCGACATTCCAACGATCGTGCCGATCGCGGGGCAAGAGCCGTACGCGCCGCGGAACTACAGCGAGCGGTTCAGCGGACCGGTGAGCCTGCGCACGGCGCTGGGAAGCTCGCTGAATATCCCGGCGGTGCGGACGCAGATCGACCCAAACGTCGGTCTCAGTCCCACGGTGGCCATGGCCGAGCGGCTGGGAATCACAACGCTGACGGACCCGTCTCGCATCGGACCGGCCCTGGCGCTGGGGTCCAACGAGGTGCGGTTAATCGAGTTGACGAGCGCCTACGGCGTCTTCGCCAACGAGGGGCGGTCGGTCGCGCCCACGGGCATTCTCTGCATCCTGGACGCCCAGGGCCGGGTGGTCGAGCAGTTGGGGGATGACGGTTGCAGCGCGCGAGTGCTCGCGGATGTGGCGGAGGCCCCGACCCGGATCGCGGCGACGCAAGTGATCAGTCCCGGGCTGGCGTTCTTGATGACGTCGATCCTCAGCGACGAGAACGCGCGGGTGCTCGGATTCGGCGAAACGCGGCGCAATCTCCAGCTGCCCGGACGCGCGGCGGCCGCCAAGACCGGCACGACGGAGGATACGCGGGATGCGCTAACGGTTGGCTACACGCCCCAGCTGGTGACGGGGGTGTGGGTGGGCAATGCCGATGGGACGCCGATGGACGATGTGACCGGCGTGCGCGGAGCCGCGCCGATTTGGCAGCGGTTCATGACGGCGGCGCTGGAGGGCCAGCCGACGCTGGCATGGCCGCAGCCGGCCACGGTGGCGGTGCAGGAAATCGACGCGCTGTCCGGCCTGTTGCCATCGCCGTTCACCCCGGAGACCCGCGAGGAATTCTTCCTCACCGGCACGGTGCCGGCGCAGCGGGACATGGTGCATCAGCCGTTTGAGATTCACGTGCCGACGGGCCTGCTCGCCACGCCGGATACGCCGCGGGACGACGTGGAGGAGCAGGTGTTCGTGGTGCTGCCGACCGAAGCCGAGGAGTGGCAGCGAACGTTGCCGGAGGACTCGTCGCTGCGGCTACCCCCCGAGGCCTTCGTCGAGGCGGTGGGGCCGTCCTCCGGCGCGTCGGGGGAGGCGGCCATCACCAGCCCCGCGCCGTCGGAGCGCGTGCGCAGCGTGCTGGACGTCCAGGGGACGGCGGCCGGACCCCTCTTCAGAGATTTCGAGCTGCGCTATGGCCCGGGACCGGCCCCGGGGAGCTGGATACGCATTGGCACGGTTGGCGGGAGCCCCGTGACGGAGGGGCCGCTGCGGGCGATCGACACCAGTCAACTCCCCGACGGTCCCTACACGCTGCGCCTGGCGGTGCGCGCGTCGAATGGACGCGAGGACTTTGTGTTCCGGCGATTCGTGGTGGACAACTCTCCACCGGCAGTGGCGGTGGCGGGCCTGGCCAACGGCGACGAGCGTCCGGCCGGCGTGCTCGAGCTGCAGGCGGTGTGGCAGGACGCGGGTGGGTTGGCGGCGGTGGCCTACGAGATGAACGGCGAGTCCATTGGCGAGGTGCAGCGCGCCCCATATCGCCTGCGCTGGACGGCGGAGCCGGGCACCTACACGCTGCGGGCGATCGCAACAGATCGGGCCGGCAACCAGACGGCGTCGGACCCGGTGACGTTTACGGTACGTTAGCCGACGGATGCACGCTGGCGTCGGAAAACGGCGTCACCGCGGATCATGGCTCAGCCGGCGGGCCGCCGACACTTGAAGCACAGGTGCGATCCCAGCCAGCGGGGAGCCGCTTCATATTCGCGGATGGTGAGCGCTCGCAGCCAGGCCGGCCGGTAGAGCCGGCGCCGAAAGATGTACTTGGCGACATAGAACGCGATCACTTGCAGGCAGTGCCACACGCCTCCGTTGATGCGCGTGGCCTCAATCTCCAGACCGGCACCCTGGAACACCGACACCAGGTCGCCGGGTGAATAGTGCCGGTGCCCAAATGGCCACGCCGGATCCAGCGGGTTGAGGATGCTGTTGAGCTCTGTCGTCACTAGCAGCCACCCGCCAGGCTTCAAGAGTTTCACCAGCGCGCGGATCGCCTCAGGCTCGGCCCCGCGCGGCAGATGCTCGTAGGTCCGAGTCAGTACCACGCCGTCAAAGGATTCTGCGGCGAACGGCAGTGTCTGTCCCACCAAATCGGCCCGGAGGACTTGAAGGCCTCGATCGACCCCGCGGGCGTAGCGAAGCGCCTGATGGCTAAGGTCGACTCCCACGTAGCCCACGTTCGTCCCGGACGCTCGAAGATACACGCCAAAGGGCGCATTCCAGCATCCAGCGTCGAGCAGGAGCGCCCCGTTCAAGTCTTCGTCGAGCCACTCAACCAGCCAGCCGAAGAATTGCATGCTGGCCTCGTCAACCGTCTGATCGATAGCGCTCGGCGTCGGGATCCCGTGGCGCTTGAGCATCCGGGAGATCAAGGAAGCCCAATACCCGACACTCGACAACTCCTGGTTAGGCTGGGCGATGTTTCGCCGCCGCTTGGGCGTCGCGCATGGCGACCGGCGGCGATGGACGTAGCACGGAGCATAGCGGCAATACTGGTATGAATCCATCCTTACACCGGCTGAATCACGGATCCCGGGTGCGGCCTGGTGCTCGCCTCATCTCATCCGGCAAATGCCCGTTGCGGCGTCCAAACGCCGCTGGGTCGCGCGTGGCCACCGCCGCCAGATATTGCTCGACCTCCGCTGCAGTCATGCCCGTCAATCCGATTTCGCTAACCGGTCTGCTAAGGCGCCACCCTCGCACTCGGAAACAACCGTCCTGAGGCTGTTCGGGGCGTTGACGCGAGA
Source organism: Chloroflexota bacterium (assembly GCA_026707285.1). Lineage (GTDB taxonomy): Bacteria > Chloroflexota > UBA11872 > UBA11872 > UBA11872 > JAJECS01. The sequence goes on along the minus strand of JAPOXD010000041.1, from coordinate 1,252 downwards.
GGGCGGCGTTTCTAGACTCGTGCGACGCGCGGCTCGTGCGTGAATCGCCGGCGCCGCGTCTCCCAATTGCGGCGTCGTCGCCGAACCCATTCCAGAGGAACTCCGAGTGCCCGAACGTCCACGCCTCCAGGCGTCCTCCCGCACCGTGCGGGGCCGGGCCGTCAAGCGCCTGCGGCGGTCGGGCGTGATTCCGGCGAATCTCGTCACGCCGAACCAGCCGTCGACCGCCGTCCAAGTGGATGAACGCGAGCTGGCCACCCTGGTGCGGCACGGGGCCGACGGCCGGCTGCTCGACCTCGAGTGCGACGGATCCACCGAGGCGGTGCTGTTCGACGACTACGAGTTGGACATCATCACCGACCGCTTGCTGCACGCGACGTTCCGCCGCGTGGACCTCACCAAGCCGGTGACGGTGGAGGTGGGCATCGAGCTGCAAGGGACGGCGCCGGCCGCGGCAGTCATGGGCGTGACGGTGATTCAATCGCTCACCACGCTGGAGGTCGAAGCGCTGCCCACCGAGATCCCATCGACGCTGGTGGCCGAGGTCTCCGGCTTGGAAGCTCCTGGAGACGAGGTGGTGGTGGCCGACCTGCGCGCGCCGGACGGCGCTTACACGCCGGTGGGCGATTCCGCCGAAACGGTGATTTCGGTGCACGTGCTGCGGGCACAGGCCGAAGATGTCGAGGAAGAAGAGGTCGACCTCGACGAGGTGGAGATCGAGCCCGGCGAGGAAGGCGAGGTCGCGGAAGCGCCGCCGGAGGAAGAAGCTCCCGCGTAGTCGGCTGTCGCGCCCTGCGATTGCGGCGGGGGACGGCTGGACAATCGATCTGGATCGCGGCTGCAATCGTCCCAATGATGGCCGCATCGACCCACCATCCGTTCGATTACCCCTTCGACAGGCTCAGGGCGAACGGATGGGGGTGCAGTCCACCACCTAATTCGGACCGTTCCTAGAAGTGGGCGGCGTCGAAACGGGAGCGCACGGCGCCTTCGTTGGCGATATCCACGACCGCCACCACCGTATCGCCGGACCTGAGCACGAGGTCGGTGAACGTGAACAGCGCATCGTCGCCGCGCAGCACGACGGCCACGCGGGCGCCCAACTGCTCGAGCTGCAGGTCGGAGACCGACGCCCCGGCCGCGGCTGACTCACTGGCCACGGTCAACTCGACGAGCTCGAGGCCGGCGGAGCGCAGGCGCATGAGGTGCACCACGGACGCCGCGCCCAGGTCGCGCTCGATCATGCTCATGA
>JAPOXD010000030.1 GCA_026707285.1 Chloroflexota bacterium | reverse complement strand
CCCCAGGTGCGGCCGCCGTCGGGCGAATCGGCCAGGAACACGTGCTTCCAGGCCAGATTGCCCCTCCGCGCGCCCTGCGGCTCGAGGTCGTCGGCGCGTTCGTCGGGCATGCGGGGCCGCTGGTAACGCACCACCGCCAATAGCCGGTCGCCGCCCAGCTCCGCGACCGCGCCCTCGGTGCCCCAGTCGCACACGAGCGAAGGCTCCGACCAGGTATGGCCGCCGTCGCTCGACCTGAAGGCCAGCAGGTGCATGGCGCCGCTGGCGGGCGGTTCCCACACCAGGCTATCGCGGCAGCAAAAGAGCAGGAGCAGCGTGTGGTCCTCGATCAGCCGCAGGGAGTGGTAGTAGCGCTCCTCGTAGCGGGCCGGCAGCGTGAGCCCGGCATGCACGCTCCACGTGCGGCCCTGGTCGGTCGAGCCCATGATCTCGATGGGGTCGGTGAGAATGCCGTCGTTCGAGCCGACGTGCACCAAGGTTTCGTCGTCGAGGACGGCAATCGGACCCCGGTACGGATACATGTCGAGGCCCAAAGTGGCCGATGGTTCTCGTCCCGCCGCGTCGCCGCGCGGATAGGCCGTCCAGGTGCGGCCCTCGTCGTCGCTGCGGCACATCAGCGAGCCCTGGTTGACGTAGATCGCGCCGTCCGGGGCGCGCGCGGCGTGGATCATCTGCGGGTGACCGGCGGGATCGTGCGGCAGGGTGGACTTTGCCACCGGGACGCGCCGCAACCGGCCATCCGCGGCGTGCAGCACGTAGTCGGACGCCTGCATTTGGGCCAAGTCGTCGCCCGACGGCCAGGGCGCGCCGCCGAGGTTCCCGGTGTCAGCCGGCGCGGCGAGTTTCATGGAGCTTGGCCTTGCATCACTTCGACTCCTTAGGCATGCGTGCAGCGAAAGCGCCGGTCGTCCGGCCCCTCACCCTAACCCTCTCCCGGTGGGAGAGGGTCGGACGGAGCGCTTCACGTCGCTTCGCCCGGAGCGATCAGGCGCGGCAGGGCGCCGTCGGGCCAATCCAGATGCCCCATGAACAGGCCTCGGGTGCGGTTTGACCCGCGGTAGCGGAAGTCCTCGGAATCCGCCGAGCAGTGGGTGATCCACCACTGCTCCTCCCAATGGAACACCTCCGAGGCGTGGCAGAAGCCCAACCGCTGCGGCTCGTAGCCGTGGAAGTCGTAGGGCGAGTCCGAGGCGACGAAATGCGTCCACCAGCCATGCTTGAAGAATAGCCAGTACCTGCCGTCCTTGGGCACCACGCAGGGCGACTCGACCTCGAGCGTCGGCTCCTCGTCGAAGGGCCACGCCTTCATGGTGAACACCGGCCCGATCTCCTGCCAATGGAACAAATCGTGGGACATGGACGCGGCCACGCCCACCAGGTTGTGGCCGAACTTCTCCTGCACGCGGGCGACCCAGTAGGCCACGAAGGTGCCGTCGTCGAGCTTGATGATGTGCGGATCGCGGCAGCCGCCGTACGAGCCTCCCAGGCGGCGGGCAACGGAAAGAAAGTCCCCACCCGCGTCGCGGTGCATGCGCTCCACCTCGTCGGGCGACGGCAAACCGAATCCGGGCCATTTTGCCCAGGACACCGACGGCACGATCACGGGATTGCCCGCAAAGCGCTCCCAGTTGAACAGATCGGTCGAGGTGGCTAGGCAGATGCGCTGCGTGCGGTGCGCATCCGTGACGCAGTACAGCATGTAGAAACAGCGGTCGTGCTCGATGACGTAGGGCGCGAAGCAGGTCACCTCTTCGGGCCAGTCGCCGGTGGCCGTGAGCGCCGGGGGACGCACGGTCCACTGCATCAGGTCCGGGGACGTGGCGTGGGCGAGCGAGTCCTCCACGCCGTGCATCTCGCCCGGGCCGGTCACGTCGCCGATGATGCCGAAGAAGTGCCACAGGCCCTCGTGCCGGATCAGGCAGTGGTCATTGAGATAACGGCCCGGATAGGTGAGCACCTCCCGAAACGCGCCAAGCTGCACGTCGCCGTAGGGACTGCTGCGGATGGACGGCTGGGACATGCACGCTGCTCCGACGTCGGCGTGGCCGCGATGATAGCCAAGCGGCCCGAGCCGGCCGGAGGAAATCGCGACTCCGGCATGGAACGAATCCGTCGCAACGCGCGTAGTGTCTGGTGAGAAACGGCGTCACACCCCTGGGGACGACCAACATGACGGCACTCGCCGAGCCACCGGAGGCCAAGCACCCACGGTGCCTTGGTTCGGCCTGGCGGCTCGCCGACGGATCGACGCCGACTCTCCCGTCCGGGTGGCCGCAAGTTCTTGGAGATATGAAATGCGCCTGACGCTGGTGAGCCTCTTTGCCGTAATGGCCATCCTTGGACTGGCCGCCGCGGACTGTGGCGATTCGCCGGCCGCAGCGCCGGCGCGGACATCTCCGACCCCGCTGGTGTCGGACGACGCTCAGACGCCAGCGCCATCGGGCGATCCGACCGCGACGCCCGCTTCGTCAGGAAGCGCCACGACTTCACCGGCGCCGACGGCTGGCTCGTTCAATTCAACAACAGCAACCAGCCCCGCCACAACGCCCGCACCGGCGGAACGCAGCGCGACACTTCCGCTCTCGGACAAGGTCGACGGCTACATTGCCCTCGCCCCGGCCGTCCTACGCGCGGGACAAACAGAGGGCGTGTCCGTCTCGTTGTTCGACGGACAGAACCCCGCCAAGGGCACGGTGTTCGTAGAACTCAGAAGGAGTGGGCGCACCCTAGCCAGCACCCAAGCCTTTGTCGAAGGGAGCGGAATGGTCGGGTTCCAAGTGCCAGACGTCTTTCCCGGGGACCATGAACTCAGGGTCAGCGGCCAGGGATTTGTCGAACAAGCGTGGGTGCGCATCGAACGCAAAACGCCGGTGCTGCTGCTCGAGACCGACAAGCCGATATACAAGCCCGGGCAGGAAATCCTCATGCGAGTCTTGCAGCTGGGTCCGGAGCTCAAACCTCTACCCGGTGAGATTACGGTCGAAATCCAGGATGCCAAGGGCAACAAGATCTTCCGCGAGTCATCAACGTCCGACGATTTTGGAATGACCAACTTCTCGATGCCCCTGTCGTCCGAGCCCAACCTGGGGATCTGGAAAATCACGGCTGCTTCCGGCGAGCAAACGACGCAACTCGACGTGACCGTCGATGAGTACACGCTCCCCAAGTATGAAGTCGTCGTTGACGTTCCCAAGAACTGGGTCTTGGCCAACGAACCCGTCATCGGCACGGTGTCCGCGGAGTACAGCTTTGGCAAGCCGGTCAAGGGCGAATTGGAGATCGTCGCCTCACGCTACGTGGGCGAGTGGGAAGAGTTTGCGACCTTCACCACAGACATCGACGGCGAGAGCTCGTTCGAGCTGCCGGCGGTGGACTACGTGGCTGGCGTCCCCGCCGCGGGCGGCCAGGGCAACTTGGCCCTCGACGTGACCGTGCGGGAGCAGTCCACGGGATATGTGGAGCACACGTCGCGGCTGCTCACCGTGGCGGCAACGCCCGTAAAGCTGCGGATCATCCCGGAGAGCAACACCTTCAAACCGCAGCTGCCGTTCTCGTTCCTTCTGGTGACGGAGACCCCTGATAACCAGCCACTCGATCGCGGCGTCAGGGTCGAGATCGAGTTCATCGGCAAGGACTTGGCGACCATCGAAGACTATTCGTTCCTCACTGAAACGGAGCGGGGGAAGCGACTACTTCGGATCACTCCCCCGAAAGACGCCGTGGCCCTGACCCTCACCGCGCGGGTCGGCAGACCTCGAATTGGCTTCTTCGACACCGAGGCACTCGATTCCGCATTCATCAGAGCGAGCTACTCACCGTCCAACAGCTTCATTCACGTCGAGCAGTCTGACGCCGGGCCGCTCGAGGTCGGGGGACAGGCCCGTTTCAAGGTCCACTCGACCAACGACGCGGGGAACATCTACTACGAGGTGATGGCCCGGGGCCGGGTGGTCTTCTCCGGCGTGTCGCGGGCGCGAGACATTGCCTTTGGCCTCACGCCCGTCATGGCGCCGTCGTCACGGCTGGTGGTGTATCAGATCCTCCCGAACAGCGAAGTGGCGGCGGACTACATCCCGTTCGACGTCGCCGCCCGCTATCCGATGGAGATGGCTGTCGGCTTCAGCCGCAGCGAAGCCCGCCCCGGCGAAGCGGTTGACGTCAACGTGACCACGCAAGGACCGGCCAAGGTGGGGCTGGCGGCGGTGGACCGCTCGGTGTTCATTCTCGCGGAAAACCGTGTGAACCTGCAGCAGGTCTTCGCCGAGCTGGAGCGCCTGTACATGCAGCCCCAGGTCGAGCTTCACGATGCCTGGGTATCCGACCGGGCGTTGACGGAAGGCGCCGAAGAAACGTTCGAAAAGGCGGGCCTGGTGGTGATGTCCAGCATGGAAATCCCGCAGGGCAAGGAGTTTGAAAAGCCCCGGCCGCCCCAGCAAGAGAGGGTGCGTGAAGTGGCGCACGCAGTGGTTGTCGAGAAGGTCGTCACCCAGGAAGTGATCATGGAAGCACCGGCGGCAGCCCCCGCACCGGCCGCTCCCCAAGAGACCGAGGACCTGGCGGAGGTGCAGCGCGTGCGCCAGTTCTTCCCGGAGACCTGGCTGTGGGCGAACGTGATGACCGACGACGACGGACGAGCGACGCTGCCGGCCGAAGCTCCCGACAGCATCACCACCTGGATGCTGCGGGGCGTGGCGCTGTCCAAGGAGCATGGCCTGGGCGTCGCCGAAGCCGAGCTGCGCGTCTTTCAGCCGTTCTTCCTGCAGGTGGACTTGCCCTACTCGGCCATCCGCGGTGAGGAATTTCCGGTCAAGGTCGCCCTCTACAACTATCTCGACGAACCCCAGGAATTCTTCGTGGAGCTGGGCGAATCCGAAGGCTTCGAGCTGCTCGACGCCGCGACGAAAACCATCATGGTGGACCCGAGCGACGTCGGCGGGCTGGAGTTCAACATCCGGCTCACCGAGCTTGGCCGCGTGCCGCTCAAGGTCACCGCACGCAGCCGCGAGTCGGCCGACGCCGTGATCAGGGACCTCCTGGTCGAACCGGAGGGCGTCCGGCACGAAACCGTCGACAACCGGATCGTCCCGGCGGGCGAGCAGGTCACCTTCGACAACGCAACGCCCGGCGGATCGATTCCGGGATCGGCTCGGACCTACGTCACCCTCACCGGAAGCTACCTGAGCCAGACCATCGAAGGGCTGGAAGGGCTGTTGCAAATGCCGTTCGGCTGCGGAGAACAGAACATGATCCTGTTCGCGCCGAACGTGTTCGTCGCCAGGTATCTCGAGGAAACCGGTCAAACCAAACCCGACGTGATTGCGAAGGCGGAGCGCCTGATGGTGACCGGGTATCAGCGCGAGCTGACCTACCGCCGCGCCGACGGCAGCTTCTCGGCCTTTGGCGACAGCGACCCCTCGGGCAGCCTGTGGCTCACGGCGTTCGTGCTGAAGACCTTCGCCCAAGCCGAGGGCCTGATCTTCATCGACCAGGAGGTTCTGCGGAGCGCGGCGGACTGGATCCTGCAGCACCAACGACCCGACGGGTCGTTCGAGCCCGTCGGATTCCTCCATCACCAGGAGCTCCTGGGCGGGCTCCAGGGGAACACGGCATTGACCGCCTACGTGGCCATTGCCCTACAGGAAGCGGGCGCCACCGCAAGCGCGGGCGCGGCGCTTGCCTTTCTCGAGCGCCAATTGGACGGCATCGACGATCCCTACACCATGGCCATCGTCGCCTATGCGCTCGCACTGGGCGACAGCGATCACGCCGACGACGCGCAGGCGCAGCTGATCGAAATGGCAATCGCGGATGAGACGGGACTCCACTGGGGCGCGGCTTCGCCGGACTCGGCGAATGGAGGCTATGGCCAGCCGCAGTCCAGCGCCGCGGTGGAGACCACCGGCTACGCCACGCTGGCCCTGCTCAAACACGGCAACATTGCCGCCGCATCCAACGCGGCTCGCTGGCTGGTTTCGCAGCGCAACGCCTTCGGTGGCTACGGGTCCACCCAAGACACGGTCGTGGGCCTCCAGGGACTCATCGCCTCCGCCTCGCTTGGCGGGCCCGCCGTTGACATGACAGTCACCCTGACTTCGGGCGAGTGGAGCAAGACGGTCGACGTCAACGAGAGCAACTTCGACGTGGTCCAGATCCTGGACGTGCCCGTGGGCGCGAACCTCGAGCTATCGGCGGAGGGCAAGGGCAGAGTCGTTGCACAGGTCGTGCGACGGTTCAACCGCCCCGAGGTCGATCCCGAAGCGAACGAGGTGTTCACGATCGACGTCGACTACAGCGCCGACAACATCGAGGTTGACGACCAGATCGCAGTGTCCGTCGCCATCCGCTTCACGCCGACCGAATCGATCGCCGCCGGCATGGTCGTGCTGGACGTCTCGGTTCCGACCGGATTCGCCCCGGTGGCCGCGACGATCGAGGCGCTGCTGGAGGAGCATCCCAAGCTCAAGCGCTACGACGTGGCCGGGCGGAAGGTGATCCTGTATATCGACGACATGGCGCCGGGCGACTCGCTGCAACTGGCGTTCGTCGCGGTGGCGCTCTATCCGGTGCGGGCACAGCCGGTCACTTCGCAGGTCTACTCGTACTACAACCCCGACTGGCGCGGCGAGACGCTGGGCCAGAGCGTGACCGTGACGGGCGGCTAGGCCGAAACTGCGCGAATCAGTGGGCGTCGTGCTGGTCCGACGCCAGCGCCTCGGTTCTCGAGTCCACCTCGGCTGACGTAACTAGGCCGCGGTCCAGCACCAGCCGTTCCAGGGCCTGGAACCAGCGTTCGTAGTAGGCGGTCTCTCCGCCGTGTTCGCCACAGGCCGCTGTGACCTCGACGAGCCGGTCGCGAAAGTCCGCCCAGTTGGAGACGCCGCTCTCGGTAAGAGCGGCGGCGAGACCGAAGGCGCGGCCCTCCCAGGGCTCATTGAAGACACGCTCGCCATTCATCCTGGGAGGCGCCTGGTCACCGGTCATGGCCGATATGCCGAAGTCGGGCCGTCTGCTCAATTGGGCTTCTTGGGATCAGGCGTCGATGCGACCCCGGGCTTCGAACGCGCCAGTCCCACGCCGATCATTGAGTCGCGCGTCACGAGCTCGACCAGCTCTTCCTCCGGCAGGTCGGCGGTGCCGTGGGGCCGCTCCGGCAGCACCATGTAGCGCAGCGACGCGGTGCTGTCCCACACCCGAATCTCCTTCGACTCGTCGACGGTGAGGCCAAACTCTCCGAGCACAGCACGCGGCTCGCGGACCACGCGCGATCGGTAGGCCGCGTCCTTGTACCAGCTGGGCGGCAGGCCGAGCACCGGCCAGGGGTAGCACGAGCAGAGCGTGCACACGACCACGTTGTGCACCTGCGGCGTGCTCTCCAGCACCACGATCTCGGCGCCCTCGGCGCCGCCAAACCCAAGCTCGGCGATAGCCGCGGTGCCGTCGTCGAGCAAACGGCGCTTGTAGTCGGGATCGACCCATGCCCGAGCCACCACTTTGGCGCCGTTCAGGGGCCCGATGTCCTGCTCGTATGTCCGCACGATCTCGTCGATGGCGTCCGTGGTCGCCAGGCCCTTCTCGACCAGCAGCGACTCCAGCGCCCTGGCGCGGAGCGCGGCGTACGACTCAGCCTCGGCGTGGTGATCGACGTCGTGGTCGCCGCTCATGCGTCCGTACCTTCAGCGACGCCCGAGCCCAGTGGCTCCAGGTAGCCTTCCCACAGGTCGATGTGGACGGCCGTGCCCGCCTCCGCCGACGCGCCCCAAAGCTCGGTCCCTTCGAACCTGACGCTGTAGAGGTGCTGGGCCGGCGCGGCGGCGTCCCGTTGGTAGTCGGGCAGGTCGTAGGCGGCATAGACGGCGTGGATTTCGCCTCGCCTCCCCTGCGCATATCCGGGCGAGCGAGTGTGCCCGCCATGCCGGATTCGGCGGGCACGCACGCGATCCCCCACCCCAAAGACGGGCGCCCGTGCTGGCGTCCTGCGAATGTCCCGCTGCCGATACATGTCCCGGCGGACACGCTCCGTCAGCTCCGGGTCGACGCGCCGCGTCGGTCTCGCTGCCGGATTGATGCGAAAGTGCTCGGTCTTGGCGTCCAACTCATTGGCGCTGACCGCGCCCCGGGCCAAAAGCCCGCGCTCGAAGGCGAGCATCCACCGCTCGTAGTAGCCGGAGAGGTACTCATCCGGGCCGAGGCTCTCCAGCCTGGGGCGCGAGAGGCCGTCCTTGACCGCGATTACCAGCCCGAACACCCGGCCCTCCCATTCGCTATGGAAGACCGGCTCGTCCAGTTCAGGTTCGACGCGCCCGTAGCCCGGCACCCCGCCCATGTCGTGGATGCCGCTAATCTTGATGGGTCGGCCCGCCTCTATCTCACGCGATCAGCGTCGATCCCTACGGCCCATTCCGTTCGCCCCTTCGACAAGCTCAGGGCGAACGGATTGGAACAGTCCCATCGACTGACTGAGACCGCGCCTACACCTCCACCGCGCGAACTTCCTCGGACCAGTCGGTCCAGATGCTGCCCTTGGGGCCGGCGGCGAGGCGATCGTCGGGCCAGGTGTCGGGCTTCTTGTGGAAACCGTAGAGCGTGGCCTGGCGGATGATGTCGGGGTGTTCGTTCCACCCGGCCAGGTGCAGCATGATCGTGTGCCAGAGGACCACCGACCCGGCGGGTCCGGCGGTCATCACGGGCTCCGTGTCGTCCTTGATGGCGCCGATCGGGGGATCGGTGTAGCCCACGAACCTGGGCGCGTCCTCGCCGTTGGCAATGGCCGTCGCCCCGTGGTTCGTGGTCTCCCAGTAGTCCCAGATGCGGTGGTGGCTGCCCGGAAAGAGCATCAGCCCGCCCGCGCCCGGCGGCACGTCGTCGAAGTAGACCGCGGTTTGCAACAGCTGGCGCCTGTTGTAGAGCCCCTCGCCCGCGTGGGCCCCGCGCCAGTCGGGCGGAGTCGAGACCGGGCTGTTCGGCAGCGTGCAATACATGCCGCGGGTGCCCTGGCCCGTCACCCAGTGGGGACCGGTCGTCGGCAGGCGCAGCGGTCCGGTCCTATTGGTCGGCGGACCGGTCCATTCCCTCGTCTTGTCGCCCAGGTGAGACTCCATGCCCTTTACTGCGCCCTCGGTCAAGTAGCACGGCCCCGTGGTGTGGCCGGTGGCGTCCAGGCCCGCGGGGTAGACCACCTCGCCCTCACCCAACAGCTGCTCGGCGACGTCCCACACCACGCGGGCGCCGATGTCCAGCAGCAGGTCCTCGGCCCCGTTGCGGATGTAGAACCGGTGCCCCCTACCGCCGAAGTAGGGGTCGCCGCCCGTCACTTCGCGGGTATAGCTCTCTTTCTCCTCGTCGGTGAACGGGACCCAGGTGGAGGGGTCGTCGCGTTTCATGCTGGGCCGGCTCTCGGCGATGGTTTCCCACATTTGATCGCGGGCCTGGCGGCAGAGATCGGCGTCGACGGCGCCCGGGAGCACGAGGTAGCCGGTGCGCTTGAACTGGGCGATCTGGCTCTCGGTGAGGCGGGCGGCCTGGGGGACGGTTGGGGCGGACGCTGGCATGGGATCCGGTCCTTGTGTGGGTGATGCCCTCACGCTGATGCGTGAGTATGGCCCACGGCGCGGCCGGTCACCAGTGACGGCGTCTTGCGAACGTCCCGCTGCCGATACATGTCCCGGCGGACACGCTCCGTCAGCTCCGGGTCGACGCGCCGCGTCGGGCCCGCTGCCGGATTGCTGCGAAAGTAGTCGGTCGTTGCGTCCAACTCCTCGGCGCTGAGCGCGCCCCGCGCCATGAGCCCGCGCTCCAAGGCGAGCAGCCACCGCTCGTAGTAGCCGGAGAGGTATTCACCCGGGTCGAGGCTCTCCAGTCTCGGGCGCGAGAGGCCGTCCTTGACCGCGATTACCAGCCCGAACACCCGCCCTTCCCACCCGCTGTGGAAGACCGGCTCATCCGCCTCGGGCTCGACGCGTCCGTAGCCCAGCACGCCGCGCATGTCGTGGATACCGCTGATCTTGATCGGTCGGCCCGCCTCTATCTCACGCGATCAGCGTCGAACCTTACGGTCCAATCCGCTCGGCCCTTCGACAAGCTCAGGGCGAACGGATTGGAACAGTCCCATCGACTGACTGAGACCGCGCCTACACCTCCACCGCGCGAACTTCCTCGGACCAGTCGGTCCAGATGCTGCCCTTGGGGCCGGCGGCGAGGCGATCGTCGGGCCAGGTGTCGGGCTTCTTGTGGAAACCGTAGAGCGTGGCCTGGCGGATGATGTCGGGGTGTTCGTTCCACCCGGCCAGGTGCAGCATGATCGTGTGCCAGAGGACCACCGACCCGGCGGGTCCGGCGGTCATCACGGGCTCCGTGTCGTCCTTGATGGCGCCGATCGGGGGATCGGTGTAGCCCACGAACCTGGGCGCGTCCTCGCCGTTGGCAATGGCCGTCGCCCCGTGGTTCGTGGTCTCCCAGTAGTCCCAGATGCGGTGGTGGCTGCCCGGAAAGAGCATCAGCCCGCCCGCGCCCGGCGGCACGTCGTCGAAGTAGACCGCGGTTTGCAGCAGCTGCCGCGTGTTGTAGAGCCCTTCGCCCGCGTGGGCGCCGCGCCAGTCAGGCGCGGTCGAGACCGGGCTGTTCGGCAGGGTGCAGTACATGCCGCGCGTGCCCTGCGCGGTCATCCAATGGGGGCCGGTGCTCGGCAGGCGCAGGTATTCGGTCTCGCCCGAGCCCTTGCCCGTCCATTCCTCGCGCCGCGGGCCCATGTGGACTTCCATGCCCTCGGCGATCTTCTGGGTCATGAAGCAGGGGCCCGTGGTGCAGCCGGCATCATCGACGCCGCCGGGGAACACGACCTCGCCCTTGCCCAGCAGCTGCTCGGCGATGTCCCACACCGCGCGGGCGCCGATATCGAGCAACAGATCCTCCGCGCCGTTGCGAATGATCATGCGGTGACCGCCGCCGGAGAAGTAGGGGTCGCCGCCGACCTCGGGCCGCGCGTAGCTCTCTTTCTCCTCGTCGGTGAACGGGACCCAGGTAGAGGGGTCGTCGCGCTTCATGCTGGGCCGGCTCTCGGCGATGGTCTCCCACATTTGATCGCGGGCCTGGCGGCAGAGATCGGCGTCGACGGCGCCCGGGAGCACGAGGTAGCCGGTGCGCTTGAACTGGGCGATCTGGCTCTCGGTGAGGCGGGCGGCCTGGGGGACGGTTGGGGCGGACGCTGGCATGGGATCCGGTCCTTGTGTGGGTGATGCCCTCACGCTGATGGGTGAGTATGGCCCACGGCGCGCGCCGTAACCAGCCATGTGGCCCAGCACGTTCAGCCACTTCTGATGAGCCGACCTGCGGCCTCGGCTGAAAGGCCGGTTGGGGAACCCGCGCCCGGGTCATGAGCGGGCGTCCGAAGTACGATCCACTGCATTGTGAGCGGTGGCCCGGTTCCCCATGACCTCGAGGGCGTCGAGCGGACGACCCTGACCGAGGCCGGCATCGACGACCTGCGCGTTGGCGCCTGGATTCTCGGCACCGGCGGCGGCGGCGACCCCTACTACGGCTACCTCTGTCTCAAGAAGCTCTACGCGCAGGGTCGCATGGTCGACGTCATCGACCCCCAGGACCTGCCGGACGACGCCTATGTCGCCGCGGTCAATCAGATGGGATCGCCGCTGCCCGCGGAAGAGCGGCTGACCGATCCGGCAACAGTGACCCGCGCGATCCGGGAGATGGAGACCTACGCCGGCATCCGATTTACGGCCGTGATGCCCTGGGAGATCGGCGGCGGGAACGCGTTTCAACCGCTGCTGGCGGCGGCGATGCTCGGATTGCCGGTCGTGGACGCCGACGCCATGGGCCGCGCCTTCCCCGAGGCGCAAATGACGAGCTTCGCGGTCAAGAACTTCACCTGCCATCCGCTGGTGATGGCCGACATCCGTCCCAACACCGTGATCATCTCGGAGGCGGCGGACTGGAAATGGCTGGAGCGTCTGCGCCGCCGCGCATGCACCGAGTTGGGCGCCGTGGCCGCGACCTGCAACCCGCCGCGGACCGGTCATGAGGTCAAGACCGGCTCGCATCTCTACACGGTCGGCAAGGCCCTGCGGATCGGCCGGACCGTCCGGCGCGCCCAAGCCGAGCATTGCGATGCGGTCGCCGCATTGTTGGAACAAGAGCGCGGCGCCGAGCTGCTGCGCGGCAAGGTCACGGACGTGGAGCGCCAGACCACCGGCGGCTACCTGCGCGGGCGGCTCGACGTTGCGGGCCTTGACTCATATGCCGGCTCAACCATGCGCATTGCGTTCCAAAACGAGTTCACCGTCGCCTGGCGCGACGACGAACCGTGCGCCACCACGCCGGACCTGATCTGCGTGCTGGATCAGGATTCCGGCGAGGCCATCGGCACGGAAGTGGTCCGCTTCGGACAGCGGGTGGCGGTGATCGCGTTGCCCGCGCCGGAGATGCTGCTGAGCGAGCGCGGGCTCGAGCTCACGGGACCGCGGGCGTTCGGCCACGACCTCGACTTCCACCCGCTCTTCACGCGGTGATCCGGTGAAGGTCATCGGGATCGACGTCGGCGGGACCAGTACCGACGCCGTGCTGCTGCATGAGCGCGAAGTACGTCATTATGTCAAGACGACGACCACGGCCGATGTCAGCTCGGGCATATCGGCGGCCCTCGAAACGCTAGTCGCGAAGGCTGGGCCGGACGCGCAACGCATCGACGCCGTCATGCTGGGCACGACGCACTTCACCAACGCCATCGTGGAGCGGCGCGGGCTGACGCCGACGGCGGCGATACGCATCGGGATGCCAGCGACCGCCTTCTTGGAGCCGTTTACCGATTGGCCGTCCGACCTTGCCGAGGCCGTCCGCGCGCGGCACTTCATGGTGCGGGGCGGCCACGAATACGACGGGCGCCCTATCGTGCCGTTCGACGCAGCCGCGGTGGAGTCCGCGGCCCGCGAGATTCGCAACGCCGGAATCCGATCCGTGGCGATCACGTCCGTCTTCTCGCCGCTCGACGCGACGCTGGAAGAGCACGCGGGCCAGATCGTGCGCCGCGTGTATCCCGAGGCCGGCATCACGCTGTCGCATCGTCTGGGACGCATCGGCTTGCTGCCGCGCGAAAACGTGACCATCCTCAACGCCAGCCTGGTCGACCTGGCACGCACGAAGACCGCCGCGTTTGCCGAAGGTCTCCGGAAGGTCGGGATCGACGCGCCGGTCTATCTGACCCAGAACGACGGGACCATCGCACGAATGGAGCAGGCGGCGGAGCTGCCAATCCTTAGCGTGGCCTGCGGGCCCACCAACAGCATGCGGGGCGCGGCATTCCTGTCGGGCATGGCCAACGCGCTCGTCGTCGACGTGGGCGGCACGACGACCGACATCGGCTATCTCCGGCAGGGTTTGCCCCGCCAAGCCAATCGGGTGGTCGAGATCGGCGGCGTGCGCACGCTGTTCCAGATGCCGGACCTGCTGTCGCTGCCGCTCGGCGGCGGGTCGAGGGTTACGGCAGCGCCACTGGCCATCGGACCGGAGAGCGTGGGCTTTCGGCTGACCGAGCTTGGCCGCGTGTTCGGCGGGGACGTCACCACAGTCACCGATGTGGCGGTTGCCGCCGGAGCCCCATTGCTGGGCGATCCGCGTCGCGTGGCCCACCTGCCGGACGGTTTGGTCAGCGACGCGATGGCGATGGTTCGCGCCACGCTCGAGGACGCCATCGATCGCCTGAAGCCCGACGCGGAGCCGCGGCCGGTGATTGCCGTCGGCGGCGCGGCGTTCCTGGTGCCGGACGGCCTGGCGGGCGCGGGCGATACCGTCCGAGTGCCGCACGCCGCCGTTGCCAACGCGGTGGGGGCCGCAATGGCCCAGGTCAGCGGCGAATCCGACCGGATCTTCCGCGAGGTGCCGCGCGACGAGGCCATCGCCGCGGCGACCACGGCCGCCCGAACGGACGCCGTTGCGGCGGGCGCCGATGCCGACACGCTGGAGGTCGTGGAGGTCGAGGACCTGCCGCTGGCCTATCTGCCCGGCAACTCGCGTCGCGTGCGGGTGAAGGTTCTCGGCGACGTTGCCCTGCCGCGTCAGTCCATTCTGGCCGGTACCGGCGCGTGAGTTTTCCCGCGCCGTGGTGGCGGGCGCCCACCGCGGCGTCCCGAGCGTCGGACCGGCGCCTAGTATCCGCGATCGCCGAAGCTCGGCGAAACCTTGGGGTCAAGCGGCCCTCCAAGGGTCGTGACGCGTGCCTTGTACGTCACCGAATCCACGTACGCCAACTGGGTCTGGATCAGGCGTACGAGTGCGCCGCCAAACGTCACCATGAATACTTCCCCGCCGGCGTCGATGCCAAAGGAACTGAGTGGTCGGTCCAGGTTCACGACCTCGATTGGGCCCCGGGTAGGCTCCGCATTCCTATCGAGAGCCCAGACTTGTCCAGAACAGTAGTCGCCGAATAGGTAGATACCGTTGAGACTCGGAATCGAAGCTCCCCGATACACCAGACCGCCGACAATTGCACATCCAACCCTGTGACCGTAAGAAACAACTGGCATCGTGACATTTGAGTGATAGCCGCACGTGAATACAGTTGCCAACCTAGGATCAATATCGCCAATGCCGCCGGACGGACGGCAGCGAAAACCCTCGAAGAACGGCCAGCCGAGATTCGCGCCCGGGGTGACAAGCGACACTTCTTCTTCGTCCTCGAATCCGACGTCCCCAACCCAAAGTGTTCCATCCTGCGGATCAAAGGCCATGCGCCAGGGATTTCTGAGGCCGTAGGCCCAAATCTCCGGTCGTGCGTTCGGTGTGTCGAGCAGCGGGTTGTCGGCGGGAATCCGATAGAGCTGCTCGGTCGACGCTCCGCGTACATCAATGCGAATGATCTTGCCATGCCATGAGTCCAGGCCCTGCGCACACTCAGGGCAATTGCTGTCGCCAAGCCCCACATACATCATCCCGTCGGGTCCGAAGCGGATGGCGCCGCCCCAGTGGCCGTGATCCTGCGTTTCGCGCTGAATGTCGAGGATGACCAACTCCCGCTCGCGCACGGCGACGCCGTCCACAACGGGAAAGCGTGAGAGTCGGGCGAACAGTCGGTCGCCGTCATCCTTGTCCATCAGCGTGTAGTACACGTAGAGGAACGGCGACCGCTCGAATTCCGGGTCCACGGCCGCACTTAGCATTCCCATCTCGTACTCGTCCGAGTAGACAACGTCGGTGAGGTCCAACAGAGGACGCAAGCCAAACTCCGACGACAGCACCGCGATTGAGCCCCGTTTATCGGCCACCGCCAGGCCGCCATGCGGCCAGGGAATCAGTTCGACGGGCTGGTCAAGCTCGATGTCGGGAAACGCGTTCACGACAAGCAGGCGGTTATAGGGTTCAGGCAGGGGATCCGGAGCGGACGACCAGCAGGCGACCTGCCCGACTTCATTGATGGCGCAAGCGTCGTGCCACCCGACGCTCAGGCCCGTGTAGGCGCCGGGGGGACCGAACGTTTCTAATGGTGCCCCAATTGGCCGGGCGTCCCAGCACTCCACCTGGCCGGTCGCCTGTACGCCGCACGTGCGGTCGGAACCGGCGCTGAGGTGGTTAAACACGGTGGCGGGCGGGAGCCCACCCCCATTGTCGCTTTGGCCCTGGCAGAGGGCCCTGCCGTCGGGGCCCAAGACGCACGTATGCGCGACCCCAACGGCCAGGGCCCGGAATGGTCCCTTGCGGGAATCGGCGCGTCCGTTTTCGTTCTTGCCCCAGCAGCTCAAGTCGCCGTCCGCCGTCAGGCCGCAACTGTGCTCCGCGCCCGCGCCGATGGCGGTGAACGCCACCCCGGGCGGGACGGCCGTGCGGTCATCGGCCGCCCATCCCCAGCACGTCGCGCCGTCCGGGCCAACGGCGCAGGCATGGTCCCAGCCGGCCGCCACCTCGGTGAACTGGCCGTCCGGGGGATTGGCCTGCTGGTGCTCGTTCCGGCCCCAGCACGCGAGCGTTCCTTCCATCGTAGTGCCGCAGGAGAAGCGCCAGCCGGAGGCGATCTGCCGAAACTTGACTCCACTCGGAAGGTCCAACTGCCCATCGTCATTGTCGCCCCAGCACTGCGCACTGCCGTCGCTGCGCACGCCGCACGCGTGATTCTCGCCGGTCCCGACCTGCACAAACGCGGACTGATTTGGCTTCGTGTCCTCGGGTTCAGCGGCGTGGGTCGGTGTCGCCGGTGTCGCCTGTGAAGCTGGCGTCGCGGCGGAGGTCGGCGCCGGATCCGGCGCTGGGCTCGGCGATGTCACCGTCGGCGTCGGTGCCGCGGTGGGCGAGGGCGTGGTCGGCGGATTCGTAATCGCCCATGGCACGCTCGGCGATACCACGGTCGGCGCTCTTCGGGGCGTGAACGCCCGTTGCCGAACCGCCGTATCCTCTCGGGGATCGGGAGGGGACGGCAGGGTATCACCGCAGCCGCCTAGAAACAGGAACGCCACCCCAGCCATTGCGCAGGACTGCAGGAGGCGTCGTTGCCAGCGCCGCATCGTCCCGGCAACCCTCTCAGACACCAAGCCCCCCCGGCAGTCGGCAGAATGTACCCCGGCCCAATGGCGTGCATAGGGTACCGGCTCGGACCGGTGACAGAGTTCTCCGGCGCCATGGCTGCGGGCTCTGACCACGGCGTCGTGCACCACCAACGCCCGCCTACGTGCCGCGGTCTCCGAGGCTCGGAGAGGTCTTGGAATCGAGCGGTGTTCCAAGTGTCGTGACGCGGGCCTTGTGCGTCACCGAATCCGCGTACCCCACCTGGGTCTGAATCAGGCGTACGAGTGCGCCGCCAAACGTCACCATGAACACTTCGCCGTCGGCGTCGATGCCAAAGGAACTGAGCGGTCGGTCCAGGTCCGCAATCTCGACCAGCCCCCAGCCACGTTCCACGTCGCTGTCAAGAGCCCAGACTATTCCCAAGCAGTAGTCGCCGAACAGGTACCCGCCATTGAGACTTGGAATCAACGCTCCCCGATACACCATGCCACCGACAATGGCGCATCCCTGTCGGTGATCGTATGAGACAACCGGCATCGTGAGACTTGCGTCAAATTGGCACATGTAGGCAGATTCCAACCGCGGATCAATTTCGGCGACGCCGCCAGACTTAATGCACGTGAAACCTTCGAATTTCGGCCAACCAAGGTCCGCGCCCGGGGTGACTATTGACACCTCTTCTTCGGAGTATCCCCCCACGTCCCCGACCCACAGCTTTCCATCCTGCGGATCGAAGGCCATGCGCCAAGGATTCCGCAGACCATATGCCCAGATCTCCGGTTGAGCGTTCGGTGTATCGAGCAGCGGGTTGTCGGCGGGAATCCAATAGAGCTGCTCGGTCGACGCTCCGCGTACATCAATGCGAATGATCTTGCCATGCCATGAGTCCAGGCCCTGCGCACACTCAGGGCAATTGCTGTCGCCAAGCCCCACATACATCATCCCGTCGGGTCCGAAGCGGATGGCGCCGCCCCAGTGGCCGTGATCCTGCGTTTCGCGCTGAATGTCGAGGATGACCAACTCCCGCTCGCGCACGGCGACGCCGTCCACAACGGGAAAGCGTGAGAGTCGGGCGAACAGTCGGTCGCCGTCATCCTTGTCCATCAGCGTGTAGTACACGTAGAGGAACGGCGACCGCTCGAATTCCGGGTCCACGGCCGCACTTAGCATTCCCATCTCGTACTCGTCCGAGTAGACAACGTCGGTGAGGTCCAACAGAGGACGCAAGCCAAACTCCGACGACAGCACCGCGATTGAGCCCCGTTTATCGGCCACCGCCAGGCCGCCATGCGGCCAGGGAATCAGTTCGACGGGCTGGTCAAGCTCGATGTCGGGAAACGCGTTCACGACAAGCAGGCGGTTATAGGGTTCAGGCAGGGGATCCGGAGCGGACGACCAGCAGGCGACCTGCCCGACTTCATTGATGGCGCAAGCGTCGTGCCACCCGACGCTCAGGCCCGTGTAGGCGCCGGGGGGACCGAACGTTTCTAATGGTGCCCCAATTGGCCGGGCGTCCCAGCACTCCACCTGGCCGGTCGCCTGTACGCCGCACGTGCGGTCGGAACCGGCGCTGAGGTGGTTAAACACGGTGGCGGGCGGGAGCCCACCCCCATTGTCGCTTTGGCCCTGGCAGAGGGCCCTGCCGTCGGGGCCCAAGACGCACGTATGCGCGACTCCAACGGCCAGGGCCCGGAATGGTCCCTTGCGGGAATCGGCGCGTCCGTTGTCGTTCTTTCCCCAGCAGGTCAAGTCGCCGATTGCCGTCAGGCCGCAACCATGTTCGGCGCCGACGCCGATCGCGGTGAATGCCACTCCCGGTGGGACGGCCGCCCGCTCGTCCACGTCCCGTCCCCAGCACGTCGCGCCGTCCGGGCCGATGGCGCAGGCATGGTCCCGGCCGGCCGACACCTCGGTGAACTGGCCGTCGGGAGGATTGGCCTGCAGGAAGTCATTCCGTCCCCAGCACGCGAGCGTTCCCTCAGTGGTGATGCCACAGGAAAAGCGCGAGCCCGACGCAATCTCTCGAAACGTGACTCCGCTCGGAGGACCCAATTGTCCGGCGTCATCGTTACCCCAGCACCGGGCGCTACCGTCGACGCGCACGGCGCACGCGTGGTTTTCGCCAGTCCCCACTTGCACAAACTCGGCTCGATATGGTCCGGTGGCTTCAGGCGCGGCGATAGTGGTGGCGGACGCCTGTGGCGATGGCGTGGCGGCGGCCGGCACTTGATTCGGCGACGGGCTCGGCGAGGTCACCGCCGGCGCGGTCCGGGTCACCTGGGCGATCTGGGTCGCTGGCGCAGCGGTGGGCGACGGCGCGGCATCCCGCGGCAAGATTGCCCACGGCACCGTTGAGGTCGGGACCTGCGCCGGGGTCGGTGAGGCCGCGATGGGCGCTCGACGGGGCGTGAACGCCCGATGCCGCCCCGCCGCGTCCGCTTGGGGATCGGACGCCGGCCGCGTCGTTTCGCCGCAACTGGCAAGTAGCAGGAACGCGACCCCAGCCATTGAGCAAAACTGCAGGAGGCGTCGTTGCCAGCGTCGCATCGTCCCGGCGGCGACCCTCTCAGGCACTAAGTCCCCAACAGGTGGCAGAATAAGATCTGGCCCAATGGCGTGCACAGGGTACCGGCTAGGGCGAGCGCCGGAGATGGAGTTTTCCGGCGCCGCGATGGCGGGCACAGGCTTCGACCACGAGCCACTCGCGCGCCACCCGTCCTCGGGAAACCTCCCGAATCCCCGTCAGCCGCTGGGGGTGACCGTGGCGTCGGCGCCGTCGGGTGCGGCATCACCCGGCGTGGGCGTGGCGTCAGGGCTGGCGGATTCGCCGCCACACCCCGGGATGCCCCGAAACTCGTAGCCACGCGATGAGAGCTCGGCGAGGACCGTCTCGAGCGCCGCGACGGTCTGGCTGCGGCCGCCGCCACCGTCGTGCATGAGGATGATCGCTCCGGGCGTGGCGTGAGACAGGACATAGGAAGCGATTTGCTCCGCGCCCGGCTGTCGCCAGTCCTGCGGATCGACGTCCCACATCACCAGCGCCTTCCCCAGCTCGCCGGCCAGCGGGGCCGTGCGCTCGTCGACGGCGCCGTAGGGCGGGCGCAAGCAGCCGAGCGGATCGGCCCGATCGCCGACGACCGCCCGAATCGCCTCGTCCCCGCCGGCCACCTCGCCGATAAACTCCTCCCGCGTGAGATTCGCGAGCGACGGATGGTTGACGGTGTGGCTGGCGATCCGGTGGCCGCCGGCAACCACCTGCTCCAACACTTCGGGGAAGCGCTGCACCTGCACACCCAGCACGAAGAACGTGGCGACGGCGTCGTACCGCGCCAGGATCTCCAGCATGGGCACGGTGTAGCTCGCGTGGGGACCGTCGTCGAAGGTCAGATAGACCACCGGCTGCCCGGCTTCTCCATAGGAGGGTCGGCCGGCGATATCGGCGGGCCGGTCGTTGACCGGTTCGTCGTCGGCCGGTTGGTTGTCGGCCGGTGCGTCATCGACCAATGCGTCGCGAGCGAGCACGAATCTGGCGTTGGAAGGCAGAGCCAGCGCTTGGACGTTGCAGTCCGGCGACGCGACGCTGGCATCCTCGATCGTCTGCCAGGTGACTGCGCCGACGACGCCGGTGGGCGTGAGCCCGTGGTCGGCCTGGAACTGCACCACGGCTCGCCGCGTGGCCTCGTGGTATTCGTCGAAATATCGGCCGGGGTCATTGAACCCAGGCACCCGCAGGCACGCCAGCCGTTGATGCAGGGCCTTGACGTTCCGGCCGCGATCGCCGCTCCCGAGCAAGTTGCCTCCGGCAAAGAACTCGTCCGACGGGCCGGGCAGCACCGGCTCCGGACCGTCGGGCGGGCTCGGCGGTGTGCCGGGAGCCTGCGGCACGCCGACGAGGAAGTCACTGGCTGCCGCAAAGAATGGGTCGTCGGGCGCTAGCTCCACGGCCCGCTGAATGGCCGACCGTGCCCGCGAAAGGTCATCGGGAGAAGCCAGCGTGAGAGAGAGCGCATGGACGGCGTGGATCTCGGCCCGGTCGGGGACGGCGTCCAGCGCCCGCGTGGTGTGATCGAGCATCTGAGTGGCCATGGTGGTGAGATCGTGTTCGGCCTCGGTGTCGATGATGAGCGGGCCATCCAGCGCGAAGCCCTGCGCCGGATCGAGCGCGCGCATGAGGTCGACGGCCGCGCCGTACTCGCCGGCAAACACCGTGGTCAGCAACGGCTGTGCCACCGAGCCGGCGTGGAGCAGCCGCGCCGCGGCGGTCCGGTTGACCAACACCGAGAGCCAGCGGACCTCCGCGCTCTCGGGAGCCTGCCGGGCCGCGGCGATCGCCGCCAGCGCCGCGTCTCGCCACAGACCGGCCCGGGCCAGCGCCACAAATTCATCGACCTCGTCGGCGACACCGGCGGGCACGTTGGCGACCGGGGCGCGGAGATCGACGGGAACGAGGCGCGAACCATCCCACCAATACAGGATTTCGCGTTTGAGCTCAACCGCGCAGGCGTAGCAGAAGACGTAGGGATCGGAGTCGTTGACCACGACCTCCACCAGGCCGTCGCCGTCCAGGTCCGTGACCTCGCCCGCGTACGGACGGGCGCTCAGCCACGAGAGCTCCGTGCTGAGCGTCGCGCCGTCGAACCTGATGATGTTGAGGGTGCCGGCGTGGGCGCCGGTGCCGCCGCGCACCGTGATCCAGGCGGCGGGCGCGCCGTCGGCCAGCGCCCACCCCGTCGGCGCCAGGTCGACCTGCGTTCGCTGCGGCGCCAGCTCGACTTCCAGGCGGTCGACCTCAATCCAGTGGTCTTCCGCGGAAAGCCGGTACACGGCGGCAAAGTGCCAGAAGTTCACCACCTCGTCATCGGCGGTGATCCTGGCGGGCTGCGGGCCGTCCGTCACCGCGACCCAGAAGTCGCCCGACGCACCGGCCAGAACCAGCGGAAACACGTGCACGGGCTGGGGGTCGGCATCGGGGAACTCTTCGCGGATGCCTTCCTGGACGAAGCGGCGCAGCCGCTCGGCTGTTTGGTCCGCGACGCTCGGCTCGCCCGTCGCCGCGGCCGTGGGCGCGGCATCATCGACACCAGCCGTCGGAATGTAGAGATGCACGGCGGTGGTCGGCTCGGGTGTCGGACTCGGCGGCGTGGGCGTTGGGTCGGGCGACGGCGTGGGCGAGATCCTCGGCGGCGCAGGGGTCTCGGTCGGCACTGCGGCAGTCGCGGCAAGGGTCGGCGTTAGCGTTGGGGCCGGCTCGGCAGCGACCGGCGTTATCCGCGATGGCGGCGTCTGAACGCCCGGCTCGGACTGGACAGGACCACAGGTGCCGCCCAGGGCGAGCAGGATGAGTCCCGCCCAAACCGTCCGCAGCCATCGCGCCCGCATGACCTGCGGCCGCCCTAGTTCTCGCAGTAGGCCAGCCCGAGGCGCTCGAACTCGTGGATCACGGCGAACCGCAACGCCGGCGGGATGCAGCCCGTCAACTGGTTCCCGGCAAGATTGAGTTCCTCAAGGTGATGCAAGCGCCCGAGCTCCTGCGGAAACTCGCCGGTGAGCTGATTTCCATCAAGGAAAAGCACCCGCAAACGAGTGTTTGCCACCAGATCTCCAGGTATCGGCCCGGTCAGTTGATTTCCGGAGACATCAAGCTCATCGAGCCAGAAATCCCATCCAAGATCCGTCGGCAGCGATCCCGTCAGGCGATTGTTCGCCAGGTTCACGACATCTCCAACACTTTCAAACACTTCGCGCGGAATCGGTCCCGTCAGCTGGTTGCCCGAAAGATTCAGCTCACTCAAGTACCATGCGCCAAAGATCTCGATAGGTATCGCGCCACTCAGTTGGTTATCCGAAAGATCCAGGTTTCTGAGTTCGAAGAGTTGACCAATCTCCGGCGGAATCTCGCCCGAGAGGCGATTGCCGTGGAGCCAAACGCTGCGAACGTTCGACAGATCGCCGATCTCCGGCGGGATGGCCCCTGTCAGTTGATTGTTGTTCAGCAGAATCCCCCAGGCCGTCGTGAGTTGACCGATTTCCGGCGGAATACTGCCGGTGAGCTGGTTGTTGTCGAGCCTGAGCGACTGCAGGCTCGGCAGCAAGCCGAGTTCCGGTGGAATGGGTCCATCAATCAGATTCTCGCTTAGACTCAGAGTCTGGAGTGACTCGAGTCCGCTGAGTTCCGCAGGAATGGGTCCCGTCAGGCGATTGTTATGCGCAATCAGATACAGAAGATTCTTGAGCCGTCCAATCTCTGGCGGAATCGGTCCTTCCAACTGATTGTTGTAGAGATACAACTCGGACATTTCACTCAAATTACCGAGCGAGCTCGGAATCGGACCCGTCAATTGATTATCGTGGACGTGCAAATACCACATACTGCGAAGGTTCCCGAATGTGTCCGGTATCGGTCCCGACAGCTGGTTGCCATACAGGAATAGCTCCCGCACCAACGAGAGATTGCCGAGCTCGGGAGGGATCTCGCCGGTCAGCTGGTTTCCGCTGAGCTTGAGCACGCCGAGACCGGTGAGTTGACCCAGCTCCGGAGGAATCTCGCCGGAATGCTGATTTCCGCTGAGCGAAAGACCGGAGAGGTTCGTCAGGTTTCCAATCTCGGGAAGAATTGGTCCGGTCAACCGGTTGGCTCCCAGCCAGAGATACCGGAGACCCTGGAGTTGAGTGAGCTCCAAAGGAATGGGACCCGTCAAGTGATTGTTTCCAAGGTTGAGCATCTCCAGCTGGGTCAGTTGGCCAAGATCTACAGGAATGGTCCCCTGGAGATACATGGAGTCCAGCTTGAGGAATGTGAGGTTGCTCAGATTGCCGATTTCTGTTGGTATAACTCCGGTCAGATTGTTGGCAAAGAGATTGAGCCGCGTAAGGCTGGTCAGGGCGCCGATTTCCGCTGGAATAGTTCCGCTCAGCTTGTTCCAGCTGAGGTCCAGCTCCCTCAGATGCGTCAGCGCCGTCAACTCGATTGGAAACACGCCCGAGAGTCCGCGATACCCTACGTCCAGACCTCGCACGCGCGGCGGAGTGCCGCCAATCGCCACACCCTCCCAGCTGGTGATCGGACGGTCGTCGGACCAATCCAAGGGTGGGGACGCGGCAAGCACGTCCCGAATGCTGAGCAACGTCTCGCAGTCGCGCACCAACCCTGGGTTGTCGGCCGGATTGGCGACAGCAGTTCCGTCTGCGCAGCCGGCGGTGGACACCTGGTCAACTGTCGGACGGACACCCAGCAGGTGGAGATCGCCTTCCGAGTCGTGGCGCACCAGGAGTTCCAGATCGGACCCGTCGGGCGCGATGGTGTAGAGCGCAACGCCGTCGTCCCACGCCGGTCGCCTGAGTTCGAGTCGTCCGATGGCAATGCGAGTCCCATCGGGCGACCAGGCGCCGGTCATACCCCTTCTCAGTCCAAGTGGGGACGTTCCGATCTGCGTTCCGTCGGCTTTGGCGACGCAAATGAGCGCACCGCAGCCGTACATGATCATCGACCCGTCGGGCGACCAGACCATGGTGTCCACCCAAATGTCCTTCGGATCCATGTCTTCATAGTCC
Source organism: Chloroflexota bacterium (assembly GCA_026707285.1). Taxonomy (GTDB): domain Bacteria; phylum Chloroflexota; class UBA11872; order UBA11872; family UBA11872; genus JAJECS01. Next base: position 45,130 of record JAPOXD010000030.1, on the reverse strand, counting down.
GTCTGGATGCCACCGCCGCTCGTCGCGTATCCGGACGAACCTGGTTCATCCCGTTCCACGTTGACGTTGCCGTAGGATGCTCGGCCACTGGACAGCTCGATCTTGATTACCCGCTGGAGATCCGAGCCGTCGGCGGCGATTGTGAAGAGCGCCAGGTCGTCGCCATCCCGTCTGGCGAACGCGAGTCGCTTCCCGTCCGGTGTCCACGCCGGACGGCTATTGGCCGCCGTGAGCAACCGGAGATCCGATCCGTCACTGCCGACCGCGTAGATCGCCGGTCCTCGCACCTCGGTCCGGTCGTAGCCCACGAAGGCGATCTGCCCGCCGTCCGGTGACCACACCGGCGTCTGTCGGCGAATTGCCTCGCGCGGCAGCAGCGGACCCGAGGCAACCACCGTCTCCTGACCGCTGGCCACATCCACGACGGCGATTCCGTATCCCGAGTCGTAGTCCCACTGGACAAACGCCACCTGCGAGCCGTCGGGCGACCACGCCGGATAGTCGTCGTAGTGCTGGTTGACCGTGAGCTGTTGCCGCCCTAAGCCGTCGAGTTGCAGCGAGCCGATCTCGTAGGCAAACGCGCCGGGCAAATCGCCTCGCCTCGCTCGGCCGAGATGCTCGAACGTCGAATAGACGAGGCTCGCGCCATCCGGGGACATCTCAACCGCATGAAAGGCCCAGTGTTGATACTCCCGACCGGCGATCTGGCGCATCTCCGTGGCGGCATCCGCCACGAACTCGACCGACGAACCGTCGGTCCCAATTCGATATACGCGTGAGCCGACAACGAAATAGATGCTATTCGAGTCTTTCGGGCCCCAGATCAACGAGTTGTCGGGCAATTCCCATCGGGCACGAAGCGTGAGACCAGAGTCGCCGCCGCCGACGCTGATTTCGGCCCGTTCGTCGTTAGAGGTCATCGAAGAAGTCTGAATTGGGACCGACTGGATTTCCGTGACAACGACGGATTCCCGCGGTGTCGGTGTCTCCTCGGGAACCGGCGTGGGCGTCACTTCCACGACTTCGGGCGTCTCGGTTTTCAGGGCATAGACGTTGCCGTCGGCCGCCCCGACATACACCGTGTTCTCAACGACGGTGAAGGATCGCCGACCAGATAGCTCGCCCACGTCGAGTGACCAAATCAGCTGCCCATTGGCGGCGTTGAAGGCCTCGAGCCGTCCATCATTGGATTGGGCGTAGAGGATGCCATTGGCAACCACGGGATGGCGTAGCGTCCGAGGGCCGATGTCGATCCCCCAGATCAGTTGATCGGAGACGACGCCCTCCCCCAGCGGATCCCGCGCATAGAGCTGGCCTCCATCGGAACCGATGAACACGAGCCCCTCATGAAGCGCCGGCGGCGTGTCGATGAATCCGTCCGCCCCCAACACCATGACCGTCTGGCCGGTGGCGGCATCACGGCCATAGAGTTGCCGGCCGCTTGAAACATAGACGACGTCTTCGACAACGAGCGGCGGAAGGGGTTGACGTTGGTAGTCGACCGACCAGAAGTAGTCGCTCCAGATCATCCGACCATCGTCCTCATCGACGGCGTAGACATCGCCGGCCGTCATGAGGAAGACCCTTCCTCCGGCGGTGACCGGTTGGGCTGCTGGGGGCGATGGCGTGTCAAACGTCCAGGCGACTTCGCCGGTCGACGCATGCAGCGCGTGAAGGTCGCCGTCAACGCTGGCCACAAACACCCGAGACTCCGAAACAGTTGGCGCGATTCCGGGAGCGAACGCAATTGGAATCGCGGCGACCCAGACTCGCTCGCCCGATGCCGCACTGACGGCATGCAGCTTGTGCACCCCCTGATCTCGCGCACTGAGAAAGACCATTCCACCGCTGACGGTGGGTCGAGATTTCACCGGATCTCCGGTGTCGAATCTCCACCGCAACTCACCGGTGCCTGCGTTCAGCGCGTACAAGTGACCGTCGTCGGATCCGGCGTAGACGACTCCGTCGGCTACCGTCGGCGAGGACCTCACAGCGCCGCCGGTGGTGAAGCTCCACCGCAGCTCGCCCGTGCCCGCGTCAAGGGCGTAGACGTGGGCGTCGTCCGATCCGGCATAGAGCACGCCGCCGCTGACGGTCGGAACCGGAACGACGGAACCGCCGGTCGAAAACTGCCACAGCGGAGCGGGACTGCGATTCGCTTGTCCAATGCCGTCACCGTCTGACGAAATCACATCCGACAGACAGGCGCGATGGCCGGCGATGAATTCCTGGAATGCCAAGGTGCTACCGGGATTCGCGTCTGGGAGGAGAAGCACCCCAAATCGCGAATCGGCGAGATGCGACCGCACACAGGATTGGTGGTCGCCGGTCAGCCCGTCGATCTCCCGCGATAGCAATACCAGAAACGCTGCCGCCCCTAGTCTGGGATGCAGGCAGCCCTGCGCCTTCATCACCAATTCGGGATTTGGTCGATAGGGCTTGCCCAAGACCAAGCCCAGAAACGTCTCTCCAATTTCAATGTTGATGCACGAGCTGTCCGAGTCGCCCCACATCCCGAGCCGGCGCTCGACGGGGTGCGCGTCTTCGCCCGCGAGCTCCAGATCGGGAATGCAGGTCCGCAGCCGATCGACCAAGGCTTGGCGGGCCGCGGCGCGATCCGGACTCGTCCGGGACGGCATCCCGCTCGCGATTTGGGCCTCGGTGAACTCCCGGCGAACGCAATCTTCCTGATCCTTGAAGACCCCGCCGGACGCGGTTGGAAGCACGTCGAATAGCAAGCTGGCGACCGTTGAGTCCGTCAAGCAGCTCAACATCTGCTCCTGCCACGGGGGAGAGTCAGCCGCGGTCGCCCGTCCCAGGAGTGACGCGATCACCGCCTCACTAACCTTGGTGTGAAAGCACAAGCCCTCTTCCTCGCTGTTTCCCGAGATCGAATTGACCAACGAGCGTCGCAACGGCTGAATGTTGCAGTCGAGGAGGCCGCGATATACGCGCCGCGAGACTTCGACACTTTCCGAAGTGGCGTCCGGCAGCTCTCCAACCAAGAAGTCCGAAATGTCCGTTGGGCCCAGAAACTCCCGGGCGCAGCTGAGGCTGTTTTCGGTGACGTCGTACCAGCCTTCGCCCCACCACAGGATGAACACGCGAAGGGCCGTCTCCGGCTCGAGACAGCGAAAGAAGTCCGCGTGCCAGGGCGCCAGCGGGGAGATGAATTGAAGCAATGCTCCGCGGAGGGCCGACGCCAACTGCGTGACTCCCAACTTGTCCCGAATGCACGTTTGCTCAGCCGTCGTTAACGCTTCGAAGACGGTGCGCCAGCTGATTTGGAGGAAATGACCGAAGGCATCGTCCCGCGTGCCAACGCCGGGCTGCAGACCCAGCGCAAGCGCCGTTTGGCTGGAGGGCGGAGTGGGCGACGGCGTGGCGGTGGGAGTGGGCGTGGCTTGCGGCGTCGCGCCGCCGGGCGCCACTGGCACCGAGACCGGCGCCGGGCTTGGCTCGGCTGCCGCACGCGCCGCAGGCGGCGGCGAATCGGCAGGCTTGGACTGAACGGAACCGAACGTGGCGCCCACGGCAAGGACCACGAGGCCCGCGAGAGCCGCCCGCCGCCACCATGCTCGCATGTGCCCGCACCCGCCGGAGCCTGCACCTGGCAGGCCGCGCATTCTAGTGGAGCGTGCGGAGGCGACCAGTCTCGCTCGCGGGCCGTCGACGGGTCACGCGCGAAGTAAAGAGGCATCGGCGGCACCTGCCCAGACTCGATGGTCGGTATTCGGCAGAAAATCCGAATCGACTTGCGCAACTTCGGTCACTTAGCCTGAGCGTATGCGCCGCCAACTCCACCTAATCCTGAACGAATTCACGCGCCGAGCACCTCTGGGCATTGCCCAGCGGAAGCGAGTGACCATCGCGGAGCGGGTCCGCCAGACCTTGCGCCGGAAGAGCGGCAAGCATCAACGGACGGTCGACACCAAGCTGCGCGCCATTGCCAAGGCGTCGCGCCACGAGTTCCCCACCGCCGACATCGAGGACATGCTTCGCAAATCGAGCCGCGATGACGAACGCCGGCCCGGAATCCGCCCACCCGGCGGACTCTGACGCTCTGCCCAAACGGCACATCGTCTTGACCATGGGCGGGCTCATGCTCGCCATGTTCCTGGCCTCGCTCGACCAAACGATCGTCAGCACGGCCATGCCGCGCATCGTCGCCGACCTGGGCGGGTTCGACCGGTTCACCTGGGTCACCACGGCCTATCTGGTCGCGTCCACCACTGTGGTGCCCATCGCCGGGCGTCTCTCGGATCTCTATGGACGCAAGGCGTTCTTCCTAGGCGGCATCTGCATCTTCCTGGTTGGATCGATCCTCGCCGGCCTGAGCCAGTCCATGGACCAGCTCATCGCCTTCCGCGCCATCCAGGGCATCGGCGGCGGCTGCATCATGGCCATGTCCTTGACCACCATCGGCGATCTGTTCTCACCCGCGGAGCGCGGCAAATACCAGGGGGTAGTGGCCGGGGTGTACGGCCTCTCATCGGTGATTGGCCCCACCCTCGGCGGCTTCATCACCGACAGCCTGTCCTGGAACTGGGTCTTCTACGTCAACATGCCGGTGGGCCTGCCGGTGGTGGGCCTGTTCATTCGGTTCTTCCCCAACATCCGGCCCGCGGGCCGGATCCACCGGCTGGACTATGCCGGCATGGCGCTGCTCGCGCTGATCGTGGTGCCGCTGCTCATCGGCCTTTCGCTGGGCGGCATTCAGTACGAGTGGCTCTCGGCCCAAGTCATCGGCATCCTCGCCTTCGCCGCCGTCATGATCCTGGTCTTTGTGGCGGTGGAGCGCCGGGCGAGCGACCCCATCATGCCGCTGAGCATCTACTCGAACCGGACCGTGAGCGTCTCGCTCGTCGCCGTGTTCCTCACCGGATTCGGCATGTTCGGCGCCATCATCTTCATTCCGCTGTTCTTCCAGGGTGTGCTCGGGGCGTCGGCGACCAGCAGCGGCTCGTTCCTCACGCCGATGATGCTCGGCATGGTGGTGGCCGCCGGGCTTTCCGGACAAGCCCTCTCGCGGCTGGGCGGGCACTACCGAATCCAAGGCCTGGTCGGCATCGTGGTCATGGGGGTTGGCGTGGCGCTCATCTCCCGCATGACCGCCGACACATCGTTCGGGCAGGCCGTGGCCGGGATCGTCATCACGGGCATCGGACTCGGCATCACCTTCCCGAGCTTCACCATCGCGGTGCAGAACGCAATCCCGCCCAACCTGCTGGGCGCCGCGACGTCGGCGACCCAGTTCTATCGCTCCGTGGGCGGCGCGTTGGGCCTGGCGGTACTCGGCTCGTTCATGGCCAACCGGTTCGCCACCGGACTCGACGACGCGCTGCCGCCGGCGCTTCGGCAAGCCCTGCCCGAGAGCCAGCTCGCGGAAATGTCCAACAACCCACAGGCGCTGGTGAACCCCGAGGCCCTGGATCAGCTCCAGGCCGGGTTCGCCGGCCGCGGTCCCCAGGGCGCCCAGATGGTGGAGCAGTTGCTTGCCACACTGCGCGAAACGCTGGCATCGGCCATCGGCGACGTGTTCCTGGTGGTGACCTTGGCGCTGGCGATTTCGTTCGTGGTGACGCTGTTTCTCAAGGAGGTCCCATTGCGCACGCAGAGGCCAGGAGCGCGGCCTGGCTGACCAGCGCCGAGGGTTCAACGGCGGCACACGAGTGGCGGCGGTGGTGTTCGACCTCTTCAACACGCTGACGCCGCCGGTCGACGACGCGGCGTTCAAGGCGGCGCGCATCGAGATGGCCCGTGCCGTCGGCGCGGACCCCGATGCCTTCTCGCAAGCCTGGTCCAACGCCTGGCGGGAGCGCTATGACGGCACATTCCCGACGGTCGAGGCGTGCGTGCGCGGCGTCTGCGAAGCAATCGGAGTGCGAGCCAGTGCCGCGGCCATTGACGAGGCGTCCCGGATTCGCGTCGAGTGCACGCGGCGCGTCTTGCAACCGCGGCGGGACACGCTGGCCGCGCTGGCACAGCTGCGCGCGCTGGGTCTGCCAACTGCCCTCGTCAGCAACTGCATACCCGAGGTTCCGCTGATTTGGTCCGCAACGCCGTACGCCGACGCGATCGACGTGCCGCTGTTTTCCTGCACGGAGGGGCTGACCAAACCCGATCCCGCCATCTACCTGCGCGCGTGCGAGCGCCTGAGAGTCGACCCATCGGACTGCATGTACGTCGGTGACGGCGCGCAAGGCGAGCTCTCCGGTGCTCAGCGGGTGGGGATGCGCACCATTCTCATCACGACGCCGGGCAGGCCCGCTCCGAAGTCGTCGGAGCAGGATTCATGGAGGGGCGAATCGATCGACACGCTCGGCAAGCTTCCGGGTCTCATTGCCGGCACCGCCGCAACCGATTGACGACCGCCGTCATGTAGGGGGGCGTCCCTTGTGGGCGCCCGTGCCCGGTGGCCCGCGCTGCGTGCAGCGTGGGACAGGCTCCGGTTCGACCCCCATGCTGCCCGCAGCATGGGCCACCGGGCTCGATGATTGATTGACGCCGAGCGTCGGACGCGGTTGGCTGTAATCAGCATGGAGCGCGAACCCACGCACCTGATCGAGACGCAGGGCCTCACCAAGCACTTCGAGCCGCGCGTCCCCCGCAGCCGTCCCTGGGAGATCGTGCGGCGGCGAGCGCCCAAAGTTTCGGGCGAGCCGATCGTGGCGGTCCGCGATCTGAACCTGCGCATTTCGGCGGGCGAGTGCTACGGCCTGCTGGGGCCGAACGGCGCCGGAAAGACGACGACGGTGAAGATGATCTCCACCCTGCTCGAGCCGACGGCCGGCGCCGCGCTCGTGTGCGGCTACGACACCGTCCGGCAGGGCGCGGACGTGCGCGGCAGCATCGGCGTCATGTTCGCCGGCGAGCGCGGGCTCTACTGGCGGCTGACCGGGCGCGAGAACCTGGAGCTGTTCGGGCGCATGGAGTACATGGCGGGATCGACCATCCGGGAGCGCCAGAAGCGATTGCTGGACCACCTGGGTCTGGCGGACCGCGCCGATCAGCTGGTCGAGACCTATAGCACGGGCATGAAGCAGCGCCTCAACCTGGCCCGCACGCTGCTCCACGACCCGCCGGTGCTGATGCTGGACGAGCCCACCGCGGCGCTGGACCCGGCCGCCGCGCGCGGGACGCGCCGGCTGATTCGCGAGCTGAGCGGCGAGGGCAAAGCCGTCCTGCTCACCACGCACAGCATGCACGAGGCGGAAGAGATCTGCGACCGCGTCGGCATCATCCACCGCGGCGCGCTTGTGGCCGAGGGCGCCCCGCGGGAGCTCATCCGCGAAGCCGGTCTGGAGCCGCGACTCGAGCTGCGCCTGAGCGGCAACCTCCAAGCCGCACGGACGGCCCTGGGCGACCGGGCGCTGTGGTGGAGCGACGCGGCGGACGACGGGTCCATCCAGGCGGCGGTGCGTGCGGCGGACGGCTGGCGCACCGCACACGCCCTCGACGACCGGCTGCGCCGGGACGGCGTGACCATCGAGGACGCCCGCCTGCGCGACGCCACGCTCGAGGACGCCTTCATCAAGCTCACCGGCGTGCGCCTGGAAGGCCCATTCGAGCGTGTCTGACTCCTGGCGCCGGGCGCCGGCTCACGCGGCGGCATTCGTCGCGGTCGCCGGCAAGGCCTGGCGCATGCAATGGCGCGAGGGGTGGTTCTGGCAAATCGGCGTTCTCGCTTCGCTCACGCTCACCGTGCCCGTGGTGCTCAGCGCGCGGGCGCTCGCCGGACCGGATGAGCAGCAAGCCGCGCGCTTCGCCGCCGTGGCGGGCACCGAAAACTACCTTGCCTTCGCCGCCATCGGCATCGTCGTCTTCACGTGGGTCTTGACGACGATGCAATCCGTCTCGATCGCGCTCGCCATGGAACGGCATTTCGGCACGCTGGGCGTTGCCTGGGCCTCGCTGACACCTCGAATACTTCTGCTGGCGGCGGACGCCACGGGCCGTGCGCTCGCCCAGTCCTTGTTTGGCCTAGGCTCCTTCGCGACCCTGCTGGTGCTCTTTCGATTCGAATTGTCGGTCGAGCCCTTGGCGCTGGTGTTGGTGCTGCTGACAGGATCCACGGCCAGCATCTCGGTCGGCGTCTTGCTGGTGGGATTCGTCATTCGCTATCGAGACGCCGGAATGCTGGCCGCGAGCCTGCTCATGGCCTCGGCCACCCTCGCCGGCATCGCCTATCCGACCACCGTGCTCCCGGAGTGGGCGCAGGCGGTGGGACACGCCCTGCCGCTCACCTGGATCGCCCGCGGGCTGCGGGCGGCGGTGGTCTTCGGCGACGCGCCGGAGGCGTACCTGGCCTCGGCCGTGTTGCTGGGCATGACGCTTGTCCTGGGCGCCGTTGGATGGCAGCTATTTGCTCGCCTCGAGCACGCCGCGCGCCGCCACGGGCTGCTGGAGGCGTTTTGATGCGCCTCGATTCGCCAGGATTCGCTCCCGCGCTGGCGGCGGTATGGGCGTCATTTCTGAGCGAATGGCAGCAAGTCGGCCGGCAGAAGGTCCGCTGGTTGGCCGTCCTGGTCAACATTGCGGTAGTTCTCCTGCCGCTGCTGCTGGCGCAGCTGGCATTCGGCAGCGAGGGGTTCGCGGCCAGTGGCGGCGGCGAGCACGTGGTGGCCTTCATTGCCCTGGGATGGATGGCCATGCAGGTCGCCCACCAGACCCTGCTGGGTGCGCAAGGCTATCTGCGCCACGCGAATGAAACCGGCGTGCTGCCGCACCTGTGGACCACGCGCGTGGCGCGTTGGGTGCCGGTCGTCGGCATCACGCTCTTCGAGCTGGTCGAGATGCTCGTGTGGACGGCCGTGATCTTGGCCGTGGTGCTGATTTCGGTGGGCGGATTGCCGGCGGTGAGCCTCCTCGCCATTCCGGCGATCGCGCTGAGCTTGATCGGCTTCTTTGGGATCGGACTGGCCATGGCCGGCGCCGGAATGCTGCTGCGGCAGTGGCGCGTGCCGGCATTGGTCAACGGCATCCTTTTTCTCATGGCGGGCGCGGCGTTTCCCATCGGCGTCCTGCCGGCCGAGATTCGCTGGCTGAGCTACGGCCTGCCCCACACCTACGCCCTGGACGCGATTCGCCACACGCTGCTCGGCACGCCCACGCTGATTCCCATCTGGGCCGAGCTGCTGATCCTTTCGCTGACCGCAGTGGTTGGCGGCGTCGGCGGCATCGCGGTCTTCAACAGGCTGGACCGCTACGCCACCCGCCAAGGCCTGATTGGGCTGTACACGTAGGCCCGTGTCTTCGGCGAGTTTCGATTCCCTCTCCCTGTGCAGACCCTAGCAATGTCCGGGAGGGGCGGGTCTCAGACCCGCCCGACGCCCAACATCCGGCGCGCCTCCAGATTCGACCGGACCTGATCCCCTCAATTCACAAACGAAGTGCAACACCTCACGAAGGGCGCTGACGGATGGGCTGCGCACCGTCGTCACGCTCTTCTACTACCGGAGATCCTCGATGCAAGGGGTGGGGCATATCCTGGGGCTGCGCGAATCGACGGTCGAGCGCCGCCTCGACAAGAGCCGCGAGGGGCTTCGGGCAGCGTAGGCTGACGCCAATCACGCTCGGTGGGCGAGAGCCGAACCAGGCTGAGACGAAGCACCGGTGGACAACGTGATGCGGCCTATTGCGCCGGCGATGACGGATGCGCTGTGGCAGGACAACCCGGGCGCCTGGGGCTGCCGCCCAGCGGATATTTGGGCGATGTTGTGCGCGGCGTTGGTGGGCGACGCCGGTCGGGTGCGCGTGCTTGCCAGGCGGACGCCAAACCTGGTGCGGGCTGAGTATTGGTACACGCAGCCGTTGCACTTCGCGGTCCGCGAGGGTCATGACGACGTCGTGCGGGCGCTGCTCGACCTGGGCGCGGACCCGACATACCGACGGTTCGGGCACGAGCCGCTCGCCACGGTCGCGCGCGACCGCGGACACGAGGGCGTTGCCCGGATCATCGACGACGCGCGGGCCGCAATGGGTCTGCGAGATCGTCCGCATGCCGTGCATCGCGCCGCAGCGGCAGGCGACGTCGAGCGCCTGCGACGTCTGGTTGGCGGCGACACTGCCCTACTGGCGCTCGGCGACGATGAAGGCTTCACTCCACTGCACAGCGCCGTCTACGCCGGGCAGCATCTGGCGGCGGTCGCACTTCTGGAACTTGGCGCCGCACCCGACGCCGTGCAGGCGGGAGGCGGCGGCCAGCATGCCGACGCCTGGTATCGGCCCTCCGGTCAGCGCCCCATCGATCTGGCCCTGGTGCGCGACGACCTGGCGATGACCCGCAATCTGCTTGCCGGCGGCGCGGCCCTGACCATTGACGTAGCCGCCGCGCTGGGCGACACCGCCGAAATAGCTCGCCTTCTCGATGCGTACCCCTCGGCGATCAGGGCAATGGGGGATCTTGCCGGACGGCCCTTGGGCCAAGCCGCTCGGCGCGGCCACATGGAGGTCGTTCGCCTGCTGCTGGCGAGTGGCGTGGATCCCAACCTGCGCGAGGGGCGTGACGCGCCGCAGGGAACGGCCCTGTGGCATGCGGCCCGACGCGGGGACGGCGAGATTGCGCGGATGCTGCTGGAAGCCGGCGCGGATCCCAACTCCAGTATCGAGTCCTCAGGCACGGCGACATGGATGGCCAAGGCTCCCGCGCTACGCCGACTCTTCGAAGCACACGGTGGATATGTGGATGCAAGCGGGCACTTGCTGGACGGCAACGACGCCGCCGTGCTGGCCATGGCGGACGAGGACCCGGATGCCGTCAGCACCCACGGCTGCGGCGGCATCTTCACCATGGTCGTGTCGCTAAAGCGGCGCGACCTATTGCAGCCGCTGCTAGACCGAGGCGTGCGCGTGCCCGATGTCGTGACCGGCTGCCGGACCTACTTGTGGGGCACACCTGATATGACTCGCACACTGCTGGAGCACGGCATGGACCCGAATCTGCCCAATTGGCAACGTGTCACGCCGCTCCATGACATTTGCGCCCGCGGTGGGCGCGGCCAGCCTGACGCGAATCGACACGAACTGCTGGACGTGTTTCTGGAGTTTGGCGCCGATCTGAACGCCGTGGATGAGGAGTACCGCTCGACGCCGCTGGGCTGGGCGGCGCGAACTGGGTTGGCGGACATGGCTGAGCTGTTGCTGGCGCGCGGAGCGGATCCGAACCGCGCCGGTGAACACTGGGCGACGCCGCTGGAATGGGCACGGCGGCGGGGGCACGCGGACATCGAGGCGCTGCTTCGGTCAGGCGGTGCCGGGTAACGGATCGGGAGCAAGCGAGATTGGGTCGGGCGGGACAATCGGGCGGATGCGGCTCACTCTCCCCACCGCGGGAGAGGGTTGGGGTGAGGGGGAAAGAGTCCGGCGCAAGCGAAGCCCCACGAGCACCGGCCGACACCTCCCACTCGGTGCCCTACGCTGCGGGCGCCGCGGGAATCGTACGGGCGCACAGAACGATCTTGAGCAACGTCGCGATCGTCGAAGGCATCGAAGCCAAGTTCGTCGACGAAGCCCTGCGGCTGGTCTACGACGCCTTCGCCAAGAAGTTCCGCCTGGGCTTTCGCGACGCGGACGACCTGATCCGGCTGTTCCGAGACTCGTTCGACACGACCAGCTGCTTCTCGGCCACGGTCGACGGACGCTTCGCCGGCATCCTGACCTTCAGGGCGGGCAGCCGGGAGTTCTATCGCCTCAGCCTGGCGGCGCTCTTCTTGCGCTTCACGCCCGTGCGAGCCCTGCGCATCTTGGGCAACTTGCTGTTGCTGTCCGAGGGCGTCGGGCCCGACGAGTTCATCGTCGAGTCGCTGGCCGTCGATCCGTCGATTCGCGGCCTAGGCCTCGGCACCGCCCTGATGCAAGCCGCCGAAGCAAAGGCCCGCGACATGGGCAAGCACACGATGTCGCTAGGCGTAATCACCGAAAACGAAGGCGCCATCCGCCTCTACCAGCGGCTCGGCTACACCACCACCAAAACTTGGGACGGCCTCCTCGTCCGGCTAGCGTCGGGATCAACCGCCGTGCACCGGATGGAAAAATCCTTGGGCAGCAGCTGGCCGCAGGTCTGACGCAGCCGAGATGGACTTGCGGTCGGCACCTAGGTGATGTGGAAGTCGGTGGCGTATTGGATGAGGCCGAGGCGGGCGGCGACGCGGCGGGAGGCGTGGTTGGTCCACGAGGTGCTGTAGAGCGGGATGCGGCCCTGGCGCTGCACTTCGGCCGCCCAGGCCGCCGTGACGGCGCCGGCGTAGCGGCGACCGCGGTGCTCGGGAAGGGTCTCGACGCCGGCCTCCGAGGCGAGGGAGGTTGAGCGCGCGCTGAAGCACACGGATACCGCCACGCCGTCGACGATCACAGCCATGACGGGGTTGCGCACCGTCAGCTCGTCGGCCAGCCAGGCGAACTCGGGGCTGAGCAGGTGGGTGGTGGATGGGGAGATTCCGATGACGTCGGCGGTGCTCGGATCTGGACTCCGGCCTTCGCCGGAATGACGGAGGGGGCCGGGGCTTTGCTCCCGGCTTTCGGAGGCTGCTGCCTCACTGGTCGACATCCCACTCCTTGGTCGCGGAGCACCCTCACCCTCGCCCTCTCCCATCGAGGGAGAGGGGACTGGGCCCGCTCTTCGACCTTGGTAGGTCACGGCTCCCACATCGGGGAACCTGAACGCAGGGCCGAAGTAGACGTTCTGGATTGATTGCTCGGCGGCGAGCAGCGCTTCGATTGCCGCGAGATTGACCGGCTCGTGATTGGGGTCGTTTGCGGTCAAATCCGGCGCCGCCAGGTCGCGGAGGGCGGCGCGGGTTGATTCGTCCATGCCGCGTCGGAAGCGGAGCACCGAGCGTCCGGGGCCGCGGCCAAGGTAGAGGCGCGGAGCGGCGACCTGGTCGGGTTCGGGGTCGTTGGTGGCGACGAGGTTTCCCTGCTCGTCCTGGGTGAACAGGACCGCGAGGTGTAGGTCGAGAAGGTCCTCGGGTTCAGTCAAGGGAAATCCTGTGGATCAGGCACGGCCGTCTGAGCGTCGCGAGGAATCTACCCACACTGTGCCTTTTTTCCGCGCCTTGGATTCCTCGCTGCGCTCGGAATGACAGAAAGGGGCGCCCGTCACTCTGCCGGCTCGGCGTCGGCGGGCAAGGTGGCTTTCAGTCCAAAGAGCGACGGCAGCCGTTCGGGTCGGTCCGGCAAGCGCCACCAGCCATCGTCGCCCTGGACCATTTCGGGCAGCGCCTGGTAGCCCGCGAACGGATATTCCTTCAGCGTCTCGATGCGAAAGCCCTGAGCGGCGATCGCGCTGACGATCTCACCCAGGCTGTGATTCCACTCGTAGGTCGTGGTGTGCCGAATTTCGGCGTCGTCGCCCGTGTAGGTGCCCGGCTCGTCGTAGCGGATGGCGGCACCCTCGAAGTACGGCTCCGTGATCACCAGCCTCCCGTCGGAGCGCTCGTCGTCGAGCGCGTGCGCGAAAGGGTGTCCGTCGCGGATGTAGAAAGTCCCGCCGGGACGCGTGAACCGACGCACGACGCCCGCCCAGGCCGCCACGGACGGCAGCCAGCAGAGCACGCCCTCGCTGGCATAGACGATGTCGAACGTCTCGGGGAGGACCTCGGGCGCCTCGTGGACATCGGCCAGCACGAAGCGACCCGGAACGCCGCTGCGGCGGCTGATGTCGCGCGTCGCCTCGATCGAGCGCTCGGAGAAGTCGACGCCGGTGACCGTGGCGCCGAGCCGCGCCCACGACAGCGTGTCGAGGCCGATGTGGCACTGCAGGTGGAGCAGCGAGCGCCCCCGCACGTCGCCCACGTGCGCGCGATCGAATTCGACCGCCTGGGTGAGCGTCCGAGCACCGGAAATGAAGTCCTCGACGCCGTAGAACTCCGAGGCCAGGTGCGCCGGAACGCGCGCGTCCCAGTTGGCCCGGTTGGTCTCGCGATGTTCGTCGAGCATGGGGAATTTGAGTCCGATGACGCCTGGTGAGCCACGATGACTCTTTCGCGTCGCCTGTTGGATGGTAGTGGTCGGGCGCGCCGGCCACTGCGGAACGGACGAGACAACCTAGCTCGTGTCCGTGAACCCCTTGCCCCAACAGACCACCTTGCCGTCGAAGCGGAGACCGCAGGTGTGCGAATAGCCGCTGCTGATGGAAGCGAAGCGCTCGCCCTGAGGCGGCGCGGACTGGCCGAAGCCAACGACGTCGGTGTATCCGCGGGAGACGTAGGTGTCGCCCAGGGCCGCGCCCCAGCAGACGGCGGAGCCGTCGTCCCGCAGGGCGCAGGTGTGGCTGGAGCCGCTGCTGATAGCGGTGAAGCGTTCGCCCTCGGGCGGCGACGCCTGGCCGTAGTCGTCGTTGCCCCAGCAGACCGGCGAGCCATCGGCTCGCAGCGCGCAGGTGTGGCTGGAACCGCCGCTGATAGCCGCGAACCGCTCGCCCTCGGGTGGCACCGCTTCGCCGTCGCGGTTGCTCCCCCAACAGACCGGCGATCCGTCCGCGCGAAGCGCGCAGACGTGGAAAGCGCCGTAGCTGATCACGTTGAACCGCTCACCCTGCAGCTCTGCCGGCAAATAGTGTCCACCGCTAACGCTGTTGACGAAGCCCGAGCACACGACGGTCCCGTCGCTCCGCAGGCCGCACGAGTCGGCGTTTCCACAGGTGATGGCGACGAACGTCTCATCCCGTGGGGGGAAGGCCGCGCCGTTCGTGTTTTCGCCCCAGCAGATGGCCGTGCCGTCCGCTCGCAGCCCGCAGGTAAACGACGTGCCCGTGCTGATGGCGGTGAACCGTTCGCCCGCCGGCGGCCATTCGCGGGCAAAGTCGCCCCAGCGCCTCGACTCCTCCGGGTCCGGCGGCTGATTGCCCCAGCACACCGTGGTTCCGTCGCGACGCAGACCGCAGGTGTAGTCCCAGCCGGCGTCGACGGCCACGAAGGTCTCGTCGGCGATGTCCTGATAGGTCGTGCGCGACGGTTCGGGAGTGTCGTAGCCCTCGCCCCAGCAGTGGGGCGATCCGTCCTGGCGCAACGCGCAGGTGAAATGGGCGGCGGCGCTGATTGCCGTGAACTGCTCGCCGCGCGGCGGATGGGCCTGGCCGTACCAGGCGCCGTACGACGGTTCGTAGTTGATGCCCCAGCAAACCGCCGTGCCGTCGGGCCGCAGTCCGCAGGTGTGGGAGTGGCCGCCGGTCACCGCGACCAGCCGCTCATCGTCCGGTGCGATGGATTGGCCTCGTCGGGAGCCGCCCCAGCACACCGTGGAGCCGTCGCCGCGGATGCCGCACGCGTGCGATTGCCCGATGCCCAGCGCCACGAAGCGCTCGTGCGCCGGCGTGGACTCCCAAAGCCGGTAGCCCACACTCCAGCACAGCGCCGAGCCGTCCTGACGCAGCGCACAGGTGTTTTCGCCGCCGCTGGCAATGGTCGTGAACCGCTCGCCCGCCGGTGGCTCCGCGTCGTCATCGTCGTACCAACCGCCCCAACAGGCGACCTGCCCATCGGCCTTGAGGGCGCAGGTGTGCAATGAACCGCTGGCGATGGCGACGAATGGCACGCCGCGGGGCGCCAGCGCCTGATCGCGATAGCCGGCGAACCTGCCCTCGGGTGTGCGGTTGCTGCCCCAGCAGATGGCCTCCCCGTCGGACGCGCGGAGAGCGCAGGTGTGGTCGCCCCCGGCGCTGATGGCGCTGAACGTCTCCGGCGGCGGATTGGCCTCACCGATCTCGTTGTCACCCCAGCAGACGGCGGTGCCGTCCGCCCGCAGGCCGCAGACGTGGCCGTTGCCGCTGCTGATCGAGCTCAGCGACTCGCCGCTCACGTCGGCAAACGGCTTCTCCTTGGGATAGCCGGATCGGTGCCCCGGTCCCTCGCCCCAGCAGATCAGCGTCGAGTCCGCGGCGCGCACGCCGCAGGTCTGGTCCTGGCCGGCGCTGATGGCGGAGAAGGTTTCGCCATAGGGCGGCCTGGCCTGACCCTGGTAGTCGTAGAGAAAGTCGTGGCTCGATCCCCAGCAGACGGCTGTCTGGTCGTCGGCGCGGATGGCGCAGGTGTGAGCGCGACCGGCGGTGATGGCGGTGAAGGTGAGTCCCGCCGGCGGCGAGGCCTGGCGGTCCCAGTCGAAACCCCAACAGACGGCGGTGCCGTCCAGGCGCAGCGCGCAGGTGTGAACGGCGCCGCTGGCAATGGCCATGAAGCGTTCGTCGGCCGGCGGCGAGGCCTGCCCTTCGTCGTTGGCGCCCCAGCAGACTGCGGACCCGTCCTCGCGCAGGGCGCACGTGTGCGCCTTGTAGAGGCCCAGTCCGCTGCTGATGGCGATGTATCGCCCGCCTTCAGGAGGCGACGATTGGCCGTCCTCGTCGCTCCCCCAGCAGACGGCGGCGCCGTCGTCTCGCAGGCCGCAGGTGAACCCGTAGCCGCTGCTCAGCGCGGTGAAGCGTGCGCCCTCCGGCGGCGTGGACTCTCCGGAATGGTCAGAGCCCCAGCACGCGACGGTGCCGTCATCCCGCAAGGCGCACGTGTGACCGCCGCCGCTGTCGAGCGTGGTGAACTGCTCGCCATAAGGCACCGAAAGCTCGCCGCTGAGGTTGGGATAGGCGCCCCTGAGCGTCCAGCACACGGGGCGGCCGTCCTCGCGCAGGGCGCAGGTGTGGCCGTAGCCGCCGCTGACCGCGAGAATCGGCTGATCGCTAATGATCTGGTAGGTCGAGCGCGCGGCCGACACCACGGGCGTCTCGTACCCATCGCCCCAGCAGACGGGACGGCCGTCCTGGCGCAGGCCGCAGTTGTGCACATACCCGAGGCTGACGGCCGTGAGCTTCTCGTCCCGCGGGGCGCCCAAGGCGCCCTTGCCCCAGCAGACCAACGTGCCGTCCGGTCGCAAACCGCAAGCGTAGCCAGCAGCGCTCGCGATCGAGTCGTACTGGTCGACGGTCGGCGCGCGCGCTACGGCGTCGTCCTCATCACCCCAGCAGAACGGGCTGCCATCGGCGTTTAGAGCGCAGGTGTGGTTGGCGCCGCTGCTGATCGACACGAATTGCGCCCTTTCGGGGGGTGAGGCCTGGCCGTCCTCGTTCTCGCCCCAGCAGACCGCCGCGCCGTCCCCGCGCAGGCCGCACGTGTGCACGTGTCCGCTGCTGATGGCGACGAGCCGCTCGCCGTCCGGCGGCGACGCCTGGCCCTGTCCGTTCCAGCCCCAGCAGACCGGCGTTCCGTCCGCCCGCAGGGCGCACGTGTGCGCAAAGCCGCTGCTAAGGGTTGTGAAGCTCTCGCCGGACGGCGCCGCCGTCCGGCCGCTCGACGGGTCGCCCCAGCAAACCGGCGTGCCGCTCGACCGCAGGGCGCAAACGTGCCGCTCCCCGCTGCTGAGAGCCACGAATCGCTCATTCGCGGGCGGAGACGCTTGGCCGTAGTCATCCATGCCCCAGCACACGGGGGCTCCGCTTGGATCAAGCGCGCAGGTGAAGCGATGGCCGTTGCTGATCGAGGTAAGCACCTGACCGCTGACCGCCTCGAAACCACGGGTGCTCAGGCCGTCGGGGATATCCGTGCCGGGCCCGAAGCGCCAGCACCGGTGGGATCCGTCCTCGCGGAGTCCGCAGGTGAACTGAAAGCCGCTGCTGATGGCGACGAACCGCTCCCCGGGCGGCGGGGACGCTTGGCCGGCGTCCTGGGCGTAGCCGAAGAAATATTGGATCGCTCCCCAGCAAACGGGCGTGCCGTCGGCTCGCAGGCCGCAGGTGTGGGAAGCGTTGGCGCTGATGCTGACGAACCGCTCGCCGGCGGGCGGCGAGGCCTGGCCCTCATCGTTGTCGCCCCAGCAGACGGCCGTGCCGTCAGGCCGCAGCCCGCAGGTGTGCACCCAGCTGCCGCTAATGGCGGTGAATGTCTCGCCCGCCGGGGGAGACCCGCGACCGAACAAGTCGCTGCCCCAGCAGGCGGCAGTACCGTCGGCGCGCAGGCCGCATGTGTGGGACCAGCCGCTGCTTAGGGTGGTGAATCGCTCGCCTTCGGGCACCGAGGTCTGATCAACCTGGTCGCTGCCCCAACAGACGGCGGCGCCATCGCTGCGAAGAGCGCAGGTGTGGTTCGAGCCGCTGCTGACGGCGACGAATCCTCCGCCGGCGGGCGGCGCCGCCTGGCCGAAGTCGTCCTCGCCCCAGCAGGAGATGCTGCCATCCATTCGCACGCCGCAGGTGTGGGCCCACCCGCTGCTAAGGGATGCGAATTTCTCGCCCGGCGGGGGCGACGACCGGCCGTAGCCATCGTCGCCCCAGCACCAGGCCGTGCCGCTGGCGTCAATGCCACAGGCATGCGTACCACCGCTGCTGATCGACTCAAGCGGAACATCGGGCCCGGTCAGCTTGGACGGGAACTCCTCGGGTCCTTCGAATCGAACGCCTCCTGGCGGCGACGACTGGCCGTATTCATCGTTGCCCCAGCACACCAGCACCCCGTCGTCGCGGCGAATGCCGCAGGTGTGCTCCCGACCGCTGCTAAGGGCGGTGAACTTCTGCCGCTCCGGGGGCGGATCGACCCAGCCCCAGCACACCGCCGTGCCGTTGGTCCAAAGTCCGCAACCGCCTTGCCCAGCCATGTCACGCCCGCTGATGGCGGTGAGGCGCTGGTAGCTGCGCGGAAATTGACCGCTGTAGACCACGTCCGACCGGGCGCCCCAGCAGATCGGCGAGCCATCGAGCTCGATGCCGCAGGTGTAGCCGTAGGCGCTGTCCACCGCCAGCAGCGGTATTTCAGGGGGCGCTTCCCATCCCGTGTGACCGTCCCAGTACGGCTCGGGCCCCCAGCACACGGGGAATCCGTCCGCGCGGAGCCCGCAGGTGTGGCCGGAGCCGCTGCTGACGGCGCTGAAGCGCTCGCCTTCGGGCGGCGTGGCTTGGCCTGACTCGTTGTTTCCCCAGCACACGGCCGCGCCGTCCTCGCGGAGGCCGCAGGTGTGCGCGCCACCGCTGCTGATGGACACGAAGCGTTCGCCGTCGGGCGGCGAGGCTTGGCCGAAGTCATCGCGCCCCCAGCACACGGCGGCGCCGTCCTCGCGCAAGGCGCAGGTGTGCTCGCCACCGGCATCGATGGACACAAACCGCTCACCCGCAGGCGGATCGGACTGGCCGAAGCCAACCTGCCCAAAGCCGGGCCGTTGCCCGCCGTCGGCAACGCCCCAGCACACGGCTTCGCCGTCGGCCCGCAGGGCGCACGTGTGGTAGTCGCCGCTGCTGACGGCGATGAACCGCGCGCCGGACGTTGTCGCCTGCGCGGCGGCGGATGGACGGAGGGCGGGCATGGCCGCCGCGGCAACAGCCACGACAAGAGTCGCCGCAAATAGCGCAGCCATCCACGGCAATCGGCGGCGTCCACGAGCTAGATGGCGCGCTTGCATGCCTGTTCGACCCGTGGTCCCGGGATTCCCTCGCAAGAGATTACGCGGTCGGCGGGCGAATCGTTCCCTGAGTCTGCGGAAGTCCATCGGTTTCTTTGGGGGCGGTCATTGCCGGTGCGGTCGCGAGCGAAGGTGGAGTCGAACGAATTGCCGGACTTCTTCTGCCAAAGGAGACCCTTGCCGAATCCAGCCAAGCTTGAGGATTACCGGGCGCATCCTGTTTCCTCCCAGGTTCAATGACGGGCAGATTCCCGCTCCCCGCCTGCGCGAGGACAGGCTCCGCGGGAATGACGAAGGACTCCGCAAAGGTTTCCAAAGGCAGGAGCGAACCGCTTCACCGTCGTGCCAGGCAACCGGCGTCAACCGCACTATTCGCGCCCCGAGGCGTCCGCGTAGAGTGACGCAGCACGATGCTCTCACCATGGCTGGATAACTTGATCTGGGACGCCGCGATCCTTGCGATTGCGGTGGTTCTGGACCTCTTGCTGCCGGAACCGCCGCACGCGGTGCACCCGGTGGTCTGGATGGGGAAGGCCACGGAGACGCTGCGACGCGTGGCGCCCCAGCATCCCGTCGGTGCCTTTGCTTACGGCTGTGTCATGGTGGTCGTGGTCGTCGGTGGCACGGGCGCCGCCGCGTGGTTTGGATTGGCGGCGCTGGCCGCCATACATCCGATCGCGTACCTGATCGGCGGGGCCGTGGTGCTGCGCACGGCGTTCGCGCTGACCGGACTGACGGCAGCGGCACATCGGACCAGGCGGGCGCTGGTCGAAGGTCGGCTGGAGGTCGCGCGGGAGAGCCTGCGCAGCCTTGTCAGCCGCGACGCCACCGCACTCACGCCGCCGCAGGTGGCCGCCGCGGCGATCGAGTCCGTGGCCGAGAACACCACCGACAGCTTCGTGGGGCCCTGGATCGCCTTCGCACTCTTCGGCGTGCCGGGCGCCATCGCCTATCGAGCCCTGAACACCATGGACAGCATGGTGGGCTATCGCGGGACCACCGAATACCTGGGCAAGGCCGCCGCACGCCTGGACGACCTCACAAACTTGATTCCCGCCCGATTGAGCGCGCTGACAGTGCTGGCGAGTGGATGGCTGGCGCGTCTTCCGGCAGGCCGCGCCTGGCGCACAATGCGACGCGATGGCGGTGCGACGGCCAGCCCAAATGCGGGATTGACCATGAGCGCGATGGCGGGGCTGCTGGGAGTTTGCTTGGAGAAGCCCGGGCACTACCGATTGGGCGCGGGGTTCCGCGACCCGGAGCCGGGCGAAATTGGCCGCGCAGTGACGATGGTCAATCGGACGGCGGCGCTTGCCGTCGTCGTTTCGCTGGGCGTGCTGGCCGCGCGCCACGCCATCACCGGTTGACCGGACAGCACCACCCACCATGACCACCGTGCACGGCGGATTCGATACCGCCGAGTTGCGCGCCGCGAACCTGACGCGTGACCAGGTGCTCGACTTCAGCTCCAACATCAATCCGCTGGGACCGTCGCCGCGAGTGCGGCAAGCCGCGGCCGAGGCGGACCTCTCGTCCTACCCCGATCGCGAGTGCCTGGTCCTGCGTGAAGCGCTGGCCGCGGAGCTCGGCGTTGGAATCGATCAGCTCATGGTCGGCAACGGATCGACGGAGCTGATCCACCTGCTGGCTCAGGCCCACGTGCCGCCTTGGTCCACCTGCCTGGCATTTGCCCCGACATTCGGGGAATACGAGGCGGCGGCGGATGCCACCGGCGCGCACGTAAAGTTCGTGGTGTCTGCCGCGGCAGATGGATTCACCTGGTCCATGGACGCGGCGCTCGAGACCATCGCCTCGACGCGTCCAGCGATGGTGTTTCTCTGCAATCCGAACAATCCCACGGGCGTCTATCTGGATCGTGGATCCGTGGAGCGGCTGAGCACGGCCCTGGGCCCGGACGGGCTGCTGGTGCTGGACACCTCCTACGTGCCGCTGGCCGATGCCGGATGGGACGCGCTGCCGCTGCTGCGCTGCGGCAACGTGGCGCTGCTGCGCTCGATGACCAAGGACCACGCGCTGGCCGGCGTGCGGCTGGGCTACATGGCGGCGCCGCCGCCGGTCATTGAGGCCACCCGCGATCTCCAGCATTCCTGGAGCGTGAATGCCATCGCGCAAGCGGTGGGCCTTGCCGCGCTCGAGGACGAGGCGCACGTGGCCGCCGCTCGAGAGGTCATCGCCGAAGCCAAGGACTACCTTGAGGCGCAACTGGCCGTCTTGGGCGTGCCGGCGGTTCCCTCGGCCGCCAACTTCATGCTGGTGCAGGTAGGCAACGCGACCGAGGTGCGCCGCGCGCTGCTGCGTCGGCGAATCCTGGTGCGGGACTGCACGTCCTTCGGACTGCCCGACCACATTCGCATCGCCGTTCGGCGGACCGAGGAGTGCGCCCGGCTCATCGCGGCGCTGCGCGACGTGCTGGCGCATGGGTAGCCGCCGCGCCAAAGTGCTGATGGTCCAGGGCACGTCGTCGCATGCGGGCAAGTCGGTCGTGGCAACGGCCTTGTGCCGCATCTTCGCCCAGGACGGATTTCAGGTTGCGCCCTTCAAGGCGCAAAACATGTCCCTGAACTCCTACGCCACGCCCGATGGGGGCGAGATTGGCCGCTCCCAGGCGGTGCAGGCCGCGGCGGCGCTGGTCGCACCGAGCGTGGACATGAACCCGATCCTGCTCAAGCCGGAGGGCGACCGCCGCTCCCAGGTGGTGCTGCTGGGCCGGCCCCAGGCCGTGGCCTCGGCCCGTGAGTATCAGCAGCTCAAGTCCGAGATGTGGTCGCTGGTCAGGGCGGCGCTCGATCGGCTGCGGTCGGAGTTTGACGTCGTGGTAATCGAGGGCGCCGGGAGCCCCGCGGAGATCAACCTCAAGCAGCACGACATCGTCAACATGCGGGTCGCGCGCCACGCCCAGTCGCCGGTGCTGCTGGTGGGCGACATCGATCGCGGCGGGATCTTCGCCCAGCTTGTCGGGACGATGGAGCTATTGGAGCCGGAGGAGCGGGCGCTCGTCGGCGGACACGTGATCAACAAGTTTCGCGGCGATCCCTCGTTGCTCGACACGGGACTGGAGTTTCTGCGCGAACGTACCGGCGCGCCGGTGGTGGGCGTGGTGCCGTATTTCACCGATATCCACATTCCGGAGGAGGACTCGGTCGGCCTCGCGGCCGATCCGGCGACCGACGACGAGGCGGCCATCGACATCGCCGTGATGCGGCTGCCGCGCATCGCCAACTTCGACGACTTCGACCCGCTGCGACACGAGCCGGGCGTGCGGGTGCGATTTGTGGCGCGGGCGGCCGATTTCGGCGAGCCGGACCTCGTGGTCATCCCCGGAAGCAAGACCACGGTGGCCGATCTTGGCTGGCTGCGTGAGCGGGGCCTGGCGGAGCGCATCACGAATGCCCGTCGCGGCGGGGCGCCGGTGATCGGCATTTGCGCGGGCTATCAGATGCTCGGCGAGCGGCTCCTGGACCCGGACTCGGTTGAGTCGCAGGTTGCCGAGACGCCGGGATTGGGGCTGCTGCCGGCCACCACGAGATTCCATTTAGACAAGGCGACGCACCAGGTGACGGCACGGGTCGCCGGGAGCCAGGGTCTGCTGAGCCGGTGCGGCGGTGCACAGGTCACCGCCTACGAAATCCACATGGGAGTCACGTCAGCCGCTGGGTGTTCGAGTCCCTTCGCGGTTGAAGAGCAGTCCCGGCAGCGCATCGACTTCGCGGATGGGGCTGTGGATGCCGAGGGGCTGACGCTGGGCACCTATCTGCACGGCCTGTTTCACAACCGGGAGGTGCGACGCTCGATTCTGGCCTGCGCCGGCGCGCGGCGCGGGCTCAGCCTGCCGACCGGCCATGACGACATCGAGCCGAACGCCGAGTACGACAAGCTGGCGTCGCTGGTGCGGGAGCACCTCGACATGGAATCGATCTATCGAATGACGGGACTCGAGCCGTGACCTCGTCCGTTGACACCCCTTTGGCTGAAGGCGTGGTCGCGCGCGGCGTGGCTTGGGCGCCAGGCACCTGCGGCGAGCTGGCCCAGGGCGAGTTGGACGGCACGACCGTGATGGTGACCTGTCCCATCGACATGGGCTCGACGGCGACGGTTGAGGTATCGGACGGCGCCGGATGTGTCGACGGTCCCGCCAACGCTCCCAAGGCCCGCCGGGCCGTGGCGCTCGCGCTGGAGTTTCTCGGGCATCGAGACCTGGACGCTCGCCTGAGCTTGGAGGGGTCGCTGCCGCGGGCCAAGGGGATGGCCAGCAGCACGGCCGACGTGGCGGCGGCCATCGGCGCGACGGCGGCGGCTTTGGACACGGCAATCTCGGCGCGGCAACAGGCCGACCTGGCGCTGGCCGTGGAGCCAAGCGACGGCGTGATGCTGCCCGGCATCGCACTCTTCGATCACCGCGGCGGTCGTGTGGCGCGGTCGCTGGGAGAGCCGCCTCCGATGCGCGTCCTTGCGCTGGAGTTCTCCGACGAGGTCGATACCGAGGCGTTCAACGCGGTGGACCGACGGGCCGAGCTTCGATCCCACGCGGCGCGGTTTCGCGACGCCCTGGACCTCATCACAGCCGGATTGGCCAACGGAGACGCAAAGCTCGTCGGCGAGGGCGCGACGCTGAGCAGCCTGGCGAACCAGGCGGTGCTCCCCAAACCGCAGCTCGCGGCAGTGCTCGACCTGGCGCAGGCCGCCGGGGCGGTTGGGGTCAACGTGGCGCACAGCGGCACCGTGCTGGGGTTGCTCTTTGCGGACGACGCGGAACGAATCAGTTGGGCTGCACACCAGGCATGGACGCGCCTCTCGGACCTCGTCGCGGTGCATGATTGCCGCGTGGTCGGCGGGGGCGTGACGATCGGCGACGGAAGCGCCCTACGCCGGGGCTTGTAGCGCGGCGGGGTACGACTACCTCGTCCCGTCCGAGCTCAGGGCGTTGATGTTCACCGGCACCCCGGCGAACATCACGGTCACGTCGTCCGCGGCGGCGGCGAATACCTGGTTGACTCGTCCGAGCTCGTCAGCGTAGGCGCGTGCCAATTCGTTTGCCGGGATGACGCCGAGGCCTACCTCGTTGCTGACGACGATCCACGAGGCGTCGCCCTGCTCGTAGAGCCGGAGCAGGCGATGAGCTTCGGCCGAGATGTCCCGAGGGTCCTGCCCTGCGTCGGGTGGACTAAGCAGCCGATTGCTGACCCAGAGGGTGAGGCAGTCGAGCAGCACGGTGTCGTAATTCGGCAGGCGCGGCGCCAGGGCCGTCACGAGGTCGAGCGGCTCTTCCAGCGTGTCCCAGTGCGCGGGCCGCTCCGCCCGATGGGCCTGGATTCGGGCGGCCATTTCCGCGTCGCCGGCCTCCGACGTGGCCACTACCAGCACGCGTTGCCCGGCTTGCGCCAGCGCTTGCGCGTGGCGGCTCTTGCCGGCGCGCACGCCGCCCAGCACCAGGGTCAGCCGTTTGCTCATATCGGCGTGTCACGGTCCCCGGCGGGCAGGTGGCTGATGTCGTTCCACCGAACGAGCGTGCGCCCGTCGGCGTGGTTCCGGATGATGGCCAGGCTGGCGCAGTGGATTCGAAAACGCCAGAAGTCGGTGACCGCCAGGTCCAGCAAGGCGACCGCGAGGGCACGAATCGATCCGCCGTGGGCGACGACGAGAATGTCTTCTGACGGGTCGTGGCGCTCGGCGGTGCGTTCGCAGAAGCTCCTCACGCGCTCGAGCACCTGCCAGGTGTCTTCGCCGCCGGGCGCGGCGAATGCTTCATTGCCAGCGCTCATCCGTTCGGCCATTGCGCCCGGTTGTCGCGCCTCGATCTCCTCCGACGTGAGGCCCTCCCACTCGCCAAACGAAAACTCGCGCAGGTCGGGATCGGTGGCTATGGCGATGTCACGGTCTGCCGCGATGATCTGGGCGGTCTCGTGGGTCCGCACGAGATCGCTGCTGTAGATCGCGTCGATGCGAACATCTTCCAGCCGCCGCGCCAGGTGGCTCACCTGGCGTCTTCCGGTGGCGTTCAGCGTTACGTCCACCTGGCCTTGAATCCGCTCGGTGAGGTTCCAGTCGGTCTCGCCGTGACGCACGAGATACCAGTGACCCATCGCTCCTCCTACGAACGCCCGCCGGCGCCAATCACTACCTGCGTCACTTACCAGAACGGGGCGTCGACCAGCGCCGGCGCCACGCTGAGGCCCAGCAGCAGGACCGCCACTTCCCCCACCTCGTTGGTGGCGCCGTAGGTGTCCCCAGTCATGCCGCCGAGCAGACGCCGAAACCACCACCCGAGGCCCAGCGCTACAACCGTCGTGACCCCCAGCAGAAGAATCCCCGCAATGCCCAGGAGCAGCCAACCGGCCAGCGCGGCCGTGGCGAGGGCCATCACGAGCTGACGCCAGTTGGCGCCGGCCTGGAATGCCGTGCCGAGGCCCTGGGCTCGGGCATAGGGAAAGACGCCCATGGTGGCCACCATGCCCCAGCGCGAGAGGCAGGGAAAGAGCACCAGGAGGCTGATGCGTTCCGCTTCGGGGATTCCCATCACGAGAGTCCACTTGAGCAGCAGCAGGCTGGCGCCGCCAACCACGGCGAAGGCGCCGACGCGGGAGTCGCGCAGGATCTCCAACCGCGCCTCGCGGTCGCGCCCGCCGAGCACGCCGTCGCACGTATCCAAGAATCCCTCGGTGTGAATGGCCCGCGTCAGGGCCAGCAAGGCCGCGACTAGCAGAGCGCCCACAGCCGGCAACGGCAGCACCTGCCGGGCGGCGAGGTCCAGGCCGGCCAGGATTCCGCCAATGCCGAGGCCGACGAGCGGGAAATAGGCGCGCGCCGGACCCATGGGTCCCGAGTGACTCGGCGCGAATGGCAGCACCGTCAGGAAGCCGATCGCGAGCCGCAGGTTTCTCATGGGGTCAGTGCGCCGGCTCGCGGTCGGACACGCCGGCCTCGTCGAACGTGGCCATGTCGCTCAGGCAGGCGGCGGCGACCTCGACCACACCCGCCGCCAACAGCGCACCCGTGCCCTCGCCGAGCCGCATGCCGAGATCGAGCAGCGGGTGGAGCTTCATGTGCTCCAGGGCGATACGGTGGCCGGGCTCAACCGAGAGGTGGCCGGCGATGAGGTAGTCATGGACGGTGGGGCAGAGGCAGTTCGCGATGAGGGCCGCGGCGCCGGATACAAATCCGTCCAGCACCACCGCTCGCCGCGCGAGCGCCCCGCCGAGCACCACGCCGGCCAGCACGCCGATCTCGAAGCCGCCGACCTTGGTGAGCACGTCCAACCCGTCGGCAGGGTCCGGTTGATTCACGTCCAGGGCGCGCTCGACACAGGCAGTCTTGTGCGCCAGCTCGGGGTCGGTGCGTCCCGTGCCGCGCCCCGTCGTTCGCCCAGGAGACGCACCGGTGACGGCGGCGGTGATGGCGCTGGCAGACGTGGTGTTGCCGATGCCCATGTCTCCCGTGCCGATGATGGCTGCGCCTCGCTCGGAGGCTGCCGCGGCGAGGTCGGCGCCGGCCCGAAGGCAGGCTTCCGCCTGTTCGCGCGTCATGGCCGGACCCTGCGTGAAGTCGCGGGTGCCCCGGCCCGGCGCGACGACGCGCAGATCCGGATGCTGCGGCAGCGGAGCGCTCACTCCCGCATCGACAATCACCAGGTCGGCGCCGCGCGTCCGGGCCATGACGTTGATGGCCGCGCCGCCGGCCAGAAAGTTGAGCACCATCTGGGCGGTCACCGCCTGGGGATAGCCGGTAACGCCCTGCGCCACCACTCCGTGATCGGCGGCCGCCACGATGACGGTGATGCCCTGCACGGTTGGCCGGTCGGTTTCGAAGATGCCCGCCAGTTGGACGGACAGATCCTCCAGCCGCCCCAGGCTGCCCGGGGGCTTGGTGAGTCGCTGCTGGCGCTGTCGTGCTGCCCGCTTCGCCCCACGGTCAGCGGGACGGACGTTGCCGACGACGCCGCCGAGCGTCACGTCTAGAACTCAATTCCCTGTTGGGCGCGAATGCCCTGCTCGCGGTAGGGATGCTTGATCATGCGCATTTCGGTCACCAGGTCGGCGCAGTCGATCAGCTCCTGCGGCGCATAGCGACCCGTGATGATGACGTGCATGCGCGCCGGTCGCTGCCCGAGGGTGTCCACGACGTCGTCCACCGGCACCCATCCGTAGTGCATGGCGTAGGTGAATTCATCGAGCACGATGATGTCTTCCTCACCCTCCAGGATGGCTTCCTTGCAACGCCCCCACTGCTCCACGGCCAGGGCCTGGGTGCGATCCATGTCCTTTGACAGCCAGGTGAAGCCGTCGCCGAGCGCCTCGATGGGGATATCGAGCCGCATGGCCGCGCGGTGTTCGCCAAACGTGGCGCCGGTGTGCTTGATGAACTGGAACATGCGGATTCTGAAATCCCGTCCCCAGGCGCGAAAGATCACCCCAAGGGCGGCCGTGGTCTTGCCCTTGCCCTCGCCGGTGTTGACGATTACCAGCCCATGGCGTTTGCGACGCGTTGTCGCGACCTCGGCGGGCGGCGTGTGCGGATCGCGGCCGCTCATGTTCGGCCTGCATTCGCACTCGGTGCGATGGCACCGGCCCGAACACCTTCTCCGTCATTTTGGCCGTTGGCGCCGGCGGCTGGGGTCGGAGCCCCGTTCCTTCCCGATGGACCGATCACGCTGATCGCCAGAGATCCCGTGACGGGATCGCGATAGACGGCCGACTCAACGCCGAACGCCGATTCGATGATCTCCGGCGCCAGCACCTCCTCCGGGGTGCCTTCGGCAAGCACCCGGCCGGAAGCGAGCAGGATCAAGCGATCGCAGTAGCGCGCCGCCATGCTGAGGTCGTGGATGGCGGCCACTGCGGTGAGCCCCTCATCCACGAGGCGACGGACCAGATCCAGCACGCGCAGCTTGTGCAACACGTCCAGGTTTGCGGTCGGCTCGTCCAGCAACAGCACGCGGGGCTGCTGCGCCAGGGCTCGCGAAACGAAGACGCGCTGGCGCTCGCCGCCGGACAGGGTGTCCAGCGTTCGCTCCTCGAACTCCTCGGTTTCGGTCAAGCGCATGGCCTCGCGAGCAATGTCGTCGTCGGCCGGACCCTCGATTTGAAAGCGGCCCAAGTGGGGATAGCGCCCCATGATTACGAGCTCGCGCACGGTGAATCCGTGGGTGTAGGGCGCGAGCTGCGGCACCAGCGCCAGCTTGGCCGCAGCCTGCTTGGCCGAGAGTGACGCCAGGTCGGCGCCCTCGAGCCAAACTCCGCCTTCGCACGGACGAAGGACACCGGCCATGGCGCGGAGAAGCGTGGACTTCCCCGCGCCGTTCGGTCCGATGACGCCAACCAGCTGACCCTGATCCGCGTTCACGTTCACCCGCTCCAAGAGCGATTGGGCTTCGACTCGGAGACTCAGATCGTCGGCTTGGAGCGCCGTGGGTGGTGCAAGTCGGGTCATGGGCTATTCCGCCAGACTAAAGGGTGGGCTCTCGGAATCAGCGAAGTCCTCGGGCCACAGGAGCCGCGCCAGGTCCTCGGCTCCCCGGATATTCCAATACGAAAGCGTGGTGAAGTGTTTGCCCTCGACGATGTGGACTGCCTCGTTCTTGATTGCCGGAAGCTCGGCCAGGGCCTCATTGTCGAGGAGGCTCTGCCTGAATTCCTCGGCTCCAAATTCCCTGGGCTGGGCGATCACGATGACCTCAGGCGCCATGGCAATTACGCCCTCGAGGCTGGTGGTCTGGTTGCCCTCGACTCCAGCGTCAGCCGCCGCATTCAGCCCGCCGGCCGCTTCAATCACGCTGCCCTCGGTCGAGTCCGCCCCGGCCACCCACAGCTTGTCGGAGTATTGGGTGAGCGCCAGCACGCGCGGACGGGTTTCGACGGCGCCGGTCACGGCAATGAGGGCCTCATACCGGTCGCGTACCTCGGTGGCGAACTCCACGGCCCGCTCTTCTTCGCCAAAGATGTAGCCCATCAGGAGGATGTTGTTGATGCGGGCCTCCGCGTCGTGCTTCAGCTCGGTCTGGATCACCAGCACGCCGGCCTTTGCGAGAGCTTCGACGCCGTCAGCCGAAAAGAATGGGCTGGTGACGACGATGTCCGGCGCCTCGGCAATGATCGTCTCGGGGTCGCGGGAGATCTGAGTCTTGTCCTGCAGCAAGCCGGCAACGTTGGAGTAGGTCGCGTCCTGGGAGGCGCTGCCGACGGCCACCAGCCGCTCCAACGGCACTAGGGCCAGGGTCATTTCGTCGTGTCCAACCGAGGCCGTGATGATGCGCAGCGGCTTGAACGGGATGCTGACCACGCCGTTGAGTCCCTCGACTTCGCGGGGCCAGCTGAAGTTGGTGGGGTCGACGATGCCGCGAACGTTCGCAAACGCCTGCTCCACCTCCGGCGGCAGCGCCGCCGCGACATCGGCCGCTTCCCCGGTTGGCGACGCCACCGGATCCGGCCCGCAAGCCGCGAAGGCGAGCGTAAGCGCGGTGAGCACCAAGGGGGCCATGATGAATGTGCGAAGTCGTGGCATGTCTATGGGCAGTCCTTTCGGTGGGCCGACCCCTTCGTTGGGTCAACCTTGGGGCGATGCCGATTCACGGCGAGTGCGGACAGGGGAAGGTGAGTAGCTAGGGGGATGGCAAGTGACGGCCCCTCCGTTGCGTGCGCGTCACAGCGCCTGCGCCTGACGTTTGTTGCGAATCAGCAGAAGGACGAAGAACGGCGCGCCGACGAAGGCCGTGAGCACGCCGACCCGAAACTCCGCGGGCTGGACGATGGTCCGAGCGACGGTGTCGGCAACGATCACGAAGACCGCGCCGGCAATAGCGCTCAGCGGAATCAGCACGCGGTGATCGGGGCCCAGCACCAGCCGCAGGATGTGGGGCGTCACCAGGCCCACGAACGCGATGGTCCCGCTGACGGCCACGGCCGCACCGGTTGCCAGCGCCGAGGCGGCGAGCAGCATGGCGCGCGTCAGGCCGACTCGAACCCCCATGGCGCGGGCCTCGTCGTCGCCCAGCATCAGCAGATTGAGGTCGCGAGCGGCCAGGAGGATGACGGCAGTGGCGACGAGAATCAGCGGCGCCGAGATATGCACGTGTTCCCAGGCGCGCGAGTCGAGCCCGCCCGCGAGCCAGAACAGAATCTCCCGCAGCGCCTCGTTGTCGGGCAGGACGATGATGATCGTGGAGACGATCGCGCCGAGAAATGCATTCACGGCGATGCCGGCCAGCAACAGGGTGGCCATGGAGAAATGGCCGCCGACGGCCGCGATGCCGTAGACGAGAAACGTGGCGGCAAGGGCGCCAACGAAGGCGAAGGTCGGCAGGGCCAAAAAGAACAGGCCCGTCGCGCCGGTGGCAATCGCAACTACCGCGCCGAGGGCGCCGCCCGCGGAAACCCCGATGATGCCGGGGTCGGCCATCGGGTTGCGAAACAGCCCCTGCATGGTGGCGCCCGCTACCGCCAGCGCCATGCCGACCACGGCGCCCACCAGGATTCGCGGCAGCCGGATTTGCTCGATGACGAGGTGCTCAGTGCGGCCGACGTCGGCGAGCTCGATCCCGACAAACGAGAGCACGATGGACGCCACGTGGTCGACCGGGATGTCGACCGGCCCCAGACTGAGCGAAACCAGGGCCGCCGCAAGCGCGAGCGCCGCGAGCACGGCACCGCCAACGACGAGGCGGATTGAGATGCCAGCCTGGCGGTAGTTGCGCAGCGACGTCAGTCGCGCGGCCCCGAGCACGCCTCACCTCCAGCGGCTCTCCGCTGGAGACCTGGGCTTCCGTGTGCCAGGTGCAACGACCTGACCGCGAGGACCCTCTCTATGGCGGAGAGTGGTCACCTCTCGCTCAGGCAGGTCTCCTGGCTTACGGGCTTAGGTGGTTTGCCGGGCCCTTCCCATCAGAAGTCTGACAGTGGGCGCCGGCCCCAAAAATCCCGCTTACAGTGGCGCAACCGCGGCGGATTCTCACCGCCTTCCCTATTCTCCCTGGGTGGGCACCTGAAGCGAACGGTGTTTCGATATTCAGTTGGCGCGGAGTATTTCCGGCATCGTCGAGGCCTGTCAAGCAGCCGGCAGGGCCGGACCGCGGAACGGCCGGCGAGAATCGGGGACGTCGCAAACGGCGGACATGGAGTACCTTCAGCAACGTGCCAAAGACGATTCAAATCCGGAACGTCCCGGACCACGTGCATCGCGAGGCCAAGGAACGCGCTGCCCGCGCCGGGCTCAGTCTCTCCGACTACCTGCTGCGGGAGCTGGAGCAGTCCCTGTCGGTTCCGCCGGTTGAGGAGGTGTTGGCGCGCATCGCCGGGCGGGAGCGCCTGGAACTTTCCGAGTCTCCGGCTGAGCTGGTGCGGGCGGAACGCGACCGGCGTTGACTGTCGCTGGCGCGTCGGCGGTGATCGAACTTCGTCACGCCAACGCACAGGCTGACTAAGGGCCGGTTTCCGGCGCCATGGCCCTGGGCGATCCCGACGACCCGTTTGTGCGGCCGACGGCGCGGGTGATTCTGCTCGATCCGCGGGATCGCGTGATGTTGATCCTGGCGACGGTCACCGTCGGCCGCGTCCACGGCCCGGAGTCGTTTTGGCACATGCCCGGCGGATTGATCGAACCGGGCGAGACCGCCGAACAGGCCGCCAGGCGCGAGTGCGCCGAGGAGACCGGCATTCGCAACGTCAGCGTCGGCCCATGCGTCTGGCACCGGCGGCACGTGGCGCAGTGGCACGGGCGTTGGTACGACTGGCGCGAGCGCTATTTCCTCGCGCGCACCGATCAGATCCGAACCACGCCGAGCCACATGGAGGGGCCGGAGCTCGAGGAGTTCCGCGAGCATCGCTGGTGGTCGGTCGAAGAGGTGCGGCAATCAAGCGAGATCTTCGTGCCCGGCCGCCTCGCGGATTTGCTCCCGCCGCTGGTGGCGGGTGACCTGCCGAGCGAGCCGACCGACGCGGGCGTCTGAGCGCGCACGTTGAGCCCGGTGGCGACGGACAGATGGATTCCCGCCTCCGCGGGAATGACGGAGCGGTAACGCAAGAGTCTGCTTCGCGGGAACGTCGGACACGCTTCACTCGCCCGTGAGCCACCGTCCAGCCTTGTGCAAGAATCGCCGGCGGACAGAAGCCCGGGGCGGTGGATCCGCCGCTGGCCGCGGGGCACCGACGGAGTTTGGAGGGTCTCATGGCGGCAAACCTGAAGCGGCTCATCGCCGTCTACCTGTTTGGCGTGGGGGCCATGGTGGCCATCCACTTCCTCGTCACGCGGTTTTATGACCCGGCATGGGAGGACGCCTCGCTGGCCGCGTGGAGCGTCATGAACCCGTTGCAGGTAGTCGCCGTGGCGCTCACGGTGGTCGTGACGTTCCTGCGCAAGCAGCGCATGTGCGCCAGCCTGTCCGACCAGACGGTGACCCGGGAGTACCTGGAAGCGAACGTGCTGTTCTACTTCTCGGTTCCGTTCCTCCTGGCGCTGCTGTGGAACTGGTTCGGCGTGCAGTTTGCCGATCCGGCGCACAGCTCGGAGCTGCTGTGGATCTTCATCGACGTCACGCTGCCGGTGCTGCTGGGCGTCGTGGGGCACCAACTGCTGAGCGAGGCTTCGAGGAAAGCCGGATAGCCAAGCGTCCGTCGCCGACCCGATTCCACACACCTGTGCGGATAGTGCGGGGCGGCGCTCGAGTCGCCCGTCATCGCGAGAACGCTAGGCCTGCGGCACAGCAGCCCGCGACGAAATCGCGCCTAGCGTCGAGCAGCTACGCTCGCGCGGCTTCTTCGCTCATCTCATGGCGAACGCGATCGGCGTTCGCCAGCAGCTTTTCGATAAACGCGATGAGATGCGTCAATTCGTCGTCAGTGATTCGACTCATGGTCGTGACATAGAACGAATCTACTTTCCCCATGACTCGTGCCGCGATATCGCGGCCTTCGTCTGTCATTTCAATCGATACCATCCGTCGGTCGACTTGAAGGCGTGTCTTTCGCACGAAGTTTCTCTCTTCGAGGTTGGACACGATCCGGCTGATCCGTCCGGTATCCAGCGCGACATGTTTCTGGACTTCCGAAACCGTGATTGGTTCGTTGATGAAACATGCAGCAAGCACCGAGTAGACGCCGACAGCGAGTCGGTCTTGAGCCAATTCTTCCTCGATGCCACGGTACATCATGTGCACCACGCTCATGATGTTCTGCTGCAGATGTCCGATCTGCGCCTGCAACACCTCGCCTTGCATGTCGTCGTTCACCGGGTTCCACCAGATTCTGCCGGCTCTCCCGGGGCTGACAGTTTCTGCATGACGGCCGTGCATGCCGCGAGTTCCTCTTGGCTAATGTCGCCAACAAGACCCTTGTAGAACCGCAGGGCGCTCTGCATGAGTTCTGGCATCAGCTCCCGGCCCTTCTCCGTCACCTCAACCCTCACGACGCGCCGATCATCCGCGAGGTGCGCCTTTGCCATGAGACCCTTGTCCTCGAGTCGAGATGTCGTGCGACTTATTTGCGTATAGTCAATCGGAACTTTCGACTGCAGATCTTTGATCGTAATTGGTCCAGTGGCGAGACAAACCCCGAGTATCGTGTATTCCACGGCATCGACTTGATACGGCGACAGTTGCTGCTGGAGTCCTTCGACAATGGCAAGCGTCAACCGCCTCAATCCGTCCTGCAATCGAACGGCTTGGGCATTCACCGACGGGTTGATTTGCTGGCCTTCCAAGTTAACGCGCGACCATTCGGGAGCGAACCTTGCGATTCCATGGCGGCACCCCTGAGATCGTAGCATATTGGTGCCTGGACGCACTCGATCGAAAGATGCGGGACGTGCCACTAATCTGGGATTAATTCTGCTTATTCTGGCAACTACTTGATGGGCGAGTGGGAGATTCCCGGGCCCCCAGTGAGGCTCGATTCGTCGTCAAGCGGACCGACGAGGATCTAGGCTATTCTACGCCCGAGCCGCTCCCGCGTGTTGCTTGGTCAGCATGGCCTCGGAGCGTTCTCATTCAATACGCTGCATGGCCCTCGAAGTGAAAGGGCTTGGAACTGTCGATGAAGATCACCAGCCACTCGCAAGGCGCCCCCTGCTGGGTCGATCTGGCGACGACCGATCAGGTGGCGGCCAAGGCGTTCTATGCGGACCTGTTCGGGTGGGACTGCCAGGACAACCCGATGGACGAGGCCGGAAACGTCTTCTACACGATGGCGATGGTGGACGGCGCGTTCGTGGGCGGCATGTACGAGCAGCCGCAGGACCAGCGGGAGGCGGGGATTCCGCCGCACTGGATGATCCACCTCGCGGTTGACGACGTGGACGCCATCGCGGCGCGGGTGCCTGAGCTGGGCGGCACGGTCGGCGCGCCGCCGTTCGACGTGTTCGAGGCGGGCCGCATGAGCATCATCAGCGATCCCGCCGGTGCGCACGTGGCGTTCTGGCAGGCGAAGGGGCACATCGGCACCGGCGTGAAGTCCGAGCCGAACACGATCCACTGGTGCGAGCTCCTGACCCAGGATCCGGACACGGCCACCGCGTTCTATGCGGAACTGCTGGGCATGGAGTCCGAGACGCTGACGATGGCCGAGGAGGGTGCCTACACCATCCTCTTGTCCGGCGGAGTCGGCGCGTCGGGAATCATGGCGATGCCGGTGCATCTGCGCGAGCGCGGCGTGCCGGCACACTGGAGCGTCTACTTTCAGATTGAGGATGTGGAGGCGGCGGTTGCGCACGTGACGGCAGCCGGTGGGCGCGTGGCCCTGCCGCCAAAGGACATCCCCATGGTGGGCCGCATCGCCTACCTGCTCGACCCGCAGGGAGCTGGATTCGGGCTCACGCAACCGGAATGACGGACGGCCCGGTGGCCCACGAGGGTTACCCCTGCGCCAGCCGTTGCGGGAGGCAAGGTGGATTCCCGCCTCCGCGGGAATGACGGAGGTGGGCGGTGGCTCGACAGAGCTTGCCGACGAGCTCGCCACGAACGAGGCAGGCCGACCGCGAACCGTGTCAAGCCTCCCGAAGTGGCGGATTTGTGACCGAAATCTCACCCGCGCAGCAGGTAGGTTACGAAGCCGCCGACCCCATCCCAACCTTCCCCTTGCAGGGGGAAGGCATTCGATAGGAACTCATGCAGCCGCCAGCCAGCTATGACGAGATCGTGGCGCGGGTGGTTGCGGCCTGCGACACACCGCAACTGACACTGACGCGACACCCGGTAGACGAGCTGGGCGTCGATCTGCTGCGGGTGGACATCGACGCACAGGGGCCGGCGCTCGCACACGTGGGGTTGTTTGGCGGCGTCCACGGGGACGAGCCCGCCGGATTCATGTCGGTGCTGGAGTTCCTGGAAGAGCGCCGCTGGGCGGACCACCCGCGCATCGCGTTCAGCGTATTTCCCTGCCTGAATCCGACCGGCTGCGCGCAGGGGACGCGCGAAAACGCGGACGGCATTGACATCAACCGGACCTACGACCGCGACGAGGTGCCGGAGGTACGGGTGCTGCGGGCGATGATCGAGCACGACGCGTTCGACGCCTTCATTGACGCTCACGAGGACCCCGAGGAGGACGGCTTCTACGTCTACGCATTCCTCGAGGACCGCGCGTGGCATCCGGAGATCGTGCAGGCCGTGGCCGAGCGCGGGCCGGTGACCGGCAAGTCGGAGGTGGATGAGACGCCGGTCTCGGGCGGTCTGATCTCCGTGGGCGAGGACCGATCACGGGAGGAAGCGTTTCAGGAGTACATGGCGGGCGGCGACTGGCCGCTGCCGTTCTATCTGTACTCGCTCGGCATGCGGTCCGGCATGACCACCGAGACGCCGGGGCAGATCGAGCTGGCCACACGCGTGGCCATGCAGCACGCCGCGCGGGAGCGGCTGCTGGCGTTGCTCACCGCCGCGCGGAGGGCGAGAGCCTAGCTGAAAGGGCGGGTCTGAGACCTGTCCCCTGTACATCGCAAAGTCCCGCGGATCGTCCGTGGGGAAGCACCGGGCCGGGACACCCGCCCCGTTCGGTGTAGGGGCAGCCCTTGTGGCTGCCCGGGTCGACCAGGACGGGCGCCCACAAGGGGCGCACCTACGCGGAAATGGGCGTCGCCGAGCCCGGATTACAGCGCTCGCCGGAATGACGAAGAGCTCCGCACAGACCCGATTGAGGAAGAGGGATTCGGAATTCGGTGCGATCACCAGCCCAGCGCGTAGCCGATGGCGCCTTTGGCGGAGACCGCTCCGGCGATGACGCCGCCGGGGCCTCCGAATTGGATGGCCATCGGCTTGCCGTTGGCCCAGCCGTTGGTCAGTTCGATTTCGTGGCCGCGTCGCTCCAACTCGGCCAGGACATCGCTGTCGATGCGGCCCTCGGCCACCACGCGACCCGGATAGGCGCCGCGTGGATAGAACGACGACGGGAAGTGCACCGAGTGCACCGTGGGCGCGTCCAGCGCTTGCTGCAGGCCCATGCCGAAATGGACGTGGTTGAGGAAGAATTGCAGCGTCCACTGGTCCTGGCCGTCGCCGCCGGGCGTGCCGAACACCATGTAGGGCTCGCCGTCGCGCATGACGAGCGACGGCGTGAGCGTGGCGCGGGGTCGCTTGCGCGGGGCCAGGGCGTTGGGACGGGCCGGATTGAGGTAGAACATCTGGCCGCGCGTGCCCAGCGGAAATCCCAGCCCGCGAATCACCGGCGAGGTGCCCAGCCATCCGCCGCTGGGGGTTGCCGCGACCATGTTGCCCTCGGCGTCCACGGCGTCTAGGTGGGTGGTGTCGCCCAGGTGCGCGTGGCCGAGGCCCAGGTCCCGGACTTCGCGGGCCTCGAGCTGCAGCGCTTGGCGGTTGTCCTCGGCCACGTCGATGGTGGCGTACGTCGGCACGCCGTTCCCGAGATCACCGGGCCGCATCTCCAGGGACGCGCGCTCGCCGACCAGCGAGCGGCGCTGAGCGGCGTAGTCCTCGGACAGCAGCCGATCGAACGGCACGTCGTCGAAGTTCGGGTCGCCGTAGTGGGCCTCTCGGTCGGCGAAGGCGAGCTTGGCGCACTCGATCACCGTGTGCAGGTAGTCCGCCGAGTTGTGGCCCATCGCCGCCAGGTCGAATCCCTGCAGCAGCGACAGCTGCTGCACGAACACCGGGCCCTGGGTCCAGCTGGAGCACTTGGAGACCTCCAGGCCGTGGTAGTTGAAGCTGACGGGTTCCTCGAAGTCTGCCTCCCACTCGGCGAAGTCTTCATAGGTGAGGAGGCCGGCGTGCGCCGAGCCGCTGGCGTCCTCGACCGGGTTGGCCGTGATGAAGTCGATGATGCGCTCGGCGATCTCGCCCTTGTAGAAGGCGTCGCGCGCGGCCTCGATGCCGGCCACGCGCCCGCGTCCGGCAGCCGCCTGCTCGGCGCGGCAAAGGATCCGCAGCGTCTCGGCCCAGTCCGGGTTGCGAAGCAGAGTCCCGACCTCCGGTGCCTGTCCCGACGGCAAGTAGACCTCGCCGGTGCTGGGGTAAAGCTCGGTGTATTTGGCTTCGTTGCCCGCCAGGCTGTCGTGCAGGCCCTGGTAGACGGGAAAGCCGTGCTCGGCCAGCTCGATGGCAGGCTGCGCGACCTCGCCGAAGCTCAGGGTTCCAAAGCGCGCCAGTGCCGCGGTCCACGTACCGACCACGGCGGGCACGCAGGCGGGCAGATAGCCGTCGCCCGGGATCAGGTCGATGCCATGCTCGCGGCACCAGTCGATGGTGAAGGCCTTGGCCGACCACCCCATGCCGCTGAGCGCGTAGGCCTTGCGCTCACGCGCCGAGTAGATGAGCGTCGGCACCTCGCCGGCCAGCCCGTTGCTCTGGGGCTCCAGCAAGTTGAGGCAGAAGCACATGGCCGCGGCGGCGTCGATGGCGTTGCCGCCCTGCTCCATGATGCGGAAGCCGGCGGCCGTGGCCAGATAGTGACCCGAGGTGACGACGCCGCGCCGGCCCATCACCACCGGGCGCGTGGCATGGACCGGACGTTGCCCGGGGCTGTCGTCGCCCAAAAAGGTCGTGACCGTCATAGGCTGCCGGACCACTGCGCGGCACGCAGGCCACCGCGGTCGGTGGCCTGCGTCCTCACGTCGATAGGTCTAGCTTGCCGTTTCGGTCGCGCGCAGCTCGTCGGACCAGTCGCGCCACAGGTCGCCGTCCGGGTAGGCCAGCGCCACCTCGTCCGGGAGGGACTCCTCGGTCTTGTCGTAGGCGTAGATCGTGGCCTGACGGATGATGTCGCTGCTCGTGTTCTGCCCCGCCATGTGCAGCATGTTGGCGTGCCAGAGGACCACCGACCCACAGGGTCCGTGGGTATCCACGACCGGCGTGTCCTCCTTGATCTCCGAGATCGGCGGCGTGACGTAGCCGTCGAACTTGCCCGCGGAATGCCGCAGGCTCAGCCAGTCGTCGTTGGACGGGATGTCGCCGCGGTGCATCGCGGACCACCGGTCCCAAATCCGCTGATGGCTGCCGGGCCATAGGTGCAGGCCGCCGGCGCCAAGCGGCAGATCGTCGAAGTAGGCCGCGATCTGGAGCCGCCGCCGGCTCTCATACATGCCCTCCGCCGCGTGAGCCGAGGGATACCTGGCGCTCGGCTGGACCTTGGCGTACGGGTATTTGTTGACGCGGCCGCCCGGGCTGTTGGGCAGCGTGCAGTAGAGACCGCGCGATCCCTGGGCGGTCGCCCACACGGGACCGGTCTTGGGCAGGCGCAACTGCTCGGTCTTGCGCGTGGCCTTGCCGAGCCACTTGTCGGACTCCGGACCCAGATGGACCTCCATGCTGGTGATGTGGTCCTCGGTCAAGAGCGCCGGACCGATGGTGGTGTTGGTCTCGTCGAGGCCGTTCGGCCAAATGACCTCACCCTCGCCCAGCAGCTGCTCGGCGATGTCGAACATGGCGCGGGGCGCCAGGTCGAGCAGCAGCTCTTCGGCGCCGTTTCGGATGTAGAGCCGGTGGCCGCCGCCGCCGAAGTAGGGGTCGCCGCCGCCCTCGGGACGCTTGTAGCCTTCCCGCTCCTCGTCGGAGAAGGGCAGCCAGGTCGCGGGATCGTCCCGCTTCATGCTGGGTCGGTGCTCGGCGATCAGCTCCCACATCTGCTCGCGGGTTTGGCGGCAGAGCTCGAGGTCGAGCACTGCCGGCAAGACCAGGAAGCCGTCGCGCTTGAACTGGGCGATCTGCTCGGTGGTGAGCCGCGGAACCTGCGCCACGCTGTTGGATGGCGTTGCCATGGGATCCCTGCCTCGTTGAGAGACGAGTTGGCGGATGCCTGATTATGGCCTATCGACGCGCGGCTGGGGAGTGAAATTGCAGTGCGCGGCGGCCTATTTTTCGATCGGGCGCGTGCCATTTGCCGGGGAGGCGAGACCGGCTGGCGCCGAGCACTCCGAATGCCACGACGCGATCGCCGGAGTCTCGCCCGCAATCACAGACTTGACCCGTCCGTACCACATCAGATTTGCTTGCCCGACCCGCCGGCGCGGCACCGTGTGCAGGGCTGCACCTCACCTGACGGGGGCTGGGTATGCGCCTCGACGAGCTTGACCTGAAGCCCGAAGACTACGCACCCAAGCCACCCACCGGGCCGCGGCTCAAGATCGGCCTCGTGGGCTGCGGCGCCGTCGCCAATTCCGCCCACCTGCCCGCCTACCGCGACTTCGGATACGAAGTCGTCGCCTGCATGGACATTGATGCCCAAGCGGTCGAATCGACCCGCAGACGCTGGGGCATTCCACGGGTCGGTACGGACCTCGCCGCGCTGCTCGACGATCCCGAGGTCGAGGTGGTGGACCTCGCCGTGCACGCCAACGTGCGGTCCGAGGTCCTCCTCGAGATCGCGGCGGCGGGCAAGCCGATTCTTTCGCAGAAGCCACTCGCCATGGATTGGGCTTCCGCCCGGCAAATGGTCCGCGGCGTCGAGCAGGCAGGCGTGCCGCTGATGATCAACCAGCAGGCCCGCTGGGCGCCGGCCCATCGCGCCATCAAGGCGCTGATCGACCGCGGCGTCTGCGGCCCGCTCTACAGCGTGACCCATGTACGAAGGTCCTGGCAGGACCATCCGGACCGCTGGTGGCGCCACCTGACGGACTTCAATGTCGTGGACCACGGCGTCCACTACATCGACCTGGCTCGCCACTTCACGGGGCGTTCGCCCGACGCCGTGACCTGCACGACCAGCCGAGTCCCGGGTCAGCGCGCGGTATCACCCCTTTGCCACTCGCTGCTCATGCACTTCGACAGCGGCGACCTGCTCTGCACCGAGCATTTCAACAACATCGTGACCAGTCCGGCGTCGCACTCCGACACCTGGTACCTGGATGGCGTCGACGGCTCGATCGTGGGTACGCAACAGTGGGTGGAGATCTCCCGCAGGGACGCGCCGGACAGCCGCGTGCGATTCCCGGTCGAGGGCCGGTGGTTCCCGGACGCCTTCGGCGGCAGCATGGCCGAGATGATGACCGCGGTCACGGAGGGCCGAGAGCCTCAGACCTCCGGCCGCGACAACCTAAAGTCGATCAATATCGCCTTCGCCGCCGTCAGAAGCAGCGAGGAAGGCCGCACCGTTCGACTGAGCGAGTTCGACTGAGCTCATGCCGGACTCCGACCGTCAGGTTGACGTTCGAGCGGCCTGACCAGGCTCGCTCGCGGGCTACCCGTCCGCTTCGGGGAGCAGCAGCACTCGCAGGTAGCGATCGTCGGTGAGGTAGAGCCGGGCCGCGGCGGAGACCTGCTCCAAGGTCACGGCATCCAGCCGCTCTTCGAAGTCGAGGATCCCTGAGAACTCCCCATCCCGCTGGGCCACGGACTCGATCTGACCGCGCCAGAAGCTATTGTCGCGCAGCTGCTCCTCGCGAGGGGTGCGCAGCAGCTCCTTGACCGTGTCGAGGTAGTCCTGCTCACCGCCGTCCCGCAGCCAGGCGATTTCCTCGAAGATTGCGTCAAACAGCTCGTCCGCGCGGGCGGGGTCGCTGCCGAATATGACGTAGAACAAGTATTCGGGGTTCGGCAACCGGCTGGCCCTGGTGATCGCGCCGACGCTGTACGTGCCGCCGAGCGCCTCGCGCAAACTCTCGCGCAGGCGGATCTGGAGCATCTCCCCGACCATCGTCAGCGTGAGCGCGTTTTGGCGACTCCACTCCATGTCGCCGGCGAACACCACCGCCGTCCGGCTGCGAGGTTCGATGCCGCTGCGAACGACGTGCTCCTCCAGCCCGGACGGTCGCTCGATCCCGACGTCGCGCCACTGCTCGACGCGCCCGGTCGTCGGCAGGCTGGCGAGATAGGTGGCGCTCAACGATCGCAGGGTGTCCCAATCGAAGGCGCCGACGAACACGAAGGTCGCGTCACCCAAGTCCGCGAAGCGGTCGGCGTAGACCGCCTCCGCACGCTCCAGGCTGAGTTCGTCCAACAACTCGAGCGTCAGAGGACGACGCCGGAAGTGATTCTGACTGTATGCCGTGTTCAGCGTGTCGGCGAACACGGCGTCCGGTTGGTCGGCGCGCGTCTCGGCGGTGCTGCGCAGGCTGGTTTCGTACGTCGAGTAGTACACCGGATCCAACCTGGGCTCGGTGACATAGAGGTTGATCAGCTGGAACAGGGTTTCCAAGTCTTCCGGAGACGAGCTGCCGCTTAGGCCCTCATAGAGCTCGCTGATGTAGGGCGACACCGAGACCCGCTTGCCGGCGAGCAGCTTGCCCAAGGCCACGTTGTCGTATGGGCCCACGCCGCTGCCCGAGACCAATGAGGCGGCGTAGGTGGCGGAGACGTGGTCGGCGTCGTCCACCAACGAGTGTCCGCCCGGACTGAACGCGCCGAATACGACCTCGTCATTCTTGAAGTCGGTCTGCTTGGCGATCACGGTGATCCCGTTGGACAGCGTCCACTTGACGGCATCGATGGACTCGATGGCTTCCTCACTGGTGATGCTGCCCGCCGTCGGGATGGTGGCCATGAGCGGCACGTCGGCCACCTCGTCCTCGTAGGGCTCGACCACCAGCGTGTCGGCTGCGGCGAGTTTTGCCTGCAGCTCGGATTCCAAGTCCTCGTCCGACTTGTCGCCGCTTCCTTCGGGTCGCATCACCAGGAGCACCGTATCTCCGGGCTCGCTCCAGGTCGCGGCCACGGCGTCGACATCCGCCAGCGAAATCTCGGGCAGCAGCGCCTGGTAGAGGGCCCACTCAACCTCGATGCCGGGAACCGGAGTCCCGTTCAAAAAGTGGTCCGCGTATTCCTGGGAAAGATTGACCGACTCCCGCTGATCCCGCTCTTTGTAGACACGCTCAATTTCGCTCAGCAGGTTGGACTTTTCGCGCGACAATTCGCTCTCGGTAAATCCGTGCTGTCGAGCGCGCTGCGTCTCCTCGAGCAGCGCCGCGAATCCGGCCTCGACGCCGTCCTGCTCCACCCAGGCCGCGAACTGCACCAGGTCCACCGGCTGGATGAATCCTCCCCGCAGGGCATTGGCCCCGAGATATGGAGGATCATCGACCTGTCCGCGCTCGAATAGCCGGGCGTTGAGCATCATGAACGCCAGGCGCTCCACGACGATGCGCCGCAGCGCTGCCAGGTCGTCGCCCGACTCGGGTGGGAGCTTTCGCACCAGGAACATCTGCGTACCGGGCGCCTCGGGGTCGCTGAACACATTCACCCGCGGCTCGTCGTGCGCGGGCACGCCATAGCGCGGCCGATCGGTCGGCGGTCCGATGGCGGCGGCCGCCTGGCCCGCCTCGCCTTCCGGCGGCGGCGCAAAGTACTGCCGCACCTTGGCTTCGATCGCCTCGGTGTCGAAGTCGCCCACGGCGATAACGGCCATCAGGTCTGGCCGATACCACGTCTGGTAGAAGTCCACCAGGCGCTGGGCGGGTGCGTTGTTAAAGACTTCGGGCAGCCCGATTGGGCTGCGCTCGTTATAGCGAGAGTCGCCGAAGATCAGCGGAAACCAGTTGTCCTGGAACCGCGCGCCAAAGCCTCGAAACAAGCGCCACTCTTCCAGGATCACGCCGCGCTCGAGCTCCACTTCGTCCGGCGCAAACGTGATGGCGAAGGCCCAGTCGCTGAGGATCTGAAACGCCGTCTCGAGAATCTCCGGATCGTCGGTGGGAATCTCGACGAAATAGCGGGTGACGTCGAATCCCGTTGACGCGTTCACGTCGGGCCCGAAATTGCTGCCGATGGACTCCAGGTATTCGACGATCTCCTGCTTGGCGAAACGCTCGGTGCCGTTGAACGCCATGTGCTCGACGAAGTGCGCCAGTCCGCGCTGGTCCTCCTCTTCGAGGATCGAGCCGGCCTTCACGATCAGCGAGATGTGGGCCCGCTCACGCGGCTCCTCGTTGTGCCGGATGTAGTAGACGAGGCCGTTGCTCAAGGTGCCCCGCACCACGCTGGGATCGAAGGCCAGCGGTGCGTCGGGGTCGGAAGGCAGGGCAACCGCGGGCGTGGGCTCTGGCGTAGGCGTCGGCTCAGGAGTAGGAGTGGGTGTGGGTTGGGGAGTCGGGGTCGGCGTGGGCTCCGGCGTTGGTGTCGGGGTGGGCTCCGGAGTCGGCGTGGGTGTTGGCTCGGGTGTTGGAGTCGGCGTGGGTTCCGGAGTTGGTGTCGACGTCGGTTCCGGCGTCGGCGTGGCGGGAACCGGCGTTGGGGTGGGCGTGGGTGCGACGGCCTCGCGCGTGACGACGGCCGTGGGCGTCGGTTCGGGAGTCGGCGTCGGCGCGACGGCCACCGGCGTGGCAGTGGCGGTGGGCGTCGGATCCGGGGCGGGCGGAACTTCGTCGCCGCACGCCACCAACATGACCGCAACGAGCGCGACCGCGGAAACGATCGCCGCCAGGTTCAGACGTGTGCGCATGGCATTCACTGTGCGGTGGTCATCCGAACGTTTGCCGGCACTTGTCGATCTTCAGGGAGCTGTCCGCGATGCATGCGCCACGGGCGGCGCCTTCACGGCGCGCGATCGTAGCAGGCTGGCCCTCTACAGCGACGGTGTCTCCATTCGGCAAGGAATTCCCTTGGAGGAGTCTCATATCCGCGCCGGCGAGTGCATGTGACCTCAAGAGGCTGGGGCCGAACACTGGGACCACGCCAACCTTGCCGGATTGGCGGCGGTTTCTCGGTAAGTCTTGGTCCGGTTCGCGGTTGACTCGGTGCAGTCGTCCGAGCCGCGGCAGCGGCTGACCCGTCCTCGACCCGTGCCCGGCAACGGACGCGTCTGGGAGACCCATCCGGCTAGATGCATCCGGTTGCACGCTTATCTGCGTCCACTGAATTGCAAGTACTCCGGTTTACTGAGCGAGGTTCTGTATTCGCTGAGGCCATGCGCCCGAACGACCCGTGGGTCACGCCGGCGCGTACGCAGTTCGATTCCGGGGCTCCTTCCACGGTCATGGGACATCCGTAGCTATGAAGCGCGGGAAGTGGCTCTCAAGGGATCAGGCGCTTCTCCAGGACTCCGACCTGCTGCAGAAACCTCCGCACGGCCACCGCACACTCCTGCGGTTTTTCGAGTTGCAGGAAATGTGTCGTCTCGGGAATGAACTCATGGTCCACGTCCACGTCCTCGTAGTCGAACGACGGGTCGCTCGGGTTCTGTGCGGCGGGGTCTGG
Organism: Chloroflexota bacterium; assembly: GCA_026707285.1. Taxonomy (GTDB): domain Bacteria; phylum Chloroflexota; class UBA11872; order UBA11872; family UBA11872; genus JAJECS01. The sequence goes on along the minus strand of JAPOXD010000030.1, from coordinate 189 downwards.
GGCTACGGTCTTGACCGGACACCTCATGGCGCCGAAATCGACGGTCACCGCATAGGTCGAGGCATGGTCCCAGATCTGCGCCTCGAACTCGGCGGGACACCGGAGCTCGAACCCCTGGCCGGTCGCCGACGCCTTGAGGGTCGTTCGCGCCACAAGTTCGAAGACTCCCGGAACGGCCCGCTGAAAATA
>JAPOXD010000036.1 GCA_026707285.1 Chloroflexota bacterium | reverse complement strand
CCCGCTGCTTCCCCACGGACGATCCGAGGGGACTTGCAACATACAAGGGGCGGGTCTCAGACCCGCCCGACGCCAAGTATCCGCGGCGCTTCCAGGTTCGACCGGACTGGATTCCGGCCTTCGCCGGAATGACGGAGGGGTGACGCAAAGATCTCAGATTGGCTCTACGAGCCTCCGGTGCCGAAAACCAGCGCCAGCATGCCGAAGTCGACGAGCAATACAAGCAGGGCGATGGGGATTCCGGCGCGCGCAAAGTCGCGCGGACGGAAGTTCCCAGGTCCCATCACGAGCAGATTCACCGGGTGTGCGTAGGCGGTGATGAATCCGGTCGAGGCCGCCAGCGCCACGCCCATGGCGAACATGCGTGGGTCCGCGCCCACGAGGGCGGCGGCGCTGAGCGCCACGGGCGCCATGAGCACCGCGGTGACGTGATTGCCCAGGACGTGGGTAAACATCGCGGTGAGCAGGAGCATGCTCGCCAGCACGATCCACGGGCCTCCCTCGCCGAGCGACTCCGCCAGCGACTCGCCCACCAACGCCGCGGCGCCGCTCTGACGCATGGCCTCGGCCAGCGTCAGCATGCCGCCGATGACCACGATGGCGCGCCAGTCGACGGCGGCCAGCGTCTCGCGGCCTCGAACGCAGCCGGTGGCGACCATGGCCGCCGCGGCCGCCAGCGCCACAATCGCCACCGGCGCCAGTTGCAGCATGAGCGCCGCAACGAATCCGGCCACGATGGCGATGGCGAGCGGCGCCTGCCGCGGACGCAGTGTCAGCCCCACGCGCTCGGTCACGACCACGAAGTCCGGGTCGTCGCGCAGCTCGGCGATTCGCGGCAGCGGTCCGAGCACGAGCAGCGCGTCGCCAACGCGCAGCGGCATGTCGTGGAGGTGGGTGCGCCGGGGCGCCCCGTCCCGCCAGATGCCCAGCACACTCAGCCCGTAGCGGTCGCGAAAGTTGAGCGAGGGCACCGTCTCGCCCTCGAGGGTGCTGCGCGGGGCCAGCGACGCCTCGGCGAACTCGACGTTCTCGGTCTGCAGCGCGGCGGCGCCCAGGCTCGACGGCCGAGGCTCCGGCAGGGCGAATCGCTCCCGGAGCCGGGCAATGTCGCGGTTGCGGGCGCTCATGACCAGCACGTCACGCGCGTGAAGCATAATCTCGGGCGCGGGGGCGATGTCCGTCCGGCCCTGCCGCTGAATGGCCACGATCGAGATGCCGAAGTCGGTGCGGATGCCGCTTTCGCGCAGGGTCAGGCCCACGAGCGGGCTGGCGGGTGGAACGGCGACTTCGTACAGGCGTTCCTCGAGCCGATAGGGCACGTGGTCGTCGCGGGTCCGCGGCAGCAGCGCGTCGCCGGCGGCGCCGGACGCATGCCGCGGCAGCAACCGGTGCCGCCCGAGCACCAGCGCCAGGATTCCGGCGACCAGGATTGCCGCCCCGAACGGCGTGAAGTCCAACAGGCCGAACGGCTCAATCCCCTCCTGGGCGACGACGCTGTTCACCAGCAAGTTCGACGGCGTTCCCACCAGGGTGAGGGCGCTGCCGAGCAGGGTGGCGTATGACAACGGCAGCAACACGCGAGAAATGGGGATCCTGAGCTCGCGGGCGGCGGCCACCGCGGCGGGCAAGAGCACGCCGCCGGCGGCAATGGCGTTCATGAACCCGGACAGCAAGGCGGCGGCGAGCACCGTGAAGGCGATCAGCCGCGCTTCGCTGTTGCCGGCGAGCCGGCCGATCAGACGGCCCATCAGGTGGGCAACGCCTGTATTTGCGAGACCTGCGCTCATCACCATGACTGCGCCGATGGTCACGACCGCGCTGTTGGAAAACCCGCGCAGTGCCGCTTCCAAGTCGATCGCACGGCCGAGGAACAGGGTCAGAAGCACGCCAATGGCCGTCACCTCGAACGGCACGCGACCGCTGGCCAGAAGAACAACCGCCACGCCCACGACCACCAGCACGAACACGATCTCGCCGGTCATCTGAATGCCCCGCGCCGCATCCGGTGGCTAGCCCTCGTCCTCTTCCGGTGGGAGCAGCGTCGCGGCTCCCTCGACGTAGGTCGGATAGCGCAACTCGACGCCAAGCTCCGTGCGCACCTTGGCGTTCGAGGTTGGGTAGGAGCCGGTCACCAGGCCGAACAGGCTGGAGGAGATCGAGGCCCTGGTGCGCGTCAGGCGAGTGAACCCCTCGTGCAGCTTCACCAAACCTTGCACCAGGAACTTGGGCGACGACCGGGGCGGACGCGCCCCGACCTGCGCCGCTAGGTAGCGCAGATACTCGCCGGCCGGGGCCGGGTGGTCATCCACCGCCAGGTACAGCTCGCCGGAGCGTCCTCGGAGCGCAACGGCCTCGAGAATCGCGGCGGCGTCCTCCACGTGGATGCGGCTGGTCGGGTGCTTGCCGCCGCCGATGAGCCGCAGGTTGCCGCCCCGCAACGATTCCAGGGTTCCACCGTCAGGGCCATAGACCGTCCCCGCCCGCACGACGCGCGCCGGAAGCCCCTCCGTTTCGTGCCGCTCCTGGAGGTACTGCTCCGTTTCCAGATTGAGCCGCCCCAGCACGGTGTTCGGCGCGGGTGGCGATGTTTCGGTCAACGTGTCCCGTGACCCTGCGCCAAACACGGCCATGGTGCTGCCGTAGACGAACGAGGCGATCTCGGTCCCGTGCAGCGCCTCGACGACGTTCATCACGCCGCGGATGGTGCGGCGCTCCATGTCGTCCTCGCTGTCCGAGACGCTGCGCATCACGTAGAAGACGTGATCGCCGTCCCGGCCGAGGTCTTCCAGCTCCTCCGGGTCGCCCACATCGGCGAGCTCGATCGCGACGCCAAGCTCGTCAAGCTCCGGGGCCGCGTCTTCGTGCTCGTCGATGCCGCGGACATCCCAACCCGCCGCCGCCAGCCGGCGCGCCAGGGCGCTGCCGGTGAAGCCGGTGATGCCGATGATGAGTCCGCTGGGCATGCGTTCACGACCGGATGATGGGGGCGTCTACATCGTGACGCCACGGCTCGCGCCCGTGCAAGCCGCGAGGAGTCGCTAGGCTAGGGACATGGAATCCTCCGGCGAACGCCTGCGCGTCGGCGTCATCTTCGGCGGACGCTCCGGCGAGCACGAGGTGTCGCTGCGGTCGGCGGCGTTTGTGATGGATTCGCTCGACCGCGACAGGTACGACGTAGTGCCCATCGGCATTGGCAAACAGGGCGAGTGGCTGCTGGACGCCGATCCGATGCGCCAGCTCAGCGCGGCGCCCGCCGCCGACTCCGGCGAGTCGCTGCCGGTCACGCTGCCGACGGCGCATCTCCCCGCCGCGGGAAGGGCGTCGGTTGGCGCGCTCGACCTGGTGTTTCCGGTGCTTCACGGCACGTACGGTGAAGACGGCACGGTGCAAGGGCTGCTGGAGCTTGCCGACCTGCCCTACGTGGGCTCGGGCGTGACGGGCTCGGCCGTCGCCATGGACAAGGGCGTGGCCAAGGCGATCCTGCGTGACCACGGTCTTTCGGTGGGTCTCTGGCACGTCGTGACCGTGTCGGCGTGGCGGGCCGATCCAGCCGCCGTGCGCGCGGAGGTCGAGGCGCGGCTGACCTATCCGCTCTTTACGAAGCCCTGCAACCTGGGGAGCAGCGTGGGGGTTTCCAAGGTCCATCACGCCGGTGAGTTCGACGACGCCATGGCCGCCGCGGCCGAGTACGACCGCCGCATCATCATCGAGCAGGGCGTCCCGAACGCGCGGGAGATCGAGGTCAGCATCCTCGGCAACGATGAGCCAGAGGCGTCGGTGTGCGGGGAGATCGTCCCGGCGACCGAGTTCTACGACTACGCCGCGAAGTACGAGGACGACCGGTCACAGGCCATCGTCCCGGCGGACCTGCCGCCGCCGCTGGCCGACCGCATTCGCGGGGACGCCGTGCGGGCGTTTCGCGCCTTGGATTGCGCCGGCTATGCGCGGGTGGACTTTCTGGTCGACGCCGAGACGCTTGAGCCGGTGATCGGGGAAATCAACACCATCCCCGGCTTCACCGAGATCAGCATGTATCCCAAGCTATGGGAAGCCAGCGGCGTCCCCGCGCGGGAGCTGATGGACCGGCTGATCCGGCTGGCGCTCGAGCGCCACCAGGAACGCCGGAGTCTGCGGACGTCCTACACGTAGGGGCCTAGGCTAGAGGCCGGTCATCTCGCGGAGCTTGGCCACCGTGAATCCCGGCTGCTGCGCAAACTCCTTGCGCGCGGCCTCGTAGTCGAGAACCTGACGCGACGCTTCGGCGAGCTCGCCCGCTACCTCGTCCGGAATCACCACCACGCCGTTTTCGTCGGCGTGGACGAGATCGCCGGTCTTGATCGGCGTGCCGTCGAGGATCACCGGCTCGCCGGGCTCCAGGCTCACCGACGTGCCGTGGGACACGGTGACGCCGCGGGCGAAGTACTGGACGCCAATCTCGCGCACCTCGGAGAGGTCGCGCACGCACCCATCGGTGACCACGGCCACGCCGCCCAGCGCCTTGAAGATGGTGGCCATGACGTCGCCGAAGTGGCAGGACTTGGCCGGATTGTTTCCGGAGTCCTGGATCACCAGGATCGTCGGGCTCGGCGACCGCTCGACCAGCTCCCACAGATCCATCTGCCCCGACGGATTGCGGCGGCGCCCATGGGTGGTGCTGTCGCCCTTCACGGTTACCGCGTAGCCCACCACGGCCTCGCCGATCTCGGGGAACAGGCACCGCACGTCGCTGCCGAGGTAGCCCTCGGTCTTGTCCCGGACGTTGAACTCTTCGATCGCGTTGGCGATCGTGGCGGAATCGATCTGGCGCAGCTCTTCGAGCTGTTCGGGCGTCAAGTTGACGGCCAAGGCGCACCTCGTGGCGTCCTTCACACGCGGGGCAAACCGTAACACGGACATGTCGGATCGCCGGGTGCGGACGGTCGCGATGGCGTCTAGCCCAGCTCCTGCGATCGGCGGTAGGCCGCGGTCACGGCGGCGAGGAAGGCCTCGCGCAGGTCTCGCTCCTCGAATACGTCGAGCGCGGCGGCCGTGGTGCCGCCGGGCGAGGTGACGGCATGCCGCAGGGCCTCCGCGCTCATGTCGCCGGCGTTCCACAGCTCGGCCGATCCGATGAGGGTTTCCCGAACGAGCGTGGTGGCGATCTCCCGCTCGAGCCCGACGGAGACGGCGGCGTCGATCCACGCCTCAGCGACCAGGTAGACATAGGCGGGGCCGCTGCCGTGCACCGCCGTAGCGGCGTCCAGCATGTCTTCGGCGTGGACTTCGATCTCGGCGCCGAACGATCCCAGGATCTGCCGGGTGCGACGGCGGTCGACATCGTCGACGCCACGGCCCGCCATCCAGACCGTCATGCCGCGGCCGATCTGGGCCGGCGTGTTGGGCATCGCGCGAACGAGGCGCGACGTGCCGAGCGCGGATTCCATGGTGTCCAGGCGCACTCCGGCCATGATCGAGAGCACCAGCTGCGACGGCGTCAGCGCGGGCCGAAGCACGTCCGCGACGGTGCCGAACGACTGCGGCTTCACGGCAAGCACCAGCGCCTGCGCGCCCGTCACGTCGTGCGGCAATCCCCGCCCGGCGGTTGCGCCGTTTGCCGCAACAACGGCCTCGCGGCGCGCGTCGTCGATTTCGCTCACGACGATCGACGCGGCGGGAACGGTGCCGCTGGCGGCCAGGGCGGATACCACCGCGCCGCCCATCGCCCCGGCGCCGATGACGGTGACGCGCTCGCTCACGGGTCGCGACCTCGAGGAGGAACCAATGTCGGCGATCCTACCTGCTGATTGGTCGGGCAAGGCTCAGCGCCGCACCTCGATGGTCCCCCGGTCGGCGCGGACCCGGGCGCTGCCGATCAGCTGCGCGGCATCGGATCGAGACTCCGGCACGACGATTTCGCCAGACTCGTCCACGGCGCGCGCCACGATTTCGGGGAGTCGAGGATGCGGCGCGATGACCATCCCGAATCCCGCATCCAGCAAGGCGGATGCGGGCATGGCCCCGAGCGTCGTCGATCGTCCAAGCACCAGCACGTCCGCGCGCAGGTCCGCCGGCAGCGAAGGCTGCGACACCGTCGGCGGGGCGACGGCGAACGTCGCGTCGCTTGACGTCACCACCACCCAGGAACCGCCTTCAGCCGGGACGAGCTCGGTTTTCAGAGCACCGGTGGTCCGGCTCGAGTCCACGACGACGGGCGCGCGGCCGGCACGATTCGGCGCTACCAGGTGCGCCCCCAGCGCATGGGTGGGAGGCGCCTGCACCACGGCTACGTCTCGGGCCCCAACGAGGTCCAGGGCCATGTGCGAGAGCTGGCCGCCCGACGAGGCAACGGCCAGGTTGTCGACCTGGAGGTCCCAGCGCGGCAGCGCGCGGTCAAGCAGCAACCGGTCCAATCGGCTTCCGGCGACGACCACCCGGTCATCGCCCTTTCGGACATAGACGGTGGGGGCGCGGCTCGAGAGGTCGAGGGTGGCCAACGTGGCGCCGTCGTCGAAGAGGCGAGGCGTTCCCGCGACCGCCATCGCCGGTGGCGCCACCAAGGCGACGAGCACCACGCCGTAGACGGCGCGTCGGGGAAGCCCCACCGACCCGACGCGCGAGCGAACGAGTCGCGGCGGCGGGCGTCCAAGCAGGACCAGCGCCGCGCCGATGCAGAGATATGAGACCAGCGCCTGGGCGAAGTCGAATCCGCTGGTCGCGAGCGAGGCGCCCGGCAACTGCGCGGCGATCCGCCCGGCTTGAATCAAATACTCGAGCGGAAGCCAGGCGGCCCAGCCGACCACATCGGCAGCCGGCAACCCGGCGGACGCCCAGATGGCGACGGGCGCACCCGTGGCCATGATGGCGGCGGGCGCCGCGAGAGCCAGCAGATTGGCCGGCACCGCCATGAGCTGAAAGCGCTCGAACGTGTGGGCGATGATCGGGGTCACCATCAGACTGGCGGCGGTGGTCGTTGCAACCAGCTCGGCGCTCCACCTCGGGAACCGGGCGCGCTCGGTGAGTAGGGCCGAAATGCGGGGCGCGATGACTATCAGACCCAGCGTTCCCACGAACGACAGCTGAAACCCAACGTCGCCGAGCGCCTGGGGCTGCACCAGCGCCATGCCGGCTCCCGCCATTCCCAAGGCGATGAGGGTGTCGGCATCGCGCCCGATGATCCAGGCCAGGAGCACCAGGTCGCCCATGATGGCGGCCCGAATCACGCCCGGCTCGGCGCCGGCCAGCACCGCATAGAGCGGCAGCAACACCGCCGCCAGGCCGACTCCGTAGCGGCCCAGACCCCAGCCGGCGAGCCGTCGCACCCAGAGCGCGATCAACGTGATGTTGAAGCCCGAGATGGCGACGATATGAATCAAGCCCGAGGTGAGAAAGTCATTCCGCAGCTCGTCGGGCAGCCGTTGACGAATGCCCACGAGCATGGCCGAGAGCAGCGAGGCATGGGGCTCGGGCAAGGCGGAGCGAATGCTGGCATCGACATGGCGCCGCAGGCGCAGAAGCGCCGGGGGATCCGCCGCCGTACCGGCCTCGATGACCCTGATCGTGGCGTCGTCCAGCGTCCCCGCCCAGGTGTGGGCGTGCCCGACAAGGGCGTTCGTCGCCCGCGGGCTTGCGGGACGAAACACCCCGCTGACCGCCACCCGCGCGTTCGGCAGCGCCAATGCCCGCGGAGCGAAGACCTGCACGCGACCCGCGGCTTGTCGCGGCTGCTGGTCCTCCCCTCGGGCAACAGCCTCGACTTGGAGCGTTCGTCGTGGGCCCGGTGCGTCGTCGACAACGGTTCCGATCACCGTCAGCGCCGCACCGGCGGGCGCCTGCAGCAACGGGGGCTGCGAGGCGACGTGATGTCCGCCGCGCGCCAGGCCAAGGGCCAGTGCGGCGACGACCGCACCCATCAGCAGGGGGCGGCGGCCGGTGAGGGCCGCTACTGCGCCTGCGACGGCCAATCCGATGACCGCCCAGGCGGGCGCCTGACCCCACCAGGCGGCGAGACCGATCCCCAGCAAGATCGCCGCAGCCAGCCAGGCCGTCATGGAGCTGAGGGCGCTTGCGCCGGGAGCCGTTGCACCACGCGTGCGGGAATGCCGAGGTCTATGAGCGTCCGAGCCTCGGTGATGGGGCCGAACAGGCGGCGGTGGGTGGTGATCCGCTCGGCATACAGTGGGCCGATGCCGGGAAGCTCATCGGCGAGTTCCTCAGCGGATGCGGAGTTGATCCACTGGAGCGTCGCGGCCGACACCTCGACGGCCGGGGGCGATTGCGCGACCTCGGGCGGCGCGGTTTCCGGCAAGGCGCTGGGCGTGAGGACTGCCAGCACCACGGCTGCAGGCGCGAGGAGCAGGCCAATCCAGCGATAGACCCTCAGATGTGACCGGGACTCCGAGTTAACGGCCTGCCCATCCGCCGGCTGCGCGTGCTCGGACAAGTTCGCCAAGCTAGGTGAGCGTCTCGCCCGGCGGCGACCCGGGAATCTCGGCGGCCACCCGTCCCATCCGCGACGTGTCGTAGCCGCCCATGGCCTCGACCTGGCGCGCAAACGCCGGATCGCGCAGCACATGCAGCACGGGCCGCAGCACCGGCGATTCGTAGTGCTCGCGCGGGATGACGAGGTCGTAGCGCTCTTCGAGCAGCGGGATGAAGTCGAGCCTCAGCGCCCGGGCGGCGGCCAGCACGCCGAGACCGGCGTTCGCGCCGCCGGCGGCCACGTCGGCGGCCAGCGCGACGTGGGTGTAGAGCTCACGTTCGTAGCCGGCGATGTCCGCGACGGCCAGGCCGCGGCGCTGCAACTCATAGTCCAGCAGCATTCGAGTTCCCGAGCCTCGTTGCCGGTTCACGAAGACGACGTCGTCGCGCACCAGGTCGTCGATGGCCTCAATGTCGAGCGGATTGCCCGGAGCGACCATGAGTCCCTGCTGCCGGTGCGCGAAGGTCACGAGGACGACATCGCGACCGGGAAGGATGCGTCGAACGTCCGCGACGTTGTAAGCCCCGGTGGCCGGATCGATCAGGTGGCATCCGGCGGCATGCGCATTCTTCCGGCGCAGCGCCACCAGCCCACCCTGACTGCCGACGTTGGTCGACGCCACCGCCGCCGGAGCGAACCGCCGGTGGACTTCGTTGGCCAGGAGATCGAGGGCAGGATCGTGGCTGCCGATGAGCACCGCCGTGTGGTCGACGGCGTCTGAATCGGTGAGCAGATCCACGTCGACCGACGATCCAGCCGCGAGCCCTTCGGACATCCGGGGAATGCGGACGATGCCGTCGGCGCGCACCATCGAGGTGATCATGCCGGCCCCGCGCGCGAGCGGAGCGGCGATGGTGCGCTCCCCCACTCGGCCAATCTTCACGCGCACGAATTCGTCGTCGCCCATGGGCGA
>JAPOXD010000053.1 GCA_026707285.1 Chloroflexota bacterium | reverse complement strand
TGGTTGTGGCCCAGCGTCTCCGACACCACCGCTTCCGCGAACGACGGCCGGCCCAGCTCCCGGTGCATACGCCCTCTCCAACCTCATCAGCCTGGCGACGCCCCCATGGTCCGCTCCGCCCCTGGATTTATGCAAAGGTCTCCACCGGGAGAGGGTCGGGGTGAGGGGTCCCGCCAAGGTCTACTGCCCACAGAGGTGTGAGTCACGGCTGAGGGGTCGGAGACCGCCGGGCGAGCCATGGGGACGCCGAGCGCGGGCCTCTCAGGCCACCCGATTGCTATTCCCCAGCGGCAGTGCTTGCTGGCGCCGGTCTTCCTCGAACGGGTCGGGAATGGGCGTCCGATCACGGCGGATCGACGCCTCCAGCGTCTTCAGCGCGTTGGAGGCCACGTAGTACCGCCCACGCGCTTGTCCCTGCGCCACCAGTAGGCCCGAGTCGCTCAGCGCCTTCAGGTCGCGGCCCGCGACCACGAGGCTCACCTCGGCGAGCTCGCGATAGGTCGCGTTTCGCACGCGGAAGCCCTGCGCGGCGTCCCAAAGCGCGAAGACGGACCGTTCGGGCAACCGACGGCGGGACAGTTCTAGCTCCAGCACCTCTGAACGACGTTCCCCTTCTGCCGCCCGACGCAGCAGCGTCCACGCCTGGCGGTAGTGCGCGGTCAGCGTGAAGCGGACCCAGGGCCGGGCGTCGCGCTGCGGCTGCCAGGCACCGCCGCCGACCTCGGCCAGCACGTCGTAATAGGCATCCGTGTTCCGACCCAGGTACTCCTCGATGCTTGCGAACGCCGTCTCCAGCATCCCCTCTCGCGCGAGCACCAGCGCCTGGAGTCCCCGCGCCATTCGCCCATTGCCGTCGCGGAATGGGTGGATCATGACCAGATTGAGATGCGCCATGGCCCCTCGGACGACCGCCGGCACGGCTGGATCCTGCTCGCCCAGCTCCGCGACCATTTCCTCCATGAGCCCGGGAACCTCGATAGCGTCGGGGCCTTCGTACCCGATGTCTCCCGATCGTTCGTCGCGAACGTAGACCGGCCCGGATCGCCAGCGTCCCGGTCGCATGCCCAGGTCGTACTGCATCATCATGTAGTGCAGGCTTCGGATCAGCGACGCGTCGTACTCGAAGTGCGGATCGTCCGCGAGCTGCAGGACGAACGTCATGGCCTCGCGATAGCCCTGGATCGCCGCCCACACGTCCACCGGCGCGTCCAACGGCTCCCCGCCGCCCACGGCCGCCACGGCGTCGTCCAACGAGACGTTGAGCCCCTCGATGCTGTTGGAGCCTTGGATCGCCCGCGCCGACGCCACCCGCCGCAGCAATCCGGTCCAGCGCCGCTGCTCGGAGACTTGGCCGCGCAGGGCGAGGCGCAACTCGTCCACGCGGGCGCAGACGTCTGCCTCCTGCTCGTCGAGCGGCGGGCTGTGGAAGAGCATGTCGAATAGTTCTATTCACACCAACGGGTTATCGTATTATATACGACTATAGATAGCCTTGCATATGCCTCCACGTCGTTTAGTAGAAAACAATACGACATTGCACCGGTCGTGGGGCGCGGGAGCTGGCAAGGCGGCGTCTGGATCGGAGCGTCGAGAGATTCTGCCGGCGATCCACAGCTCTTCCGCGCGATTGCCCGGCCATCTACTCTTGGCGGCGAACCTCCGGCCCCGTAGCTCAGTTGGATAGAGCGGTGGTTTCCTAAACCACGCGCCCCGGTTCGAGTCCGGGCGGGGCTGCCGGACCGCGGGCGCCTGCGCGGACGGGTCGTCATTGCCGTGCGCGGGCGCACCACCACTCAAGCGATGGTGCCGTCCTGGGTTAGGTGTGCGGCGCGGCTGCAAACACCTGAACCAAGACAATGGCGAGCACGGTCAGGCCGGCCGTGATGATTACGCTTTGTTGGACCGCCGGCCACACGAAGCCGCGCCAAAAGCGTGGTGTGTGACCGGTCAATCCCCGCCACGTGGCCACCGCAGCGAACACCCACAGGAAAACCGTGGCCGCGATGTCTCCGACCAGCAGCAGCCGGCGGCGATCACGCGTGAGCAGGTCGCGGATCACGCCTTCACCCGTGGCGATGGCATGGGTGCTCCCGGCGAAATGGCGTTTGTGCGCCACCCCGTTGACGAGGACGACGCCATGGGGCAGGGCGCCGTGGCCGGTGAGGCCAAGGAAGAGGTGCAGCCGCGGCTCACTCAACGACTGGACGGTCAGGATGAATCGTTGCCCGCCGCTGTCGGGAATCGGCGCAAACTCAAGGTCGACGGGCCTGGGACGGGAGCGTTCGTGCCGGACCTCGGCCCAGGCCTCACGGACCGGCGCATCCGCTCCCCACGGCGTCAGCCGCGCGAGAATCTGCACCGGCGGGGCATCCGCGCCACCCGCAATTCCGCCGGCAAAAGCCCACACTTTCACGCGGGTCAGGTGGTCGAGCTGTGCCTGAAACGGCTGTTCGAGTTGCGTGATCGGGCCGGCGTAGAAGAGCGGGCGCGCGGTGCCGGTTTCCTCCCATTCATACTCCGCGAGCAGCGCTGGCACGCTTGCGGCCAGCAGCGCCAGCGCCGTCGCGAGCGCCGCCCAGCGGCCTCTCCGTTGCCGGAAGTGGCCACGGGCCTCGGCGCCCGAGCCTCGCCTCGATGCGAGCCGCTCGACGAGGACCACGACCAGAATCGCGCTGGCCATGAATTCGGAGGCATCCTCGATGAACATGGCCCAGGCGACTTTCGTGCCGTACCGGTCGCTCAAGTCGTCGCGAACGATCGCGCCCGCCCCAAGCGCGAGCGCCGCCACCGTGAGCATCGCCAGCGCCGGGTGACGCCGCAGCGAGACATAGGCGACCCACGCCGCCGCCGCCGCCAGCGGAGCAATTGGGACCGCAACCAAGGCCGCCCAGCGGACCGTGACCGGCAGGTCCGCAACGCCCAACGCCTCGAGATACGGGTAGAGCGCGCCCCACTTTCCAAACGCGTTCTTGACACCCGCGACTTCCTCGACCGCCACGAGCGCGGCGAGCAACGCCGCGCTGAGCCAGCCGACTACCCACAGCCACCGTGGGGTTCTGGTGGCCGCCTCTGGCCGGAACAACTGCCCGGCGGACAGAGCGGCGACGGCTCCCCACAGGATTCCCGAGTAGAGATTCGCCGCCGTCCCTTCGCTGTCCAGGTTGAAGTGTCGAAACCAGTCGAACCAGTCCCAATCAGCCACCAGAACGGCCAGCGGCACGGTGAGCGCCATATGCACTGCCAAGAACGCCGCGAGCAACCGCGCCCGAGATTGCGGGCGGCGCAGCCAGGACCAGATTGCCGACCTGAGGTTTCGCGCCGCCGATCGGTAGGGAGCCATTAGCGGCACCGAGGCAACCGGTGCATCCCAGCATCCACCCACTTGGCTTTCACCATCGTGCTCACTTCGACGATCTCAAACCTTGGGGCGTGCCACCATGGGTCCCGGGGCGCCTTAGACTACCGTCGCACCAACGAGGAACATGGTGGACGGTCCACCGGGCCGCGCAAATTCAACAGGGCGCGTGTCGTCCCCGCGCAGAGGGTGACCGGGTTCGGAAACGGTTGTCGGCGCCCTTGGCCTACCATGAGGGCTGCTGGGCTTGGGGCTGGGGGGACGCCGCCATGAATCGCTGGGTGGCTAGATCAACTGGGCTGGCCGGCCTCGCGTTTGCGGTTGGTCTCATGGCCGCGATCGCCGCCTGCGGGGAGGTGGGCGACGACTCCGGCACCGGCGTCGTGCAGGACCCGGAGATCACGGGCGAACCATTGCCGGGCTTTACGCCCACGGCGCCCGACAGCGCGCTCGGGCTTCCCGCTCCCGAGGTCCGCGGCACGGATTTCGACGGCCGCAGCGTCACCATCGTCAACGACGGGCGGATGAAGGTGGTCCTCTTCCTGGCGCACTGGTGCTCGCACTGCCAGGACGAGGTTCCCGAGGTTCAAGCGTGGATCGACGGCGGTGGCAAGCCGGACAACGTCGACCTCTACGGCGTCGCCACCGCGATCGAGGAGGACGGATCGAATTATCCGCCGGACGCGTGGCTCGAGCGCGAGGGATGGACGTCGCCAGTGCTGGTGGATACCAACGACACCGTGCTGCGCGCCTTTGGCCTGACCGCGTTTCCAACCTGGGTGTTCATCAACGCCGACGGCGCGGTGGCCCTCCGCATCGGGGGTGCCATCGGAGCGGAGCAGCTGGCGGCGTTGTTCAGGGGGCTGCGGTAGGTCGCGCGATCAGTTCGTTCTCGGGGTGGTAGGAGGTGGATTCCCGCCCCCACATTCGCGGGGCCAGGGCTCCGCGGGAATGACGGACCCGGGAACCAGAGTGCAGGCGGCCCGCTTCGCGTGGCGCGACAGGCCCAAGGCCATCCACTACATTGGGCGGCGTTGCAGCAGGCCACGGTGTCGGCCCGCATCCGGTAGCGGCGGGAAGCGTGGCAGTCGTTCATAGCGGGGAGGATGGCGGTGCCCAGACAAATCGCACTTCGGATCGTCGCGGCCTATCAAGTGTTGATGGCCCTGGCCGTGGGCGTGCACTTCATCATCACGCCGCTCTATCACCCCGGCGGCGACGAGCCGTTCACCGCGTGGCTCGTCATGAACTGGTTCATGGCCGTGAGCGTGGTGATCGTCCTGCTCGGGAGCTTCGCGCGGAAGCGGCGCATGGATGCCGAAGAGGCGGACGCGCGAACCTCGCTGGAAGTGAACATCGTCTTCTACGCCGCGCTGGGATTGTTCCTGTGGTTCTTCTGGAACTGGTTCGGTGCGCTCACCGACCAGGGCAACGGCACGCTGTGGGCGTTCATCGACCCCCTGTTCGTGCTGGTGGTCGGCCCCGCCGGCCTGCGGATGTGGCGCGCGATCGGGGGATAGCCGGGCTGGGCGGAGCCGTGGAGTCATCCGAAACCTCGGAACGACCTTCCTGTCATTCCGAACGAATGTGAGGAATCTAAGGACGCTGCGCCTTCTCCGGTGCCCCTTAGATTCCTTGCTGCGCCCGGAATGACAGAGGCAGGGCGCCCGGAGTGACAAGATCGGGCACGGGGCACATCCCGGGTCGGTGCGACTGATGCTGCGCTGGGGCATCGTTGGTTTCGGCGACATTGCGGCGAAGGCGGTGGCCCCGGCCATTCGCGCCCACGCCGCCAGCGAGCTGGTGGCGATCTGCCGCCGCGATCCGGTTGCGCTGGAATTCCACCGGCAGGCGTTCGACGTGCCGCAGGCGTTCACCGACTACGGCGCGATGCTGCGGCAGTCGCCGCTCGATGCGGTCTACGTGGCGACGCCGGTGCATCTGCACGCCGCGCAAACGCTGGCGGCGCTGGACCGCAGCCTGCACGTCTTGGTCGAGAAACCCATGGCAGCCACTGCCGCCGAGGCCGAGGCCATGGTGGAACGTGCCGAGCAACGCGGCGTGCGGCTGGGCGTGGCCTACTACCACCAGTTCATTCCAGTCAACGCCTTTGTGCGCGACCTGGTGGCCTCGGGCGAATTGGGCGAGCTGACAGCGCTGCACGGCAACGCGTCGTCCTCGTACAACCCGCCGCTGGACGATCCCAAGGCCTGGCGGCTCATCCGCGCGGTGGGGGGCGGCGGACCGCTGATGGACCTGGGCAGCCACCGTTTGCAGACATTCTCGTCGCTGGCGGGGCCGGCGCGGCAGGTGGCGGCCTTCAGCGACCGGCGGCGCGTCGCCGGCGACGTGGAAGACGTGCTCTCGCTAATCGTGAATTACGAGTCCGGCGTGCAGGCCACCCTGTCGTCGATCTGGGGCATCGATCCGGCGCGGGGGGACTACGAGGTGTGGTGCGCCAAGGGCTATATCAACGTGCCCTACGCGCGCGGCGACGAGTGCTTCGTGACGCAGAACGGCCGGCGGCGACGGGAGAGCTATCCGACGCCGGAGTTGCACGACCTGCCGCTGATCGAGGATTTCACCTCAGGAGTCGCTCACCCGGACAGCCAGGTGCTGACCGGCGAGGTGGGACTGGAAGTCCAGCGGGTGATCGACGCGGCGTATCGCTCGGCGGCGGATGGGGTCGTCGTTCGGCTTTAGGCGTCCGCCGGCTCCAGCCCCTCGGGCGTGACGCGCAGACGCTGCGCGCGCACGCGGGCGTCGGAGTACTTGCCGTCGTAGACGTAGAGCACCACGTCCGGCTCGACCTCGACCGTTGCGCCGTTGGCGTAGAAGGGCGTGTCGATGCGGGTGGCCTGCCAGCTCATGCCGCCGTCCAGGCTCAGCTGCGCGCCGATGCCGGGGTGCCGCCCCGCGATGACCATCGCGCCATTCGCCGTGGCGGTCATGGCATCGGTGCAGGCATACATGGGGAAGTGCCCGCGCGTCGCCGGGCTCCAGGTGCGGCCGCCGTCGTGCGACCACATCTCCCACATCCACGGGGAGGACTCCGGGCGAATCAGCGCCACGATGCGGTTGGGCGCCACCTCGCAGGCGGAGGTTTCGGAGGCCGTTTCGCGGGCGTTCATCAGCATGCCGGGGCGCGGGTTGGGACCGTCCACGCGAATCGGCGGCGACCAGCTGCGTCCCCCATCGGTGGACCGCACGCAAAAGCTGAATGATCCGGGCGCGGGAGCGCCGACATAGCGCCAGCCGTCGCGGGTCACGCCGCCGTGCATGCTGGGCCCAACGGCCACGCTGTAGCCGAAGCGCAGCAGGGTGCCGTCGCGCAGCGGAACAACCTTCGACAAGTAGGCGTGCTCGATGTCGAGATCGGCGTCGAACGTCACGCGCCCGATGCCCGAAGGCTCGCTCCAGGTGCGGCCGGCGTCTGTCGATTCAACCATCGACAGGTCGAAGGGCGGGTCGTGCTGCATCAGGTATGCGACGACGTGGTCGCCGTCGACTGGGTGCAGCGTGGCGCCGTGCAGCGTGTCGGGCAGCACCTCGGGTTCTGACCAGGTGCGCCCGGCGTCGTGCGAGCGCAGCAGCAGAGTGGTGCGAGTGCCGGTGGTGTGCGCGTCCAAGGCCGCCAGCTTGAGGAGCACCTCGCCCGAGTCCAGGCGCACCAGGCCGCCCACGTACTGATAGGCGCCATGGGTGGTGTCGGGGAGCGGATGCCGCCATCCCGGACCCGGCGCGACGGACGAGTCCCACGGCGGCGCGGCGGCCGTCTCACCGCGAATGCGGACGTTGCGGAAGCTATTGCCCGAGCCCACGCGCGCTCGAGCGTCGCCGAAGTACTCCTTGACCTCGTCCGGGTCCCGACCGTTGTAGGTCTCGAGACCGACGTAGCCCGGCTCGTCGTAGGTGTCGTCGGTGACGACGGGGAAGGCGCGGCCGTCCACCCAGAGGCGGATCTCGGGGCCTTGCACCCGCAGCCTGGCGGTGTGCCACAGGCCGATCTCGCTGGGGATGCCCGGCACGACCTCGGTCCGCAGCACGCGCGCCCAACCCGAGGCGTCCACCTTGGATATGGCGGCCCAGAAGTGGGCGCCGCGGAACTGCTGTCCGGTGCAGGGAAAGTGCACCAGGTAGTAGTGCCGCGCGTGACGCCCGCGGAAGACGAAGCCGCTGTCCGAGCCCTGAATCTCCCAGCGGAAGTCGAACTCGGCCTCGAAGTCGCGGTAGGCCGCGGCGGTTGAAATTGCCAGGCTGTCGTCCGCCGGCTGCGGCGGACTGGTCACCACGCCGGGTTCCTCTTCGATCCACGGCCCGGTGGTGAAGGTCCAGGGCTCGCCTGAGACCGGCGACAGCGAATGCCAGTTGTCGTTCATGTCAACCTCCGGGTCCGTCAGGTCCGATTTGGACCTCCAACAACTCCTCGCCCCATAGCACCGGGCCGTCGTAGATCTGGCAGATCTCCTTGATTGCCTGGCTGCGGGCCTGCGGCTCGTCCAGCCAGGGCGGCTGATGGTTCACGAGCAGGCGCTTGACCCCGGCGGCGGCGGCAATCGTGGCGCAGCCGGCGGTGTCGGACTCGGCCAAGAGCGACCCTTCCCACTGCCGTCCCGCCAGGGCCACGGCTTCCATCACCAGCAGATCGGCGCCGCGAGCCAGCTCGATCACCTCGTCGCAGGGGCGCGTGTCGCCGCTGAACACGATCACGCCGTCGTCCGTCTCGAACCGGAATCCCAGGCAGGTGAGATAGGGCTGCGCGTGCCGCACCTCCGCCGCCGACACCGACCACCCCGGGCCGCCGGCGACTGGGCCCGGCTCGATGTCGTGGGCCTGCATCTCCGGCGGCGGCCGATCGCCCGCGCCTCCCCGGCTGTGGTAGGCCCCGATGCTCATGGGGTGATTGGTGCGCGCGACCACGTCCAGCCAGAGCACGCCCTCATCCGGACCCATGAGCCTGCGCGCAAACTCCGCGGTCGGCGGAGGGCCGTAGACCTGCAACGGTGTCTCACCCCCGATCGACATGTCGAATCGGGTCATGAGAAAGCAGGGAAAGTCGGCCATGTGGTCCGAGTGCAGGTGGGTGAAGAACACCCGGCTGACATCGGTGGCCCGCAGCCCGGCCTGATAGAGCTTGAGGGTGGCCGCCGGGCCGCAATCGACAAGCAGCGTTTCCTGGCCGACCTGCAGGGCGAAGGCCGTGCCCCACCGGCCCGGCATGGGCGTGGGAACGCCGCAACTGAGGACGATCAGTCGCGCCATGTGAGGCTCCCGCCGCGACCCTCGCGGATCGGCGTGCGCTTCACGAATAGCGTCGCGGGCCGTCGCGCGATGTGCCGTAGGCGTCCACCCGCGCCACGCGGATGACCTGGGTGCCGGCCGGCAGGTCGTGCAGGGCGCGGGTGTCGCGGCGGCGGAACATCGCGTAGACGTCACCGAGGGGACCGAGGATGAGCAGGGTGGTCAAGAACGGCACTTGCTCCGTCGCGGACTGGGGCACGACCTGCCAGGCAAAGAGCAGCACCAGCTGCACCGCCTCGCGATTGAGCACGGCGATGGGACCCGGCGGCTGGCCGTCGCGGTCCACCAGTCGCAGGCCCATGCCCAGCTTGCCTAGCGTGTATCCAAGCGCGGACTGCATGGCCCAGCGGTAGACGAACGGCACGGCCAGCAGCCAGACCACCAGACCCGTGATATCGGACTCGGGGGTAGCCTCCGCGGTCGGGGCCACGCCGGCGATGGACACGGCCACGTACACCACGAAGTAGGCGATGGTGAAATCAATCAACCAGGCGCCGACGCGGCGCAGGATGAGCCGCATGTCGCCCCCGAACAGCACCGGGCGGGGCGGCGGCTGGCGCGGCAACTCGTCGTCGGGCGGGCCGTCGTCGGGCGGACCGAGATCGCGCGTATCCGGCTCCGGGGGCCTGGGGCTCGCCGGGTCGCTGGCGTTGCCGTCGCCGGTCCGCTTCATCGCACATCCACAGTCAGAAGCGCCCGGCGAACACCGCCCGGCGCAGAGCGAAGGCTCATGCGGGGCAGTATCGCACCGCGCCGAACGGTCGCGTGGCGGTGGCCCACGCTGCGGGCAGCGTAGGATCCGCTGGGTGAGGCTCCCGGGCTGCGCACAGCCCGGGCCACCGGACCAAGCGACCTTCCAACACCCCCGGAATTGGCGACGCCAAATGTGCTTCACGCGACAAAGCGACTGCGTGCGCCCCATACAATGCGACTACGTCCCGTCGGCTCACGGAGAGCGCCATGGAATATCAGGTCAAGGGCACGATCACACCGCACCTCGAAGTTCAACTCGGACCGGGGGAGACCGTCTTCACCGAGTCCGGCGTCATGGCCTGGATGGACGAGAGCATCGAGATGAACACCGGCGGCTCCGGGGGCCTTGGCGGGATGTTCGGCCGCATGATCTCCGGCGAAGGCCTGTTCGTGACCAAGTTCAACAGCCCATCGGGCGGCGGCATGGTGGCCTTCACGCCCGAAGCGCCGGGGACCGTCATCCCGATCGAGTTGGGCGCCGGCGAGTCGATCATTGCCCAAAAGGACGCCTTTCTGGTCGCGGAGGAGTCTGTCACCTTCGAGGTCACGTTCAACCGCAAGCTCGGCGCCGGCCTCTTCGGCGGCGAGGGCTTCATCATGCAGAAGTTCACCGGTCCGGGAACCATGTTCGCGGCCATCGGCGGCGAGGTGCAGGAATACGACCTGGCCTCCGGGCAGACGCTCAAGGTCGACACCGGCCACCTGGCCATGTTCGAGCCCAGCGTCACCTATGACATCACGCGGGTGAAGGGCGTGACCAACATGCTCTTCGGCGGCGAGGGACTGTTCCTGGCCACCGTCACCGGTCCGGGCAAGGTCTGGCTGCAGCGCATGCCGCTCTCCAACCTCGCGGGTGCCATCATGCGCTTCCTGCCCAAGCCGCGCGCCGGCGGAGACTAGGCCGAAACGGCCCGATCCCGGTGATGCGCATCCGCCGCGTCGAATCCATCCGGCTCGACCAGTACTTGCTGGTCGAGATCGAGACCGACAGCGGTCTCACGGGTCTGGGCGAGGCCGGCGCCTGGGGATTCCTGGAGGCCTCGGAAGCCGCCATCGAGAAGTTCGCCCGCTACCTCGTCGGCAAGGACCCGCTGCGGATCGAGCACCACTGGCAATACCTCTATCGCTGGAGCGCCTTCCGCGGCTCGGCGGTTATGGCGGCCATCAGCGCCATCGACATCGCCCTCTGGGATATCGCGGGCAAGCACTTCGACGCGCCCGTTCATCAACTCCTCGGCGGACAGGTGCGTGATCGGGCCCGTGTGTATGCGCACGTCTTCGGCGACACGCGCGAGAAGCTGCTGCGCGGCATCACCGAGGCCCGCGACGCGGGATTTACGGCCGTCGGGCACCTCACGCCGTTCCTTGACGAGCCATACGAGCGGCCCTTTTTCCAAACCCACGCGCGCAAGATTGGCGACGCCATCGACGCCGTGCGGCAGTACCGGGAGCTAGTCGGCGACGAGGTGGACCTGTGCATCGAGATCCACCGCCGCATGACGCCGGCGGAGGCGGTGCAGCTCGGGCGCGGCATCGAGCCGTTCCACCCCTTCTTCTTCGAAGACCCGGTGATGCCCGACAACCTGGACGAGATGGCCTACGTGGCGGCCAACACCGCCGTGCCCATCGCCACCGGCGAGCGGCTCACGTCGCTCTGGGAGTTCGACATGCTGCTGCGCCGCAACGCGGCCCGCTATGTGCGGCCGGACGTGTGCGTGGTGGGCGGGATCACGGCCATGAAGAAGATCGCCGCGCTGGCGGAGGCGCAGCACGTGGGCGTGGTGCCGCACAACCCGCTCAGCCCCGTGTGCACAGCGGCGTCATTGCAGGTTGCGGCCTGCATTCCCAACCTGGCCCTGGTGGAATATCCCAGCGGCGAGGACGAGTTTCCCAAGCGGGACATGGTGACCGGCATCGCCGAGCACGACGGCCAGGGCTATCTGCTGATTCCGGACCGGCCGGGCATCGGCGTGGAGCTGAAGCCCGACGCGCGCGAGAAGGCGCCCTACGTACCGCGCGAGGTGCACACGCGGCTGCACGTGGACGGCTCGGTGGTGGATCAGTAAGCAGTGACCGTCCGGTTCCATCTCCCTTCCAGGGAGAGGGTTAGGGTGAGGGTCAGGAGCACCGCTTAGCGGCGGCCTCCGAGCGGCACGTCTCGGCCCTCGTCCAGGTCCAGCCGGTCGAACTGCCGGCTGAGGTCCGTGCGGTGACCCTGGCCGCTGTCCTCCAGGAACGCGCGATACCACGCCTCCCGCTCCGGGGTCGCCGGCGTCAGCGTCATCATCATGGCGTTCCAGGCGGCGATCTCGTCGTCCGACCGCGCGGTCATGTTGGCCCGGACCCACGCCAGCACGTCGGCGTCGGTGGAGTTCGCGGCCACCGCCGCGTGAAAGGCGTCGACGTCGAGACCGAGGAACTCGAGCATTTCGGTGGAAAACCCGCGCCGCGAGACGTATTCGCCCAGGGCGCCGGCCGCTTCGGCCCGAGCCTTGTCGATGGCGCGCGGCAAGAACACGATGCCGCCCAGCGAGGCATAAGGGCTGCGCGGCACGTCACGGGTGAGGTCCATGGGGGTGGTCTCCTCGTTCAATAAGGTGCCGGGAGTGTAGGCGGCGGAGGCCAGGTCAGGCCTGTAGCAGGGCAGCCCCTTCCAGCCGCGCCAGCCGCCGGTCGAAGGTGTAGAGCCGGCGCGCCCCGTTTCGCTCCGCGGCGGCGAGAATCAACCGATCGGCGAAATCGGGGCCGCCAGCGCCGTAGCGCGCAGCCGCTCGAGCCACCGCGTCGGCATCCTCGACCACAAGGCTCGCCGTGGAGACCAGACCCTCGACCACAGCCGCAGTCTCACCCCGCGCAAACCCGTAGGCACGTTCCAAGACCCACACAATCTCAACCAGCACCTCGCGGCAAATGAATCCAGGTCGCTCAAGGGTCAGATCATCCAGCAGTTCGCGGGCGGCTTCCGCTTGCGCGGCGTCATCGCGCACGACATAGCGCACCAACACGTTTGTATCAATGGCGATCAATCAGTCGTCGCTCCCTCGACAATGGCCCGCTGCATGTCATCGAGAGTCACCGGTGGGCCATCGTAGGTGAGCATGCCGAATAGGCGTTGAATGGGGCGCACCGCACGGATGCGCACCTCGCCGTCGAGAATGGTGTAGCGCACACGGTCCCCGGGACCTGTTCCCAGGGCTTCCCGCACCGCTTTGGGCAGAGTGGTCTGACCCTTGGCCGTGATTCCAGATTCCAGCACGCGTAGCCGCCCTTTCCCTACTAGACCGATAAACGCATTACTTCTAGTAGTCTAGTAAGGCCATACATCTCTTTGCAAGGAGAATCTGGAAACTGTAGTACGCCAAGTGGGGATCGAGCGCCGATCCCCCTCTACCCAAACCGCCTCGCCAGCGCCCGATAGAGCCCTGGCCACACCCCGTGGAGCCAGATGGGGAGACGCAGCCAGCCGGGCACGACGACCTCGTCGTGGTTGCGCTCGATGGCGCGCACTATGGCCTGGGCCACGCGCTCCGGCGGGATCGGCTGAGGACGCCGGCGGCGAAACGGGCTGCCGCGCCGCGCGAAGAACTCCGTGTTCACCACGCCGGGCGAAACCGTTGACACCCGCACGCCGGAGGCCTGGACCTCGTAGCGCAGGCCCTCGCTGAAGGTGAGCAGGGCGGCCTTGGTGGCGGCGTAGAGCGCCTCGTCGCGGACACCCACGTGCCCCGCGATCGAGGCCACGTTGACGATGTGGCCGCGGCCACGCTCCAGCATGGACGGCAGCAGCGCCCGGGTGAGCCGCGCCGGGCCGAGCAGGTTCACCGCCGCCAGGTCCTCGATCTTTTCGGGCGGCATCGCGGCGAACGGTCCTTCCCAGCCGATGCCGGCGTTGTTGACCAGGATGTCCACTGGCTCGGGTCCGTCGAGCGCCGCCGCGGCCAGCCGCTCGACGTCCGCCGGGTCCGCCAGGTCCGCGGCGACGGCCGTGCCGCCGGTGGCATCGCGGATCGCGGCGAGCGCCTGGGGATCGCGTCCAGCGGCGATTACGCGCGCTCCCGCCTGCGCCAGGGCAATGGCGGTCCCGCGGCCGATGCCTGCCGTGGCTCCCGTCACTAGGGCCGTCGATCCAAGAATGTTCATCGCCGTCAGATTGGTCTCTTCACATCCGTTGCCGCCTGCTGGAGCGTATCGCGCTGCCGCCTGCCCGTTCGTGGTGAGCTTGTCGAACCACGTGGCGGACTGGAGTCTGAATTCCCGCCTTCGGAGACCCTTGCAAAATCCACGCGGGCTTGGGGATTACCGGGCGCATCCCTTCCGCTCGCAGGTTCAGTGAGGGTGGATTCCCGCCTGCGCGGGAATGACGGACTGGAGTTGCGCAACTTGACGAACGAGCTGGTCAGGAACCGTTTGCCTCTCCCGGCCTTGCACGGCACGATCGAGCACCCGCCACCCCTGCACGTGGGCCTGCCATGACCACCAGCGCCGCGGCGCCGGCCGAGCTGTTCGAGCGTTACCGGGACGAGGTCGACGCCGCCCTGCGCGCGGTTTTCGAGGGCTTGGACTCGCCGCTGGCCACCATGGCCCGCTATCAGCTTGGCTGGGTCGACGCCGACGGCAACCCGGTGCAGGCCAATCGCGGCAAGGCGCTGCGTCCGACCCTCTGCCTGCTGACCTGCGAGGCCCTTGGCGGCGACGTCGAGGCGGCGCTGCCCGCGGCGGCGGGCGTGGAGCTGCTGCACAACTTCTCGCTGGTGCACGACGACGTGATGGACAACGATCTCCTGCGGCGCCACCGGCCCACCGTGTGGGCGGTGTGGGGCCAGGCCAAGGCCATTGACGCGGGCGACTTCATGCACGTGCTCGCCACGCTCAGCGTGCTGCGGGCGGGCGCGCCTCACGACGCCCACGCCGCGCGCGACGCCGTGGAAGTGCTGACCCTGGGCTGCCGGCGCATGACCGAGGGGCAATACCTGGACATGGCCTACGAGGACAAGGATGCGGTGACGGTCGAGGACTATCTCCGCATGATCGACCTCAAGACCGCGGCGCTGATTGGCACGTCCATGGAGTTGGGCGCCGTCTTCGCCGGCAACGATGCGACGGTGCGCGAGGGCGTGCGCGAGGCCGGCAGGGCGCTGGGCGCCGCCTTTCAGATTCGCGACGACTTCCTGGGCATTTGGGGCGATCCTGACGCCACCGGCAAATCCGTCGAGAGCGACATTCAGAAGCGCAAGAAGACGCTGCCCATCGTGCACGCGATGACCGAGGGCGCCCCGGCCGACCGCGACCGCCTCCGAACCGCGCTCGCCGACCTGGAGGTTCCGCCGGACACCGCGGAGATCGTGGCGCTGCTCGAGCGGTCCGGCTCACGCGCCTATGCGGAGTCGCTGGCCGAGGAGTATCACGCCGTGACCCGCGATCTGCTCTCCGACGTACCGCTCAACGCCTGGGGCGGCGAAGCCCTGGGCGCCCTGGCGGCCTTCACCGCGCGGCGAACGGTCTAGCGCGTCTCCGCCAGCGCGACCAGCGTGGCCTTGTTCTGCGAGGCCTGCTCGTAGAGGTCAATCAGCGCCGCCGCCAGCGCGTGCGGCTCGTGGTGATGCGGCGCCGCCGGGTCCACCACGTCGGCCAGCACCGCCTGCACGCCCGCGTCCAGCAGCTCCACCTGCGTGGCCGGATCGCAGGTGACCAGCCGGGTGCCGCTGCCCTCGGGCAGCTCAACCTGGGTGTTGCTGTTGCCCAGCATGTATTGGAAGAGATCGGGCCCGACGTGCCGCGTGCAGCAGTAGACGTGCTCGGCGGGTCCAAAGTCGTCCGTCTCCCCAAGCTCGGTGGCCACGTTGCACACATAGACCTTGACGGCGCGCGAGGCGCGGATCGCGGTGGTCAGCCGGCCCACCAGCAGGTTGGGAATCACGCTGGTGAAGACGCTTCCCGGACCCAGCACTACCATGTCCGCCGCCAGAATCTCCTGAATGGCCGCCGAATTGGCCGCCACGTGCCGCGGCTCAATGAATACGCGCGAGATGGGCTGGCCCGACGACCGCAGCTTGGACTCGCCGCGGACGATTCGCCCGTCGGCCAGCTCGCCCACCAGCCGGATGTCGGAGTGCGTGGAGGGCAGGATGCGCCCGCGCACCCGCAGCACGTCACTGAGCGCGCGCACGCCCTGCTCGAAATTGCCGTCCTTGAGCTCGGTGGTCGCGGCGATGAGCAGATTGCCCAGGCTGTGCCCCTGGAGTCCGCCGCCGCGGCTGAAGCGATAGTTCATCACCTCGTTCATCAGCGACTCGGAATCGGCCAGCGCGGCCAGGCACTGGCGCACATCGCCCGGCGGCGCCAGGCCAAACTCCTCGCGCAGCCGCCCCGAGCTGCCGCCGTCGTCGGCCACCGTCACCACGGCGGTGATGTTGTTGGTGTGCTCCTTGAGCCCTCGCAGCAGGATGCCGAGCCCGGTGCCGCCGCCGATGGCCACGACGCGCGGACCGCGCTGCAGCCGACGGCTCTGGTAGAGCGTCTCGGCAATGTTGTCGTCGGGGCTCACGACCACCGAAAGCACCGTGCGCCCCAGCAGGAATCCGCCGGCGACGACCCCCGCCAGCCCCAGCCCGCCGACCACCAGCGAGCGGAAGGGATGCTCGATGAACTGCAGGGTCATGTAGTAGACCACCGAGCCGGCCGGCCCCGGCACGTCGATGGTGCGGTAGACGTAGGCCAGAAACATGGCCAGCGCCAGCGCCAGGATGACCGTGCCCGCGAAGATGAGGAGGATGTAGCGCTTGACGCCTATGCCGAGGGTTAACCAACGTCGTGAGCGCATGCGCGGTCGAGCCTCCTGCCAACGAACGAGCCCGCCGTCGTCGCGACGCTGGGACTCGGCGGCGCGGAGTACCGGGTGACCCAGAGACCAATTATACGCAGCGCCTGTGGCGCGGTTATCAAATCCGCGGCGACAGCTGAGCCGGCGATGTGGCGCCGATCGACAGCGACCTGGGGGTAGGCTGCATGGCATGCGCGCGTCCAATTCCGACAACCCGATGAACTCCGCGATCCGGCTGCTGGCCCTAGATCTCGACGGCACCATCGTCAGCGGCGAGCAGGGCGTCACGCCGCGGGTGCGGACGGCCATTCGGCGCGCCCAGGCGCAGGACGTGGCCGTCACCATCGCCACCGGGCGCATGTTTCGCTCGGCGCGGCGGTTCGCCCGCGACTTGCACGTCACCGCGCCGATCATCTGCTACCAGGGCGCGCTGGTGCGCGACCCCGTGAGCGGCGAGACCCTGCACTCGAGCGTGCTGCCGGTCCAACCCGGACTGGACGTCGTGGCGTACGCCAAGGCGCGCCGCTGGCACATCAACGCCTACGTGAATGACGAGCTCTACATGGAGGCGGCCACGCCCGAGGGCCGCTTTTACGCCGAGACCTCCGACGTGCCGATCCGCCTGATCCCCGATCTCGCGGCCGCCGTGCACCGCGGCACGACCAAGCTGGTCGTCGTGGCCGACGAGGCCGACGTGCCGGCGATCGTGAGCGAACTCGACGAGCGCTTCCGATCCGTGCTGGACATCACCCGCTCCCATCCGCGCTTCGCGGAGGCGATTGGGCAGGACGTGAGCAAGGGCGAGGCGCTCCATTTGCTCGCGCGGGCACTCGGTATTTCACCCGAGGCGACCATGGCGATCGGCGACAACCTCAACGACCTCGATCTCGTCACGGCGGCGGGTATCGGCGTGGCCATGGGTGACGGCGATCCGCGCGTGCGCGCCGCCGCCGATTGGGTCACCGGGACCTACGAGGACGACGGGGCGGCGCTAGCCATCGAACGGTTCGTGCTGGGCGAGGACGGGGCGCCGTAAGGTGGCAACGAGAGCCAGGCAGGCCTTAAATCCAGCGTGTCATGCGCTCTCTGGTGGTAAACTAAGGCTAACCACCCCAGCTTCTTCGGCGGCTGGGATAGAGGCCGCCTGCGGGCGGCCTCTGCTACGTTCCGCGTATGGACGCCAACCTCTACGTGGACGGATTCAACCTCTTCTATCGGGCGCTGCGACACACGCCTTGGCGCTGGCTTGACCTGCAAGCTCTTAGCCACTCCCTGCTTCCTCAGTGTCAGCTTCCCATCACGCTCTTGGATTCTCACGGCACGATCACGCGGCCGTCAGCGTGGCAGACCTCCGACGAGCGGTGAGTCGACCACCCCAGGACAGCGGCCACTGAGCTGCTCCACGCCGCCCACCGAGGCGGCCATCGAGCGTTGCGCCCAAGTCATCGCCGCCGGCGGGGTCGCGGTGGTTCCCACCGATACGCTCTACGGCCTGGCGGCCGGCATCTCCAACGCTGAAGCCGTGGCGCGGGTGGCCGCCATCAAGGGCCGCGCGCTCGGAACCGGCATGCCGGTGCTGCTGGCCTCGTCCGAGCAGGTCGCGAGCGTCGGCGTCTCCGCGCCCTATCTCGAAGAGCTTGGCGCCGCCTTCTGGCCGGGTGGCGTGACCCTGGTGATCCCCGCCCGGCCCGCAATCGACCCGCGCATCACCGACACGCGCCGCACCGTGGCCGTGCGCGTGCCGGGTATGGCGGTTACACGCGAGATCTGTCGACGCGCGGGCGCTCCGATCACCGGCACCAGCGCCAACCGCCACGGCGACCCGCCGCCCACCTCCGCCGCCGAGGCCCGCGCCGCGCTAGGCGACGCGGTGGACGCGCTGTTGGACGGCGGGCCGGTCGGCGGCACCGCCTCCACCATCGTCGACCTCACCGGCGACCGCCCGCGCATCCTCCGCGCCGGCGCGGTTTCGTGGGACGATCTGCGCCGCATCGCGCCGACCATCGTGGACGCCGCCAGCGGTCCCTGATCGCACCGCCCCACACGAGGCCTCCCCGCCGTGGATTGAGTCGCCGGCCAGGAATTTGACCGCGGTCGGTCGGGTGCGGCGCCTAGCTGGAGATGGCTGAAGCGTTGGGGGCGGAAAATTCCGGGCGGTGGCGTGGCATTCCGCGGCGGCGGGAGGTCCGCTGCGGCTGCCGAGGCGACTGATCCGGGCCTTGCGCGTTTGCTTGGCCCCCCTTCCACGGCTTTCGGATAAAGCGGCGGCCGAGTCCGCGCACAATCTCCCGCCACTTCTTTTCCTCATCTGGTGTGACGAAGGTCACGGCCTCGCCGGAACTGCCCATGCGACCGGTTCGGCCGACCCTGTGGGTGAAGAGCTTGTCGGAGTCGGGCAAGTCATAGTTGATGACCTGCTCGATACCCTGGATGTCCAACCCTCGGGCAGCAACGTTGGTCGCCACCAGCACCGGCGTGGTCCCAGACCGGAACTCCGCCATCATGCGCTCGCGTGCGCGTTGGCTGAGATTGCCTTGCAGCGCGCCGGCGGGATAGCCCAACGCCGCGAGCTGTTTGGCCAGCTTTTTCACACCGTGCTTGGTCCGTCCGAAAACGATGACCGGCGCATCTTTTCGATCATCGAGCAGGGTCCGGAGCGCGCCGAGCTTGTCGTGTCGTTTTATGGAGTAGATCAGGTGCTCGACGGTGGGCGGCGCATTCACGTTTGCGTCCACCTGCACCGTCACCGGGTTGCGCAGGTGCTTGGCGGCAGTCTTCGCCACCCACCCTGGCATCGTCGCCGAAAAGAGCACGGTCTGGCGGCTGGCGGGCGTCCGGCTGAGGATGGCCTCGACGTCACGGGCGAACCCCATATCCAGCATTTCATCCGCCTCGTCCAAGACCATGACGCGCACGCCACGCAGATCGAGCGTGCCCTGCCGGAGGTGGTCAAGCGTGCGGCCTGGCGTGCCAATGATGATCTGGGCGCCGCGTTTCAATGCCGTGGATTCCGGCCGGAACGACCGGCCGCCGTAAAGCAATGTGACGCGCAGCCCCTGTGGCGAGGCCAGGGAATCAACGACGCCGGCCACCTGGATGGCCAGCTCGCGCGTGGGCACGAGCACGAGGGCTTGGACGCGGCGGTCCGACGGGTCGCAGCGTTCGGCAAGAGGCACCGCGAACGCCAGGGTTTTCCCGGACCCGGTGCGGGCCTGCCCGATCAAGTCATGCCCCGCGAGGAACTGCGGGATGGTTTTTTCCTGAATGGGTGTGGGCGCCGAGATGCCCATGCGCGAGAGGGCAGCTCGGCTGGCCGCACTCAGGTCGATCTCGGGAAAGGCTGCCGAGACATCGGGAGCGTCGGCAATTGCTCGATCGCTCGTTGGGCGCGGCTCCGAGTCACGCGCCCTTGGCGCGGCGGAAGAACCGTTGCGCCGGGCCGTGAAGCACGGTGGACAGTACACGGGACGGTCCGGCCGTGGTCGGAATGGGACGGTGGTTGACGTCTCGCAGTCAGCGCAGACGGCCGGATGGCCGCCGGAACGGCGGGGACGACGTGACCGGGTCGGTCGAGACTCAAAAGACATACAGACATGAACTCCATGGAAGATGCGGGGTGAAAACGGCGATTCAGCGCGGGGCGAGGAGACAAACGGACAGGAGTTGTACGAGGGGGTAATCCGCCGCCGGGTGAATCCCAGGTGCGCCGATGGTGGCGCCTGTATTCACCCTAACAGACCGCCGAGGTGTCATGGGGAGGGTCCCGATTCACCAAACACTGGGCGATGCCGAGCGCGCACGGCCTTGTCCAGGGCGATGGTCGCGGCTGGCATCCTCGGCGTCACCCTGACGTCACTCGCCCCGCGGCCGGCGACCTAGCTCGGATGACCGCAGTCAGCGGCTCGACTCGTCGGTGGGTTCAGCTCGTGGTGGTTTCCCCGACGGGTGTCTCCCAACACATTGCCATGTCATGGCGGGGCGCGCGATGGCGGGTTGGCGGCAATGCCATCGCCCGACGGTGACCGGTCGGCGGCACCGCCTCCACCATCGTCGACCTTACCGGCGACCGCCCGCGCATCCGCCGCGCCGGCGCGGTCTCCTGGGACGACCTGCGCCGCATCGCGCCCAACATCGTCGACGCGCCGGGGCAGCCGCCCTGATCGGCCCTTTCAGGACACCTATCCGCGAGCCGTAATGTGCCGACCTTGAGGCCGGTGGTCCAAGGCTATCCTTAGACGACCATCGCTACAACGCGAGACCGCCGCGACCGGCAGGGCCGGTGGCGCGACACGAAATTCCGCTGATCTGGCATCGGCCGCATTGCTGGCAACCATGAGCTGTCCCTCGTGTTTTGGCTGACAGTGGTCGCGACCGTTGAGTAACCGCTCAGTCCCGGCGTTGTGGATCGGCCGCCTTCTGATTCTGGGGGTGCTGGTCTTCTGGTGGGGTGGCATCGCGGCGCCTCGCCTCATCAGCCTGGCACTCCCCGCGATTCTCCCGGAAGGCGCCATTCCCTGGCATTTGGATCCTGAGCAAGAGGGAAGCGTCGCAAACGCCATGTCATCCGGGGCATTCGTGGTTGTCGCGTTGCTCGCACTAGGCAACGCATTCGTCAGCAGGCGTCGGGCGGCAGGTTGGGTTGCCGCCGGCAGTTGGGCCGCACTCGCCGTCGTGACTGCACTTGTCGCCTGGGCGGAAATCTCCGACGCGCACAACTCCTCCGTGGCCGATGCAGTGCGACTGGTGTTCGGTGCAGACCGCGATCGCGATCCCTGGACAAAGCCGGCTCTGCTGAGCCCGCTGGCTGTTGCGTTCGGCCTCGCACTGTGGGTGTTTACCCGGAAGGCTTTGCCCACTTCATCAGCCCGTACCCTGTGGGCCCTCGGACTTGGCACTTGGCTGCTTGGCGCCATCTTCGATGCCATGAACCTTGCCCTGCTTGCCGCTCACAGGATCGGCGACCTGGCGATCATTGCCGAAGAAACCCTGGAGTTTGGCGGAGCATTGCTCATCGGTTTGAGCGCGGCGATCTCTCTGGGGACAACCCGGAATCGCGATTGCAGCGCGGGTGGCATTCGCTGGCGCCCTACAGTGGCCGGAGCCGTGATCACCGTTGCGGCGCTCGGCGCGCTGGTCGTCGGGCTCGTTTTTCGAGTGCCGCTCATCGACACGCGCCCGCCGACGCACATCGATGGCTTTGAACTCAGCTTGTACCGCCAAGAGGCGCTTGTCCAAGAGTTTCGGATGCCATTCGCGCCGATCCGGCAGTTGGATGTCCGGCTCGCCAATCGCGATCCCCACGGCACGGTCGGCGCCGTGGGCATTCGCTTCATCAAGCACGAGGCAGGGACAGCACGGGTCTTGTCCCAGACCTCGGTGAAAAATCTCCGGGGCGGCCGCCCTCAGCGGCAGAGCATTGAACTCACACCGCCGGTCGCCGAGGCGGAGGGCCAGCCGCTGACCCTCGAGTTGATAGCCGACATTGAGCCTGCCGCGGAAGTCCGAGTCAGCGCAACGCGAGCGCACCAATACGCAGACGGGCGACTCTGGATCAATGGCGCCCTAGCGTGGCCGGATCAAGACCTTGCATTCGTCGCCTACGGGGCACCGGAGCCCACGCGAAGCAAACTGATGGCAATCTGGCGTCTGCTCACGTCCGATTGGCGCTGGCCTGCGCTGCTAGCTGGCCTTGCGGCCGCGCTAACTCTCACCACGCTGATTCCGGCCGTGGTGGCCGCGAGTGTGCTGCCAAAGCGTGACAGGGGGCGTGGAAACAGGGACAGCCCCACCACCGGTGATTCATTGGACGCTCCGAGCCTCGGCTAGCCCAGCCGGATCAGCTCGAGCCAGGACCCGTATCGGCTGCGCACGGTCTATTCCACGGCGGCCAGCGCGCCCGCGGTCATGACCCGCCGCCGGTCCTCCGTGCGAAACGCGGCTTCGCCGGCCCTTTGCACCGCCTGGATCACCTCGCCGAGGTGCCCCAGCGCCGCGAGCTTGCGGCTGTGATTGGCGTTGCAGTTCTGCCGCAGCGCCGCGAGCTCCGTCGTTCGTGCCATGTCCAAACCCTTCGGAATCGTGTCGGCGCATCGGTGGCCCAACGCACGGAACGCGTAGTCCGACCCGCAACCCGTGTTGTAGTCCGCCAGCGCCTCGCGGTAGCCGCTGTCCCAGTGATCCAGGTGCGCCGCCATCAGCCGCGCCGCACACTCCTCGTCGCGGGATTCCTGCGTGCCGGCGAGCCGGGTCTTGCCATGCCGCCGATTCCCTGCGTACCGTCCACCCAATCAACCTGGGCGCCTCGACAGGTCGCCTCTTTCGGAACGGACTCGCTGATATGCGCGTGGGCGTTACCGGGGTCGGCCGCATTGGTCGACCGCACGCCGAACGGCTGGCGGCCAACCCCGACGTTTCCGCCGTTGTGCTGCACGACATCAACGCGACGCTTGCTTCCGCAGTAGCCGCCGATCTGGATATGCAGGCTGTCGCGGATCTTGACGCGCTCCTGTCGTCCGTCGATGCGCTGGTGATCGCCGCCATCACCACCGCCCATGCCGACCTGCTCAGCGCGGCCGTCGAGGCCCGTGTGCCGGTCATGTGCGAAAAGCCCATCTCGCACGACCTCGAGCGCGCCCGCGAAATCGTGTCCCGCGTGCATGCCCTCAGCGTTCCCGTCCTCATGGGCTTCCAGCGCCGCTTCGACGCCGGCTATCAGGCCGCGCGCGACTGGTCGCA
The DNA here is from genome assembly GCA_026707285.1 of Chloroflexota bacterium. Classification (GTDB taxonomy): domain Bacteria; phylum Chloroflexota; class UBA11872; order UBA11872; family UBA11872; genus JAJECS01. The sequence continues at coordinate 49,571 of JAPOXD010000053.1, read as the reverse complement.
TCCGGTGGCCTTGGAACGCTCTACACCTTCCGCACCGCTGGCCACGATCCCGAACCCGCCAGCGAGTCCTACATCGCCGGCTCCGGCGGCATGTTTCGCGACTTTGCCGTCCATGATTTTGACGCCCTTCGCTTTGTCACCAACCAGGAGATCGCGCGCGTCTACGCCGACGCCACCGTGCGCGCCTTCTCGGTTTACGACCGCTACGACGACGCTGACACGGCCGTCGCCACGCTCACCCTTGCGGACGGTGCGCTCGGGTTGGCCAGCTACACCCGGCACAACCCCTTGGGCTATGACGTCCGCATGGAACTGTTTGGCTCGCGCGACAGCGTGGTGGTCGGCTGGGACGACCAAGCGCCCCTCCGCTCCCTCGAACCCAATGGCCCGCCGCTTCACCCCGCGCCCCATGCAATGTTCCACGACCGCTTTGCTGACGCCTACGCCGCCGAAATCGCGACATTCCTCGACGTCGCCCGCGGCCGCATGTCGTCGCCCAGCACCGTTGACGACGCACTCGAGGCTCTGCGCGTCGCCGTCGCCTGCAACCTGTCCCTGCGCGAACGCCGCCCAGTCGATCTCTCCGAAATCCCCTAGCACCAGCCGCTTACGCTGAGTGGGCCAGCCGCAGATCTGCGTGGTCCGGCGCTTCCCCACGTTCGTCACTCACTCTCCCGCTCCGGCCCGACGTTCCGCCAAGCCCAGAGGTCCGCCGCGCCGAGGACGCCCCACCAGGGCTCCGGGCTGGGCAGCTGAGCCGCCATCATTGTCGATGTCATCCGCATGGTGCGCCGGGATTTCAACTTCCCCGTCCACGTCATCGATCCGCTGGAGCGGGTGCGCCGCCGTTTGCGAGACGCGGCGACCAGCTATCAACTCCTCGACCACTCCCTGCTTTCAGAGTGGCGGTGTCCGTTTCCGATGTCGGATCGCCACGGAACCGTCACCCAGCCAGGGGTCGTGGGAGTGAATGCGTAGTCGCCGCGTCTCGCTTGACCGCTAACTCAGTCGCAGCATCCCCAGCCACGAGCCGTGTCGGCCGCGCACGGCCTTGTCCAGCGCCGCGAGCGTCCCGGCGACCACGGCCACTCCCGCCGCACCCAGCAGCTGCGTCCCAAGCTGGTAGATTTCGGGGCTCTGCACGGCGGCCACCGCGCCGGGTACGCCACCGGCCACGAATGCCGCGCTCACGATGCGCGCGAAGCGCCGCAGCACACCCAGCTTCAGGCTGTAAGTCGTCGTCATCGGCTGTCCCTTCATCCAACTGCCTCCATCGCTTGCCCCGTATCAGGTACGGGGTCACATCTCGCCAAGCCCGACCGCCGAAACTCCGCAGCGGGCGGGCGTCCTTGATTTCCATTACCCCGCGCCGGTCGCCTGATCGGGACGCGCCATGGGGTCGTGATAGAACCGCTCGGCGGTCATGACCCGTCGCCAGTCCTCCGGGCGGAACGCGGTTTCACCCGCCCTGCGCGCCGCCTGGATCACCTCGCCGAGGTGCGCCAGCGCCGCGAGCTTGCGGCTGTGGTTGGCGTCGCGGTCCTGCCGCAGCGCCTCGATCTCCGCCATTCGCGCCATGTCCAAGCCCTTCAAAATCGTGTCGGCGTAGCGGTAGCCCTGCGCACGGAACGCGCCGCTTGACCCACGGCCCGTGTTGTAGTCCGCCAGCGCCTCGCGGTAGTCGCCGTTCCGGTGATCCACGTGCGCCGCCATCAGCCGCGCGGCATAGTCCAGCGACGCGAACGGGTCGAACGTGCGCCCGCGCATGGCCGGGTGCCAGCGGGGGATGATCTGCGCCAGGCCCTCGGCCCCCGCGCGACTCACGGCCAGCGGGTTCCAGTTGCTTTCCGCCCTGATTTGCCGCCGAAACACCGCCGGGTCGTAGCCCACGTCACGGGCCAGGGCGACCGCGTAGAGGCGCAGCGGGTCGACCCGCGGGCCCCGTACGCGGAAGGTCGCCGGGTCGATATCGTCCAGCAGTGAGGCGTCCAGGTGCACGTGGTGCCCGGTGCTGTTGCCGGTGGAGTCGCAGAGGCCGAGCGTCTGGCCGGCCGCGACGCGCTCGCCGACGCGAACCGTCGGGGGCTCGTCGAAGTGCAGCAGGCGCCACAGCACGCCCCCGGCGTCGCGCAGCGCCACGGCGTTGCCGTAGGGAAACCCGTCCCGCAGCGTCGCGTCCCGCGTGCTGGGCCGGTCCGTCGTCCAGACCGCCAGAATCGTCCCCGCCGCCGGCGCCTTCACCGGGCGGCGGTACACCGACTCCCGTTGCAGCGCCAGGTCCAGTCCGCCGTGGCGGTAGCTGCCACGGTCGAGGCCGAACGCCGACGTCACGCGAATGACACCGTCGAGCGGCGGCAGATAGGCCATCAGCCCGCCTCGGCGGTCATCGCAGCACCAGGGCCAGCACGCCGCCGCCCACGCTCGTCAGGGTCAGACCCACCAGGCCGTAGATCAGACCGCGGATGGGCCGAAACTCCACCCGCGTCACGTAGGTCGCGCGCGACTCGGTCTTGTGCGCCGCCAGGTCCGCCCGCAACTGCGCCACCTCGCGCAGGATCGACGCCGTGCGCTCGTCGATGCGCGCCAGGAGGCGGCCGTTGCCGTCGGGCGTCGGGCGTGCGCCGCTTGTCACGCCCAGATCCGTCGAAAGTCGGCGTCGGCCTCCGCCATCCGCCCCACGCCATCGGTCAAGGCTTCATCGCGCCAATGGCCGTCGCCGTTGGCATCCACGAACCAGGCCAGACCCTCGAGGCGTCGCCCGAACACGGCGCAGGCGTAGGCAAATGCGTTCGGCAGCAGGCCCGGCGGATAGGCCGCGGCGGAGGGCGCGTCGGTGCGCGCGTTGTATTCCGCGATGATGACCGGCTTGCGCGCCAGCCCGACGGTGCGCAGGGTCTCGTCCCACGTCTGCAAGACGTTGGATCCCCACCGCCGCTCCAGGCGGTCGCGCGGGTCGCGCCACGGCTCGTGCCGTCCCCCGTGGTCGTCGCCGTTGGGCCCGGTGCGTGCGTAGGCGTGCAGGACCACGCCCTGGAAGCGCCGCGACCAGGCCGTTTGCGCCGCGTCCCGGCACCGCTCCCAAAACTCCGCCGTGTAGCGCGCCCACGGCGATTGCTCCACCGCGGCCTTGGGCCGTCCGCCGCGCGGGGCAAACGGCCCCGTGGGCGTGACGAAGAAGCGGCAGCGGGATGCGGCGTGCGTCCGCCACACCTGGAGGGCGTTCCACGGATCGCTCGGCTCGTTGCCGGCACCGTTGAACACCCGCGCCATCCAGGCGGGGCTCACGCTGGAGTCGTCGGCCTCGGAGCGCCGCCAGTTGGGCTCGTTGCCGAAGGTCACGTCGATGCCGCCAAATTTCGGCGCCAGCGCCTCCAGCCCGTGGAGATACGTGTCCAGCTCTGCCCCGGTCCGTGGCTGATCGACGCCGGCTCGGTACTTGACCTTGAGCAGGACCCGATGCCCGGCGTCGCGCAGCACGCGGCAGCGGCTCGCCATTTCCCGCCAATGGGGCTGCCGGTCGCCCCCAGGATGCGTATACACGTGCTCGACAAAGAGGGTCGGCACGGGATAGCCCGGCGTCCGCGCCGGATTCCAGAAGTGCACGCCCAGGAGGGGCGTGGGGTCGGGGGCCTGGCGCGGCACTAGGCGCTCACCCCAAGCGCCATCCAGGCAAAGCCTGCCCACTGTCCATTCGCCGCGGTCGCGCGGATGGCTTCGGCGGTGAAGCCACTGGCCGTGATGTCCTTGGCAAACACGCTCGAAAAGCGCTGGTGGTTCGCGTGGTAATCGCCAAAGTCGTCAATGGACTCAGGGGGGCTGGCGCCGACATGCGCCCCAAGGGGCGACACGAACACGATGGGCGCCGAGCCGAAGGCCGATTCGAAGGTGATAGCCCTCTCGTCGCTCTGCAGCGCGGCGAGCGAAATGAAACCCCAACCGGCTTCCGCGCGGAGGGCGGAAACGCGCGTGTCGTTCCGCCCGGCGCCGTCCTGGACGCTGGCCAGTGCGATGCCGCCGACATTGGGCGCCAGCTTCGCCGCCGTCACGGCGGCGTCGGCCAGCTTGTCCGCGGTCACCGCTGCGTCCGCCAAGGCGTCGGTGACCACCGCGCCGGGCGCCAATTTCGGGTCCGTGACCGCCCCATCGGCGAGCGCGTCGCTGTCCAGGGGTGGTCCTTGCCCTGCCGTGCCGTCATGCCGATGCCCGGAGGCGGCATCGAAGGCCGCGTCGACTGCGTCTGCGTTGGCGTTAACGCCCCCCACGTCATACCGCTCCGGGGGGAGCGGCTTGGTGAGGTTGAGATTCAGCGTCGTCGTTGGCATCGGTCCTCCTTTAGAGCTGGCTGATCTGGCGGTGCGTATAGGCCGCCAGGTGGTCATGGCGATAGGTCGCGAGGCGGCGATGCCGGCCATGGGCAGCGGTCGGCCGGTACTCCGTGGCGGAGATGTGCATGGCCCATGCGAGCGGCCGGCCCGTCGCGCGGACCTCGGCCTCGCGCACCAGCACTTCCAGCGCCTCGCCGTCCGGGGTGGTGAGCACCACAGGCAGCTCCGAGGCCGCCGCCGCCATGAGCGCCCGCTTGATGTCGCGCGCCGCCCGCCGGTCCCGGCCTCCGTCTCGCAGCGAGAGCCGGTCGGCAAGCCGCACGCGGAAGTCAAAGACGCGCCGGAAGCCGGTGCGCGCCGCGTAGGCCAGCGTGACGGCCCGGATCACCGGCGTGGCGCGGTCGCTGTGTGTCGTGAGCCGCAGGCGCAGATCGATCGAAGTGCCGGCCACCGCCGAACCGAAGTCGACCCGCTGGCCCGAGGCGGTGGCGAAGCGACCGAGCGGCGCATAAGCCCCGTGCCCATCCAGCCGGTAGGCGGCGTCGACAAAGGCGTCTGGCCCCAGCCGTGCGCCGTCGATGTTCAGCCCGAGAAACGCGGTGCGTCGGGCGGCGGGGCTGCCGTGGAAGCGCGACAGCCGCAGCTCGCCCGACGGGGCAAAGCGGCACCGCGGGTCGTGCAAGGGATTGGCGGTGTGCCGCGGCAGGATGATCGCGCCAATGTCGTCGTCCAGCCCGAGGTACAGCCGCGGGTTTGGCCCAGGAACGTCCGAGACCCACATATGGCGGCATTCGCGTCGGCCAAGGTCGGCCAGGGGATGCCAGGCGCCGCGCTCCGCGTCGTAGCACAGCAGATAGGTGACGCCCTGGTCGCTGCGGAGGGCGGCGTACAAGAAAAAGGCGTCGCCCGCGCAGGCGGTGATGCGGCCGCGAACCGCCGAGTCGTTGTCCGGCAGCGTCTCGGGCCCCACCAGCTCGAACGCGCCCGGCGCGAAGCGATAGAGCCCCTCCTTCGATGGCAGCCACCACGCCCCGCGCCACACCGCGCCTCCCCGGCCGTCACTCCGATCGCGCAGTGCCGCCGGACGTGGCCACGACGCCTCGAACGCCGCCTCACCGGATGGTCGAATGCGATACAGCCCGTCGGTCGTGACCGCGTAAGGCATGTCGCCCAGTGACACCAGCGCCGTCACGGCGTGACCCGGGCCGCCGACCGGCTCGCCAGACGTCCACGCCGCGTCGTCGCCGCCGTCCACCGAGCGCGAAATCCGGGGGACGCCTGATTCCGACGACGAGCGCAACAGTTCATCTCCGACCACGAGGAACCGGTCGGCCTTGCGGGGCTGGTGCACGGCAATGCCGTGCAGCCGGACCCTGGAGTCCAGTGGCGCGGTCGCCGACAGGCGCAGCCAGAAGGCTTGGATGTCCTCGATGAGTGAAGGACGCCACGTGACGGGCTCCGTGAACTCACCCGCGCCGGCGCGCCCCAGCGTGGCGGACTCGACGATCGTCCGGTCGACCCAGTCACTGACAGGCTCCCACGCAGCGCCCGTCCAAAACTCGGCCGTGAGCGTTGCGGCGCCCCGGTTGATTCGCTCGCGCGGGTCCAGTCGCACGCTGTCGAACGGTGCGTCGGATCCCAGGAGCAGCCAGGCGCCGCCCGCGGCCGAGCCGCTCAGGCGAACCTCGGCCGACTCCGTCTGATCGGTGTAGGTCACGCCGCCGTCGGTCGTCGCAAGCACGGCGGTCGGCTTCGCCTGCACTCCCGGATGGGGCGTCCACGCCTTGCCGTCGAACGTCCAATAGGGACCGTCACCGGGCCCGCCGCCGACCGCGACGAACGCGTGAGGCGCCGCCGCCGCGCCCTGGAAGACAGCCGCCGAAACCGGCGTGTCGCCGTCGCCAAACTGGTGCGCCAGCGTCCAGCGGGCGCCGTCGGTTGATTGGTAGACGGCCGAGCCGATCAGCGCGTACAGCACGCCGCCCAACTCGAAGTGGCCGCGCACCGTGCCGTCCCCGCCGACGCGGCTCTCGGTGAGGGCCGGTGGCAACATGATCTGATTGGGAAAGCGCGCGTCCACGAAGCCGTGGGCGTACTGCCGTCCGCCCTCCGCCGTTGACGTGCTCGCGCCGTAGCCGCCCGTCAGGTCGCCGGTGGTCCAGGCGGCCTCATGCTCGGAGGGAAACTGGGCGTAGGCCCGGGCCGGCCCCGAGATCGGCGGCGGCAGCGACTCGAGGCGTCGCTCGCGCCAGGCCAGGCCGCCGTCGTCGTCCAGCATCAGGCCCGTCCCATGCAGCACGCAGTCATAGGGGAAGGGGGATCGCCGCGACGTGGACATCTACAGCCGCTCCCCGAGCTGCACCCGCCGCACGGCTCGGGGCTGGTAGAGCCGGGAGAGCCGCTGAAACTCGTGCGCGGCTTCCCACTGCAGCGCGGCATATCGGTCCACATCCGCCGCCGGCGCGTCCCGGCGCAGGCGCCGATAGGCGTGCGCCAGCGCCCCCGCCACTACCCAGTCAGCCGGGGCGTCGGTGATGCCCTGGTCGTTGGCCAGAGCCTCGTAGGGACGCAGCGCCTCGACCACCAACGCCCCGCCCGGCGCGTGCCCAACCTCCAACCAGAACGGCGAAGGGCTGGCAACCGGACGTCGCCTGAGCCGCCACCAATCCACCGCGCGCAGGTGCTCGCCGCGACGCTCCCAAACCTCGACGACCTGCTGGCGTCGAGTGACCCAGGCCGGCAGCGGGAACTGCCGCTGAGCGTCGGCGACCGACGTCAGGTCGGCCAGCGTTCGGCGCCAGCAGCGCGTCAGCGTGTCGTCAATGGCCTGATGCAGCTCCGCCGGCGAGAGCAGGCGCAGCAGCTCGTAGGCCGACGTCCCGTCGATGGGCTGTGCAAAGGGCCGATTGACCGTGACCGACCCCGACGCCGGGTCGTAGACCGTCACGCGCCGGACCTCGCCCGCATTGGCCCCCGCGGTGATGTGCAGCCAGGCGCCGGTCCACGCGTCGTCCGACGCGCCGGCGTCTTGGAGCCGGTCCGGGTCGGCCAGCGCCACGGTGGACCCGCCGCTGGCCACGCCGACCACCGTGCGCATCATCCGCGCGGCCACGGCCTGCCGCAGCGCCGCTCGCGTGACGCTCACGACCACCCACCCATCAAGCGTCGCGCCATTGGGGCCGCTGGGCGTCGAGGCGCTCGCTGAAGGCGCTGCCGCGGTCGGCCAAACGCCGGCGCTGGCGTTCGAGCGCCGCCGCCGCCGCGTCGGCAGCCTCGCTCGCGTCGGGGGTCACCACCACCACCGGCGAATGCGGCGTCGCGCCGCGAAACCGGTGCACCAGCCGCGCCCGGCGCTCCCGCGGAATCCAGATGATCGGACCAGACATTCACACGTCCCTTCTTCGCCGGCGCCAGGCAGCGCCGGTCGTCACTCCCGTAGGGGCGGACCTTGTGGCCGCCCGCGTGTGCCCCGTGCCCCAGCCACGGGCGCCCACGAGGGGCGGCCCTACCAGGAGGCAGGGGCGGTTCGTGAACCGCCCCTGCGCCGCGCCGCGCCGAAGTCGTTGCATGCGATCTCGGCCGGGGCTCCCGCGGCCTAGCTGCTGGGCGCCGCGGCGTCGAAGTACATCTCCACGCCCCAGGCGTCCTGGTACTCGGCGTAGCCGTAGTCGGCCACGACGTTGAGCTCCCAGGCCCGCAGCGAGGCGTCGCGCTCGCGCTCCACGGCCCAGTCCTTGAAGATCACCAGGACCAGCGCCTCGCGCGAAAACACACCGCCCTTGGCATCGTCTTCGCCATCCACCGGCAGGTTGCCGGCCTGGAAGAGGTCGACCCCGAAGGCGCGACCGACCCAGTGGTTCTCGAGCACCGTCTGCGAGATGCCGCTGGGCACCGGATAGGTGCCGACGGGCGCAAGGTCCGCCGCCAGGTCATGCGCCTGGTAGGGATGCAGCACCGCGGAGTAGGGCATGGGCGCCGGCTCGGCGGCCGCGTGCAGCCGCGACACCGCCGCGCGCAAGTGACCCATGGAGATGGACTCTCCGGCCGCGCCCAGCGAGGTGCCGAAGCCGTCGAGCAGCCCCAGCAAGTCGGCGTCCAGCTTCTTGGCCACCGCGTCGCCGAGCACGCGGCCGGCGGCGCGCGCCATGTCCTCGCGGGCGGTGCGCAGCGCCCGGTCCGTGATCACGATCTGCGCGCCAACCTCGGCCGGCGTGATCGTGACCTTGGTGGTCGCCAGCGTCTGCGGGTTAGTCATATCCACGCCCTCGGTGAGGGCGCCGGCCGTGACCGTGCCGAACTTGGGAATCTCCAGCGTGTCGCCGGCACCGCGACTCACGCGGTAGGTGCGCACCAGCGGCTCCATGACCGTGCGGTGCAACTGGGTCCGGCGCGCTTCAGCGATCACCGTGTCGACGACGTCTCCGATCGAGGCGCCCGTCGTAATCGCCATGGACTCTCCTTTCACGCCCCAAACGGGCGTCGGGGGAGCAATGAAGGCTCGCCGCGCGGATCCGGGAGACGACCCCCTGGGTAAAGGGCGTCCCAAAGGCGGCGGCCGGGACACCGGGCCGGACTCCTGCCGGTGATGCCGCCGGACCGCCGCCTTCCAGCCGCGCGGAAGCGTGCGGCGCCCGTCGATCGGGACGCCGGAGCGCCGGCGCCGGTCCACACGGGCGTCCATCCGCCTTGCGAGGCGCGTCCGCCGCCTGCGGGCCGGCCCGGCCACACCGGGCGCCGACCGCGGCGCACACCCACGGGACCCACTCGCGCGGCTCCGGGTCCGGAGCGCCGGGCGCATCCGCGTGCGTGCTTACATAGGGAACTCTACGTAACTTTAGTAACGTATGCAAGTCGAGTACAAAGCGACAAGGCATTGCGCGGCGGCATCAGACGGAGTTCGGTGGCCCGGTCTGCGTGCAGCGTGGGGATTCTCATGGGAATCTTGGCAAGGACCTCGTGGATGTTGGTGTGCTATCGTCTTGATATCACTATTGGAGAGACACCATGCGGCAGATTGCGCTGCGAGGAATTCCTGACGACCTGCACCGCGAACTGAAGGCGGCGGCAGCGCGCAACCATCGCAGCCTGAACGGCGAGATCCTGGCGCGCCTTACGGCTTCCGTTCGACCCGGTACCGCAGACGTCACGGCACTGCTGGCGCGGATTCGACAGCGCCGCGAGACTCTGGGCCCGATCGACCTCAGCGAGGCGACACTGCGGGAGTTGCGAAACGCCGGTCGCCTGTGATCGTGGTCGACACGAACATCATGGTCTACCTGCTCATCGGCGGCCCGAGCGGGCCTGACGCAACGCAGCTCCTGGAGCGGGATCCCCTGTGGGCGGCACCCGGAATCCTGCTCAGCGAGCTGCGCAACGCGCTGGTGGGCTTCGTGCGACGGGACGCGCTGTCGCCGGAGCATGCTGAGGTGATGTGCGCGGACGCGGTGGAGGTGCTGGGGGATCGTGTGTTCACGGTTCCGAGCACTGACGTCTTGGACACCGCGCTGGCCTGTGGACTGAGCGCCTATGACGCCGAATTCGTGGTCTTGGCACGCCAACTAGATGTGCCTCTGGTGACCGCTGACCGAGAGATCCTGCGTTCCGCGACGGACGTTGCGGTCTCGCTGGTCGACCTGTCGTAGCGATGCCGCGCCGGAGATCAACAATGCAACCCCAAAACCTGCTCGTCATCATGTCGGACGAGCACAACGCCCGCGTGCTCGGCTGCGCCGGGCATCCGCTGGTCCAGACGCCGCACCTCGACGTGCTGGCGGCCCGCGGTACGCGCTTCACCAACGCCGCGTGCAACATCCCCATCTGCGTGCCCTCGCGGGCGAGCTTCCTCACCGGGCGCTACGGCCACGAGATCGGCGCCTGGGACAACGCCATGCCCTACACCGGCGAGGCGGCGCCAAGCTGGGGCCACCGGCTGGGCGCCCACGGCCGCCAGGTCACCTCGATCGGCAAGCTGCACTACCGCAACACGCGCGACGACATCGGACTGCCGGACCAGCGCCTTCCCATGCACGTGATGTTCGAGCGCGGCGACGCGTTCGGCTCGATTCGCTGGAACATGCCGCGCGCGCGCCGCCAGCTCGAGAACGTTCACGCGGCGGGGCCGGGCGATTCGGAATACCTGCGCTTCGACGCCGCCATCGCCGACGAGGCCTGCGCCTGGCTCCGGGACGAGTCTGGACGGCACCTGGAGCCCTGGTGCCTCTTCGTCTCCTTCACGCTGCCGCACTTTCCGCTGATCGCGCCGCCGTCCGACTTCGCGCGCTACCCGCTGCACGACGTGCCGCTGCCGATCCAGTGGCAGCCCGACGAGTGGCCGGATCATCCGCACGTGTCGGCGTTCCGCGAGGCGCGGATATTCACGCCCGACGACTTCCCGGGCGAGGAGCCCACGCGCCGCGCCATCGCCGCCTACCTGGGCATGTGCACCTATCTGGACCGGCAGATCGGGCGTGTGCTGGACGCGCTGGAGGCGTGCGGCCTGGCCGACAGCACCCGCGTGATCTACACCAGCGACCACGGCGAGACGCTGGGCGACTACGGGCTCTGGGGCAAGAGCGTGATGTACGACAGCGCCGTGGCCGCGCCGCTGATCCTGGCCGGACCCGACGTGCCGATTGGCGCGGTGCGCGACGTGAGCGTCTCGCTGGTGGACGCCTTTCCGACCATTTGCGAGGGGGTGGGCGTGCCGCTCGAGGCCGCCGACGCGGACCTGCCCGGCATGTCGCTGTGGCCGCTCGCGCGGGGCGAGGGACCGGCGTCGCGCACGACGTTCGCCGAATACCACGCCAGCGGCTCGGTGTCGGGCGCGTTCATGCTGCGCGACGAGCGCTGGAAATACGTGCACTACCACGGCTTTCCGCCGCAACTCTTCGACCTGGCGAACGACCCGGAGGAGCGTCAGGACCTGGCGGGCGATCCCTCATTCGCCGCCGAGCTGCAGCGCTTCGAGGCGCAACTGCGCACGATCGTCGATCCCGAGGCAGTCGAGGCCGAGGCCAAGGCGGACCAGCGCCGACTGGTGGAGCGCAGCGGCGGCGAGGCCGCCGTCCGCGCCGCCGGACCCCAGATCAACTTCACGCGCGCGCCGGACCGGTTCCAGTAGGCGAGACACCCGCTGGACCGGGCACCGGGCTCGATGCTTGCCGGTGTCGAAAACGCGTACCGGCGACGGGAGCGCCGGTTTCGATGCGACGTGCGGCCGGCCGCTGTAGCCTCAAAGGTCCACTGCATTCGCTTGAGCACTCAGCCCTCGCCCATGCGCCCTGACACGCTCCGCCCCATCGCTTGATGACGGGAATCGCCGTCCGGCGCGTGTTGGAGTGGACGGCACGTGTGCTGCTGTTGGGCGTGGTGGCCTTCTGGTGGGGCGGATATGCCGCCACGCATCTCTTCAGCCTGGCATTCCCGGAGCTGCTTCCGCCCTGGGACCCCACCCTGGGCCGGCTGGACGCCGACAACGAAGGCACGATTGCCAACTCCGTGTCGGCCGCCGGATTGGCTTGCGTGACGGCGCTTGCGCTCGCCGCCGCTGCCGTCAGCTTCCGCCGCTCGGCCGGCTGGATTGCGGTCGCCGGATGGGCCGCACTGACCCTGACGGCCGCGGCCTTGACCTTCGAGGAGTTGGCCGAGTTCAAGGACCGTGGACCAATCTCCCTCTTCGATCAGGCCGGACGCACCGGCCTGCCGTGGCCCGTGCTGGTGAGTCCGCTGGTCGCCGTGTTCGTGCTGGCGATGTGGTTCTTTGTCCGCAAGGGTCTGAGCGTGCGGGCGGCCCGCGCGCCGCTGACGCTTGGCATCGCCTGCTGGGTGTTTGTGCTGGTGCAGGAGGCGATCGGGCGCTGGATGCCCACCGGTGGCGCGGTGGCGCTGGGATACGTGCTCGAAGAAACTGCGGAGTTCAGCGGGACCCTGCTGATCGGACTCAGCGCGGTCGGCGTGCTGCGCAATGGTCGCCCGCCGCCGTATCCCCTCTTCGGCGGCCGCTGGCGTCGGTCGCTCGTCGGATCGATCGCGGCGCTGGCCATTCTCGGAAGCCTTGCGCTCGCGTTCCTCTTCCGTGCGCCGCTGATCGAGGCGCCGGCCCCCTATACGCGTTCCGGCGCCTTCGAGGTGACCCTCGGCCGCCAGGAAGCCCTGGTCCAGGAGTTCCGCATGCCGGCCACGCCCGTGCAGAGCCTCGAGCTCCTCCTCTTCAATTGCGAGTGGGACGGTCACGGGGGAGCGATCACGGTGCGCGTCGCACCCCTTGACACGCTCGACCGGACGCTGGCCGAAGGGTCGATCGAGGTCCCGGTGGGCGACTGTCCGCGCTGGAAGATGATTGAGCTCCAACCGCCGCTCACCGCCGCTGAGGGCCAGCCGCTGGCCGCCCAAGTCGCGGCCGATGTCGCGCCCGGCGCGGAGCTTGGCGTTGGCCTGACCAATGGCAACCGCTACGAGGACGGTCGGCTCTGGATCAACGGCGAGTTGGCCTGGCCGGATCAAAACCTGGAGTTTGTTGCCTACAGCACGCCCGAGGCCACGCTCAGCAAGCTGGCCGCGATCGGGCGGCTCCTCACCACCGATCCACGCTGGTGGCTGCTGGTGGCGGACGCGGCCGTCGCGCTGACGGCGATCGCGCTGATCCCACTCGTCCTCGTGGAGAGCGTCCGACCAGGGCCGCCTGGTTTCGGGCTGTTCGCGGCACGCCGAATGGGGCGCCAGCCGCCGGAGTGAACAACCCCGTGGCGCGGCCCGAACTCCACGTCGTTCAGCCGCTGCGGCGGCGCCAGCCGGCGCCGCGGGTCTCGATCGCCCAGGCGAGGCCGAGAACCACCAGCAATCCCGCCGCCAGCACCGCCATTGTCCACGGCCCCAGCCGGTGCACCACGAAGAGATCCGGCCCGATCAGACCATCGACCCACTGGCGGGCCAGCCGCAGGTGGGCGCCGATGAGTGAGAAGTGCGGATTCCACTCGATCTGCTCCGGGCGCGCCCCGTGGTCCCAGAGATTGCGCCAGCCCGACTGGTAGTCGAACAGCACGCCCAGCACCGACAGGCCGGTCGACCACGCCGCGAGGCCAAGCGTCGCCAGGCGCATGCCCAGGGTCGCCGACGCCGACTGCATCGCCAGTCCCACGCCGAGCGCCAGGAATGGCGTGACGGTGGTGAGGTATCGAGGTCCCCAGGAGACGCCGCCGAACCAGTCGTCGAATGACCCATAGCCGACGACCGCCAGCAGGGTCAGCGCCAACATAACCAGCCAGACCGGCCGGCGTGACGTCGCGCCGAGGATCCCCCACAGCCCCACGGCGGCGACGGGCATGAAAACGAGCAGCCCAAAGCTGGGACTGGCCAGCACGCCGAACATGCCGATATACGCGCGGTCCGTTTGCCAGAGGATCGACGCCGTCCGATAGCCGACATCAAAGAAGTCGCCGGTTCGGTAGAGGTTCCAGAGGCCGATGCCCGGGATGGCCACGACGGCCCACGCCGCGGCAAACGCCAGCCCGCGGGTCAGACCGACCCGCGACAGGCGCCCCTCGCTCAACAGGCCCAAGACACCGACCGCCGGCGCGAGAACCACGAACTCCGGCCGCGTCAGCGCGGCAAGTCCGGTGAGGCCGCCGGCAACGGCCCAGACTCCGGCTCCTGAGCGCGAGCCGGTGACCGCCACAAACGCCAACACGCTGAACAGCGCGGCGAGCGGGATGTTGGCGAGTCCCTGGGCGTACACCCAGAGGGGGCTGGCAAACGCCAGCAGCATTGCCGCCACGGCGGCATAGCGGGGTCGCAAGCCGAGATTGCGCCCCAGCAGAAACGTTGCACCCACGAGCAGGGCGGCGATCGGCGGCCCGTAGAGCAGCGCGGCCACCGGCCGCACCGCGCTCGGCTGGGGAAACGTCGGCGACGGGGCCGGCGGCAGCGAGTTGGTCCAGCTCGCAAGGAGATAGGCGGGCGACATTCCCGCCCACGACAGCAGGCCATACCGGCCGGTGGTCCGCTCCGTCGACGGGTGCCGCAGCGTCAGCAGCTGCTCGCGGGGAAACGGCTGCTCGCCGGACAGGTCGGGACTGCCCGTTTCAACCAGCGCCCGGGCCGAAGCGTAGTTGGTGATCTCGTCCACGCTGTAGGCGTGGCCCCCCGAGGAGAGGACATAGATCAAGCCCGCCAGCAGCGCCAGCACCGCCGCGCGAGCTAGATCGAGTCGCGGCGAGCGCTGCTCCATGGCGCCACCGCCAGGGCTTGCGTCAACGGGCGACCGATTCAAGCTCCGCCATCGCGCCGCCAGGGTGCCAGTGCGCCCGGAGACCAGCATGCCGCGCGGAATCGCTCGCGCAAACGGGAGTCGAATCGGATTGTCGCCGCAACCGACGGTGCGACTGAGTATGGCCGCGCCCGGTGCGCACTCGCCAGCATGTGGCCGAGGCGTGCGCCAATCCCGCGGACTCCAGCCCGCGGACCGGCTTCACCCACGCGCGCCAGCGGATTCGGTAGGCGCCCCGCTACCGACGGTCCGAGATCGGGCACTCCGCTAATGGAATATCGCATTGGACCAATGGATTATTCCCTTGACAGACCGTGGCTATCGAATCATCATTGGCCGGAAGGGAGTGGTGTATTGGTGCATGTATGGAACTTTCACTAGCCGCGGATGTCGGCGATATCGACACGGATTCTCTGTTTCGGCGACTCTACGAGGTCCGCACGTTGGTCCCTGGCGGCTACGAGCCCTATTTCCGCGAGCGCGCGCGCTATCTGAGCACGCTCGCCTCGGCGAAGGTGGAGGGCAACCCCCTCGGCTATGAAGAGGCCCGCGTCCTGTTCGCGGGCGAGGGCGATCCGGTCCGACCCGAGGAGCGCGAGCTGACGAACCTGTGGGGCGCCTATGCGCTGATGGAGCAGCTGGCGGCGGACCCGACGGCACGGATCGACCAGGGACTGCTGCGCGCCATGAACTCGCTGATCCTCGAGGGCTTGCCGGAGGAGATGTCAGGGGGCCGTGGGCAGTACCGCACGGGACCGAGCCTGATCGAGGACGCGGAGTCGCGCGAGATCCGCTACCGCCCGCCCCCGCCGGCTTGGGTCCCAGACCTGATGGACCAGCTCGTAGCCCACATCCAGCGATGGGTGGCCGAGGAAAGCTATCCCCCGCCGATCATCGCGGCGCTGGCGCACGCCGGACTGGTCTCGATCCACCCGTTCGAGGAGGGAAACGGTCGGACGGCCCGTCTCCTGGCCGACATGATCCTGCACCAGGCGGGTTGGTCGGCGGAGGGCATGTTGGTGCCGAATGTGGTGATCTGGCGCGACCGCGACAGCTACTACCAGGCACTCCGCGACACGCACGGCCTGGACTTCCAGTCGGAGGTCGATGGGACACCATTCGCCGCATTTCACACCGACGCTCTGAGCACGGCCGCGACGATGCTTGAACACTTCATCGTGGTCTTCAACGGGCGTCAGGACGCCTGGCGGGAAGAGTTCGGCACACGTCTGAACGAGCGGCAGACGCTGGGCCTGACGTACATCATCGACACGGGCTCCGTCTCCAGTTCCATGTACGCGCGCCTGATCGGCGCGTCCCCATCCACCGCCTACGCGGACCTGACGCACATGGTGTCCTGTGGCGCCGCCGTGCGATCGGGCAAAGGTCGGAATACGCGCTACGCGGTGAATCCGGACCTTTTGGCCCAACTGATCGCCGCCGTCGAGCGGTCGGGTTGGGCGGAGGCTCAGAGGAGCAGAGGCCGCCGACGCGACTCAGGCGGAAGCGACGGCTAGGGCCGGCCGCCCGAGGGCGCTCACTCGGTAGCGTCGGCGTCGGCCTGGCGCCGCGCCTGGGTCTCCTGATAGTTGCGGTAGTTCGTCTGCAACGCGCGGATCAGCTCGAGCACGCGCTCCGGGGTCAGGGCCAGGCGGGCCACCGGATGCACCGGAACCGTGCCGCGTTCCCGCAGCTTGGCGGCGGCGGCCATGACGTCCGCGTCGGACCCCATGAGCAGCGGCGGCGACACCGCGCCGACGTTGAGATAGAACTCGTTGGCCTGCGCGTCGTGCTGCACGGCAAACCGGTTCACAAAGTGGACCGACAGCTCCTCGAAGCCCGACCAGTCGAGCTTGAGCGAGAGCTCGTTCGTCTCACGCGGGTTATTCGCCATCCCGACCCCTCGCCGCGGCGCGCGCTGGCGTCGAATCGTAGCAGCGGACAGCGCTGAAACAGGATTCCCTGCGCCGGCGCCGCTATCGCACCAGCGCGAACGGCCGGTACGACCGCGGGGGCCGCGCGACCGGGCCGAAGCGGTCGTAGAGCCAGTAGGCCAGCGCCTTGATGGCGTGGTTGTCGCGGTCGATCGGCAGCTCCGAAATCGGGCGGTCGTCCCGCGCTTCGTGGTAGCGGTAGCTGCCAAATTCCTGCATCAGCGCGCGGCAGGCCGGCGCCAGAACCAGCCGCGGCTCGCCGCTGGCCGGGTCGCGCAGAAACGTGCGCAGCCGATCGATGCCGTCCTGGATCCGCACCGGGCGGGACCGCAGCCGCAACCCCGCCAGGGCCTGCCAGATCTCGACCTGGCTGGCGCTGGCGTGGTGCTGACGTCCGGCGACGTCGATCACCCCGCCGCTCACGCGCGGCCACCACCAGCGCCGTCGGCACTCGGCGATGACTTCGGCGGCAACCATGCGGCGGTGGTAGACCTCGTCGATCACCCGCGCCACGCCGGCCGCCTCGGTTACCGCGAGCACGGCATACGCGCCGGCGTAACCCGGGTCGATGGCAAGCTCGACAGTTTCGACGGTGGCCGGGTCGACCGCGGCGACGTGCCGCGCCGGCTCGAACTCGGGAAACACCAGCGTCGCGGGCGGGCAGGGCACGCCGCCGAACCGCTCCCGAAACACCGCCGCCGGATAGGTCGCTTCGAGCGCCTCAATCTCGGCGTCCGCGCGCCCGCCCGGAAACAACGTCCGGTTGGACCAGGTGGGGATGGAGAACGACGCCGCGCCGTCGGCGTTCACCACCTGCCAGGCGCTGAAGTGGTCGGCGTACCAACCGCGCGAGCCCTCGAAGGTGCCGCTCAGCCAGAGCCAGCCCCGGCGCTCCGCCACGCGGCCCCGCAGGCGCAAGTAGACCTCAAACGGCAGCTGGGCCGCCTCGCAGCCCAGGATCCCATCGGGCGCCTCGCCGGCCAGCCGCGCCGGATCGCGGGCCGACTTGGTCACGATCCGCGCCCCGGTGCGCAGCGTCAGCCGGCACTGCTCCGAGCTGGGAAAGCTCAGGCTGTCGACGGCCCCGATGGCCCCGAACGCCTCGGCCAGGTACCGGAACTCGGGCCGGCAGAGCTCGTAGTCCGGGCCCACCAGCCAGTAGAGCCGGCCTTCCAGGCAGCGGCCGAATAGCTCCATGGCGGCGCTGCGGCTCTTGCCGGCGCGCTCACCGCCGGCGATCAGGCGAATGCGCGCGGGCGAGTCGTGCGCCTGCCGCTGCTCGGAACTGGGCGCGTAGCCGACGCGCCGCCACAGCGCCTCACGCGCTGTGCGCGAGGCGGGCGCGAATCTCCTCCAACAGGTTCACGAGCGCGTCCTCGGACGCCTCGGCCGAGCGGTCGAAGGCGTACTGCATCACCAGCTCGGTGGCCCAGCGCTCGCCCTTGCGCGCCTTCGCGATGACGGCGTCACAGATCTCGTCCGTGTGCTCTTCGGCCAGCGTGCGAAAGCGGGCCGGAAAGTCGTGCGGCGACGGCCGCCGTCTCGCCGCCGTCACGATGCCGCCTTCTCTGCCGCACGGTCCATATCCGCCGCCGCGCCGCCATCGCGACGCCACAGCTCGCGCCGGACCTCCGGGTCGTCCAGCATCTCCTCGCGCAGGATCTCCGCCTGCATCTCCGCCGCGTTGGCGATGCCCAGCTTCTCCTGCATGGCCCAGCGCCGCGACGCCAGCTTGGCCGCCACCAGGTTGGCGGCGTAGGTGCCCTGGGCAATCTCATCCGCCGGGGCCAGGGCCTCCAGCTTGGCGCGCACCGCGTAGTAGCCGTTGACGTCGCGCGGCGACAGGCCCAGCCACGCGGCGTCCTCATCGCCGTAGACGTAGACCGTCTCCCGCACCCGGTGCTCGACCAGGCGCCAGGCCAGCTGCACGATGCGCTCCAGCGCCTGCTCGGCGTGCCGCGTGATCTGGTTGAACGAAAGCCGCGCCGCGTTGATCAGCTGGTTCAGGTAGTAGCCGCTGGTGTTGCCGTCGGGCGCGATGCCGAACAGCACCGTGGGCACACCGGCCTGGTCGATCATCGAGCGCGTGAGGGCGATCAGCTCGTCCAGATCGGGCGGCGTGCCCGACCACTGCAGCAGGCTCAGGTCTTCGCCGGGAAACAGCGGCAGAATCTCGCCCGGCCGGAACTCGATCGGCGGCGGACGGCCGTCCTCGCCCAGCGCGCCGTCGCTGCCGGCGAAGCCGGTGAGCTTGGGCGTCGGATACGCGTAGAGGTGCACCGCGTTCTGCTTCATGGTGAGCAGGCGGTCGAGGAGCGGCACGAGATACTCCACCGACGCGAGCATCGACTCGCCGGCCTTGGCCGGGTCGCGGCTGGGCGACTGGTTGCCGTGCGCCATCACGTAGGGCACCGCGCCGTAGGCGTGGCGACCGCGCCGCACCAGGTGGCCGTCAACCAAATAGGCGAAGTGCTCGCGGTCCCAGTATTCGATCACGCGCACGCTGCCGCCGACGGCCGCGGGACCTTCGCTCGCCGCCGCGCGTCCCGCCGGCGCGAGACGGCCCGACCGGCGGTCTTCGACCAGGCCGTAGCGCCGCATCATGAGCCACTTGGGGCGCTCGGAGATCTCGAGGCAGGCCTCGATGCCGTCGTCGCCGATCAGGGGGAAGAAGGTCAGCACGTCCACGTCGCGCCAGGCCAGCGGGAACGGCGCGGATCGCTTGAACCGGGTCGACCGCTCGTTGAAGCTCGAGTCGGTCTCGGGACCGCCGTCGCCGCGGCGCGGATAGCCCGTCCAGCGCTCGGGCACGTAGACCAGCTTCATCACGCCGGTGCCGTCCGCCACCAGCGCGTCCACGAACATGCCGAAGATGTCGCGTCCGGCGTCGTTCTTCATGCGCCGCAGGGCCGCGGCCGTCCAGCGCTCGCGGCGCGAGGCGTTGGCCCGGCTCTCCGGCGTCTGATCGGCCGGCGGCACGCTGATGGTCGGGTGGTTGGCGGTGAGGCTGCCCACGACGCGCTTGAGCTGCTCCCGCGCCAGCGGCGTCCGCACCTCGCGCGTGGTGGCCCGGTAGGCCGCCGGAATATCCACCGGCTCTTCCATGAACCGCAGCCGCCGCAGCCGCTCGATGCGAGCATTGCGCCCGCCGAACTCCGTCAGCAGGTGCTGCTCCAGCTCTTGTACATAAGACTCGGACGGTGGGGGCAACGCGTCGGGGCGAAGCTCGGACAAAGGGGCCTCCCGGTGTCATTGGCGCCGTGCGCATAGCGCGCGCCGTCGTGCTACAGCCCCTATCCTAGTGCGTTACAATAGTAACTTCCAAGGCTATTTGGTAATCCCGCAGCGATCTGGAAATGACGCTCGCGACGCGCGGTGCTAGCTGCCGAGCGCGTTTCTCACGCCTGTCGCGGGCGGAAAACGTCGGCCAGTCGCAGCCGCCAGATGACGAGCAGGTATTCGGCGATGTCCCGCAGGCCCAGCTTGGTCCGTCCGTGATCGCGCTCGCGGAAAAAGACCGGTTCCTCGACGACGCGCGCGCCGCTGCGGCTCAGCCGGTGCAGCAGCACGACGTTGAAGGCGTAGCCGCGCGCGCTGACGCCGCCGACATCGGCCGCCCGCAGCGCCGCGGCGCGAATGGCCCGATAGCCCGCCGTGCAGTCGTGCACGTGCCGCAGGCCGGCCACCCAGCGCGTCAACTGGTTGCCCCATGCCGACAGCAGCCGACGGCGCAGGCTCCAGCGTTCGTCAATGCCTCCTCCGGTCACATAGCGACTGCCGATCACCACGTCGACGCCGGCCGAAAGACGATCGAGCAGGCGGTGGGCGTCGGCGGGATCGTGCGAGTGATCGGCATCCATGACCACGATCGCTTCTGCCCCGAGTTCATCCAGCGCGTGGCGCATGCCCCGCACGTAGGCGTGGCCCAATCCGCGCCGCGGACCCTCCAGGAGATGGACGCGGGGATCGCCTGCGGCAAACGCCCGCACCAGTTCACCGGTACCGTCCGGGCTGCGGTCGTCCACGATCAGCACTGCGGTGTCATCGTCGGGGTGCAACGCGGTCAGCCGCTCGAGCAGCGGCGTGATGTTGGCTGCCTCGTTGTAGGTGGGAATGACGAAGCAGACGCGCAAATCGGTGGACGGCGACATCCGCCGCAGCATGCCACCGGACGCCGCCGGCTGTCATGACCCCTCAAGTCTCTCCCGGCCCGAGTTTCCGCCTCGACCATTGGGTTCGCGGGCCGATCCCTAGCCCGATGCGGCCTCCCACCGGCGCAGCCACACGTCCATGGTGCTCGGCCCCCGATTGGCCCAGGCGAAGTAGGGAATAGCGCGGATGGCCACCCGATCCGTGGCCGCGCCGTGCGCCCGGCCATCGCCCGACACCGACTGATAGAGCGCACCGCGCTCGGGCGTCCCCGGCAGCGGGACGGCCGTAGTGTCCAGCAGCGTCATCCCCGGCAGTCGCTCGTCGACCGGCCCGCTGGCGACCGCCGCGTCGTCGGGCAGCGCGAAGGCGTCCTGCTCCAGTCCCGGGCGGTCGTGGGATTCGACGCAATAGACCAGGGGGCCGCGGGCCAGGGCCACGCGACCGACGTTGGCCGTCACGCGCGGGTCGCTCACCAGGCGACGCGGCGGCATGGGCAGCCGCAGCGTGATCTGGTCGCCCGGTGACCAGACGCGGTGCAGCGCGGTGTATGCACCGGCGGGAAGGTCGCGGGCGTGCCGCGGGACCCCCTCACCCCAACCCTCTCCCTCGAGGGGAGAGGGAGCCGGACTCGAGTTGGCGGGGACTGCCTCGACGCTCGCGGCGTCACACCACCCGGGCACGCGCAGCCGCAGCTCCACCGGATCCTCCGGCGCGTGGCGCACGGCGAGCCTGATCTCGCCCGCCCATGGATAGTCCGTATCCACCTCCAGCGACAGACGGCCCGCGCCCGGCACGTCGGCATCCACCCGGCCCGCCATGAACTGGTGCACCCACAGCGCGCGCTCGGACACGCCGTAGAGGTAGCCCGGCAGGCTGGCGAGCAGGCGCGCCAGATTCGGCGGGCAGCAGGCGCACTCGAACCACTCCACCCGGGCATGCCCCGCCGACGCGCTCAGTGGGTTGGGATAGAAGTAGTGTTGCCCGTCGAGCGACAGCCCGGCCAACATGCCGTTGTAGAGCGTCGTCTCCATCCAGTCCGCGTAGCGCGCCTCGCCCGTACCGGCGAGCAGACGCCAATTCCACATCACGCCGGCCACGGCGGCGCACGACTCCGCATACGAGTTGCGGTTGGGCAGGTCGAAGGCGTCGCCGAACGACTCGCCGGCCCAGTGCGCTCCCAGGCCGCCGGTGACGTAGACCTTCGTCTCGTAGGCGCTGCGCCAGAGCCGCTCCGCCGCCTCCCACATCGCGCCGTCCTCGAGCTCCAATCCGGCGTCGGCCAGCCCGCACGCCAGGTAGACCGCTCGCACGGCGTGTCCCGCGATCTCCTGCTGCTCGGCCGCCGGCTCGTGGTCTTGGAGATAGCGATATCCGCCCAGCCGCGGCGGCTGCCGACCGCGCTGCTCAAGAAAGAACCGTGCCTGCTCGGCGTAGACGCGCTGACCGGTCTCGCGCGCCAGCTCGACCAGCGCCAGCTCGATCTCGGGATGCCCGTCCGCCGTTTCACGGGCATCCGGACCGAACTCGGCGCGGATGTGATCGGCCAGCCGCACGGCCACGTGCAGCAGCGTCTCCGCGCCCGTCGCGCGGTGGTGGGCGATGCCCGCCTGGATCAGGTGCCCGGCGCAGTAGAGCTCGTGCTTGTTGATGAGATCGGTATAGCGCTGGTCGGCCCGCTCCAGGGCGAAGTACGTGTGGAGATAGCCGTCCGGCTGCTGGGCGGCGGCGATGTCGTCGACCAGCGCGTCCACCTGCGCTCGCAGCCGCCGATCTTCCCGCCCCGCCAGCGCCCAACTGGCGGCCTCGAGCCACTTGTAAACGTCGGATTCGTCGTAGTAGCGCCCCCGAAACGGCGCATCCACGCGGCCCGAAACACGCCGGATGTTGTCCAGGCGTCCGGTGGCCTCGCACTGCGCGTGCTGCGCGGGCAGCGTGACGTCGTAGAGCCGGTCGAGCCACCCGCGCCAGAATCCGTCACCGATCCACACGGCCCCGATCGGCACCGGCTGGACCGTGACCCCGGGCGTGCGGCGGGTGTCGGTGACGACGGCGTTCATAGTGCGTCCCTCGAACCGGTCCTATTGTTCACTACAAGCATGAATTCCTGCTTGCTATCGCCGACTGTCACCACCCCGCCGGCTTGGTGATTATCCCGACCTCATCCCTCAGTGTGTCCGGAAACTGGCTCCGTCGCAGATGGCTCTTCCAGAGGCGTCTAACGTATGTGGCGGCATTGGCCAACTCCCTCGGACTTGCACTTTTGGAGTCTGGATTGACGAGCGTGACTCGAAGGCCCAGGTCGTCACGCACGTATCGAATGGCCCCGGAGAAATCCGCGTCGTTTGAGATGACCACAGCCTGTTCGTACTCCGCGTTGAATCCGTCCACCAGGAGGCGGGTAGCGAGATTCACGTCAGACCCCTTCTCCTCGGAGTCTCTGACCAGGACATGAGACGGTAGCCCCACCACGGGCTCCACGAGTGGGCGACGTTTGACTCCGGACCGGAAGACTCCGTAGTAGGCATCGAAGCCCGGCAGCGTCGCCAGCGCTCTCAGGTAGATGAGCTGGCGCTGGGCTTGTCCAGGGTTGCCGGGGCGCACGTCCAGACGGGCCGTGAAGTAGCAGACCCGGTTGATCGAATCCCTTGGGAAGAGCGTCTCGGCCAGCTGCCGCAGGTCGAGCCACCTGAAGGGCGTGTCCTTGAGGGCGCGGTAGTAGAGATTGAAGCCGTCGATGTACAGGTTCGTTATCAATCTCTTCCCCCATACAAAGACAGAGACCGCCCCGGAGGACGGTCTCGACCCTACCGTCGAATCGATAGGGGTGGTGACAAAGCATACTACGAGCGGGCGGCTAGGCTCCAGATCTCCGTGGACCCTGGCGGTGTTTCATGGGCGCCTGCCGCCCCGCTGCAGTGAGCCCCGCGCACGGGAGACTCAGCACAATCAGATTCACCGGAGGAGCCTGATGGCCTGGAAGCACCCACGCGAGCTCGACAGCGCCGAGGAGCTGGAAGAAGGCTGCGACATCGCCCTCGATTTCGAGCGGTTCTTCTCCGCCAGCGGCCACGGGGTGCTGCCGGTCGTGGCCCAGGATGTCGACTCCCACGACGTGCTGGTGCTGGCGCACGTGAACCAGGCCGCCCTTGAGTACACCCTGCGCGAGGGCGTGGCGGCGTTTTGGAGCCTTTCGCGAGACCGCCTGTGGATCAAGGGCGAAACGTCCGGCAACCAGCTGGACATCGTCGACGTGCGCGTGAACTGCGAGCAGAACTCGCTCCTGTATCTCGTCCGCCTGCGCCGGGGCGGCGTCTGTCACACCCTGGAGGACGGGGAGGCGCGGCACAGCTGCTACTACCGCCGGATCGTGGGCGATCGGCTGGAGCCAGTGACGCGCGGAGAACACTGATCGGGCCTTGCCAAGTGACCACCATGTGACGGACGAGACTCCACCGAATGCATCCGAACGGCACGTCATCGCAAACGGCGTGTCCCTGTGGACCGCAACCCAGGGAAGCGGACCGCCTGTTGTGCTTTGTCACGGCGGTCCGGGCCTCTACGACTACCTCGAACCTGTCGCCGCCATGGTCGACGACCTCGCCACCGTTCACCGCTACGACCAGCGCGGGTGCGGAAGGTCCCAGGACGCGCCGCCCGGCGACATCGCCACCTTCGTGGCCGACCTCGAAGCGCTCCGCGTGCACTGGGGTTACGACGCGTGGACGGTCTTGGGCCACTCGTGGGGCGCAGACCTCGCCCTCATGTATGCCATTCGTCACCCCGAGCGCGCCACAGGTCTCATCTACATCTCCGGAACCGGCGTCGACCCTGGCTGGCACGCCGAGTACCGGCGGAACCGAGCGGCCAAGCTGTCACCCAGCGACCGTGAGCGTCTCCGTCGCCTCGATGAGCGACGAGCCATCGCTTCCGAACCAGACCTCGCGCGCATCAACGCCGAGCGCTCCGAGCTGCTGGCCAGGACCGAATATTTCGACGTGACTCAGGTCAAACAGACTCCCCGCCATGACCGATTCCCCGTCAACTTCGCCCTCAACGCCGCCCTCGGCGCCGAGGCGAATCGCCTCGAGGAAACCGGGGAGCTGCGGGCGCAGGTCCGTCGTACTGCAGTCCCCACGCTGGTCCTGGACGGCGAAGGCGACCCACGCCCTCAATGGGCGCGGGCCCAGCTTGCCGCGCTGCTGCCGGCGGGTTGTCACGTCACCATTGCCCGCGCCGGACACGAGCCGTGGATCGAGCGGCCGGAAGCCACGCGTTGCACGCTGCGGAAGTTCCTGACCGCGAGCGCCTAGCCTGCCAAATTGGACGACAGGCTCTCGGCGCAGGCGCGGCATAGACTTGCTCACCAAACGGCTGCCGCGACATCTCGACTCATGCCCACGCCCGACATGCCACCGGAAATCGCCGAATATGTCGGCGAAGACCAGTTCGGTCCGGCCTACCAGGTCATGCTGGCCGGCGACGCTCACGCCGCCGGATCGGTCGACCGGGTGCTGTCGCAACGCATGATCCGGCTTCACGCGGCGACGGCCGACTACCTCTATGGGTCCTACACGCCTACCACGTCGCGCTATCGTCCCGGATCACGTCCCGAGTTGGAGCGGTTCCTGCGCGCGGCGACCGCCGGCGCCACGGACCCGGAGGAAATCGTCGACGGCATAGTCCGGTGGTGCGCCGACATTGCAGAGGCCGCCGACGATCTGAGTCTCGACGACTTCCTGCTGGGCGGCCACGAGGAGGCCATCGTCGAGCGGGGCACTGACTGGTGCACCGATTTGTCCCGTGTTGGCTGCGTCCTATGCCAGGTCGCCGGATTGCCGGCCAGGCTGGTTTGCCTGTTCAACACCGAGGCGGCCTACAGCGGCCATGTGATCGTTGAGGCGCTGCGCCAGGGACAGTGGGGCTGTGTCGACGTCGTGAACGGAGTCGTCTATCGCCACCAAGACGGCAGGCCGGCGTCGGCTTGGGAGCTCCAGCACGACCCGCCGCTCATCGCCGCCCACCGGCGGCTCCACGGCGGCTACGGCTCGGCGGCGCAGTTCTTGGGCGTGGCCATCGTGAACTACCTCGTGTGGGAGGCCGACCGCTACGACTTCACGGTCAGCGGACTCAACCCCTACACCCGCTCGATCCTGGAGCAGTCCATGCGCGGCTGGCCGGGCGGCCTCCGCTGGCTGCACGGCGAGGACGAGTCGACCCGGGCCGCCCCTTCAGAGTCGCCTGGCGCCGGGTAGCGAGACCGTCTTTGCGTCGAGCGTCAGCATTGGCAGCCCGGAGCGCGCGTCCGCGACGGCGTGAGCCGCAGATTGTCTCCCGGGCTGCCCGCAGCCCGGGGTGCCGGGGACCTGCTTCACGAATAATGTGACGAGGAGTGGAGTCTCCGACGTTGGAGAAGCAGTTGCCAAAGCGCCGGAGCCTCGGTTCGCTGACCGCCGCGCTGGACCAGGCGACGACAACGAAGGCGAAGGCTCGCGCCCACTACGACCTTGCCCTCTTCCACGACAATAACGGTCGAGAAGCCCAGGCGATCCCCCACTACCGGAAAGCGCTCGCACTCGGCATCGATCCGGGTTTAGAGGCTGAGGCGTACGCCTGGCTGGCTAGCAGCCTGTTCAAAACCGGCTCTCACGCGGAGGCCACCACCAGCGCGCATCACGCCCTTTGCCTCACGCAGGACCCGGAACTCAAAGGGTTCCTGGTCCGGCTCCAGCGACGTATCGACCGCGCTGCGAGCAAGCCGTAGTTCGGCGAGGCGCACGCCTGCCGTTGGAGATGGTCGTAATTCAGCGCGTCTAACTGCTGCGGCTGGCGAGCGCCGCCACGCGAATACCGTCCAGCTCCCCGGCCGTGAACACTCCAGCCCGGATTAGGTTCAGGTATTCGTCAGAGACGCTTTGCCCGAACACCGTGAGGTCGTCCGAGTTCACCGTCACCGCGACGCCGTGGTCGTGGAGCCGGCGGATCGGATGGCCCGCGAGGTCTCCCACCACGCCCAGCATCACGTTGCTGGTGGGACAGACATTGAGCCGCACGCCCCTCTCGGCGAGCCACCGCATGACGTCGGGGCTGTCGGCGGCGGCGATGCCGTGCTGCACCTCGTCGAGGTCCAACACCTCGACCGTCCGGCGGACGTCTTCGGCGCTGCCGAACTCGCCCACGTGCGCCTTGAGCATCATTCCCTGGGCGCGCGCCTGCGCGTAGAGCGGCTGCACATCCTCGGGGGCGCAGGCGTCCTCGGTGCTGTAGAGATCGATTGAGGTAAAGAACGCGGACGCGACGGCCTCGGCGGCATGGCCCATGAGTGCGGCATTGGACGCGTAGCGTCGCGAGATCCCGAGCTCCGGCCGCAGCCGAATGCGGTCTTGGCATTGCTCCACCAGTGATCGAATGAAGCGGACATGGCCGTCGAGGCCGTCCGGGTAGAGGGGCGCGGGCCAGATATCGAAGCTCATCTCGAACACAGACACGCCGTCGTCGATGGCGTCGGCGACGGCCACCTGAGCCGCGAGCTCCGCGCCTTCAATGGTGCCGACGTAGGGGTCAATGGCCACCCGCAGGTACTCCTGAAACTCCCCCAGGCCATTCATGCGGCGCGGAGGCCTCAGCAGCGCGTGCCCAAGCCGTCGCTCGAGGCTCTCGATGCGGGCGCTGATGTACCCGTGCGCGTGAAGGTCGGTCTTCGGGAAGCTCCTGACAGCCTCGATATCGCCGGCGCGCAGCGCCTCCGCGAAGCCTTCGTCGGTGCCCATTCGCTCACGACTCTGTCGATCGGCTGGTACGGACCACCATAGCCCCGTGACCCCAGCCGCCGTGCGTTCTATGGAGTCTCTACGCCTGTTCCATATCGATCGGTTGCAGCCCACGTGCTCCCCAGGCTGCACGCAGCCTGGGCCACCGGGCGGCGACCCCGGCGCTACCTATCCCGCACTCTGGGGCGACTCGCCGATGGCATCCAGCCGGCGCTTCGCCTCGGCGTAGACATCCGGGGCCAACGGACCGCGCCGCTCGGTCTCCAGGTTTTCCTGCAGGTGGGCCGGGTTCTTCGTGCCCACGATGATCGTGTGCACGTCCGGGTGGCTCAGCGTGTAGCGCAGCATGAAGGCCGTGCGGCTCTCGCCTTCGGCGCGCAGCTCGTCCAGATTGGCCCGCTCGAACTTGTCCCAGGCGTCGGCCCGGCCGCCGCCTTCGCCGGGCTCACCCTTTTGCACGCCCCCGCGGATCACGGTCCCGATCCCGGCTTCAGCCGACTTGCTGATCCACGCCTCGTGCTCGCGGTTCAGCGCCGAATAAGGGATCTGGAAGAGATCGAACGACCCCCACTCGATGAACGTCGGCAGGTTCGGCACCGAGGTCGACGTCGCGATGTGCCGCACCTTGCCCTGCTCGCGCATGGCGTTCAGCGTGTCCACCACGCCCTCGCGCTCGGACTCCTCGACGGAGGCGCCGTGCAACTGCATCACGTCGACGTAGTCGGTGCGCAGAAGCTCCAAGCTCTGCTCCAGCCCGCGCATCAGGTTCTCGCGCGTCCAGACGTGCTGACCGCCGGCGGGTCCCACGCAGCCACACTTGGTGGCCAGCAAATACTCGTCCCGCCGGTCGGAGATGAACCGGCCGATCAGCTCCTCGCTCCGCCCGTAGTCGTTGGACGTGTCGATATAGGTAATCCCGGCGTCGAGCACAGCCCTGAGAATGGCCTCCGCCTCGGCGTCGGAGGTGGCGCGCCCGCGCGGCCCTCCGCGAATCTCCATCGCGCCATAACCGAGGCGCGTCACTTCCAGACCCGTTCGCCCCAACGTCGCGGTCGCCAGTTGATTCGCCATGTCTTCTCCAGTGGTGTGGTGCGTCGCTCGTCGGACTCCGCTTACGGTACCCCGCGCGAAATGACGGCCGTCGCACCGCTCAGGGCCACACCTCGTCACCCCGGCGAAAGCCGGGGTCCAGGGGCGTGGCTATTGCCGCGCCCGCGCACCTTCGCGCGAGACCGCGACCACGCCGCGGACGGTCTCGATGCGCCGCAGCAGCCGGGCCAGCTGGGCCACGCTGCGCAGCGCCACGGTGAGCCGGAAGGTGGCCTCGTGCCGCCGGTTGGTGCGCACCGACATGGTGGCAATGTTGAGTCCCTCTTCCCGGATGATGCCGGTGATGTCGTGCGTCAGCCCTTCGCGGTCGTGCGCCACCACGCGGATGCTGACCGGCAGGCTTTGCGTGTCGTCCTCGATCCAGCGCACCGGCACGCGGGGGTCGGTCTCGCCGGCCAGCTCGCGGCAAGTGCGCCGGTGCACCTCCACCGCGCCGTTCTTGGCCACGCCTTCGATGCGTCGGCCGAGCCTCGGCGTGCAGCAACTCGCCAGTCGGACGGGCAGGTCGGTATCCGTCTCGACCAGCCGGTCGGCCCAGGACACGGGCACGAGGCGCTCGGGCTCTGACACGTTGCGCACGTTGGCGCAGTTGCGGCGGTGGATGCTGACCCCGTGGCCGCGGGTGATGAAGCCCACGATGTCGTCCCCCGGCAGCGGATGGCAGCAGGCCGCCACGCGCGTGAGCAGATTGCCCGCGCCCAGCACGTTGACCAACGGCTGCACCTCGCGCCGCTCGTCCGGCTCCAGCGTTTCCGGCAGCTCCGGCTCCGCCACCTCCGGGGTGAGCCGCAGCCGTGTCACGACCTGGTGCACCGTGGTGGCGCCGTAGCCGACGCCGGCCAGCAGGCTCTCGACGTCCAAGTAGCCCAGCGAGGTGGCGATCGCCTTCAGGTCGGCGTCCGGCACGTTCGCGACCCCGCCCTGGCCCACGCGCCGCAGCTCCCGGTCGAGCAGCGCGCGGCCCGAGACGACGTTCTCGGCCTTTTCGTGCCGCTTGAACCAGCGGCGAATCTTGTCGCGGGCATGCGCCGTGCGCACCTGCGACAGCCACGCCCGGCTCGGCCCCTTGCTGCTGGTGCTGGTCAGAATCTCCACCACGTCGCCGTTTTCCAGCTCGTGGTCCAGCGGTACCAGGCGGCGGTTCACCTTGGCCCCGATGCAGGAGTGGCCCACGTCGCTATGGATGCGATAGGCGAAGTCCAGCGGCGTGCTGCCGATGGGAAAGTCCTTGACCTCGCCCTTCGGCGTGAACACGAACACGGTGTCGCTGAAGAAGTCGGTCTTGACGGCGTCCACGAATGCCCCCGCCGAGTCGCCGTCCTCCTGCCAGCTCAGGATCTGCCGGATCCAGGCCAGCTTGTCCAAGAAGGCCTCGGGCCCAAGCGGGCCGCCCTCCTTGTAGCGCCAGTGCGCCGCCACGCCGTACTCCGCGTTTTGGTGCATCTCGCGGGTGCGGATCTGCACTTCGACCGGCTTGCCGTCGGGCCCCAGCACGGCGGTATGCAGCGACTGGTAGCCGTTTTCCTTGGGCGCCGAGATGTAGTCGTCGAACTCGACCGGGATATGGCGCCAGGCCCCGTGCACCACGCCCAGCGCGCCATAGCAGTCCTGCTGGGAGTTCACGATCACGCGGATCGCCAGAATGTCGTAGATCGACTCGCGGTCGGCGCCCTTGCGCCGGATCTTTCGCTCGATGCTGTAAATGTGCTTGACCCGGCTCTGGATGTGGGCGTCGATTCCGGCGTCGTCCAGGCCGTGGCGCAGTTGCTCCTGAACCTCGGCGATGGCGGCCTCGCGCGCGCGCCGCTCGGCCAGCAGCCAGCGGGCCAGGTCGCGGTAGCGATCGGGGTCCAGCAGCTTGAGCGCGTAGTCCTCCAACTGCCAGCGCCATTCCTCGATGCCCAGGCGCCCGGCCAGGGGCGCGAAAATCTCGAGTGTTTCCTCCCCATACCGGGCGCGCTTCTCGGCCGAATACACCCAGGCGGTGCGCACGTTGTGCAGCCGGTCGGCGAGCTTGATCAGCACCACGCGCACGTCGCGCGCCATGGCCAGCAGCACCTTGCGCAGGTTTTGCGCCTGCTGTTCGTCCAGGCTCGCCACGGTGACGCGCTCCAGCTTGGTCACCCCATCGACCAGTTCGGCCACCCCGCTCCCGAACTGCCGCCGGATCACGTCCAGGCTCAGGCTGGTGTCCTCGACCGCGTCGTGCAGCAGACCTGCCGCAACCGTGTCCGCGTCGAGGTGAAGATCGGCCACCAGCATGGCCACCGCCAGCACGTGCTGGATGTAGGGCTCGCCGGATAGCCGTTTCTGCGGCGCGTGCGCCCGCTCGGCGGCGGCGTAGGCGCGGCGGATGAGCTCGCCGGCCTCGGGCTGATCGTCGGCGGGCGTGTAGGCGGCGACCCGCTCCAGCAGCTCGTCGATGGCCAGCGCGGGCGTGTCCGCGCTCACCATCGGCGCCAGCGTGGCCGTCACTGAAACTGGCATCCGACGCCTCCGCTAGGCCGCCGAGTGGCGGATGTCGTCGATGAGCATTTGCAGCCGCGTCTCGTCGTTGAACGTTCGCAGGTTCAGACGGAACGCCACGTCGCAGCGCCGGCCCGGCGGAATCTCGTGGCGCAGATCCGCCTGTCCGAACCAGATGCCCTCCACATCCGCGCCCAGCTCCGCAAAGCGCAGCACGAGATGCGTCGAGCCCACGACCCGGGTTTCGTCGATGGCCACATTTTCCACCACGAAGCGCGGTTCGGCATGCGCCTCGCCGAACGGTCCCAGCTGCTGGGTCAACTCATAGGTCTCCCAGGTCACGGTTCGCGGGTAGACGCGGCAGTCAGCGTCCAATCGCGGCTCCGCCGGCGCCTGGACGCCCGCTCGCTCCAGCTCCTGAACCAGACCGTCGCGCAGCGCATCCACGCGCTCGGGCCGCACGGAGAACCCCGCCGCCTGAGCATGCCCGCCCCAGGCGTCGAGCAGATTCGCCTGCGTTCCCAGGACCTCGGCGAGCACCACGCCGTCCGGCGCCCGCGCCGATCCGCGCACCATTCCGTTCACGTGCGCCCCCACGAACGCGGGCAGCCCCGTCTGTTCCACCAGGCGGCCGGCGGCCAACCCGACGACGCCCAGCGGAAACTCGTCGCCGATCGCGAAGACCAGCGGCTCCGCCGAGTCGATCTGCGCCGCCGCCGCGTCGATCACCAGTTGGGTCAGTCGGCGGCGCTCGATGTTGAGATTGTCGAGCTCGTGCGCCAGCGACTCGGCCTCGACCGAATGGCCGGCTCGAAGCAACTGCAGCGCCAGATCGGCGCGCGCCAGGCGCCCGGCGGCATTGAGCCGCGGTGCGTAGCCGAAGGCGATGTCCGCTGCGCCCACGCGTGAGACGGGGCGTCGGGCGATCTCGCCGAGCGCGTGCAGCCCGCGGCGCCGGGTTTGTCGCAGCGCTTCGAGACCCTCGGCCACGAACGTGCGGTTTTCGTCCCGCAGCGGCGCCATGTCCGCCACGGTCCCCAGGGCCACGAGATCGAGAAACTCTTCGGGATACGGCAGCCGCTCCGGCATCTCTTCCGCCAGCGCCTGCACCAGCTTGTACGCCACGCCCACACCGGAAAGCCCGGGAAACGGATACGCGCCGCCTGGTTGATTGGGATTCAGCACCGCCGCCGCGCCGTTATCGGCGCCGTCGCCCGGGTGGTGGTCGGTGACGATGGTGTCGATCCCGTGCGACCGCGCGCGCGCAATCTCGTCGGCGCTGCCGATCCCGCAGTCCACCGTCACCATGAGTCCGGGACCCTGCGCGCCGATCGCGTCGATCGCGTCGTGGTTGAGGCCGTAGCCCTCGGCCAGCCGCTCCGGGATGTAGGGCGTGGCCGCCGCGCCGAGCATTTCGAAGGTTTCCAGCAGCAGCGCGGTGCCGGTGACGCCGTCGACGTCGTAGTCGCCATACACGTAGACGCGCTCTCCCTGCGCGAGCGCCTGCGTCACGCGGGCCACCGCCGCGTCCATGCCGTCCAAGAGGTAGGGATCGTGCGGCGGCAACGGGCCGTCCAAGAACTCCCGAATCGCCGCCTCGTCGGCGTAGCCCCGGTTGTGCAGCAGCTGCACCGCGAGCGCCGGCACGTCCTCCAGCCGCGCAAACAGCTCCTTCGGCGCGCGGCGGCGAATGTCCCACACGGCGCCGGTGAGGCTGCTCATGCCGAAGGATTCAGAGGCCACACAGACTGTAGGGTACCCGCACGGTGCTCCTGCCGACCTGCCAATCTCGCCCGTCCCGTCCCCGATGCGTCAAGGCGATGTCCAGCAATTGCTTCCTCTCAACCGCTACCGCTTCTCATTTTGAGTAAACTGACCGCCGCGAACGCCCCTGCACTCTCGCCTAGACACCTTGGCCGTCAAGGAACAAAGCCGTGAAATGAAGCCGAATTTTCTACCGGACACTATTCCAAACGAAGACGAGTTCGTGCCAGCTACCGATATAAGCTTCGTAATTCACCCATCGACTTGGGAGTTTATTCGCGAGCAGCTTGACGCCGGCGGTCGCGTTCTCGATGTGGGATGTGGCAACGGGACATTCCTGTGGAATGTTGAGCACCGAACTTCGTCGAGGGGATACGGCCTGGATATCTCGCCTTCCAGAACAAAGATGGCGGCAACCACGATTCGTAGCGGACGAATCGTAAAGGCCGACGGCGCAAGAGCACCATTCCCTGCGAAGTGTTTCGATGTCATCGCATGCATGCAACTCATCGAGCACATTGTAGATCGCCAAGGATTCATAGCCGGGCTGTACGAGATGCTCAAACCCGGGGGCCTGCTGGTAATCACATCCGTGCGAAGGGCGAATCTTCGCTGGTACTACCTGCGCAACGAGCAGGGAGAGATTGTCTTGGATAGAGGCCATGTTTACGAGTTTAGGTCACTGGATGAATTCAATGAGCTTATCGTGTCTGGGAGCGCGGCTGAGCGCTTCTCAATCATTCGAACATTCGAGC
Organism: Chloroflexota bacterium; assembly: GCA_026707285.1. Taxonomy (GTDB): domain Bacteria; phylum Chloroflexota; class UBA11872; order UBA11872; family UBA11872; genus JAJECS01. The sequence goes on along the minus strand of JAPOXD010000053.1, from coordinate 16,034 downwards.
ATCAGATTCGCTTTCCGGTCGCGGATTTCGTATTCAGGCGGCTACATCGGCTGTTTCGAACCTCGTTCACGCGAGAGTTTCCCGCCAGCCGGCTTGGGATTGCGTTGCGTAAAGCTACCCGCGTTCCGATACCGGGATATTTCAGCACGGACGTGGTCGCGATGCGAAGGGACTCCTGAGCGCGAGCCGCATCGACGCGTTGGGGAATGCCGCGGGTTCGTACGGTTCACGAGGCGCCGCTGACGAGGTCGAGCGGATCGGCTCGTCGCTTGCCCTTCGTTGGTGGTGGAATGGGGGAAGGTGCGGCATGGGCCTAGGGACCTTCCGACGCCTACGCCGCGGCCTCGCGCTCGCCGATCACCTGATCGAACGTCCGCACCGTCGCCGCCGCGGGCGGTGGCGTGAGCAGCGAAACCGCAACGGCCGCGATCATCCCGAACACGAACCCAGGGGTCGCCGGGTGGATGTCCATCACGCCGCCCGGGCCTCCGGAGGATGCCCACCAGATCGAGGACACCAGGGTGCCGGTCACGATCGCCGCGCCCGCGCCCCAGAGGTTGAAGCGGCGCCAGTACAGCGCCAGGATCGTCACCGGCCCGAAGGCGGCGCCCATGCCGCCCCAGGCATAGGTGACCAACTGCAACACCGACTCCTGGGCCACCAACGCCAGCACCGCGGCCACGATGCCGATCACGACCAGCAGTCCGCGGCCGATCCACACGCGCGCATAGGCCGCGCGGGAGTACGTCAGCCGCCGGATCACCGGCACGTCGTCCGCGGCGACCGCCGACGCCAGGAGCAGCTGGGAGTCCGCCGTGCTCATCACCGCCGCGATCAAGGTGGTCATCAGCAGGCCCGTGATGACGGGATGGAAGAACGCCACCGCCACCACCAGGTAGATCCGCTCCGGGTCCGCTACGGCTTCCAGCAGGTCTAGTTCGGTAAGCGCGGGGAGCGCAATGACGCCCAGCACCACCGCCGTGGCGTACATCAGCGCGATCCAGATCGTGCCGATCCGCCGCCCCGCGGGAATGCTCGACTCGCCTTCGATCGCCATGAACCGCTGCAAGATTCGCTGCGAGCCAAAGAAGCCCAGGCCCCAGCCAACGGCCGACAGCAGCATGACCGGCGTGATCGGGTTGTTGTCGGGATCGGTCAGCGGATTCCAGAACCCGGGCGTATCGGAGCCCGCGCGCAGCAACGACTCGCCCGCGACGACGATCAGCGCCAGCGGCACGATCATGAAGCCCACCAGCATCAACACCGACTGAAAGACGTCGGTTCGGGAGACGGCCAGGAAGCCGCCGATGAACGTGTAGGACGCCACGGCGATCAACGTGATCAGAATGCCGGGCGTGTATTCGACGCCGAACTCGGATTCCAGCAGCTTGGCGCCCGCGACCAATCCCGAGCTCACGTAGAAGATGACAAAGAGAATGGTGAGCAACGCGGCCAGCGTGCGCAGGACTTGCGAGGTGTCGCCGAACCGTTTCTCAAGGAATTCGGGCAGAGTCAGGGCGTCGTCGGCCGCGATGGTGTAGCGGCGCAACCGCTTCGCCACCACCGTCCAGCAGATCCAACTGCCGGCCACGAGGGCGACGACGGTCCACAGGTGGGTCACGCCCCCGGCAAAGGCCAGCGCCGGCAGCGCCAGGATCGTCCAGGCGCTCGTCGTCGACGAGCTGGCGCTCAGGGCCGTGGTGAAGCTGCTGAGCTTGCGTCCCCCGAGCACATAGTCCGACATTGCGCGCATGCGCCGGGCGCGAAACACGGCGATGCCGATGAGCACCGCAAAATAGGCGACGAAGACCGCAAGTACCCAGGCATCCAACATAGCTGTGGCTAACCGTCGGTCAGCGCGTCCCCCTCGTTTCGAGCGGTCAGGCTAGCCAAGGTCATCGCCGATATCAATCGCTCCTTCGGCTAAGCTCGGCGCGGCAGCGCGGCGGGACACTTTGTCGAACATGCGCCCGGGTTGGCCGACCTCGACGTGATCGACTTCGACCGTTCGTTCGTCACCTGGACTATCGAGTGGGCCGAGCCCGACCCGGTCTATGCCTTTCCGGGCGGGTTCGTCGGGGAGCCGGGCGAGGCCACCACCAGCCGCGTTCAGATCGATGCTTGCTTCGAGATCGTCGATCAGGCGCGGGGGACGGCCTGCACGATCTATCTCACCGCGCCCTGCCGCTCCGAGTTCATCATCGCCGACGACAACCTGTTCCAGGTGCCCAACGGCGAGTTCCGCGCCGCGGTCAGCGACACGTTCACGATCCCCATCGCCGCCGAGCCCAGCTGGCACGACGAAGGCGCGCGGCGACAGCACGTCGATGAGCGCTTCGCGGAGTTCGCCATCGACGTACGCGCCCATGACGCCGTGGTCCTGGCGTCGGACGACGCGGTCGTGGCGGCTTCGCTGGCGGGGACGCGCCTCAACGCCCGATCCACCTACCGCGACGACACGCACGCCGTGACCGTCTCCGTCGAATACCCGATCAAGCTCATCAACCTTCACGCCAGCGGCGGGCGCTATCAGGTGTGCACCGGCGCGGTGGCGCTGCCCGACCTGACGACCTGGGACGGCGCTGGCGTCGACCGGGTCTTCGTGGCCCACGCGGCCTTCACCGCCAACGACCACGTCGAGTTCATCCTGCGTCGCAGCATCGCCCTGGCCAAGCACGAGCTGGCCTGGGCGGCGGCCGTGCGCGGGCGCGACAGGTACGAGCGCCGCGTCCCGGGGGAGCCGGTCGATCGGCCGCCACCCCGTGCCGCCGGCTACTTCGAGACCTGGGAGTTGCCGGCGGTCAACACCATCTGGCAGACCTCCGACGAGTCGCGCCGATGATTGACTTTGCGCACTCGCACTTCACCTGGGACCACCGGCCTCACGAGCCGGACCCCGACTACAAGTATCCGGGCGGCTTCGTGGGCGAGCCCGGCGACGCCTATCACGTGCGCATCGGCTACGACGCCGTGTGCACGATCACCGGGGACCAGGGCGCACCCCCGCTGGAGATCTTCCTCCTGCAGCCCTGCCTGGCCGAATACACCATCGCCGACCGCAACCTCTTCCAGGTCCCCAGCCAGGAGTTCCGCGTGGCGCTCAGCCGCACGCACGGCATCCCCATCGCCAGGCGCCCGTCAACCGAGCGCGAGCCGACCGCCGCCACGCCGCACGCCGGCCGCTACGCCGGCACGCATTTCACGACCCACGAGGTTCCGGACGCGCAGGTCACGCGCGACGCCGGCGAGGTCGTGCGCGCGGTCTTGGCCGGCCGGCGCTTGAACGCCCGCACCACGCACCACGACCACGCTCTGGGGCTGACCGTCACGCTGGAGTACCCCATTCGCACGATCAACATCGAACGTGCCAAGGGCCGGTTCCAGGTAGACACCGGGCCGATGGCGCTGCCCGATCTCGCGACGTGGGACGGGGCCGCCGTGTCGCGGGTGTTCCTGGCCCACGCGGCATTCAGCGCCTGGGACCGCGCCGAGTTCATCCTGCGGCGCGAGGTCGAGCCGATGGCATCCGAGCACTGGTGGTGGGAGGTGCGGGGCCGCGACCGCCGCGCCCTGCGCAACCCCTCCCGGAGGCCCACCGACCCCCCGCTGCCGCGCCGGCCGCCGACGCTCTACAACGAGACGCTGGTCGTGACCGTTCACAACGAGATTCTCGTCGCACGCGAGGGCTAACCGATCCTTGTTGAGCGTTTGCACGGCGGATGGACTCAAGCGTCGCGCTTGACCCAATCAGCAGCATTGGACTAGCGTCAAGTCCAAGCGCGGGAGCAAACGGCTGGTGAAGCGGATGAGGAGACTTCGCTGGCGCCTTGGCGCGGTTCTCTTTGCCGTGTTGATTTTCGGCATGCTCGCTCCGGCGCTCGCAGCAGGGACCAGCGCCACGATTTCGCATGGCACGGTGGTCGGCCTTCAAGGAACCCCGCACCTTTGGATCGCCGATGCCGAGGGCGTCCTGCACTGGGGCGGCGATACGCGCGCCCTCGCCGGGCGCACCATCAATTGGGATGACCGGGTCGAGGTCAGCGTGGAGCAGTTGCAGGATCTGGAGCGCGGCGATCCCTGGCTTTCGTTAGGCCTGGTGAAGGACGGAGACCCGATCTATCTCCCCAAGTGGGAGACCGATTGGGCGGAGCCGCAGTTGTTCCACATCCAGTCCATCGCGGACGTCGAGCTGTTCGGCATCAACAGCGACAACTACGGCGATTTCGTCCTTGACCGGTCGGCCTGGGAGTCCGAGTACGGATTCTCGGTCGACGATCTCCAAACCTCGCCACTCCCGCCGGCCACGTCGAATCCTGCGACACAGGATGGCCAGTCAGCGGTGATGTCCGGCCAGACGCGGCAGGACGACGACGACGATGACGAGGATGACGACGACGACAACACGGGGACGGCCACGGCCACGGCCACGGACACCGCCACCGGCGATCAGACCGCTACAGCGACCGCCACGGCCACCGACGACGGGACCTCGATCACCAGCACTGCCACCAACTCCACGGATCTCGTCGGAACAGCCACCAACACCGCGACCGCCACGGCTACCGCCACCGCCACGGGGGACCTGACCGCCACCGCCACCGCGACCGCCACCGACGACGGGACCTCGATCACCAACACGTCAACCGACGACACGGACCTCACCCCAACCGCCACCCTGACCGCCACGGACACCAGCTCCTGAGACCGGTGCGTGGGCGTCGGGTCGAAGTGAATCGGAAGGAACGTGCCGGGCATCTCCGCGACGCCGCCGTTGTCTCCGCCGGTCACTCTTCCGGAGGACGCTGAGCTCGCCGGGTTTTCCGACCTCTTCGACGGCGAGTGGGTCTGGCGCGCCCATTGCGCCTGGTTCGGCCAACCGGAAGATCCACCGCATCGCCTTCGATTGCGACAGTTGAGCTACAACCCGCGCCGGCGCGCCGTGCTGACCTGCGCCGCGGAGTGGCTGCACGACAGATTCGTCACACAGAAGTCGTTTGCCATCGAACTGGCGCGTGGACAACCGGCGCGCCTCTTCCGCTATCCGCAAGATCCTCACCTGCCCGGATTGAGCGACGCGGCCTCCCCGGAAGCCGCGTGCTCGCTGCTCAACCGGCATGTCTTCACCATTCCGGTGCGGCGCGTGCGCGTGAGCGTCGTGCGCTACCGACCCGGCGGACACGCCGTGTTGCGCCATCGCCTCGGCGACGTGCGCTTCTACGTGCGCGTCATGCGGCCCGACCGAGTCGCACGGCTGATCGACGCGGCGGAGTTGGTGGCGCCATCCGGGTTTGCGCTGCCGCGCCTGGCGGGCTGCTGGACCGAGGGCGGCGTGGTCTGGCTGTCCGAGATTCCGGGAACCAACGTCCGAAGGCTGATCCGCAAAGGCGACGCGATCGACCCCGAGCCGATCCTCGATGCGCTGACGAAGCTTTGGAACGCCCCCGAACCGGCCGACGACCGGCGCCCGTTCAGCCTCCGCGGCGCCTACCGGCGGGCGCGGCGCGTGTTTCGGCAGGTGCTGCGGGACCACGACGGCCCACGCCGAACCCTGAGCGAAGCAGTCGCCGCACTGGATCCATTCGTTGAAACCTGGCGGCCGTCAGGCACGGCCCACAACGACTTCTACGACGACCAGATGATCCGCATCCCGGATGGCCGTTTGGCGCTGGTGGACTTCGAGGAAGCCGGGCTCGGCGACCCGCTGCTCGACGTCGGCAATTTCCTGGCCCATACACGTTGGTCGGCGAACTTCGGGCCTGCAGCCGAGGCCAAGGCCAGCGGCGCCTACCACCAGCGCATGCGCGAGGCCGCGCTGGATCGGTTTGGCTGGGACGAGCCGGCGCTCAATCTGCGCGAGGCCGTGTGCATCTTCCGCGTCTGCACCAATCCGGTCCGCCATCTCTCGCCCGACTGGCCGTGTCGACTCGACGAAGGCCTGTCGCTCGCGAACGAGTTGGTGGGCTAGCGACCTCCCGCACGCTGGAACATACGTTCCTGGCCGCTGCGAACCGACCCGCTCCACGCAGGACGACTCGCGACGTCAGGCGTGGCGAATCCGCACCCGACCCAGATGCGAGGACCCCTGGATCAGCAGGTTCACAAAACCCGCGTCCGGCTCCGGCTCGTCCCCGCCGCTGACACCGCGCCGGCGGCTGCCGATCGGCCGCATGCGTCCAATCCATGTTTCGGGCCTGGGCCCGCCGTGTTCCCCGGCGAGGCGCGCCTCTATCGCCAGGTGGGAAAACGTGGTGTTGACGTTTTGACCGATGCGCCACCAGACCGGGACGACCAGGTCCAGCCGGCCCGCGACGCACGTCACGTCGAGGATCGCCGGCGGACGCGTGATGTCGACGTAGCGCAGATCGACGGTGACGTCACAAAGACGACAGGTGATATCGCCCCGCCGGATGTCGCCCCTGGCGCGGAGCGTGCCCCCGGTGTAGGTCAGATCCACATGGCTGTCCTTCCACCCCCGCAGGCGCACAGTGCGGCGCGTGCGGATGGCCCCGCTTTGCCACAGGGCGCCGACGGCAACGATCACGAAGGCCAGCCAGATGCCCGCCTGCACGGCGCCGCTGAACTCGCCGAGATGGCTCACCTGCACTAGCACTCCGGCACCGATCACAAGCCATGGGACCGGACTGCGCAGGCCGAGATCATTCGCCCAGGAGAGACTGAAGAGGACCAGCATCATCGTCAGCAGGTCCCAGACATCGAGGACCCCGACCATGCGCAGGATGATCCAGAGAAACAGGACCATCCCAAAGGCCGCTCGCATGAATCGCGGCGAGTCCAGCAGCTGGCGCCAGAACGGCCTGGCCATCATGTAGCGCCGGTCAGCCACTTCGACGACCCCTCGAAGCGAGCGGAAGTGCGCGGCCGGTCCTCGAGGAATCGCGCACCGCGCCAGGCCGCAACCTGCGCCTGTGCCCCGACAAACGTCCGGTGTGGTGCATGCAGCGCTCCTCGGTTCGGAGCCTAGCAAAGCGCCGAATTCGTCAGACCGCGCGAACGATCGAACCTAGGGCGTGGACATCAGCCTTCGACGGCGCGGCACTCCATCGCCGGAAGGTCGTACAGCGCGGCGGTCAGATGCAGGCGCTCGACCGACACGCGCTCGTGGTCCTAGTGAGCGGTGGCGCACTCGGATCCGCAGCGGACAACCGTCAGTCTCGGAAACTACCGCGACGGCGGCGGCTACCTCGGCGGCGCTCGCAATGAACCCGATGGACGAGCGGGCCGCCACGGCGAACGCCGGTCGTCAGGCGTGGAGAATCCGGATGCGGCCCAGGTGCGACGACCCTTGCACCACCAGGTTCACGAACCCGGGGTCCGGGTCGGGCCCCAGGGCCTCGCGCCAGCTCTTGTAGAGCTCTCCGACCGGCCGCATCGGCGCAACCCAGGTTTTCTCGGCGAAACCGACATTCTCCACAACCAGGTGCGCTTCGTGAACCCCGTGCGAGAACGTGGTGCGCACGTTTCGGTCGATGCGCCACCCCGTTGGGACAACCAAGTCCAGCCGGCCTGCGACGCACGTCACATTGAGGATTGCCGGCGGACGGGTGATGTCGGCATATCGCAGATCGACGACTAGGTTGCATAGCCGGCAGGTGATCTCGCCCCGCCGGACGTCGCCCCGGGCGCGCAGCGTGCTCCCATCTGCGGTGAGATCCACGTGGCTGTCTTTCCACCCCCGCAAGCGCACGATTCGACGCGTGCGGATGGTCCCACTTTGCCACAGGATGCCGAGGGCAACGATCGCAAAGGCCATCCAGATGCCCAACTGCACGCCGCCGCTGTAGTCGACCAGTTGGCTCACTTGCACCAGGATCCCGGCGCTGACCGACAGCCATCCGATCGGGTTGGCTCGGCCGAGGTCGTAGATCGAGGCAAGACCGAAGAGAACCAGCATGATCGTCAACAGATCCCAAACGTCGAGCACCCCGACTGAGCGCAGGATGATCCATAGGAAAAACGCAATGCCGAATACGCCTCGCACGAAATGCGGGGAGTCCGGCAGCCTGCGCCAGAGCGGTTGACTCATTTGGTAGCGCGGCTTATGCATCCGGGTACCCCTCGTCAGCGCGCTGGATCATGCGACCGGCCCCGAAGGAATCGCGGGCGGAGCCAGGGGTCCGCGTGCGGGACCCGCAAAGACGCCGAAAAAGTGATATGGAATCAATTCCGCGCGCATCCACGGTGAAATGGAATCTCATAGGCTTCACCAATGGACTACTCCCTTGCCCTGGGAGAATAAAGCAAGGACCATCATTGGTCAAGGGATTATTCCCTTGGCCCGATGTCTTATTCCCTTAGATCAAGCCGCCCGATCTCGGGTCGGCGGCCGCCGAACGCCCACCAGACCTGTTCTGGTTCGCAGGCGTCACTCGCCGACGCCGCAAAACTCCATGGCTGCCAGGGCGTACAGCCCGGCGGTCCGGTGCAGGCGCTCGACCGACACGCGCTCGTGGTCCGAGTGGGCCGTGGCGTACTCGGGACCGCAGCAGACCACCGGCAGCGACGCGTCGTTGGCGTAGATGTTGGCGTCGGTCACCAGCCCCAGCCCGATCTGCGACAGCGCCGCGCCGGTGGCGGTCGTCGCCGCAGCCTCAACGGCATGCACCAGCGGGTGATCGCCTGGCGTCTCGAAGGGTTCGTGCGGCGCGTCCAACGAAAACGTCGTCTCCAGTCCCGACCGCTGCTCGATGCGCCGGCAAATGCCCTGCAGCTCTGCCTCGATGTCGTCCGCCGTCAACCCGTGCCGCCAACGTCGCGTGCCCCGCAGCGTGAGGGGCGTCGGCAGGCGGTTGGGATAGTCGCCGCCCGCAACCAGGCCAATGTCGACCCGCTGCCGACCGCACAGCGGATGCGGTGTCTCGCTCTCGAACCGCGCTTCCCACTCGGCAAACTCCTCCAGCATCGCGCCGGCCCAGCGCGCCGGGTTGTCGGCGTAGGGCACGTGCAGCGTGTGCACGATGCCTCGCGCGCTGCTCAGCGTGATGCGGAACATCGCCGCGCCCAGCCCCGCCGTCCAGATGGCGTGCGGTCCCTCGGCGATGATCACCGCCGCCGCCGGAACGTCGCCCGCCCGCATGCGCTCCACCAGCCGCTTTGGGCCTTCCTTCTTGCCCACTGGCGTTTCGTGACCGACGACTCCCGTTAGCCAGAGGTCCGAGCGCAACCGCACCCCGGCGCGCCGCAGCGCCGTCGCCGCGTGCACCATCGCCACCAGCCCGCCCTTCATATCCTCCGCGCCGCGGCCTACCACCCAGCCGTCCCGCAACTCCGGCGGATCGCTGTCGCCGCGCGGGATCGTGTCCACGTGGCCGTTCAACAGCAGCGGATGCCCCGGCTCGGTTCCCGGAAGTCGCGCGTAGACGTTGGGTCGATCGGGAATGAAGCGATCGACCTCGACCTCGAGCCCGGCCCGCTCGCAGAGGTCGGCGAAGTGCTCGCTACCGGGACCCTCCGCGCCCGTCTCGCTGGGCACTTGGACAAAGGCCAGCGTGTCCCGTGCCATGGCGTCGGCATCGAGCAGATCCAGAACCTGTCGATACATCACGTGCCACGTTCCGCCGGCGACGGCCGCTCATACTAGACTCTGAGCGCGAACCACACCGTCCGGGAGCAGACCATGCTCAAGGCCGCCATGATCGGGGCCGGCGGACGGGCGACGCGGGCGCACTATCCCGCGTTGGCCGACGCCGACGACGTGAGCCTCGAAGCCGTCTGCGATCTCGACCCGGAGCGCCTGGCGCACGCCGGGGACACCTACGACATCCCCCGACGCTACACCGACCACCGCCGCATGCTCGACGAGGTCGACTGCGACGTGGTCTACGCCATCATGCAGCCCTATCAGGTGTGCCCGGTGGCCGTGGACGCACTGGACGCCGGGAAGCACGTCATGGTCGAGAAGCCGCCCGGCGCCAACTCCACCGAAGCCGCCCGCATCGCCGCGGCCGCCTCGCGCAACGACCGACTGGTTTGCGTCGCCCTACAGCGGCGCTGGACGCCGTTGATCCGCGCCGCCAAGGAGCGCATCGAGACCCGAGGCCCCATCCGCTTCGTGCTGGCGGGGATGCACAAGCACCCGTCGCACCAGCCGCCCGAGTCGCTGCGGATCAACGTGATGTACGACCGTGATATCCACATGATCGACTTCATCCGCTGGGTCTGCGGCGGCGAGTTGGACGAGGCGCACGCCCGCGTCGACAACGCCTACACCGATTGGACGAATGCCACGCAGTCCGTCATCGCCTTCACCTCGGGTGCGCTAGCAGTGCACACGGCCATCGGACACGCGGGCAGCCGCTACTACCGGGTCGAGCTGCACGGCAATGGCATCAGCGCCTATCTGCGCCCGCCGTCCTACGGCGAAGTCTTCGCCGACGGCGGCGACACGCCCGAAATCCTCGACGCGGCCAGCCTCACCGGCGACCCGCACGGGCAACTGGACGACGGCGTGCCGGCGCTGCACCGCGACTTCCGCGACTGCATCCGCGAGGGCCGCGAGCCGCTCACCAGCATCCACGACGTGGTGCACAGCATGCGGCTGCTGGAGCAGGTCGCCCGGCTCGACGCCCTTGGACAGCCGCTGGAGGATGAGTCCGGGGCGGGCTAGTCGGGCGTCTCGACGCCTTCCAGAGCCTGAAGGTAGGGGCCGTAGCGGAACACGCGGTTGCGCCGGCTTTCGGTGATTTCCTCCAGCACCCCTATCCGGACCAGTCGGGCGACCAGGCGATTGGCGGCGGGATAGTTGGTCCCGGTAATTGGCGGCACATCGGCAACGGTGAGGAACGGCCGTCGGTAGAGCCGGCCGAGCACGCGATGGCCGTCGGCGGCGGCCCGACCCAGGCGCTCCGTGACCCGGGCCCGATGCTCCTCCCGCAGCGTGAGGATGCGGCGCACGGTCTCCGCGGCCTCGCTGCTGACTGCGACCACGCCGCGCAAGAAGAAGTCCAGCCAGCCTTCCCAATCGCCGCGGTCACGCACAGCCTGCAGTCGGTCGTAATACTCGCTGCGATGCCGCCGGAAGAAGTGCGAGAGGTAGAGCACGGGCTCCCCGAGAATGCCGCGCTGGCATAGCAGGAATGTGATGAGCAGCCGGCCGACGCGTCCGTTCCCATCGAGAAACGGATGGATGGTCTCGAATTGCGCGTGGATCAATCCAATCTGGATCAGCACCGGTAACTCGCTGGGGCTGTGAATGAAGCTCTCCAGCGCGCCCAAGACGCTGGGCACATCGCGATGCGGCGGCGGAACGAACGTCGCCTCGCTGAGCGTGCACCCCGTAGGGCCGATCCAGTTCTGGCTGGTGCGCAGCTCGCCGGGCCGCATCTGGGACCCACGGACGCCTTCAAGCAGCCGGGCATGGATCTCCCGGACCAAGCGGACGGAAATCGGCAGCGTCTGCAGTCGGTCCAGCCCGTGATTCATGGCCGTCACGTAGTTGATGACCTCGTCGACGTCGCGCGGCCTACCCGGCGAGCGAATGCGCGCCTCCGCAGCCAGCACGTCTTGCAGAGAGCTCTGCGTGCCCTCGATTTGGCTTGAGAGCACGGCCTCCTTGCGCACGTACATGAACACGAATAGATCCGGGTCGGGCAACGTCTGGATCGAGCCATCGAGGCGGCCGAGCGCCTGGTCGGCCTGGGAGAGCAAGGCCTGGAGCTCCCCATCCAAACGCACCGGCGGCTCCGGGGGCAGCGGGGATGGCATGAACGCCCGGTAGCCCTGCGGCTGCGCAACATACCTGCCAGCGCGCTGGCGGGCGGCTGTTTCTTCAGAGGCGGAGATCTCGACTTGGGCGGCGGGGCTTTCCATATGTTCGGAAACGGGAACAAGGATCGTGTGGCGATCTCATACTATCACTTCGAGAATATATGGGGAAATCTCCGCTCCTTATTGTCACTAGCAGCATCTAAAAAGCCGCACCACCGGCCATATTATCGGCAGCCGCACATATGGAAGCCTGCGGCCGCCATATTGTCGCCAGCCGACGCCATGGGCAGGGTCCGCGGCGCTCGCGCGGGTACCGGATACGTGGAGCCACAGCCCCTAGTCTCGAACCCCGCCTGGTGACCGCTCCGCTTGCGGCAGGCGCAGCACAAAGAACACGCCCTGATCGGTGTCCTTGGTGGGATGCACGCCAAAGCCCAGCGAGAGCTTGAGCGCGTGATTGGCCGCACGATCGCCCGCGCTCCGTGAGCGCACCTGAAAGCAGCCCAGGGTTGTGGCCTCCTCAATCAACTTGCTTTGCAGCGCGGCTCCCACGCCGCGGCGCCGGTGGGATTCGTCCACGCCAAAGGCCAGCACGTACGCCTCGCGCATGGGCTCGCCGCGCAGGGCCAGGCTCGGTCGGTCGGAGTCGGGTCCGATCTCCTGGACGACGAATCGGAGAAACCCAACCACCCGGTCAGACTCCGCCGCGATCAGCGTGTGCTTCTCCAGGTGCCACTCGGCCTCATACGCGAAGTACTCGGCCTGGCCCACGGCATCGGCCAGATCGCGCGCCGACTGCTCACGCGAATCGCCAGGTCCGCAGTACTCGATCACGATGCCGGTCATGTCGCATGCCAACGATGCAGGCCGACGGCTGGCCGTCGCAACTCGGACACCGTCGCTGGTGGAGCGATATGCTAGCGGCAGGCTTGCGAGCTTCATCAAGCACGCAAAGGAGCGTGGCCGGTGCTGAGATTCGCCGAAGAGATCATGCTGCTCCTGCTCGACGACGAGGGCGGGGACTTCCTGCACGTCTCCGACTGGTCGCTGCGCTGCGCCCTGGCCGGCGCGGTGCTCATGGACCTGGCGTTGGAGAACCGCATCGACACCGACCTCAAGCAGCTCGTCCTGGTCGATGCCACGCCCGTCGGGGACGACTTGCTCGACCCGACGCTTGAAAGAATCGCCGCGGCCGACGAGACGCACGACGCCGCCCATTGGGTCCACCAGACGGCGCGCCAATCCGACCAGATCCGCGACCGCGCGCTCGCTCGTCTCACGGAGCACGGCATCCTCGAGCGTCGGGATGAGAGCTTCCTGTGGGTGTTCAAGTCGCGGCGCTATCCGGCCGTGGACGGCAAGGCCGACCGCGAAGTCAAGCTGCGGATCATGGGCGTGCTCTTCAGCGACGAGATCCCCGACCCGCGCGACATCGTCATCGTCTGCCTCGCCGAGGCCTGCGGCATCTTCCAGGCGTTGCTGTCCACGCGCGAGCTGACCACGGCGTCCGCGCGCATCGAGCAGGTGCGCAAGCTGGACCTGATCGGTCAGGCCATCTCGCAGGCCGTGTGGGACATCGAGACGTCACTGGCCATGGCCATGCACCCACCCATGTAGCAGCCGCCTCCGGGCGGCGCGCCGTTGACGAGCTTCTCAAATAATGGAGAGCAGAGTCCCACCGCGTACCTGACCCCAATCCGTTCGCCCTGAGCTTGTCGAAGGGGTCTCCGAACGGATTGCGGCCCAGCTCAGAGCCTTATTCAGAACCCTGCTAGGGCGAAAAGATGCTGGTCACGGCCCCCGCGCTCGCCGACGAGACCTGCGCGGCGTACTTGGCCATCACGCCGCCGGGATAGCGCGGCGGCGGCGGCGACCAGGCCGCAAAACGCTCGGCGATCTCGTCGCCCGAAAGCGCCACCTCCAGCCGCCGGCCCACGGGATCGAGGGTGATGCGGTCGCCGTCGCGCACGATGGCGATGGGCCCGCCGTGCGCGGCCTCGGGCGCCACGTGCCCCACCATGCGTCCGTGGGAGGCGCCCGAGAACCGTCCGTCGGTCATCAGGGCCACCGAGCCGCCCAGGCCCGCGCCCTGCAGTGCGCCCGTCACCTGCAACATCTCGCGCATGCCCGGTCCGCCCACCGGCCCCTCGTAGCGAATCACCACGAAGTCGCCGGGGGCAATCTCGCCCGCCTCCAGCGCCGCGTAGCAGGCGGCCTCGCCGTCGAAGACTCGGGCCGGTCCGCTGAAGGGCGTCTGCTCCTGTCCGGAGACCTTCGCGACGCAGCCGTCGGGAGCCAGGTTCCCGCGCAGAATGGCAATCCCGCCGCTGGCCTTCACGGGCGCGTCGATGCTCCTGATCACGTCGCCGGCGGCGTCCGACCGCTCCGCGGCGGCGGCAATCTCCGCCACTGTCCGACCGTCCACGTTGCGCGCCTCCGCATGGAGCAGGTCGCGCGAGGCCAGCTCGGCCGCGATGACGGCCAGGCCGCCGGCCGCATGGACGTCCGACGCCACGAAGCGCCCGGTGGGCTTGAGGTCGGTGATGATCGGCGTGCGCTCGGCGATGCGATCGAAGTCCTCAAGCTCCAGCGCAACCCCGGCCTCGTGGGCAATGGCCATAAGGTGCAGCACGGCGTTGGTCGAGCCGCCGGTGGCCGCCAGCGAGGCGATGGCGTTCTCCATCGACGCGCGGGTGATGACGTCGCGCGGGCGCACGTCGCGCCGCAGCAGGTCGACCGCCAGCTCGCCGGCGGCAACCGCGGCCTGGGCCTTGGCGGCGTTGGTGGCCGGAACCGCGTTGGCGCCCGCCGGGCTGATTCCGAGAAACTCCAGCGCCGTGGCCATGGTGTTGGCCGTGAACTGCCCCCCGCAGGCGCCCGCGCCGGGGCATGCCGCGTCCTCGATGGCCAAAAGCTCGGCGTCGTCGATGCGTCCCGCCGCGTGCGTGCCCACGCCTTCGAACACGTCCTGGACCGTGATGTTGCGACCACGGTGAACGCCGGGCGCGATGCTGCCGGTATAGAACGCCAACCCCGGCAGATTCAGCCGCGCCAGCACCATCGCGCCGGCGGGAATGGTCTTGTCGCAGCCCACGAGCACCACCAGCGCGTCGACGCAGTGACCGCGAGACGCCAGCTCGATGGAGTCGGCGATGACCTCGCGGCTCACCAGCGACGCGCGCATTCCTTCGGTGCCCATCGCCACGCCGTCGGAGACGGAAATGGTGTTGATCTCCACCGGCGTGCCGCCCGCCGCCCGCACCCCGGCCTTGACGTGCTCGGCCATCTCGCGGTGGTTGAAGTTGCACGGCATGGTCTCGATCCACTGGTGCGCCACGCCGATAATGGGACGCCGCAGGTCCTCGTCGGTGAAGCCGATGGCCTTGAGCATCGAGCGTGCGGGGGCGCGCGCCGGGCCTTGGGTCATGGCGGCGCTGTTCGGTCGCGGCAGCGGAGGCATGGCAGGTCCTTCGAAGAGTCAGGAAAATGGCCGCGGGCCAGTGCCCGCGACCGGTGGTGCGCTGAATCGCGCAGTCACAAATGATATACGCAACATCGAGGCCGGGTAGCGGATCACTCCGAATTCCGTCATTCCCGCGGAGCCTGTCCCCGCGAAGGCGGGGAGCGGGAATCCACCCCCACGCCCACACTCGGCCGGTGTAGGGGCGCCCCTAGTGGGCGCCCGTTGCCCCGCTGAGAGACTCCTTCCCGATCGGGGTTCGGCACCCTCTCCCATGGGAGAGGGTCGGGGTGAGGGGATTCCGACCATCGCCGCCCACGCCGACCGGCCGCCCGGTCAGTCCTGGTGGAACAGCTCCTCCAGCATCTCCAGCGGCACCAGGCCCGAGCTCATGTCCACGTCCAGGATGTCCGTGTGCAGGTCCTGCCAACGCAACTGGGGTTCCGACTTCGCCAGGTACGCCGTCGCCGCGTCCCAATCGTCGCACTCCAGCAGGCCGATGGCGTGGTGGCCGAAGAGCACGATGGTGTAGTTGCGAATGCCCGCGACGGTATTCTCGGCCAGCAATTCGGGCCACACGTTGGCGTGAGTCTCCCGGTAGGCGTCGATCTTGTCGGGCTTGATCGGCAGGGCAAAGGCGATGCGCGGCATGACGTTCTCCAGCCTCAGAAATACAGCCGCTAGCAGCATGCGTCGCCGCCGGTGACTCGTCCACACACCTGGGTAGTGGTCACCCTGATCGGCGCCGGGCAATTCTCCACCTCGCCGCGCGCGTCCGGTTCCCTCTCCCTCGATGGGTGTGCAGACCGGAGACATGGTTTACACCCGTTCGGGGACATGGTTTACACAT
>JAPOXD010000023.1 GCA_026707285.1 Chloroflexota bacterium | reverse complement strand
CCATGGCAGCACCTTTGCCAGGTGTTGCACTTCGTTTGTGAATCTAGGGAATCCACCTTCACTGAACCGTGCGCGTGCCGGAAGTCTGCCGCCGTGCGGCGCTCAGAAGTGAACTAGCCCACTCCCCAACGCTCAGGTCGCGGTCCGCCGCAGCGGCGGTTCGCGAATCCCCCTACCAAACTTGCCGCGGCGCACTGCCATAATGCGGCCACCGTCGATTCCCTCCGGCGCGGAAGGGGCAAGCGATGCCGCGTGACCTGGCCATTGGCAACGGTCGCCTGCTGGTCGCGTTCGACGGCGACTATCGAGTCCGCGACATCTACTTCCCGCACGTGGGTCTGTGGAACCACGCCGGCCACGATCCGTTTCGTTTTGGCATCTGGGTCGACGGCGCGTTCGCCTGGATCACCGCGCGCAGCTGGAACGGCACGCTGCGCTACCGCCCGGACACCCTGGTCAGCGACGTTCGCCTGGTCAACGACGATCTCGGGCTAGAGCTCGTCTGCGCCGACGCCGTCGATTTCCATCGCCCCATCTACCTTCGACGCATGGTCGTGCGCGACCTGCGGGGCGCCCCGCGGCACGTCAAGCTCTTCTTCCACCACGATTTCTACCTGTTCCGCGACGGCGTGGGCGACACGACCTATTTCGATCCCCTCACGCGCGGCATCGTGCATCACAAGCGGGACGTGCTGTTCATGGCCAACGCCTGGGCGGGCGAGCAGCCGGGATTCGACGGCGTCAGCACGGGCACCAAGCATCTGCACGGGTTGGAGGGCACCTGGCGCGACGCCGAGGACGGCAACCTCTCCGGCAACGCCATCGCCCAGGGGCTGGTCGACAGCACCGGCGGCGTGGAGGTGCGCGTGCCGGCGGGCGGCGACGCGGTGGCGCACTACTGGCTGGCCGTCGGCGACGAGTTCTTCGCCGTCAAGGACGACAACGACATGGTCGTGCGGCGCGGCCCGGACGCCCTGATCGAACGCACCAACCACTACTGGCGGCATTGGGTCACCCGCGAGGACCTGGACTTCACCGGGCTCGATCCGGCCGTTCGCGATCTCTACCGCCGCAGCATGCTCATCGTCCGCACCCAAACCGACGACGACGGCGCCATCATCGCGGCCAACGACAGCGACATCCTGCAATTCGGCCGCGATACCTACACCTACATGTGGCCGCGCGACGGCGCGCTGGTCGTCCACGTGCTGATCCAGGGCGACCACCGCGAGCTGGCGCGGCGCTTCTTCGATTTCTGCCTCCGCACGATCCAGCCCGGCGGCTTCATGCTGCACAAGTACAACCCCGACGGCACGCCGGGCAGCAGCTGGCATCCCTGGGCGGACGCGGAAGGCAATCGCATCCTGCCGATCCAGGAGGACGAGACCTCCCTGGTGCTGTGGGCGCTGGGCGCCTACGACGAGCGATTCAAGGACACCGAGGTCGTGAAGCCGTTGTATGCGCCGCTCATCAAGCGCGCCGCCGACTTCATGGTGCGCTTCAGACACCGGGAGACCGGGCTGCCCGCGCCCTCCTGGGACCTGTGGGAGGAGCGCTACGGCATCCATACGTTCACCGTCGCCAGCGTGGTTGGCGGATTGCGGGCGGCGGCTGCGTTCGCCCGTGCGTTCGGCGAAGAAGCCGCCGCCGAGGAATACGACACGGCCGCCGCTGAGATTCGCGAGGCCGCGTTCGAGCATCTCTACGACGAGGGCGAGCAGCGGTTCATCCGCCGTCTGGAGGTCGCCGACGACGGCGCGCTGATACCCGATATGACCATCGACGCCAGCGTCTGCGGTGTCTGGCGCTTTGGGCTCTGCGAGCCGACGGACCCTCGCTGCGTGTCCACCATGCACTCGTTGCGCGACCGGCTGTGGGTCAAGACCGACATTGGCGGCGTGGCGCGCTACGAGGACGACTACTACCACCGCGTCTCGGACGACATCGAGCGCACTCCCGGCAATCCGTGGTTCATCTGCACGCTGTGGCTGGCGCAGTGGGAAGCGGCGGCGGCGCAGACCATGGACGACCTGGAGCGCGCGCACGATCTGATGCGCTGGGTGATCGACCGCGCCCTCCCCAGCGGCACCCTGGCGGAGCAGGTGCATCCGCTCACCGGGCAGCCCCTCAGCGTGAGCCCGCTCACCTGGAGCCACGCCGAGTTCGCCGCCACCGTGCAGACCTATGTGGCCCGCGCGCGCGAGCTTCGCGCCCAGGGCGGCTGAGCATTCCCGCGCGGCGCGTTCAGCTTCGAGTAGGCGACTACGAGGCCGCCGCGCGCTTGCACGACACGCCGGCGGCCGATGCCGTCTGGCAGGCCCTGCCACTCAGCGTGCCGGCGAGCATCTGGGGCGACGAGATCTACGCCGATATCGGCGTCGACGTGGTCCTGCCCGATGCTGCGACGGACGTTGCCGAGGTTGGAGACTTGGCGATCTGGCCGCCGGGTCGCGCGATCTGCATCTTCTTCGGTCCCACCCCGGCCAGCCGTGGTTCCGAGCCGCGTGCCGCAAGCCCGATTGCGCCCGTCGGATGCATCGAGGACCCGGACGTTTCCGCCCTGCGCCGGGTTCGCTCCGGCGCGTCGCTCACCCTCGAGGCGCTCAAAGAGCCACAGTCGTAACGCCGGGATACACCGCATCTCTTGAAGCGCTATTGACGCGTTCGCATTCTGTCTGGTAGCGTGGCAGTGCGTGGAATCATCAGGCGCGTGACCGTTGGTCATGCCGCGTCGCGCGTCGCGGAGGATGTCGCCCATGGGCGGCCCGCTCACCCAACGCCAGCATCGCGTGCTGGTCACTATCGAGCGCTTCGTGCGCGACGAGGGCTACACGCCCAGTGTTCGCGAGGTTGGCGGCATCGTCGGACTGGCGCCGGCCACCGTGCAGCAGCACCTGGACGCCCTGGAGCGCAAGGGCTACATCCGGCGCACCGGCCAGTCGCACGGCATCGAGATCCTCGATAACGGCGCCGACGCCGGCGTGGTCCACGTGCCGATCATCGGCGAGATTGCCGCGGGCCTGCCGATCGACGCCTACGAGGAACGGATCGACACCGTGCCGGTGGCTTCCGGTCTTGCGCCCGCGAGCGATACCTACGCGCTGCGCGTGCGCGGCGACAGCATGATCGACGACCACATCTGCGACGGCGACCTGGTCATCGTCGCGCCCACGGAGACCGTGCGGGACGGGCAGATCGCCGTGGCCATGCTGGACGACGGCACCGCCACGCTCAAGCGCCTCTTCCGCGAGAATGGTCGGGTGCGCCTGCAACCGGCCAACGCCGACTACGACCCCATCTACGCCCGCGACGTCCGCGTGCGCGGCCACGCCGTCGCCATCCTGCGGAGCCTGTAGGCCGAGCGCCGACGATGTCCGCTCCCTCTCCCATGGGCAGAGGGCCAGGGTGAGGGGACTGCCGCAGCCGTAAGTCGATGGCGGTCCCCAATCCGTCATTCCGAGCGCACGCGAGGAATCTCAGATGCCCGTGCACGGCCGCTCGGCGAACCCAGACCCAGGCAGCGGGTCCCATTGAGCCCGTCATTCCCGCGAAGGCGGGAATCCAGTCCAGCCAGAATTGAGGGCGCGCCGGAGGGATCGAGTAGGGGCGGG
Organism: Chloroflexota bacterium; assembly: GCA_026707285.1. Taxonomy (GTDB): domain Bacteria; phylum Chloroflexota; class UBA11872; order UBA11872; family UBA11872; genus JAJECS01. The sequence continues at coordinate 275,400 of JAPOXD010000023.1, read as the reverse complement.
TCTCAGACCCGCCCGTTCGCGGCCACGCAATTGCCCCATACGGGGACGGGGGCCGCGCCGTCGGCTCTGTCCGCTCCCTCTCCCACGGGGAGAGGGCCGGGGTGAGGGGATTCCCCGGCCGCCATATCGGCGACGGCCGGAGTTCAACCCCGGCGGCGCCGTGCCGCGCCGCCCGCCTGTTCGCTATTTGTTCGTTCGGTATTTGTCTGGTACTATCGCCGCACACCGACCGCAGTCGACGCGCACATGCAGGATCTCGGCTCAGCCGCCTGGAATGGTCACCGGGTGGTCATGCACGCCGACATGGATGCCTTCTATGCCGCCGTCGAGCAGCGCGAGCGGCCGGAGTTGCGGGGCAAGCCCGTAATCGTCGGCGGCTCGCGCGACGGACGCGGCGTGGTCACGGCGGCCTCCTATGAAGCGCGGGCGTTCGGCGTGCGGTCGGCCATGCCCTCGCGCCAGGCCGCCCGCCGCTGCCCGCAGGCCGAGTTCGTCTCCGGACGCATGGACCTCTACGCCGAGGTGTCGAGCCGGGTCATGGACCTGTTTCGCGCCTATACCCCGCTCGTCGAGCCGCTGTCGCTCGATGAGGCGTTCCTCGACGTCACCGGCTGCGAGCGCCGCTACGGGACGCCGTCTGAAATCGCGCATCACCTGCGGACGACCGTTCGTGAACGCGAAGACCTCCCGATCTCCGTCGGTGTGGCGGCCACGAAGTCGGTGGCCAAGATCGCTTCCCAGGTCGCCAAGCCCGATGGCTGCCGCGTCATTTCTCCCGGCGCGGAGTCGGCCTTCCTCGACCCGCTGCCCGTCCGCATGGTCTGGGGCATTGGCCCCAAGACGGCGGCCAAGCTCAAGCGCCATGGCGTGACCGCCATCGGTGACCTGGCTCGCACCGACCCGGAGCGAGTCCACGCCGGCTTTGGCGGAACCGCCGCCCAGGCCGCCGTGCGGTCGCGCGGCATCGACCCGCGGGACGTGACTCCCGCGCGCGGTCGCCGCTCGGTGGGCAACGAGGTCACCTTCGACCGCGACGTCGACGACCGGACGGTTGTGGTGGACTACCTGCAACAGCTCGCCGAGCACGTCGGCCAGCGCCTGCGCGCCAAGCACCTCCGCGCACGCACGATCAGCGTCAAGCTGCGCTACGCCGACTTCCGCACCATCACGCGCCAGACGACCGTCGGGGCGGCCGTGGATATCGGCGCGGCCATCTTCGCGTTGGCTCGCGAGCTGTTTCTGCGCGTGGCGCGCGCCGACGATGTCTACCGCCTCGTGGGGGTTCACGCCACCGCGCTCGAGAGCTTTGACTACTGCCAGTTGCCGCTGCGGCCGGCGGAGACGCGGGAGCGACGGCGGCTGGACGAAGCGCAGGACCAGATCCGACAGCGATTCGGCGACGCCGTCCTGGCGCCCGCGTCGCTGCTCGCCAGCCAGGCGCGCATGAGCTCGAGTCGCTACGCCTGGCGCGACGAGGTGCTCGGATGATGCGACCGTCGCCTAACCCCTCCGTCATTCCCGCGAACGCGGGAATCCACCCCTCACTGAACCCGACGGCGGAACGGATGCGCCCGGTTGTCCCCAACTCCGGCTGGATTCTGCAAGCGTCTTCCGTGGCAATGGGTTGGGGTGAGGGGGACCGCCGGCATGACTCTGGTTCGTCGACCACGTGCGTAGTTATGAAATCGGTGCTGGACACGTCCCCAAGCGTGAGCGCCGAATTCGATTGGAGGCCAGCATGAGCCGCGTGCCCGACACGTTCTTTGCCCTGCTGCGGCAGGTTGCCGACGAACGCGGCGGCGGACCGGAGGTGGTGCGGTCGCGCCTGGCGGCGATGCGTCGCGACCGCCGGCGCCTGGCGCGGCTCGAACGCCTCTACGGCTACGCCCTGCGCCATCCCGCCCCTGATCGCGATCGGGTGCTGCGCGCCGTGGCTGGCCAGGTGCTGGAGCACGGCGCCTCGTTCGTGCTGGGTCGTGGTTCGCGCGAGGCCCAGCTGGCCTTGAGCTGGGGGCATCAGGTTTACCGCGAAGTGCACGCCGCGCGGCGGGACTTGCGGTTCACGCGCGGACCCGGTCCGCGCCAGCTCGTCGCCGAGTGGCACTTCCAGTTTCCGGTCGTCGATCTGGTGTTGCGGCACTTCCGCCGCCGCTGGCGCGGCCACACGCTCATGATCCGGGACGGACGCCGCACCTACGTCCAGGACGGGTGCGGCATCAGCTTGAAACTGGCATCCAGCCGAGCGGCTGAGGAGCCATCGATCTGGTCGGCGCCATCGGGCGGTGATATTCTGTCAAGTCAGGCGCATTTCGTCGCCGCACCTGGGAGGCAGGGGATGGCGTAGCTGCGTATGCGGTTCCTGCGGGGATCGGCCGAATCAATACGTGCCGTGCTGACCGCGGGCAACCTCATTGGGGCCGCGCCTCCATCACTCAACGCCGAGCAGCTCGCGCTTTTCCAAGCGCACTCGCGCCGCAGTTTCGCCGCTGTCGTCGACCAGGCAATCGCCGTCGACGCTGACCTCATGCTCATCGCGGGCGGCCTGTTCGCGCGGTCGGAGCCGGGACTCGACGACATTCGCTTCGCTTCCCAGTGTCTTGGGCGCGCTCGCGACGCCGGAATTGTGGCCATCGCCCTGGACGAGGCCGACAATCCCGCGGCTGACAGCACCGGCATTGCCTTCCTCGAAGAGCTTGGGCTCGTGGCTGGCGTGCGGTCCGACGGCGGCATTCGGAGCCGGACCGTCGACATTGCCGGCGTAGTGCTCGAAGTTGGCGCGCCTTCGGCGTTCGGCCATGCCGATCCCGCGCCTCACCATGCAACGCTCCGCATCGCGCTGACCGGCGAATCGGACGCGCTGCAGCGCCCAGAGGCCATGGCCGCCGACGTCATCGTCCTCGGCAACCGGCCCGATCCCGGCCAGCGTCAACTCGAAAGTGTCTTCCTGATTTGCCCCGGGTGGTCCGCGCCCGCGGTGGCCGAGCGTCGCCCGGAGGCGGGGTTCGCCCTGGTGGATCTGGATCAGGGCGGCGTGATCGCCGCGGAGTTTCGCGAGCTTGCGGGCGTCGCGCCCGTCGTCGTCACCTTCACCGCGGGGGAGCTGGCCGACCGCGACTCTGACGGAGTCATTCGGGAGCGAGTGACGCCGCTCATTGGAAACGCCCCGCTGGTGACGCTTGAATTCGTGGGAGAGTTCTCGCGCGAGCTGTGGCATCGCTGCCGGGTTGCCGATCTGAGCCGCCAGGCATCCGCCGACGGCACGCTGGTACACCTTGACCTGTCACAACTCGACATAACAACTGCGCCGGCCGACGCGAGCCCAACGCGTTCGTTCGTGGTGGAAGTGCGGCGGGCGGCCGAGCAGTTGACTGCCGGCGCCGCGCCGGCGGACGACGCGGACACCGTCGCACGGGCGCGCCGGTTGGTCGTCGATGGATTTCGGCGACGCGCCGAAAGCCGCGTCGCATGATTCTCCTGGAGCGGCTGACGATCCGTGAGCTTGGCGCGCTGCACCGCGTCGACTTGGAATTTCGGCCGCAGGGCCATCATCTGATCACGGTTCCGCGTGACCAGGCCCACGCCTTGCAAACAGCGCTGTTGACCTGTCTCTACGGCCCGCCCGACGGTATGCGCGCCCGGTCCGACGGCGCGATGGTGGAGTGCGCGCTTGCCGCCGGGGGGCGCCCGCTCACCGTGCGGCGCGTCCTGCGCGCCACCGGCGGCGACGAGGCGGAGCTGCTCATCAACCGCGGACCGCGCTCAACGCCGATCCACGGCGAGGCTCAGGTACGCGCGGCGCTCGACCGGATGCTGGGACTCGATCAAGCGACGCTGGAATTGCTGGTGCGGCCGGAGCCCCGTTCCGAATTGCCGCCGGCCGCCGAGATTCGAGCGCTGCTGCGCCGTTTGCTCGGCGAGCGGCGCATCCAGGAAATGGAAGTCGAGTTCGCCGAAAGCCCGGCGCACCTCGAGGAAGAGGCCGTGGCGCGGGCGCGTGTCGAGCTGGCGCAGGCGGTGGCACGGGCGTCGGCCAACGAGGACGAGATCGACCGGCTGGACCGCGCGCTGCAGCGCTGGCGCGTGCGCCAGGCCTTGCAGGCGCTCACCGCGGCATCGGAGCGCGCGGCGGAGGCCGACGCCGCCGAGCGCCGCCACCGCGTGCTGCGCGGGCAATTCCTAGACGAGCGCGACCGCCTGGCCACTTACCGCGAGCTTGCCTCGCTCTGGGCGGATCACGCGCGGTGCGCCGCGGAAACCGCCCGCGCGCGGGAGCACATCGGGCGATTGGATGTCCGGCTGGGCGATCTCGCGTCCTTGGCGCAGCGCGCCCGGACCGGCGCCGAGCGACTGGCGGCCCTCGACCAAGCCTGCGACGCCGCCACCGCGGGCGCCGCGGCATCGGAAGCCGCCGACCGCGCCCGTGCCAAGCGCGACAACCACCAAACGACCGCCCATGAGCTCCGCCAGGCTCGCTCAAATCTGGTCGAGGCCGAGGTCGTGCAGGCCAAGGCCCAGGCCGGCGCCGAGCGCGCCCGTACGCTGCGCAAACGCGCCCACGAAGACGAGCACCTCCCGGCCGCGCACCGCCTGTGGGGCCGGCTCAGCGACATCCTCCATGCCGAGCCCGAGCATGCGGGCGACGAAGTAGACCCCTCTGAGCTCACGCGCGAAACCACTCGCATCAGGCAGGACCTACGGTCGCTGGCCATCGAAGCCCAGCGGCGCCGAAACCGCCTGATGCTGGCGGCCGTCGGCGTCGCTTTCGGCATCGTCCTGGCGACCATCGGCTTCTCCGGCACGGGGCCGCTGGCCGTGCTGGGCATGGCCATGGTCGTCGCCGGCGTGGCCGCAGGTGCCTGGTCGCTGTGGAGCCAGCGCACCGACCACGCCCACGAGGAAGAGCTTCTGGACCAGCTGGCCGAGCTTGACCACGACCAACGCGACAGCGAGCAACACTCCGCCCGCCTGGCCGTCAGTCGCAAGCAGCGCGCCGCAGTCGAGAAGGAGCTGGAGCGCCTCGGCCTCGAAATCCCCGTATCACCCGAGCGCGCGCGCATCTTGCGTGACAGCGCCACCGCGCGATTGCGCCGGATTGCCGACGGTGACCGGTCGGTCTCCACCGACGACCTCGAATCCGAGTGCGCCCGCACCCAGCGCGAGTTGACCCACGCCGAGCGCGAGGTGCACCGGTTGCGCGCCCGCGTCGACGCGCTGGAACGCTCCGGCGTCGAGGAGCGCGCGGCGGCCGCCGAAGCAGAGCTGCGCAGCCAGATCGAGTCCAGCGGGCGCGCCCGGGGGCATGCGGCGGAGTTGGCGCGCTCCCTCGATCTGCCGGACGACCACCCGGCGCTGGTCAACGCCCGCGACGCCCAGCGGCGCGAGCTGCACGCCATGCAAGAGCGCCTGGACCGGGGATCCGACCTCGAGGCGGGCCGGCAGCGCGCGGTCTGGAAGCTCCACGCCGCCGAGAAGGCATTGCCGGGAATCGGCCAGGCCATCGACGCGCTGGTGGCCGCCGACGCCGGCTTGCCGCGGGGCCAACCGCCGGACGAAGCCATAGGCCGCCTCGACGGACTGGCCGCCCTGGCGGACGTCGTGGCCGCGGTGGGCGAATTGCGGGCAGCCGCGGGCGTGACCGAGGCCTCTGACACCGCGCGGGTCGCGCAGGGCGGCGTCGCGCGGGCGACCACGGAGCTGGCCGGTGCCGTGCGAGCGGCGGGCGCGCACGTCGACGATACGCCGACCGCTTCGGAAGTTCGGGCAGTTTTCCCCGACCTGGACCAGGACCGTTTGGAAGACCCGGGCGGCGCTCGCCGACGGATGCAGCGGGCCCGAGCGGCGCGACGGGAGTTCGACGCGCAGATTCGACAGTTGGAGCTCCGCACCGGCGCTGTGCGCCACGACGTCGATCTGGATGCGGCGCGCGCGGCGCTCGATGACCTCGTCGACCGGCGCCAGGTGCGCGCCGCCGCGGCGCGCCTGATGACCCACGCGCTCGACGCGCTGGCCGGCGGCGTCCGGCAGTCCACGGAGGCGGCCTTGCGCCGGATCATTGGCCGGGTGAGCGGCGGGACGTACTGGGACGTTCGGATTTCCCAGGACCAGGCGGTGCATGTCTGGGACGAGGCCCCTGAAGCCTGGAAGCCGCTCGGGCAGGTCGCCGACGCATTGCGCGACCGGATCGAGCTCGCCGTAGGCGTGGCCTTCCTCAGTGCCGTCCGCCCCCACGACGCGCCCTTTGCGCCCGCGTTCCTCTGGCTTGACGCGGCCGATGTCGAAGCCGTGGCGCCCGTGCTCGAGGCGCTGCCCCACGGCGACTTCCAGCAGTACTTTCCGCAGGTCATCGCCACGTCGGCGCCGGGCGGATTGACCCATGCGGGATTCGACCGTGTGGCGGACATCGTTGACGGCGCGTCGGCGCCGTCGCCGGACGAAGCGGCCAACGCCCGCTGGCTCAAGGCCGTTGGCTGAGGGTTCGCTCGTCATCCGGCGGGAGGCGCCGCCGGCTGCCGAGGATGCCAAGGCACGACCGGCCGCGAAGGCGCCCAAGCCCAAGCCCAAGTCGAAGCCCGAGCCCAAGCCCGAGTCGAAGCCCAGCGCCGGGCCGTCCGCTGCCAAGTCCGCAGTCAAGGCGCCCGCTACGAAGGACACCGGCACGCCGCCGTCCACGCTTGAACTCGCGACTCCGGCCCCGCGCGGCTACCGCCCGCGCAGCACCGGCCCGCGCGCCGCGCGCGATTTCACGCGCGTCACCTCCAGCCTCATGTGGCTGGGTGGGCTGGTCACGCTGGCGCTGCTGGGCTACGTGCTGGTCTTCACGTCGCCGGACCGAACCGAAAACGTTTTGGCCTTCGTGGCCTTGTCCGGCTTCGGCGCCTTTTTCTTCGCCTGGGCCATCGGCGCCTGGCTGCGAACCGGCGACGAAGCCTCGGCGCCGCGGCCGCCCGCGGTGACCGTCACCCGGCAGGCCGTCCTCGTCGCCGTGGGCGCACTGGCGGTGGCGACCGCGGCGGTGAACAGCGTGGCCACACCGGCGGCGGTGATTCTGATTGTCCTGGTCGTCATCAGCGCCGAGTTGCTCATCCGGCGCATGCCCATTGGCCGGTGAGCACGCCCGATCCTTACGCGGCCATTGCCGAGCATTACGCCGCCGAGCATGACGACTGGGACGACGATCTCCCGATGTACGGCCACCTGGCGGAGCGCGCCGGCGGATCGGTTCTGGACCTGGCGTGCGGCACCGCGCGCGTGGGCACGGCGCTGGCGACGGCCGGATTCGCGGTATACGGCATCGACGCGTCGGCGGCGCTCCTCGCCATCGCCCGCCGACGCGCGGAGGAGCGCGGTCTCGAGATCGTTCTCGAGCAGGGCGACATGCGGCGCGTGTCGTCGAGCGTCAGATTCGACGCGGTGTTCTGCGCGCTGGATTCATTCCTGCACCTGGGGTCGACGCAGGATCAGCTCGACACGCTGGAAGGTGTGAAGGACGTGCTCGAGCCGGGCGGAATCCTGGCGGTTGACGTCTTCAATCCCACGCTCGACCGGCTGGCGGCGTGGGACGGCCTGCTCCGGACCCAAGGCAGCTTTACGGACGCCGAGGGAACGACGGTCACGCATTTCGTCTCGTGGGAGGTCGACCCCGGCGCGCAGCGCATTGACGCGCTGCACATCTACGACGCGCTCGATGACGACGGCCACGTGCAGCGACGCGTGAGCCGCATGCCCCTGCGCTACGTGCATCGATTCGAGTTGGAACTGGCCCTGCGGTGCGCCGGATTCGAGCGGATCGAAACCTACGGCAGCTGGGCCCTCGATCCCTACGACGGCGAAGGCGACCGCCTAATCGCGGTGGCGACCAAGCCGTAACGAGCGCCGGCGCTACAGGGACCAGCGCCCGAGCTCCAGCCCATCGTCCGACGCCTGCCGATAGGCCGCCGCCGGCCGCGCCAACCGGACCGTGCTGGCGGCCGTTTGAAATCCGAGCCGCAATATCTCGGGCAGCGACGCACCCGACCCCACCGCCAGGTCTAAGTCGACATAACGCAACTGCCTGGCCACGGCCAGGCGTCCCAGGCCACGGCACGCAGCCGCGACCGAGTGACTGTCGCGGCCCAAGGACCCGAGCCGCGCCTCCAGGACTTCGCCGGTAGGCACGGCCTCGGGGTCGCAGATCACGGATGCGCCCGGCCCCACGGCCATGAAGGCGGCATCCGACAGGGGCACCACCGCCGCCCGCCGCGCCGCATCGACCACTCGGGACTCCGCGCGGGCGGTACCACTTGCCGCCGGCGCGGATGTAGGGGCGGTTCGCGAACCGCCCGGCTCGGCCAGCCTGGGTCCGTCCGGCACCGTCGCCTCGGGCACAGACCGAACTTGAAGCTCGGCAGCCATGCCCGATGTCGCCAACGCCGCGGCATCCGTCCGCAGGCGCAGCGTGACATCCACCGGACGCAGGCCGCGCCGGGCATAGGCGCCCAGCGCCACGCCGTCGTTCGGCGACGCTTCCAGTCCAACGATGGCGCAGCCCGCTTCGTCCAGGAACCCAAGCGCCGCCGTCGTCAGCGCGCGCCCGACGCCCACGCCACGATACGCCGGGTGAACGCCCAGACCCCCGATCCAGCCGACATCCGGTTCGACCACGGTGAAAACCGCGCCCACGGGGCCAAATCCGGGCGCGTCGACCACCCACGCCCCGGCGCATTGGGCGTGCCAGCGGTCGACCAGGTGGTTGGAAATGAGCGTGCGCGGTCCGAGAGGGTTCGCGCCGGGCGGCGGCGCGAACGCCTGCGTGAGCACGTGCGCCACCGAGTCCACGTCCTCCGACCGCATGCGCCGCGCCGCCGGCGTCCTCGACCCGGAGACCATGGACTCGGAATGCGGCACGCTAGAATCGCCCTCGTTGTCGCGGCTTCGTCGGCCGTCCATCTGGTTCACCCGTGCAGGAGGCAAGTGTGGCGTTGCTCACGCATCCCGGCCTGGCGCCCGCCATGGGGCGGCTGGGCACTGAGACGGCATTCGCCGTGCTGGCTCGCGCCCGACAGCTCGAAGCGCAGGGCCGCGACGTCATTCACCTCGAAATCGGTGAGCCGGATTTCGATACCCCCGCCAACATTATCGAAGCCGCCAAGCGCGCGCTCGATGACGGATTCACCCACTACGGCCCCTCAGCCGGCCTGCCCGAAGCTCGCGCCGCCATCGCAGCGCACGTCGGTGAGAGCCGCGGCATCGTCATCGATCCCGACGAGATCGTCGTCACCCCGGGCGCCAAGCCGATCATGTATTTCGCCATCACGGCGCTGTGCGGGCCCGGCGATGAAGTGCTCTATCCCGACCCCGGCTTCCCCATCTACGAGTCGGTCGTCGACTTCGTCGGCGCGACCCCGGTACCGCTGGCGTTGCGGCCGGAGCGCGAGTTCCGTCTCGACCTCGACGAGCTGCGCGACAAGCTCTCGCCGCGCACCAAGCTGCTGATTCTCAACTCGCCCCAGAATCCGACCGGCGGAGTGCTGGAGCCCGCGGACATCCGGGCCATCGGCGAGCTGCTGGCCGACCACGACGCCTACGTCCTGTCCGACGAGATCTACTGCCGCATCATGTACGGGGAGATCGAACACGCGTCGATCGCCGCCGAACCGGGCATGCGCGACCGCACGATCATCCTCGACGGTTTTTCCAAGACTTACGCCATGACCGGCTGGCGCATGGGCTACGGCGTCATGCCGGCCGATCTCGCCTCCGCGTTCTCGCAGCTGCAGACCAACATCACCAGTTGCACGGCTAGCTTCATTCAGATCGCCGGCATCGAGGCGCTGCAGGGGCCGCAGGACGCCGCCGCGGAAATGGTCGCCGAGTTCAAGGCTCGCCGCGACCAGGTCGTCGACGGTCTGAATGCCATCCCTGGCGTGTCGTGCCAGCGGCCGGCGGGAGCGTTCTACGTGTTTCCGCAGCTCTCGGGCTTCGATCGCGACGCCGACGAGATCGCCGCGCGGCTCCTGGACGAGGCGGGTGTGGCCGTGCTGGCCGGTAGCGCCTTCGGCGACGTGGGGCGCGACTCGCTGCGGCTGTCCTATGCCAACTCGCGGGAGAACCTGCGCGAGGGCGTCAGGCGCATGTCCGACTGGCTGGCCGGCGCCCGCGCCTGAACCACGGCTAGAGCGGCTCGAATCGCTCCACGTCGAAGCCGAAGATCGTCGCGCCGCCCACCTGGACCTCCGCCGGATAGGGCACCGCCAGCTCGCCGGGTTCCACCATGGCGGGGATGGGGCTCACCATCTGCACGCGGGTGGTGGCCCCGCGCTTGATCAGGGCCATCAGCTCGCCGATGCGCTCGTCGTCCACGCCGGTCAGGAACGTCACGTTGCCCTGCTGCAGAAAGCCGCCCGCCGAATCGATGCGGGTAAAGCGGATGTCGGCGTCGCGCATCAGCTCCGCCAGCCCGTCGGCGTCCTGCCGCTGCACGATGACGACAAAAAGCTTCACGAGCGACCGGCCTCGTCGGTGAGCGGCCCCTGCGCCGTGCCGGCCGCCAGGGGCAGCGGCGGCTGGACCGCCTCGGCCGCCCGCAGCGTGCGCGCCTCGATTTCGGGCTCCACGCGTCGCCAGATTTTTTGGCCGAGATCGTCGGGTGACTGCGTCGCATCGAGCACCGTCCAGCCGTCGGCGTCGGCCTGATCCAGGTAGCCGCGCCGCACGCGCGCGTGAAACTCCACCTTTTGTGCGTTCATGCCGCCGGCCTTTTCCCAGTCGCTGCCACGTTGCCCAAGGCTGCGCATCAAGCCCACCTGAACGTCCAGGTCGAGCATCAGAGTCACATCCGGCAAGACGCCGGCTGTGGCGAACGCGTTCATCCGGTCCAGCTCCGAGACGTCCAGGCCGAATCCCGCGCCTTGATACGCCAGCGTTGATGCGGCAAACCGGTCGCACACCACCACGCCGCCGTCGTTCAACCAGGGGCGCAGGCGCTCGGCGACGTGCTGGGCGCGCGCCGCCAGCATGAGCAGCGCCTGCACCCGCGGTTCCAGCTCCGGCAGGGAGCGCTCGCGGAACATGAGAGCCCGCAGGCGTTCGCCAAGCTCGGTGCCGCCCGGCTCGCGGGTCAGCAGCACGTCGAGGCCGGTCTGCTGCAGCCGGTCGGCCAGCATCTGCGCCTGGGTGGACTTGCCGCTGCCCTCGGGTCCTTCGAAGGCGATGAACAGCCCGCGCCGTCGGCCGTCGACGGTCACGAGCGGGGCTTTGTCAGCGCCAGGCGCAGCCGCTGCGCCGGACCGGAGGCGCCTGAGCCGATTCGCGACGGCGCGTCGCCGTCGACCGTAGCGCCATCCTCGACCATCTCCATCAGGCACGATTCCATCTGCAAGACGGTGTTGCTGCGCAGCACGTAGACCGGCGTGCCGCGGGCCTCGGCGTCGCGCAGCAGGCGCGGGCGGCGGCGGTAGAAGCTGCGCAGCGTCATCACGATGTCGGCGCCGCCAAGGTCGCGCACCAGGCGCGCGTCGCTGCCGGTGTTGATGATGGCCTGTTCCAGCCGATTGCGCCCGACGCCGAACGGCAGAATCTGCAAGGTTCCCGAGGGCGCGCGGCGCCGCGGCGTGGGGGCGCTGCCGCCCAATGCCGTGGGCGGACGTTCGGGGTCGCGCGGCGCCTCGTTGAACGCCTCGCGCTCGGTGCGCCCGTCGGCCAGGCGCACGCGGCGCTCGCCGGGCGCCGGCAGTCCGCGCAGCACGGCGTCCACCGTCTCGGCCACGTCGGTGTAGATCACGAACGAGTCGCGGCTGTGCAGCTCGATGAGCGTGTGAAAGCTGGGCGGCGCGCGGCGCTCCAGCACGGTCTTCTGCGTGCCGCGGCGGCGCGCCTCCTCATCGCCCAGCGTCACGGCCTCGACGCCGCCGACCAGGTCGGCCAGCAACGGGTTGAGCAGCACGTTTTCGAGCGTTTGGCCGTGGGCGGTGGCCACGAGCTGCACGCCCCGCTCGGCGATAGTGCGGGCGGCGCGGGCCTCGGCCTCGGTGCCGATTTCATCGACGACCACGACTTCCGGCATGTGATTCTCGACCGCCTCGATCATGACGCGGTGTTGCAGGTCGGGCTGCGCCACCTGCATGCGGCGCGCCCGTCCGATGCCGGCGTGGGGAATGTCGCCGTCGCCCGCGATCTCATTCGAGGTGTCCACCACGACGACGCGGCGGTCCGCGTCGTTGGCCAGCACGCGCGCGATCTCGCGCAGCATGGTGGTCTTGCCGACGCCCGGCGGACCGAGCAGCAGCAGGTTGCGCCGGGACGTGATGATGTCCGCCACCACGTGCGTCGTGCCGTGCAGGGCGCGTCCGCGCCGGATGGTGAGGCCGACGATGCGCCCCGAGCGATTGCGCAGCGCCGAGAACCGGTGCAGCGTGCGCGCGATGCCGGCGCGATTGTCGGCCGTAAAGGCGCCCACGGTTGCGACGACCTGGTCCAAGTCGTCGCCCGTGACCTCGCGTTCCAGCAGCGCCACCGACCGGGCGTCCAGCCGGGCCTCCGGAAAGCGGCCGACATCGAGCACGATTTCGACCAGGGTGTCCCAGTCGGACAGCGCCTGGAGGGCCCCCCGAATCTCGGGCGGAAGCGCCGCCAGGAGCCGCTCGAGCTCCTCGCCGTCGGACGCCGCGGGATGCGGCACCGGGCCGTTGGCGGCGGCGGGGGGCGTGGTCGTTGGTTCCATGGGCTATCCGGGCGCTCCGTCCAGCACGACGCCGGGCACCTGCGCCGCCGCCGGCACCGCCACCTCTCTGACCATGAGCGCATGGCTGTTGGCGTGCGTGAATCCGAGCGCGTCGAGGGCCGAGCCGATCGGCGAGTCGGGTTCGCGGACCTGGATGCGCACGGGACGCGGCGCCGCGGCGCCCAATCGCCACAGCGCCCAGTTCAGCAGCGCGCGCGCCTGGTGGTGCCCACGTGGGTGGAGCATGAGCGTCAGCCGATGACTCTCCCCGGCGTCGACGCGCAGCTCCAGCCAGGCCGCGAGTCCGTGCTCGTCGGCGACCACGTGGCGTTCGATGACAACGTCGCTCAGCCAACGCCAGAGGCCGGCGCTGCGCGGCGGCAGTTGTTCCATTTCCTCCATGGTGCGCGCTTCGGCGCGTTGCACGGCGGCAGGCGTGGTGGCGCGATAGAGCTGCATCACGTCCCAGGCGTCGGGGGCTTCCTGCGGACGCAGTCCGTCGATGTCCGGCGCGGCGCTCACCGGTCCCGGCGCTCGCTCGTACTCGTGCTCGATGACCGCGGATGAGAATCCGCCGGCGGTGAATGCCGGGGTGTAGGGGCTGTCCTCCCACAGGCGCGCCACGACGATCGGACGTCCCTGGGCGGCGGCGCATCCGGCAAGCCGCTGCAGCATGGCCTCGGCGGTTTCCAGTTGGAGCGGGCCGGCCGGGTCGCCCGAAGATGCCGATACACGCGGCGCCAGCAGGGTCAGGGCCTCGACGCTGGCGCGGCGCGCCGCCGGAGCGCTGCGCAGCAGGCCGAAGCCTCGCAGTCGCGGGCCGGTCCAGGCCCCAACCGCTTGCAGGTCGGGCGCCAGGGTGGGCAGCGCGGCGCCGGCGGCCATGAGCGCCGGCACGTGGCGGCCCTGGTAGGTGATCACGTCCACGCGCGGCAGATTGGCCAGCACGAACGTCCCGACGATGGTCGGAATGTGCCACGGACCGAGCGTGGAGCCGGTGACGCTCATGCGGCTCGCGCCATGTCGACGAAGAGGCGATGCAGGCGCGCGTCGGCGGTCAGCTCGGGATGGAAGGCCGTGCCCAGCAGGTTGCCTTGCCGCACCGCGACGATGCGGCCGTCGTCCAGCCTCGCGAGAACGTCCACCGCATCGCCCACGCTGCCGACAATCGGCGCGCGGATGAAGACGGCGTGAAACGCGCCGCCCGGCAGGCCGTCGATGTCGAGGTCGGTCTCGAAGCTGGCGATCTGGCGACCGAATGCGTTGCGCTCCACCGTCATGTCCATCAGGCCCAGCAGCGGCTGGGGCTTCCCCACGTCCTTGGCGAGCAGAATCAGCCCGGCACAGGTTCCCCAGATGGGAAACCCGGACGCGCCTAGATCGCGGACCGGCTCCAGCAGCGCGTACATCTCCAGCAGCTTGCCGATCGTCGTGCTCTCGCCGCCCGGAATCACCAGCCCGTCAAGCCCCTCCAGGTCGCGGGGCACGCGCACCTCGCGCGACTCGGTCCCGAGCCCGCGCAGCATGGCGGTGTGCTCGGCGAAATCGCCCTGCAGGGCCAGCACACCGATGACGGGGGTCACGCGCGCGGCGGCCTACCACCCACGGGTAGCGAGGAGCTCCTCCGGCGCGAGGGTGTCGCGGGCAATGCCCGTCATGGGCTCGCCGAGGCCGCGGGAGGCGGTGGCGATGATGCCGGCGTCCTGGTAGTGGGTGGTGGCTTCCACCACGGCCTTGGCGCGAATGGCGGGGTCGCTGGACTTGAAGATGCCGCTGCCCACGAAGACGCCGTCGGCGCCGAGCCGCATCATCAGCGCGGCGTCCGCCGGCGTGGCCACGCCGCCCGCGGCGAAGTTCACCACCGGCAGGCGGCCCTCGCGGGCGACGGACGCGACCAGGTCCAGCGGCGCCTGCACGTCCTTGGCGAATGTCGCCAACTCGTCCTCGCGCATGGTGGTGAGCCGGCGCAGATCGCCCATGACGGTGCGCATGTGGCGCACGGCCTCGACCACGTCGCCGGTGCCGGCCTCGCCCTTGGTGCGGATCATGGCCGCGCCCTCGCCGATGCGGCGCAAGGCTTCGCCGATGTTGCGGCAGCCGCAAACGAACGGCACGTCGAACCCGTGCTTGTCCACGTGGTGCGCCTCGTCCGCCGGCGTCAGGACCTCGGACTCGTCGACGTAGTCGACCCCAAGCGCCTGGAGCAACTCGGCCTCGACGAAGTGGCCGATGCGGCACTTGGCCATCACCGGGATGGTCACCGCCGCTTGGATCTCGACGATCTTCTCGGGGTCGGCCATGCGCGCCACGCCGCCGTGGGCGCGAATGTCGGCCGGCACGCGCTCGAGAGCCATGACGGCCGCCGCGCCGGCGTCCTCGGCAATCTTCGCCTGCTCGGCGGTGACGACGTCCATGATGACGCCGCCCTTGAGCATCTGGGCCAGCCCGCGCTTGACGGTGAGAGTGTTCTTTTCCATATGAGGCGCTACTCGCTGCGCGTGGCGATCACGGCGATCGCGGCACGGTCACTCGCCTAATTCTAAGCCTCTGCCCGCGGCATCGCACGAATGCGCCGTTTCGTCGCCTGACCGAAGGTCGGTCACGGCGTTCGATCGGTGGCTTCGGTCCAGTCGTCCATCGCCCCGGTGAGAAACTCGTCGGTGGATGAGCCGAGCGCGGTGTTGATCCGGTCGTAGATGGCGGGCGTGGCGAGACCCAGGGATTTGAGCACGCGCGCGGTCATCTCGGTGCCGCCTTCTACCTCCTCGCAAACGACGTGGTCGGCTCCGAGGGCGACCAGATCGTCGCGGTCGGACAGGTAGCGAGTGCGCGCGAGGATCGGGACGTCCGGGCAATCCGCCCGCGCGAGTCCGATGCCGCGGCGCATGGCGACGCGGTCGTTGACGAGCATCACCAGCACGCGCGCGTGACTGAGACGCGCGTGCTCGAGCGCCTCGTGGCTGGTGACGTCGCCGTAGTAGACGTGCGCGTGCTCGCGCTGACCCTCACGCACGCGGTCGGGGTCGACCTCCAGGACCACATAGGGCACGTCCGCCTGTGCCAGCGTGCGCGCGAGCAGCCGGCCCGCGACCCCGTAGCCCGCGATCACGACGTGGTCGCTGAGGCGGGCGTCCTGCGCCGTCGGCTCATCCATGCCGCGGGCGCGCAGCAGCCGTTCCAGGGGGCGCAGCAGGGTCTCACCCGCATGCAGGCCGCCGGTCCAATGCATGAGGATCCGCGAAATCACGATGCTGACAACGCCGGTCGTGACAACCAGGCGCAGCTCCAGGTCGGTGACCAATCCCACGCTGGCGCCGATGAGGAGCACCACGTAGCCGAACTCGCCGAACTGCGCCAGCGAGATGCCCGACCGCCAGGCCACGCTCGCGGGGTTTCGCATGGCCAGCGCCGCCAGTGAGGCCACCAGGGCCTTGCCGAAAACGAGGCCGAGAACGATCAACACCGCCAGCAGGGGGGTGTCGGCGAACACCCGCCAATCGAAGATCATCCCGAGCGAGATGAAGAAAAAGCTGGTGAACGCGTCGCGCAGCGGAATGATGTCGCTGGTCGCGCGGTGCCCGTAGTCGGTGTCGGCGAGCAGCATGCCGGCGAGAAACGCGCCCAGGGCCACCGATAGTCCGAGCTGGCTCATCAGCCAGGCGGAGCCGAGGGCGATCGAGATCACGGTGAGCAGAAAGACCTCGCGCGTGCGGGTGGCGTCCACGGCGCGAAAGACTCGCGGGATCAGGAATCGCGCCACGACGAGCAGGGCGATCACGGCCAATGCCGCGCGAAGCAGCTCCCACGCGACCTCCACGGCGACCCCCGTGCCTTCGCCGCCGGCCAGCGCCGGCACGAGCAGGGTGAGGGGAATGACCAACAGGTCCTGGAAGATGAGCGCGCCGACGATGAAGCGCCCATGCGGCGCGTCCAGCTCGCCGCGCACCGTGAGCACGCGCAGGACCACCACCGTGCTCGAAAGCGCCACCACGAGCCCGAAGACGATGCCGCGCGCGACGGTGTCTCCGGCGATCACCAGAATGGCGAGCGTGGCCAGCGTCGTGACGCCCACTTGCAGCGAGCCACCGAACGCGACCGCCTTCCAGATGAAGCGCAGGCGGGTGAGGGAGAACTCGAGCCCAACCGCGAACAGGAGCAGGATCACGCCGAGTTCGGCGATTTGCTCGATGTGTTCCGGATCGCCGACCAGTCCGAGGCCGTGCGGTCCGGCGATGGCGCCGGTGACGAGAAAGCCGACTGTCGAGGGCAGGCCGAAGCGATGCAGGCCGATGGCGGTGGCCACGGCCAGACCGCCAATGACCGCCAGCTCGCCGAACAGCTCCAGTTCCACCACGCGCGCCCTCCGGCTTACGTAACTCCGAGCCGGCGCTCAAGTCTATGGGCTGCTGGACCCGAATCCCGCGAGGTGTGGGGCGGGGTTTTTATACACGTTCGGGGGTTAACTTCGACCACGAAATATATTCCTAACCGCGAAAATGCCTTTGGAGCGGTGGAAACAATTTGCTTACAATGGTATCGCAATGGCACGACCCACAAAGCTCACCCCGAAAGTGCGCCGCCGATTGGTGGCTGCGGCCGGCGACGGTCTGACGCTGGGAGATTGCGCGGCGTTGGCGGGCGTGACGCGAAAGACTCTGGACAACTGGATTCACGGCGACGACGACTTCGCGTGCGCCTTCCTTCGCGCACGGGCGGAGGCCCGTCTCGAAGTGTTGCGGCTGCTCAAGAACGGGGGCGGCGGCGGGCAGTGGCGCGCGCGACTGGCCTGGCTGTCGCGGACGTCGAACGACTATCGGGAGCAGAGTTTCCACAGCGACAGGGTATTTCCGTCGAATCCGTCTAGCCTGGTCGAAACCATGGTGGCCGGGCTCACGTCGGAAACCTGACGTGCTAACTACGGGCGGCGTAAAGCGGCCACGGGGCCGGTCCCACGCTGCACGCAGCGCGGCCCACCGGGCCTAAACCCGCGTCAGACGCCCGTATGCCGCCGTTCGTATTCTCGGTGCCGATGCCCGAGGTGCACGAAGGCCCGCCAGGCCAACGCGAGCAGGAACCAGAGGATCGCCGCGACCGCGCTGACGTAGATCGCGCCCACCAGCATGGCCGCAACCCCTTCGGCGAAGCCGCTCGCGGTGACGCCCGATTGCTGGATCGTCACGGTGCCGCTGGGGATGGACACGGTTTCGGCAGATGGCAGGATGGGCGACACTAGCAGCCATAACCATATGCCGAGCAGCGTCCCGACGGCGGCGGCGGTGAGCACTGCGGTCCCGACGAGGACCTTCTTCCTGGATCCCATATTCGGCCTCCAGATTCACCAAGGTGGGCGCCATTGCCCACCGGCCTGAGATTCTACATCGCAGATTGCGGACGTGGACTTTTTTCCATGGTGAATTCCCATGTCATTTCGAGCGGAGCGAGAAATCTAAGGGGCCGGGAGCAGGCGCAGCGTCCTTGGATTACTCACGGCGCTCGGAATGACGGGAAGGAGAGCCAGGCCGTGAGAACGGGAGAACCTGGCCAGGGCGGTTCGCGAACCGCCCCTACCCGGACTGCCGTTCGTGGATCACGAGCACGGAGCCGCGGACGACGGAGAATCCGGCCTCCCGGCCGGTCATTTCGTTGCTGACCCCGAGGCTGGAGCCGTGCCGGAGCACACCGTCCCGCAGGGGGTAGCGAAGACCCTGTGTGGTCACGCCGTGCGCGTCGCCGCCGACGGCGAGCAGGGTCACGCAGTCGCCGGCGTCGCCGCGCCAGGACGATGCGTCGCCGACGAGCCAGATCCGATGCGCGGCGTCCTCGATCGTGGCGTCAACGTCGCGCAGGTCCGGGTGCGCCAGCAGCCCGACGTTGGCCAGCAGGTGATCCACCCGCGGTCCGCCCAACGCGCCGACGATGGTGATGGACGTAGCTCCGCGGCTCAGGGCCTCGCGCACCGCCAGCTCACCGTCCGTGGCGTCCTTGGCGGCGGGGAATTCGCGGATGTCCGCGCCGGCGGCGCGCGCTCGGTCGAGGCTTGCGGCAGGAACCGAGTCCTGATCTCCAACGATCACGTCGCAGACGCCGCCCGCAGCCTCGACGTGGGCGGCGCCGCCGTCGGCCGCGATGACCAGCTGCGCGCGCGCGAGCGCCCGCCGGACGTGGGCTGGATCGGCGTCACCGCCGAGCGCGACGACGGCGTGCACCGGGATTGCCTCGGGCCTAGTGCCCGGCGATCGCGTCCCGCACGCCCTCCGCGTTCTGCGCCCACCAGTCGCGCAGAATCTGGACGTCGGTGCCGATCGAAAAGTGGCGCACGCCTTGGTCCAGGTAGTACTTGGCCTGGTCGGGCGAGCTGATCTCGGCCCGGGGATGCTTACCCATGGCGAGCGCCGTCTTGATGATGTGCTCCTCCGCCGCCTTACAGCGGGGATGCCAGTATTCGCCGGGAAGATCGATGCTCATGGCGTAGTCGGCCGGGCCGAACTGGATCATGTCGACGCCCTTGACGGCGAGGATGTTCTCGATGTCCCTGACGGCGCCGTCTTTCTCGATCATCAGCGCCACCACGGAATCTTCGAGCGCCTGGACGAAGGCCTGGCCCCCGCCGGCGTTCTCCCATCCGTAGCCCACGTCGCGGCGGGACCCGGCCCCGTGGCGCCCGCCGGTGGACGGCGTCTCGGCGCGCACAGCGGCCACGCAGTCCGCCGCCTCCTCGGCCGAGTGCACGTCGGCAAAGAGGATGTTCTGGATGCCCGACCCGATGGAGCGAATGGCGAGGTGGGTCCGGGGCTCTTGCTCGACTTTCATCATGCCGCTGAGGTGGTCGAACAGCTCGATGGCCCGCCCGATGTTCTCCAGCGAATAGAGGTCATAGGGCGCGTATTCGCCCACGAACTCCACGTAGTCGATGACGCCGGTCTGGCCGACGAGTTCCACCACGCCCGGCCACGAGACCAGGATGTGGGTGCCGACCGACGGCTGGCCGGCATTGAGCAGTTCACGCAGTGTGTTTGGTCGCATCGCACTCGGGACGGGATCGAACCGGGTGATAGTTCCACACGGCTCGCGCGTGGTCGAACCGGAAGCTCGCCAGGCGTGGGTCTAGTAGATCTCGGCGAAGGTGGGGAGGTATGACGCCAGGTCGGCGGCGGTCGCCGCGCTGCTGCAGCAGAACACGTGGTCGTCCTCCACAATGCGGAATCCGGCTTCGAGCAATTGGGCAAGGGCCGGGTGCGGGGCGGGCATGTCCAACCGCACCGCCCGCGCCCGCGGCCGGGCCCACCGCAGCGCGGCGGCCACGCAGGCGCCGGCGTCGGCGAGATCGGCGACTCCGAGCGGGCCGAGACCATACGTGCCGGACTGCTTCGGTTCGTCCGCCATGCGCTGCGCCACCAGGCCGTAGCCCACGGTCGCACCATCGCGCCTGAACCACAGCGGCTGCGCGGCCACCTCGTCGGCCACGAAGGCAAGGTCTTGCGGTCGATGGCGCTTGCCGACGCGGGCGTCCCAGGCAACGAACGCCGGATCGTCCGCGGCGGCCACCGCGACATCGACGCCGCCGTCCAGCGACCGGAGGTCGAATTGCTCCGCGCGCAGCTCGTAGATCGGCCAGCGCGGCGTCATGCCGACGCGGGCGTAGAGACCGATGGCGCGCCGGTCACTCGAGCTCAGCGTGAAGCGCTCGGGGACGTCAGCGGGCATGACGGCCGCGAGCAGGCGACGTCCAAGGCCGCGGTCCTGCACGTCGGCCGAGACGGCCAGCTCCGCCAGCACGGCCACACGGCCGCGGATCAGCGCGGCCGCCATCCCGACGACGCGGTCGCCGCGCGCGGCGACCCAGACGGCGCCGGTGGCCAGCTCGTGGGCATAGAGCGGCAGGGAATCGTCCTCGGGCGACGGGTCTTCCCGCTCGGCCTCGGCCCACAGCCGGTCGAACTGGGTGATATCGCTCTCACGGGCGGGACGCAGCTCGATGTCGCCGATCCCGTCGGGCGTCACTCCTCGCGGTATTGCCGCAGAGCGTCCCAGTTGAACTCGACGCCGAGGCCGGGCCCCTGCGGCAGCATCACGGTGCCGCGGTCGGTGAGTTCCAGCTTCTCGTGGAACATGACCTCGTTGAGTCCCGCGACGTTGGGGTTGTAGTACTCGAGGATCAGCGGGAACGGGAACGCGGCCAGCAGATGGATGTGAATCTCCTGCAGACCGTGCGGGGCGATGGGGATCTCGTAGGCCGAGGCCAGGGCGGCGACGCGGCGGTACTCGGTGATGCCGCCCAGGACCATGGCGTCGGGATTGGCGATGCGCACGGCGTCGGACTCGAACAGCTCGCGAAAGCCCCAGCGGGTGTACTCGTTCTCGCCGGCGGCGACGGGCACGCTGGAGGAGTTGGCGACGGCGGCGCTGCCGGCCATGTTGTCGGGCGAGACGGGCTCCTCGAACCAAAAGGCGTCGTAGCTTTCGAGGATGCGGGCCATGCGCACGGCGTCGGCCGTGACGTAGGCGTTGTTGGCGTCCACCAGCAGGTCCACCTCGTCGCCGATGGCGTCGCGCACGGCCGCCACGCGGCGCTCGTCTTCGCGCAGCGACACCGCGCCGATCTTCATCTTGACGGCGTTGGCGCCTTGCTCCACATAGCCGAGCATCTCGTCCTGCAGCTCCGGAATGCCCTTACCGGCCTCGTAGTAGCCGCCGGCGATGTAGGCGCGCACCTCGTCGGTGTAGCCGCCCAGCAGCCGGTAGAGCGGCTGCCCCACGGCGCGGGCCACGACGTCCCACAGGGCGATGTCGATGGCCGAGAGCGCGCGCGTGGTCAAGCCCTTGCGGCCGAAGATCTTGGGCTGGTAGAGCCGGTCCCAGATGCGCTCAACGTTGAACGGGTCCTCGCCAATGACGGCCTCGGACATGTTCTCGATGACGGTGACCAGCACGTCGCGTCCCGACGGCAGGCCCAAGCCGCCGCAAATGCCGACGCCCTCGATTCCCTCGTCGGTCTGGATGCGCACGACGACGTTCTTGGAGTGAGTGTAGGTGTACTTGCCGTTGGTGATCGGCGGGTCATGCGGCTTGGCGTAGACCTCGGCGGAAACGCGCGTCACCTTCACGGGGCACCTCGGGCAGTCGGGGAGCGGGGATGTACGCAGCAAACCATCGGCGGCGTCACGGGTCAACCGCTGGGCTGGGCGGCTCCGATGGAGAAGGTGATTCCAGCGTGGGCCACGCCGTCCACCAGGATCTGGACGAAATAGCGGCCCAGGCACTCGGTCTCGTCGATGTAGAACCCAAAGAAGCCGCGCCGCATGGCCTCGCGGGCCGGCAGGGAGTAGCTGCCGCGGCAACCTTCGTCGGCCTCCCAGGAGAAGCCGAGCTCGGCGCCGGCCCTGACGTTGAGGAACTCGACGGCGATGTAGACCCGCTGGTTGGGCTCGAAGGTGCTGGTTTCACCCACGGGGCGCTGGAGGCCGTCCACTCCCTCGGCCGTGTCCACGCGACCCACGGCGGCTCGCGCGTTAGGCGGGGGGACGATGGCGGTCGGAGTTCTGTTGGCCGACGGTGGCGGCGCGGTGGGCGCCGGGGTGGCGACCGGCGACGGGGTGGACGGCGGCGCGGCCGTCGGCGTGACGGGCGCGGTGGGCAGCGGCGTGGCGGTGCGATTCTGCGGCGACGCGGTTGGCGTTTGGCGGGTCGGTGTTTGCTGGGACTCGGGCGTTGGAGGGGGCGTGGGCGGCACGGTCGGGGGCACCGTGACCGCGACAACGGTCGGCGTTGGGGTCTCCGGCGCGGGCTCGGCGACGACCTCGGAGTCACCGCATGCGGCGAGCAGCCATGCCGTCACGCCCACGATGATGATCGGCGCCAGCCGGGAGAGCCGTTTGCGCATCGACCTCGCCTCTAGGCCGTGCCCCCGCCCACCGAGTCGTGTGGACGGACTACGGGACAGGGAATGGCGCGGGCCGCATTACCGCGCGCCCGCTGAGTCTAGCAATCGCCATCGGTGCTCAGATGCAGGCGTTCAGGCCCCGAGCAGGTCCTGGAGACGGTCAATCACCAGCCGTTGAGCGGCCTCGATCGGCTGCTGAATCGTGAGGCCGGCGGCGAGCTGGTGGCCGCCTCCGCCGTACTCCTCGGCGACTTCGCGGATCGGGCGCCCGGTGGATCGCAGGCTGGCGCGGGTCCGTTCCGGATCGAGCTCATAGAACACCGCCGCGATCTCCGCGCCTACGACTTCCTGCAGGGCATTGGGCAGTCCGTGGGAGTAGTGCACGCTGGCGTCCACCGAGGCCGCCATGGCCTGGGTGACGCAGGTCCAGACGATGCGACCGTCGGCCGTGGTCTGCACCGCCGACAGGGCGGCCCCGTAGAGGCGCGTGGCGGCGATGGTGCGCGCATTGAGGACGCGCCGCGGCAGGCCATGTGTCGGGCCGCCGGCTTCCAGCAAGCCGGCCGCTGCCCGCAGCGTGCGGGGCGAGGTGTCGGCGATCTGGAACCCGAGCGTGTCGCCGACCAGGCCCGCTTGCAGATTGGTCGCCATGTCCGCCGTCAGCGGGATGCGGGCCTCCGTCAGCAGTCCCCACAAGACCTCGGCCGTTGCCGCGGCGGCGGTCTCCACGTAGTTGATGGCGCCGTAGTGCTGGTTGGAGGCGTGGTGGTCGATGTTGACGACGGGCCGGCTGCTCAAGAGCGCGTCACGCGTGGTTGGCTCGCCGCCCAGGAGCGCGGGGCTGGCGGTATCGACGACGAAGATCACGTCGTGATCCGCCGTGACCAGATCAGGACTGAGAGGAACGACGGCGCTCGCGCCCGGAAGCTCGTTCAGGGGCGGGGCGATGCGGTCCGGCCGGTGGACGGCAAGCACCGGTTCCACGCCAAGCTGGGCAAAGGCGCCGCCGAGCGCCAGCGCGGAGCCCAGGCTGTCGGCGTCCGAATCCCGGTGCGACAGCACCAAAGGACGCCGCGCGCGATGAATAGCATCGATCACGCGGCGTCGCGCGGCCGGTAGGTCCGATTCCGTGAGAATGCGAGGGGGCTTTCAAGGGGCGCTGGGGCGGCGGATTATTTCACAGGCCGAAGGTGTGCCGGCGCGATTCCTGGTGGTGGGTCACTTTGGTCGGCGCAGGACGTATTTCGGCTTTTCGTCGCAGTCCGGTCCCCTTTCCCCGAATGGGAGCTTTGCAAATCTCGGTAGGGGCGGGTCTCAGGCCCGCCCGACGCCAGGCATCCGGCGCGCCTCCAGATTCGACCGAACTGGATTCCGGCTCCCCGCCTTCGCGGGGACAGGCTCCGCGGGAATGACGGAGGGTTTACACATAGGTCTTCGTCGAGGACTTCGGCTAGTCATGCCGCCGCCCGGGCCAGACGGCGTCCGGAACCGCTACCGGCGTGAGGTCCTCGCGGCCTAGCCGGCGGTCGAGCGCGGCCAGCGTCGCGTCGTGGCCCGCCAGCGTCTCGCGTGGGGCAATGTCGGCAAGGGGAGCGACCATAAACGGCCGCTCGGCGACGCGGGGGTGGGGGATGGACACGCGGCCGTTCGCGATCTCCAGCGTGCCCAGGCTCACGATGTCCACGTCTAGCGGACGCGGGCCGTAGGGAATGCCCGGCCGGCGTCCGGCGGCGAATTCCAGGCCCTTGCCCCACATCAAGAGCCGCACCGGCCCCAGCGCGGTCGTGAGCCGCAGCGCCAGGTTCAGAAACGGTCCCTGGTGCACGTGCCCGGCCGGCGGCGACTCGTAGACCGGCGACACGGCGTCGATGCGTCCAACCATCCCCAACCCCGCCACCGCGACGCGCAAATGCCCCATCCGGTCGCCCATGTTCGAGCCCAGGACCAGGAGGGCGGGGAGGGGGGCGTTGGGTGGATGGAGAGTCATGGATCCTCTGGCCTTTGGGCCAGCGGATTCTCGCGGTCAAGCGCCCAGCGAGCAGGGTTGTCCTGGACATACTCACGGAGGTGATTGAGTGAATTCTCATTCCGAACAACGTGCTCGTAGTACCTCCGCTGCCACAAACGCCGGTCGAATGGCGGCCAGCCGAGTTCCTTGACGCCGCGGATGTATTCCACGGTTACGAGTGACTTGTAGGCGCCAACGACATCGCCCAAAGCAACACGCCCACCTGTAGGGGCAGCCCTTGTGGCTGCCCGGTCCGAATCCTGATGGATTGGAGGCTGGGCGCCCACAAGGGGCGCCCCTACAGCCGCGGCGGCGACATCGTCTAGCGTGGCACCTCCACTTGTAGGGGCAGCCCTTGTGGCTGCCCTGTCCTGGTCCTGCTGGATTGGAGACCGGGCGCCCACGAGGGGCGCCCCTACACGGATGCCAATGCCGATGATTCCGTGAATGTGATTGGGCATGACGACGAAGGCATCCAGATCAATGTTCGGGAATCGCTCAGGCAATGCTTGCCAGACCCGACAGGCCATCTCGCCGGCTGCATTGAGGTGCATATCCTCGCCGATCACGCCGCCTAAGAGACACGACCGGCCTTGCACGGCAACGGTCACAAAGTAGACGCCAGTCTGGGAGTAGTCATAGCCCTCTAGTCGGAGCGGGCGACGACGGTGCCTCTGATCGGGAGGGTCAGCCCTGGCCAATTGAAGCCCTTGGCGGCATCTACACCGGTCCATGGTAGGGGCGGCCCTGGTGGCTGCGCCGTGCCAGTCCTGTTGGCAGGAGATCCGGGCGCCCACAAGGGATGACCCTACAGCGAATCTATGGTGGCGCGTGCGCCGGAATGGCTAGGGGCTGACGGCCGTTAAGAGACTTCGGCGTCGACCTTATAGAATGGGCGCCCGCAGGATGGCGCCGGCGTGGTCTGGGCGCGGCGTCGAGGGAAGGTCTGAACAATTCCGCGTGATGCCGGCGCGCGCAGCCATCCGCGAGAGGGCGCCGAATGGCCCCGCCTGGAACATCACTCGATGACCCCCATCCCAACCTTCCCCCTCGAAGGGGGAAGGGGTCCAAGACGACGTTTTCTCGGTGAGGACCCCAAGTCCGCGTGAACACGGCACTCGTGGCCGGGGGTGCCGGCTTCATTGGCTCGCATCTCTGTGACGGCCTGCTCGCGTCCGGTCGCCGCGTGATTGCGGTGGACAGCTTTCTGACCGGGCGTCCCGAGAATGTGGCGCACCTGGCGGGACGACCTGACTTCCAGTTGATCGAGCATGACGTTTGCGAACCGCTGGACGTTGAAGGGCCGGTGGACGCGGTGTTTCACCTGGCGAGTCCGGCCAGCCCGACGGACTTCGACCGCATTCCCGAGGAGATCATGTGGGTGAACGCGCTCGGCACGCGCAACCTGTGCGACCTGGCGCAGCGAGACGGCGCGCGCTTGCTGCTGGCGTCGACCTCGGAAATCTACGGCGACCCCCTGGAGCACCCCCAGCGCGAGACCTACTTTGGCAACGTGAATCCGATCGGCCTGCGCTCCCCCTACGACGAGAGCAAGCGTTTCGCCGAAGCGCTGGTGATGATGCGGCGCCGCATGAACGGGCTGAATGCGCGCGTGGTGCGGATTTTCAATACCTACGGCCCGCGCATGCGCGTGGGGGACGGGCGCATGTCGATCGAGTTCGTGACCAACGCCCTGCGCGGCGAGCCGCTGACGGTGGTGGGTGACGGCAGCCAGACGCGGAGCCTGTGTTTTGTGACCGACATGGCCGAGGGCATCTCCCGCGCGATGTACCGGCCCGCCACGGACGGCCAGGTGTTCAACCTGGGCAACCCGAGCGAGCACTCAGTGGCGGAGTACGCGGATTGGATTCGCGATATCGCCGACTCGTCGTCCGAGATCCGCCACGTGCCGGCCCGCCCGGACGATCCCCAGCGGCGGCGTCCCGACATCGGCCGCGCGCGCAAGGTGCTGGACTGGCAGCCTGAAGTTGCGCCCGCCGACGGATTGCGTCGGACGGTTGACTGGTACCGCGAGCATCTGGCGATTGCTGAGCCGAACTAGCCCAAGCGCCCTCGTCTCGGCCTGGACGCCGCAGCTGCTGCTGGCGCTGGCCGCCGTCGTGGTGTCCGGCATCTACGGAGCGCTGGCGGCGGCGGAGCTTGGCGGCGTGCTGCAAATCGCGCCGCCGGTGCTTGGGGCGGCGCTGGCGGCCGCCGCCTGGTGGACGGCGCAAGATCGAGCGCGCGGGCTGCGCTGGCTGTCGGCCCTGGCGGTTGTCGCCTTCGTGGCCGTCGCGATCGTGCAAACGCCGCCGGCGCTACTGAGCATGGCGCTCGTCGCGCTGGGCGGGGTGGTGCTGGTCGGGGGACTGCGAATCGCCGGCAGGCTGCCGGACGCGCGGACCACGACCGCCGTGCTGGCGGCCGCGGCCGTGGCCCTGGTCCCGTTTCGCGGCCTGGGCGAGATTGCCCTCGGGCCGTCGGTGGTGGGATTGAGCGACTTTGCGCTGGGGGCGGCGCTGGTGGTGTGGCTTGGGGGGCACGGCCGCGGGCGGATCGAAATCCCCCGGCTGGCGCTGGCGATTGCGCTGTTCGCCGCGTGGCTCAGCATCACCGGCGTACTGGCCATTGACCCGGCGCCGGTGCTCAAGGAAACCATCAAGTGGCTGCAGGTGGCCGTGGCGGTCGTGCTGCTGGCGGATGTCCTGCGCCACGCCGACGCGCGAATTGCGGTGGCTTGGCTGGTCGGAATCGCCGTGGCGGCGGAGGCCGCGGTGGGGCTGGCGCAGGCGATCACGGGCATTGGACCGGCGGCGTTCAACGTGGGCGGCCTGATCCGGTCGTTCGGGACCTTCGAGCAGCCCAATCCCTTTGGCGGGTACCTTGGATTGCATTTGCCGTTGCTGCTGGCCGGTGCGATCTATGCCCGACGTTCGCGACGTCCCTGGATTACCGTGCTCTGGCTGCTGGTGCTGGTGGCGGTGGTGATCAGCCGCTCGCGAGGAGCCTGGATTGGAATGATTGGAAGCACGGCCGTCGTGCTGCTGGCGGCGATGCCGCGGGTCCGCGTGCTGGGCGCGGCGACGGTGGCGCTGATCGTGGCCGGGTTCCTGGCTTTCGCCGGCTGGCAGCTCACGGGGGGGCTGGAACGGGCGCTGCCCGATCCGGCGCGGGCGGCGGTGGAAGGCCGGACGGAGGTTCGCGACGCCTTGCGCATCGTGGTGGACGACGATTTCGCCATCAGCGAGCGGCTGGCCCAGTGGGAGGCCGGCCGGCGAATGTTCATGAGCGCTCCGCTGATCGGGGTGGGTGCAGGCAACTACGACGAGGCGTACTCCAGATTCAACTTCGAGCCGTTCTTGCAGTTGCCGGGACATGCGCACAACATCTATCTGAACTTCGCGGCCGAGGCCGGGTTGCCGGCGGCGGTCGCGTTTCTGGCGCTCAGCGTCTGGGCCATCTGGCGCTGCGTTCGCGCGGTGCAGTGGGCGCGGGGCACGCCCTGGGAGTGGGCGACGATCGGGGCGCTGGGCGGTATGGTCGCGTTTTCGCTGCACAACCTGGTGGACAGCTTGTTCGTGAACGGCATGGGTCTAGTCTTCGCGCTCTTCATTGGGCTGAGCTACGCGATTGAGTGGGAGCGCGGTCGACGGCAGGCGCCCCAGGTCGCGGGAACGGCGTCATGAACGAGCGGGAGATCCCGCCCGACGGCGCCGGACCGGAGGGGCCGCTGGTCGCCCGCCCGGCCCTACGCCGCGGCTTTCTGAGCGTTCGGACGCTTCTGAGTTTCGCGATCGCCGCGGCGCTGTTGGTGCTGGTGTGGTTCCTGAACGACCTGTCGATCGAGGAAATCCTGGATCGTCTGTCGCGCGCGAATCCTTGGCTGATCGTGGCCGCGTTCGTGGTCTACGCCTTGAATTTTCCGCTGCGGACCTTGCGCTGGCGCATTTTGCTGAACAACGCGGTCAAGCATGAGGAGACGACCCCGAAATACACGATGTGGGGCTTGTTCCAGATCCTGTACATCTCGTGGTTCGTGAACGGCGTCATTCCGCTCAAGATGGGGGACGTCTACCGGGCCTACATGGCCCGCGCCAACTACGGCACGTCGCTCACGCGCACGCTCGGGACGGTGTTCACCGAGCGGGTGCTCGATGTCGTGACGTTGATCCTGATTGTGCTGGTGAGCTCGGTGTTCGTGCTGCAGCAGACGGAGGTTGGCGAGGACGTGGGCCGGATCATCATGGTGGCGGTGGTGGTGCTGGCCGTTCTTGCCGCGGCGGTGTTCGCCATGCTCATGTTCGGCAGCCCGATCTTCCGACGATTCCCGAAGCGCGTGGGCGAGATCTATGAGCGCTTCCACAGCGGCGTGTTCGATAGCTGGACTTGGCGCAGCGGACCCGCGCTCTGGCTGCTGAGCTTCGTCATCTGGTCGGCGGAGATGGGCCGGCTGACCTTTGTGACGCGGGCGGTTGGGCTCGAGCTGGGCCTGGGCACGATTTTCTTCAGCGGCGCGGCCGCGTCGCTGCTGCTGGCGTTTCCGACGCCCGGCGGCCTGGGAGCGGTGGATGGCGGGATCATCGGACTGCTGCGAGTGGCCGGCGGCGTGAGCGCCGGACCGGCGGGGGTGGTGGCGATCAT
This sequence comes from Chloroflexota bacterium, assembly GCA_026707285.1. Taxonomy (GTDB): domain Bacteria; phylum Chloroflexota; class UBA11872; order UBA11872; family UBA11872; genus JAJECS01. Next base: position 246,174 of record JAPOXD010000023.1, on the reverse strand, counting down.
CGACCGCTTCATCTCCTATTGGTGCGTCACGGTCACGGGCGCGGCGATGTTTGCGTTGACGCGAATGAAGCGGTAGGGCCACGCGTGCGGGTCGGCATCGACTACACGTCCGCCGCCACCCAACGGGAAGGCATCGGCCGCGCGACGCGCGAGCTGGTGAACGCCCTGCTGCGGCTGCCGGACTGTCCCGACCTGCGATTGGTCTATGCCCACCGCGGCCCCGTGCCCGCGGCCGACGCGCTGGGCGTTCACGAGCGGGTCAAGCTGCGGCGGCTGCCGCTCAGTCCGCGCGTCATGCTGGCGGGCTGGTACAAGGCGCGCCTGCCGCTGCCCATCGAAGCGCTGCTGGGTCCGCTGCACGTGATGCACGGGCCGGACTTCGTGCTCCCGCCGCGCATCGCCGCGGCCGGGGTGGTCACCGTGCACGACCTGGCGTTTGCTACCCGGCCCGAGGACGCGCACCCGGCCCAGCGGCGGTTTCTGGAGTCCGCGGTGCCGTGGTCGATCGACCGTGCGCGATTGGTGGTCGCGGTCTCGGAGACCACGCGCCGGGACCTGATGACGCGCTACGGCGTGCGCCCGCACCGAATCCGGGTCGTGCCGAATGCGGTGAGCTCCGAATTCCACGAGCGGGACGGCGCGGAGGAGCTGGCCGCGGTGCGGCATCGGTTGCGGCTGCCCGAGGAATATCTGCTGAGCGTGGGCACGATTCATCCACGCAAGAATCTCGGGGGGCTGGCCCGCGCCGCCGCGCTGAGCGGGCGGGAACTGGGCCGGATGCTGCCGGTCGTGCACGTGGGACGCGAGGGCTGGCTGTGCGAGCGGGTGTTTGCCGACATCGAGTCGGCCGGACCGCCCGGCGTTCGCTTCGTGGGCCAAACCAGCGACGCCACGCTGCGCGCGCTCTATCGCCAGGCGTCCGCACTGGTGTATCCGAGCTTTGCTGAGGGCTTTGGCCTTCCGATCCTGGAGGCGTTCGCCTGCGGCGCCCCGGTCGTGACGTCCAACGGGTCCGGGATGCTCGAGGCGGCGGGGGATGCGGCGGAGCTGGTGGACCCGCACGACCCGGACTCGATCGCCGCCGGCATCGTGCGCGTGGTGCGGGATGCCGATCGGCGCGCGAAGCTGGTGGGACGCGGGAGGCGCCGGCTCGAGAATTTCTCCTGGTCCCGCTCGGCGCGGCAGATGCTCGACATCTACGCCGAGGCGCGCCGCGGCGAGCCGTCGCCACAGGGCAGCGGAGTCGCCGCGAAGCGGTAGACTGCGACCGAGGCAAGGCGCATGACACCTCCCGACATCTTGAGCTACGCGGTCCTGGGCGTTGTGGCCTACCTGCTTGGCAGCGTGCCGGTCGCGTTGATCATGTCCGCCGTGCTCAAGCGGACGGACCTGCGACGGATCGGTTCCGGCAACCTGGGCGTGCTGAACACGATGTTCAACGTGGGCAAGCTGCCCGGCCTGCTCACGATCGTGGGCCACGGCATCTTGGCCGCGCTCACCGTGTTCCTGGCGGGCTGGTTTCCCGAGGGCTGGTTTCCCTGGGGATGGCAGTATCCCGCCGACTGGTGGGTTCCGATGCGGGATGACGTCGGTCTCATGGTGGCCATGGCGGGGCTCACCGCGGGCAATATGTGGCAGCTCTTCGCCAAGTTTCGCGGGAGTCGCGGCAGCACCACGGTGGGTTGGGCGCTGCTGGTAGCCGCCCCGCTCATGCTGTTGGTGCTCTTTGGCGTGTGGCTGGCGGCGATTCTGGCCCTGCGGCGCAACGTGCCCGCGGCCCGCGTGCTTCACGCGGCGATCCCGGTGGTCTTCGGGCTCATGCAGGGCTCGTGGACGTTCGCGATCGGCGGAGCGGTGATTGCGGTGCTGCTGACGCTGAAGGTCGCGTTTAGTGGAGACGACGCCACGGCCCTGGGCGTCTACCGGCGGTTCGGCATCAACGAAAACCGCTAGGCGCGCAAGCCTCCGGTGCGCGTCGAGCTCAACGCCCTCTTTCGCCTATATCCACTGACGGGCACCGGTCAACACCTGGAGCACCTGGTCGCCGCGCTGCGGGCCGGATACCCGGACATCGAGATCGTGGAGCGCGTGCCCGGGAACCGAGCGCGGGGCCGCGCCGGGAAGGTGTGGTGGGAGCAGGCGGCATGGCCCGTGGCCGCACGCCGTTCCGGCGACGTGCTGCACGCGCCGCACCTCGCGCCGCCGGTCGCCGTCCCGCGCGCCATCGTGACCGCGCATGACGCCATTCCCTTCGTGTTGCCCGAGTACGGCGCCAGCCGACCGCGGCGGCTCTACAACCTGCTCACTCGCGTGGGGCTGCGGCGTAGCCGCCACGTGATCTCGGTGTCGCACTGGACCCGGCGCGAGCTCACCACGGTGCTGGGCGTGCCGGCCGATCGGATTCACGTGATCCACAACGGCATCGCCGCGAGCCTGACCCCGACGCCCAACGGCCGCGACGCGGCGCTTCGGGGCCGCTTCGGTCTTCCGGCGCGGTTTGCGCTGTATCTGGGGGCGCTGGACGCTCGCAAGAATCTGGGCGTGCTGCTCCGGGCATGGCCGGGCATATGGTCGGCGACCGGCGTTGCCCTGGTCGTCGCGGGGCGCGCGCCCCGGCCCCAGAGCCCGGTGTACGTGGACTGGTTTCGCGGCCACCGTGACGTCCCCTGGCTGCACGTGATTGGGGAGGTGCCGGAGGCCGATAAGGCGGCCCTCTACCGGGCCGCTGCCGTCTTCGTGTTCCCGTCGCGCTACGAGGGGTTTGGACTGGACCCGGTGGAGGCCATGGCGTGCGGCGTGCCGGTCGTGGCCTCGGATGTGACGTCGATCCCGGAGGTCGTGGGCGACGCCGCGGTGTTGGTGAATCCGGATGACGCTGACGGCTGGACGACTGCCGTGGCGGACGTGCTGAGCGATCCGAACCGAGCGGCGTCGCTGCGTGATGCGGGCATCGCGCGGGCGCGCGGATTCACCTGGGAGCGGGCGGCCGAGGCGACGATGGCGGTCTACGCCAAGGCGGCGGGATGAAGATTCTGATGGCGTCGAAGGCGCTGGTGGTGGGCGCCTATCACGCCAAGCTCGAAGCCCTGGGCGCGCATCCGGGGATTGACCTGCTGGCGCTGGCGCCAGACTCATGGGTCGAGAGCGGGCGGCGGCAGCGCGCCGAACCGGTGACGCCCGCGCACTACGGCTTGCGCTACCAGCCCCTGCGGCTGAACGGGCGCTTTCACCTGCATTGGTGGCCCGGGCTCGCGGGCGCGGTCGAGGACTTCCGGCCCGACATCGTGCACATCGACGAAGAGCCCTACAACGCGGCAACTGTGCATGCCTGCCGCGTCGCTCGCGGTCGCGGCGCGCGGGTGGTCTTCTTCGCCTGGCAGAACATCCGGCGGCGGTATCCTCCGCCATTCGCGTGGTTCGAGCGCTACGTCTTCGGGCGCGCCGCGGGCATCGCTGGGACCGCGACGGCGGCCGAGGTGCTGCGGGCCAAGGGCTTCGGGGGCCGACTGGCGGTCGTCCCGCAGTTCGGCGTGGATCCCGAACTCTTTGCGCCGGGCGACCGTGAACCCGGCGCGACGTTTCGCATTGGGTATGCCGGCCGGCTGATCGAGGCGAAGGGCATCGAGCTGCTGGTGGAGGCGGTGCGGCGTATCGACGGCGACATGGAGCTGCTCGTCGCCGGCACGGGTCCGCTGGAGGAGGCGATTCGCGGGCAGGCGCCGGGCGATGGCCGGGTGCGTTTGCTGGGCGCGTTACCCAGCGCGGAGATGCCGGGGTTCTACCAAGGGCTTGACGTGCTGGTGCTGCCGACCCTGGGTCGGCGAGGTTGGACCGAGCAGTTTGGGCGCGCGGCCATCGAGGCCATGGCCTGCGGGGCGCCGGTGATCGTGTCCGACGCGGGTGAGCTGCCGACGGTGGTGGGCGAGGCGGGACGAATAGTTCCCGCCGGCGACGTGGAGGCGCTCGAGCAGGCGTTGGACGACCTGCGCGAGCATGCCGACGAGCGCCGACGGCTGGCCGAGGCGGGACGAGCGCGCGTGCTGGCGCAATTCACCCATGCGCGGATTGCCGAGGCGACGGCGGCGTTCTACCGGGCGGTGATGGACGATCCTGGCGGCTAGCCGCCGACGATCTCGCCTTCCACCGGGTCCACGCGGATTCCCTGGGTCTCGGTCCACTCGACGGCGGCGTCGATCTCGTCGTGCTCGCCTTCGACCAGCAGTTGGACCCAGCCGATGCCGCCGTCGATGTCCGCGCGGCGGATGTCGAGCCGCAGGTCGAAGCGCCGCGCGAGCTCGTTGACGATCGGTGATTGGATCTTGTCGGCGGGGTAGGTGAGCTGCAGGCGCATACGTGCGGGCCCGCGCCGAAAAACGGCCCGCGGGCCGCGCCCGTCCCATGGATCGTCGACTGCGACGGATCCGCCCGACTCGGCCGCTTCACGCACCGCGTCCAGCACGGCGAGGGTACGGATAGCATCCAGGCTGGTGACCACTGGCGCGGTGCGCTGCCGCACCACGCGGACGAACTCGGCGATCTCGCCGTCGAACATGGCCTGCCAGGCGTCGCCGAAGTGATGCAGCGTAGCCGGACGGTCGAAGGTGCGGCTGGCGGTGGCGTTGACTTCCACCGTGGCGGCAAACACGTCGCTGCGCAGGCGACCGGCGCGACCGACGAGGTCGATGACGTCGCCGTGCGCGGGCGATGCCTGCGAAACCACGAGCGCGGCTGTCACGTCGTCGTCGAAGGTCATCAGGATGGAGGAGGTTTCGTCGCTGCCGGTGTCGTGGCGATTCACGACGCGCGCGCTCACGCTCACCACCCGGGCGCGGTGCAGCCACAGCACCTGGTCCACGAGGTGACTGCCGACGAACGCGAGCTGTCCGCCGCCGCGCGCGGGCTCGGCCAGCCAGCCTTTCAGCGGCGGCCCGCCCTTGAACGCGACGATGCCGACGATTTCGCCGGTCAGACCGCGCGCCAACAGGTCGCGCAGGTGCGTGCGGGCGGGATGGAAGCGGAGGCAGTAGCCCGGCATCGCGACTACGCCGCGCTCGCGCGCCGCCGCGGCGACGCGTTCGGCCTCGGCGCGGTCTCGTGCCAGGGGCTTCTCGACGAGCACGTGCAGACCAGCCTCAATGCATGTCAGCGCCGTGTCGGCCAAGGCGTCGTGGGGCACGGCGATCACGGCCGCGTCGGCCACGCCGCTCGCGGCCATGGACTCGGCGTCGTGAAAGGCCTGCACGCCGCCGTGCGCGACCGCTCGCGTCGCCGTCGGGTCGGTGTCCACGGCCGCCGTGAGCACGACGTCTGGAGAGTCCTGGATCGACGGCAGCAGCCGGGCGACCATGTGGTCGCCGCAGCCCACAGCCGCGACGCGCAGAGGGTCAGCCATGTGGGCGCCTCTTCGCCGGATTCATGGCCGGCATTGTAGAGGGGCGGTCAGATGTCGCGGCGCTGGAAGCCGCGAATGGCGTAGGCCAGCGCGAGCAGCAGGTACACACCGGCCACCAGCAGCATCCAGCCGGACGGCGGATTCAATGAGCTGAACGGGCCTCCCGTCATGCCGCTCGCCGCTCCCGATTCCTGGGCCAGCTGCGCGCCGGCGAGGTCCCAGAGCGCCCGCGTGGGTAGCAGCACGCTGGTGGCGATGCCGATGTCGAACGTGACGGGATTGTCGAGAAAGTTGCCGATCTGCTCGATCACGCCGCCGACCAGCGCCACCGCGTAGAGCGTGAACACCACCACGCCGTTGGCCAGCGAGCCCAACCGGGTGCTGCCCGCGATGGTGACGGCCAGCAGAATGGCGGCGGCGAACAACATGGCGAAGGGCGCCGTCCAGGCACGCTCGGCGTACTGCCCGGTGATGATGGAGACGACGGCAATCATGATCGCCGTCGAGACGCCGATGAAGACGGTGAGGAGCATGAGATTGCCCAGGAACTTGCCCAATACGATCTGCGCGCGGCACACCGGCCGCGCCGCCACGGCGTGCATGGTGCCCTGGTCGATTTCGCCCGAGATGGACCCCACCGCCAGGAAGATGGCCAGCAGCGAGGCGACGAAATTGAGGCTCCACATGCCGCCCTGCAGCATGAAGCCTACGATCACCCGTTGCATTGACATCGTGAGATCGGGATCGGTCGAGATGTCGCGGTAGCCGAACCACACGCCCACTCCGTAGAGCGCCAGGAATCCGCCGATGACGACCGTGGCCGCGAGCACCACGCGGCGGCGCACGGCCTCACGCAGCGTGTGCTCGGCGATGACCCAGAGGTTCATTGGTCGGTGGCGTCCGCGAGGCGCACGAACAGGTCCTCCAGGCTGTTGGAGCGGACCTGGACCTCGTAGATGGAGACGCCGGCGCCGGCGAGATGCGCGGTGATGCGGGCGATTTCCTCGTCGCCGGCGGCCGTTAAGACGTAGCGACCGTCGGCCGGCTGCTCCGACACCGGCTGGAGCCCGGACGCGCGCAAGGCCGCTTCGGCGCCCTCCCCCAGGCGCAGCTCCACCTCGCGCGCCGCCAGCAGCTCACGCAGGTCGCCGGCGGCCACGATGCGACCGCGGTTGATGATGGCGACCTGGTCGCATACCTGCTCGACCTCCGAGAGCAGGTGGGAATTGAGAAATACGGTGATCCCCGCCGCCCGCAGGTTGCGGATGATGTCGCGCACGTCGCGCCGGCCGATGGGATCGAGCGCGGAGGTCGGCTCGTCCAGCACGACCAGCGGCGGTTCGGCCAGCAGGGCCTGCGCCAGGCCAATGCGCTGGTGCATGCCCTTGGAAAACGTGGAAAGGCGGTCGCGTCGACGATGGGCGAGGCCCACGAGCTCGAGCATTTCGTCCACCCGCTTGCGGCGGGTGTCCCGATCGAGGCCGGCGAGGCGACCGTGGAAGTCGAGAAACTCGGACGCGTGCATCCACTGGTGAAAGCGAAACGTCTCGGGCAGGAATCCGATTTGCCGCCGCGCGGCCAAACTGCCCGCGGGATGACCAAGCACGGTCACCTCTCCCGCGCTGGCCTGCACCAGGCCGAGAATGATCTTCACCACGGTGCTCTTGCCGGCTCCGTTGGGCCCGAGGAAGCCGAAGACCTCGCCCTGAGGCACGTCGAGGTCGATGCCGCGCACCGCGTGTGTGTCCCCGAAGGACTTGCGCAAGCCGGTGGCGCGGATGGCGGCCTGGTCCACGCCTAGGCTCCGGGCTCGAAACCGGCCAGGCGCCGCAGTGCCTCGGGGCCGAGCGGTCCCATGAGCGCCGCGTAGGAGTCTTCGGCTCGCCAGAAGACGAGCGAGCGCCCGTCGGGCAGTTGCAGCGATTGCGGCTGGGCGTCGTCGTTGAGCGGTTCGAGCCCGAGGATGTCACGGTAGAGCGCGATTTCGCCCAATTCAATCTGCCGCGCCAGCACAGGCGGCAGGAACTCGCGCACGAGGGCCTGGCTGATTAGCTCGAGGTCGACTTCGGGCGGCGCGGACACTAGCGGCGCGGCGAACTGGACGAGCACCAGGTCGTCGTCGCCCGACGCCACGCTGGTCCAGGTGGTGATCAGCATTTCGGGGCCCTGGACGCTCAGCGCGCGCGTGCGGAGCCGTTCGGGCAGCGGAACCCGCACCTGCGACCCCGCGAGGAAGCTCTGTAGCTGCTCGAAGTCGACGTCGATGCGCCAGGCGCCGCCCTGTCGCACTGTGCGGTCACCGGCCACCGCGAAACCGGCGGGGGCGTCAAGCTCGATCGGTTCGAACGGAAGCGACGGCGGCGGTTCGTCCGCGCCCAGGTCCATGACGATCGGCGCTTCGACTTCCGTGACGACGAAGGTGTCCGGCTGCAGGCCGGTCGTCGCCGCGGGCGTGGGAGCCACCGTGGACGCGTCGGCCCCAACTTCAATGGCAATGGGCTGCTCGCGCAGTCCGTTGAGCACGTGGTGGACGGCGAGCCGCACCGGTTCGACGGTCACGAGCAGCGCCACGACCGCGGCCGTCAGGCCGAGTCCCGCCCATAGGCCGCGGGACCGCAGGACGGCGGTCAAGATGCTCGGGAGTCGGGGGCGGGCGTCGTGGTCGGGCATCAGGTCCGTGGAACGCCGTTGCATGCTGCTAGGCGGCGGGGTCGCGTGCCGTCAGCAGGGAGTCCAGAAATGCCTCGGACAAGGGCACGCCCCGGGCGCGAGTGTCGCGGTGCGCCGCGCGCTCGTCGTAGGGCACGCGCCGGATGGCGGCCGACCAGCGACCCGAGGCGTCGTCCAGCACGGCGTAGGTGGCTTGTCCCGGTTGACCGTCATAGGTGCGACCCACCGAGCCGCAGTTGACGAGGAGCAGCTGCCCCACGTGCCGCACGAAGGCGCGGTGGGTGTGGCCGCAGACCAGCACCCGGGCGTCCACCGTGGCGAGCAGGGCGTCCACCTGGTCGTCCGACGCGTCGGGAGTGATGCCGGCCTCGTCGTTGCCGGGAGAGGCGTGAACCACAAGCAGCGGGCCGGCGGCCGAGGGCACGCGAATGACGGTGCGCATCGACGTCATGCGCTCGATCAGGCGTTCGCCAAGCCGCGCCCGCGCCCAGGCAAGGTTGCGCTCCAGGTGCTCCGCCGCCGCGGGGGACTTCCGGCGCATGGACTCCAGGGCGGGGCGCGGGTTGGCCAGGTAACGGTCCGTGTTTCCCTGGACCATGGGCCAGCCAAGCTCCAGCACTCGCTGCCAGCACTCGAGGGCGTGCGCGCCGAAGAGCGCGGCGTCGCCGCCGAAGACCACCTGGTCGGGCGCCTGGGTCTTGAGGTCCGCCAGCACGGCGAAGAAGGCGCCGAGATTCCCGTGAATGTCGGTGACAACGGCCACGCGCATGGCGGCAAGGGTAGTGCATCGGGGTGCGCGTAGTTGGTGGCTTTGACCTCAAAGGAGCGCGTGGTGAGCTAGCACTGGTCGGCACTCTCCACTCCCCCGTTGAATCGCCGGGGTGGATTCCCGCGTTCGCGGGAATGACGGAGGGGGCGCAAGGTTTTCCATCAAGGGCGAGGGGACGGATCGCCACGTAGGCGATGCCGGAGAGCGCGGGATGCGCTGAGTGTCTGTCCGGCCCCATAGATTCCCCGCTGCGCTCGGAATGACAGATCGCTGCGCTCGGCATGACAGATGGCTACACTCCCGGCGTGGCCGTCAACGATCACGCGTCGCCGCCGCGCATGCACCTGGTGCGGCAGCAATTCGATGCCTCCGAGGTGCCGGAATTCGACCGGCGGCTGGCGGCCGAGGCACGGTCCGTGCTCACGGCGCAGGGCGTCGGACCAGGTTCCCGCATCGCGATTGCCGTCGGTTCGCGCGGCGTGTCGCCGGTGGCGCGGGTGGTCAGAATCGTGAGCGAGGCGGTTCGCTCGTTGGAGGCCGAGCCGTTCATCGTTCCGGCGATGGGGAGCCACGGCGGAGGCGCGGCCGACGGGCAGGCCGAGGTGCTGGCCGGATACGGCATCAGCGAAGCCGCGCTGGGCGTGCCGGTGCAGGCGACCATGGATACCGTCGAGCTCGGGGCCACCGTGGACGGGGTGCGCGTGCACCTGGATGCGGCGGCGGCGGCCGCGGACGGCATCGCGGTGATCGGCCGGATCAAGCCGCACACGTCATTTCGCGGCCCCGTCGAGAGCGGCCTGTGCAAGATGCTCGCCATCGGGTTGGGCAACCGCCGCGGCGCCGAGACCATCCACGCCCACGACCTGGCAACCACGATTCCGGCGGCGGCGCGGGTGGCGCTGGCGGCGGCGCCGGTGTGCATGGGGGTTGGGCTGGTCGAGAATGCCTTCGACCGTCCCCATCGGCTCGCGGTCGTCGGGCCGGAAGCCTTCGAGTCCACCGACCGTGCGCTGTTGGAAGTCGCCCGCGGCGTGCTCCCGCGGCTCCCGCTCGACCGGCTCGATCTGCTGATCGTCGATCGGATGGGCAAGAATGTCTCGGGCACCGGCATGGACCCAAACGTGATCGGCATGTGGCGGCGCTTTCCGGAGCTGCCGCACGAGCCGGACTATCGCTGGCTGGCGGTGCTGGGCCTGACCGAGCAATCGCACGGGAACGCGGTGGGGATCGGCATGGCGGACCTGACGAGCCGCAAGCTCACGGATGACATCGACCCGGTGCCGACGTATGCCAACGTGCTCACGAGCATGGCCGTGGGCATGGCCAAGGTGCCGCTGACGCTGCCCAACGACCGCGAGTGCGTGGCGACGGGGCTGTCGTTGGCGAAGCGCTCGTCGGTCGAGCCGCTGCGCGTGGCCCGCATTGCCTCCACGATGGAGCTGGAGACCTTCTGGCTCAGCGAGGCGGCGGTGCCCGACCTGCCTGAGAGCTGCGAAGTGGTCGCCGATAGCGCGTCATTCAAATTCGGCAAGGACGGATCGATCGTCGAATCCGGCGTCTACGCCCATTGACGCGCCGCGCGCGAGCGCCGCGGGCCGCCTGAAGCGCCTTTCGCGCCGACGCCCGTGAACCGCCGGCGCATCCTGCTCGCCAGCGGGTGGTTCTACGCGTCGCTGGGCGTGGCGTTCAACGCCCTCGGTCCCGCGCTCGAAGCCATCCGTGAAGAGTTCGTGCTCGAATACATCGGCGCGGGCATGGCGCTGGCGGCGGTCGGTTTGGGGTACACGGTTGGATCGCTGGTGGGCGGGCCGATCTCGGACCGGGTCGGAACCCGCCCGAGCATCATCGTCGCTTCGACCGTGGCGGCCCTGGGCATGCTGCTGGCGGGGGTCAGCCCCGGATATCTCTCGTTTCTGGCGGGGCTGGCGGTTGCGTCGGTCGGGTGGGGCGCGACGGAGGTTGCCGTCACGGCGCTGATCGCCCGCGCCGGCGCCGCGCTGTCGGTGCGGGACCTGAACCTGGCGCAGCTGGGATTCGCGGCCGGGGCGATTGTCGCGCCGGCCATCGTGGGCGGCTCATTCGTCCTCGATTGGGGTTGGCGCCCGCCAGTGGTGCTGAGCGCGCTGCTGGCCGCAAGCGTGGCGGCGGCGTTCACCCGCATTCCGAGCGCGCCCACCGTTGAGCGACCGACCTCCCTGCGAGGGGTGATTCGGGCGGCCGCGGCGCCGGTGTTGCTGCTGATCGGCCTGGCGTCGGCGCTGGTGGTGGTGCTGGAAACCGGACTCGCTGGGTTCTTCGCGCCGTTTCTCGAGTACGCCTTCGTGCTCGATCGCGCCGCGGCGGCGTCGTTGGTGACGCTGTACTGGGTGGGCGGATTCGTCGGGCGATTGCTGGGCGCCTGGCTCAGCGGGCGGCTTGACCTGATGACGTGGCTGATCGGCGCCTCGGTCGCGACGGCGTTGGCGGCGCTGCTGGCCGCGCTTGCGCCGGAGGCGTGGATGGCGGTGGCCGGCGCGGCGCTGGCCGGCGTGGCGAGTGGGGCGCTGATTCCCTCCCTGCTGGCCTTGGCGGCGCGGCATCGACCGGCCGACGCCGGGGCCATGCTGGGGGCGGTGATCGCGATTCTGGGGCTGGGCGGCATCGGGGCGTCGCTGGGCATCGGGCGCGCGGCCGATGCGTGGACGCTGCGCGGCGCCATGCTGATCGCTCCCGCGGCGATGGCGGCGACGGTGGCGGCGTTGATCGCCATTCGGGCGCTGATGCGGCGGGAGCGGGATGGCGCCGGTCCGTAGTAGGCCCTGTTTCAGGACGGTTTCAACAGCGCACACCAGTTCGAGAGGACGTTCGCGATTGGAGTCGCCGGCGGGCAGCCACGAGGGCTGCCCCTACACCGAAGGCTTCGGGCCGCGGGCGGCCACGAGGGCCGCCCCTACAGCGGAGGCTGCGGCTTAGTTGCTGGCGACGACGGCGCGCAGGTCGATGGCGCCCGTCACGGGGTCGATGCCGAATCCCGTGATGCGGGGGTGCAGCAGATAGGCGTCGGCGTGATGCCCGATGCCAATGGCCGGCTGCTCGGCTTGAAGCACCGCGTCGGCGGCGAGGTAGGCGTTGCGCCGCGATTCGGCGTCCGTGGCCGCTCCGGCCTCCTGCACGTGGCGGTCGAACTCCGTATTTCGCCAGCGGGCGCCCAGATAGTCGGCGTCGGAGAGCCACAGCGTGTCGTACCAGTTCGCCGGATCGGCGAACTCCGAGGTCCACCCGGCCCGGTAGCAGTCGAAGTCGCCCGGGTCGTCGGTGAACGACAGGAAGTCTCGCCACGACCGCTCGTCGGGCTGGACGTCCACGCCCAGCGTCTCGCGCCACGTCGCGGCAAGGTAGGCGGTGAGGCGCTTCCAGGTGTCGGTGGCGTGATAGGTGAATCGGAGCGGCGGGAGGCCCCGGCCGTCGGGGAAGCCTGCCTGCGACAGCAGACCCCGGGCGGCATCCACGTCGGGGGATGGCTGGGAAATCTCTCGCGGGAGCGTGCTCTGCGGCACGATGGTCCAGCCCGGAAGCGTCGGCTCCTCGAACACGGCCGCTGCCATTTCTTCGCGGTTCAGCACCATGCCGAGCGCCCGGCGAACCTCCGACCGATTCCAGGGAGGCTTGGCGGTGTTGAAGACGAGGAACCAGCTGCCGCCGCGCTCGAAGAGACGCAGGCGATCGCGCAACTGGTCGTCGCCACGCGCGGAGCGATAGGCGGCGCCGCTCACCGGCGCCACGTCGACGGCGCCGCCGCGAAACGCCAGCAACGGCGAGCCGTCTTCCTCCGGAAACCGCACCACCACTTCGCCGAAGGATCCCGGATCGCCCCAATAGTGCTCGTTGCGAAACAGCGTGAGGCCGAGGCCCTGATCCCACTGCACTAGCTGATACTGGCCGTTGCCCCGCAGCCGTCGCGGCTGCGTCCACGTGGAGCCATAGGACCGGATTTCGCCTTCGGGAAGCGGATAGAAGATGGGCGCCGCGACCCGGGCGGGAAACCCTGGGGACGGCTCGGCGAGCCCCACGCTGAGGGTCGAGTCGTCGGGCGCGCCCACGGCGACCACTGCGGGATCCTGGTAGAGCCCATAGGCGTAGTCGCGGGCGCCGCGCACGGGGAACAGGAGATAGTTGAACGCGCCGCCGATCTGCGGATCGAGATTCCGGCGCCAGGCCCAGGCGAAGGCTTCCGCGGTCAGCGGTTCGCCGGTCATCCAGCGGGCCTCCGGGCGGATGGTGAACGTGACGGTGTGTCCGGCGTTGCTCACGTCCCAGCTCGCGGCCGCCGCGGGCGTAGGCAGCCCGTCGCTGCTGACCGCAACCAGCGGCTCGAACAGCGCGTTGAGGATGGTGAACTCGTTGGGAGTGGACGCCAGCGCGGGATCGAGCGTGAGCGGCTCGCGCATCCAGAGCTCGATCTTGCCGTCGTCGGCGGACGGTCGCCCGTCGCCGGGTTCGCCGCAGGCGGCCAGGACCGCGGCGCCCGCCACGGCGCCAAGGCCGGCCAGGACGCGCCGGCGCGGCAGCCTGGGGCTAGCGGGGCTCGATCTCAACGTCGGTGAGCCATTCACGCACCACGGGTTGTCCGGGGTACTGCGTCACCCATGGTTGCACGAGCACGTGCGACACGCGGTGGTAGAGGGGAACGCCGCCGCCGCGTTCCACAATGCGCGACTCCACCAGCCGATAGAGCGCCAGGCGTCGCTCGTGCCGGGGCTCGCTGCTCGCCAACTCGAGCAGCAGGTCCACGAAGCCGTCGTTGAATCCGCCGTAGTTGTTCGGGCGCTTCGACCCGAACAGCATGTCCAGGAAGTTGAAGGGATCGGGAAAGTCGGCGATCCAGCTCGACAGAAAGAGGTGTCGCGGGCTGTCGGCGGTGGTGAACGTGTCCAGGAGATCCAGGTAGTCGAGAAAGTCGAGTTGCTCGACCGAAATGTCGACGCCCAGCTGATCCCGCCACGGTTCCACGATGGCGCGGGTGACCGGTCCTGCCGTCAGGCCGGACCCCGACGTGGCCACGACGAGCTCGGGCCAGTCCTCGATGGGCCCGTGCCGCGAGAGCCGGAGCTCCCGCCGCGCGGCGTCGAGATCGAACGGCAGGCCCGCATAGTCCGCGCGGTATCCGGCCATGCCGGGCGGCAGGATGCCGCGCGCCTCGGTGTGGTGGCCCCTCAGGCTCACGCGATTGATGCGCGGACGGTCGATGGCATGGGCGAAGGCGCGGCGGGCATGGGGATCGTCGAACGGCGGCCGCGACGAATTGAACCCGAGGAACGTCAGCGCGAGCTCCGGCGCTCGACGCAGCTCGGCCGCGCGCGGCTCGCGCGGGTCCGAGAAACGATCGATGTTGGAGCCGCCGACGCGGACGATGTCCAACTGGTCTTGCTCGTAGCGGAGCAGCGATTCGCCCGGGTCGAGCTCGGTAAAGCGGACGATCGCCGGGCCCGATTGCCGCGGGTGGTAGGTCGGCGCGGACTCCAGCACGACCTCCGACCGCGGGCTAAACGAGGTGAGCCGGTAAGGCCCCGAGCCATTGGGACGCAACGACCAGTCCGGTCCCTCGGCAGCATTCGCACGATCGACGACGAGGCTGGGCGCCTGCGCGACCAACGCCGGAAAGTAGGCGGCGCGTTGCACCAGGCGCACGTCGAGCAACCGGTCGCCGAGCACGCGCACGCCGCTCAAGGCGTCGGTGTCACCATTGCGCAGCGCGTCGGCGCCTTCGATGTTTCCCAGCATGACGCTGGCCGTGGGCGATTCCGTGGCGGGATGGAGCGCGCGCTCCCACGACCAGCGCACGTCGTCGGCGGTGAGCGGCCGCCCGTCGTGAAACCGGAGACCGTCGCGGAGCTCGAAGCGATAGGTGTGCCCGTCGTCGCTGACCTCCCAATCACGCGCGAGGGCCGGCTCGGGGCGCAAGTCGGCGTTGATGCGCGTGAGCCCGGCAAAGACCTCCATGGAGAATTCGGCGGAGCCCGCGTCGCGCACGATGGCCGGGTCGATGGTTTCCGGCGTCCTGGTCTCCAGCCGGAGCGTGCCGCCCACGGCGCCCGCATGGGTGGCCGCCCGCCCACCGGCGGCGAGCGCTCCAATGGCCGCCGCGCCAAGCTTGAGGACGTCGCGGCGATGCAGCGAGAGCGTCTCCTAGGGTGTGGCGCCCTCGGGCACCATCCGCCGCAGACTTTCCTCGGCGCGCACCATGACCGTGCGTTCGTTGGCGTGATGCAGCATGCGAATGGCGTCCGACACGCTGACCCAGCGCGCTTCCACGTGTTCGGCCGGGTCGGGCCGGATGTTGCCGCCGCGCGCCAGCAGCAGGTACTGGTGCACGATCTTTGGCACGAAGCCCGTCCAGAGGTCGGGCCGAACCTCGTAGCGAATCTCGCCGAGGTTCTCCTGCACGTCGCTGACGATGCCGGTCTCTTCCAGGACTTCGCGCACGGCGGCGTCGTCGGGCGCCTCGCCGCGCTCAACGGCGCCCTTGGGGAGGACCCAGGCGCCGCGCTGTGTTTGCACCAGCGCCACCTGGATGCGGCCCCGGCGCACGCGGTAGACGACGCCCCCGGAGGATTCCAGATACGGTTCGTCTTCGTTGTTGACGGCGGACGGTTGCTGCGGTTCGGCGGTCATCCTGATTCGTTGCCTCCATGGTGGTTCGGGACTTCGGAGAATCCCAGATGCGCCCGGCTGGGCGTCGACTCCGGCTGGCCCTGATACTTGCTGCCGAGACCGGGCGATCCGTAGGGCCGCTCGGCAGGGGTGGTCAAGTGCATGATGGAGAGTTGGCCAATCTTCATGGTGGGCCAGAGCAGGATCGGCAGGGTGGCAATGTTGGCCAGCTCCAGCGTGAACTTGCCCTGGAAACCCGGATCAACGTAGCCGGCGGTGCTGTGCACCATCAGGCCGAGGCGTCCGAGCGAGCTCTTGCCTTCGATGCGACCGACCAAATCGTCCGGCATGGCGACGTGCTCCATGGTGCCGCCGAGGACGAACTCGCCGGGATGGAGCACAAACGGCTCACCGGGACGAATGGACACCTGCTCAGTTAACGTTTCCTGATCTATGCGTGGGTCGATGTGCGTGTCGGTGTGGTTCAGGAATACCCGCATGACAGTGCCGAGCCGCAGGTCGATGCTGGACGGCTGTACCGCGGCATCGTCAAACGGCTCGATGCGAAGGCGCCCTGAGGCGATGACCTCGCGTAGGCTCCTATCGCTGAGAACCACTCGTGCGCAACCCCTGTTGAACGTCATGCTACCGTACCCGACCCCTCGGACTCAGGCACCGCCGTGATCCTTGCGATCGACCAGGGGACCAGCGGCACCGCGGCGCTGGTCGTGGCGCCGGATGCAACCGTGGCGGGTCAGGGACACGTCCCAATCACCGCCCATCACCCCCGGCCCGGCTGGGTCGAGCAGGATGCGGCGGAGATCCGGCGTAGCGTACAGCGCGCGGCGCAACTTGCGCTCGCCGACGCCGGCGACCCGCCGCTGGCGGCCATTGGCATCACCAATCAACGCGAGACGGCAGTGGCTTGGGACGCCGCCTCGGGCCGCCCGCTCGCGCCGGCGATCGTGTGGCAGGACCGGCGCACGGCGCCGCGCTGTGAGGCGCTGCGCGCGGACGGATGGGGGCCGCGCGTTGCTTCGCTGACAGGGCTGACCGTCGACCCTTACTTCTCGGCCACGGCGTATGAGTGGATGCTGGCTCATCGTGGCCCGGTGCGCGAGGCGGCGGAGCGCGGCAGCCTGCGGCTGGGCACGGTGGACGCCTGGGTGGTGTGGAACCTCACCGGCGGCGCGCACGTCACCGATGTCTCGAACGCCTCGCGCACGATGCTGATGGACCTGGCAACGCAAACGTGGTGCGACGAATTGCTGGAGCTGTTCGGCGTGCCGCGCGAGGCGCTGCCGGCGATCGTCGACTCCGCCGGTGAGGTCGCCCGCACCCGCGAGGGCGCGGGCCTCCCGGCGGACATCCCGATCAGCGGTCTCGCCGGGGACCAGCAGGCGGCGTTGTTCGGCCACCTGGCTCATGCACCGGGCGATACCAAGGTGACCTATGGGACGGGCGGATTTCTGTTGCAGGTCGCCGGTGAGGAGCGACCGGAGGAGGTGGCCGGGCTGCTGACGACCGTCGCCTGGCGCCGCGCGGGAAGCGTGACCCTCGCCCGGGAGGGCAGCGTGTTCGTGGCCGGCGCGCTGATCCAGTGGCTGCGCGACGGCCTGGGGCTCATCGCGCAGGCCCGGGAGTGCGAGGTGCGCGCGCGGCGCGTGCCAGATTCGGCGGGCGCGGTGATCGTGCCGGCGTTCGCGGGTCTGGGCACGCCCAACTGGGACCCGCGGGCGCGCGGCGTGATCGTGGGACTGACGGCGGGGGTGACCGCCGACCACCTCTGCCGCGCCGCGCTGGAAGGCATCGCGCACCAGATCGCGGACGTCCTCGACGTGATGGACCCGAGCGATGCGCCGCTGCGGGTGGACGGCGGGGCGGCCGCCAGCGACCTGCTGCTGGAGTTGCAGGCCGCGGTCGCGGGGCGGCCGGTGGTTCGCCCCGCGCAGCTGGAGACGACAGCCCTGGGCGCGGCGTTCCTTGCGGGTTTGGCGGCGGGCGTCTGGGGTACGGCGGAGGAGATTCGGCGCAACCGTCCGCCCGATCGCGTGATCGAGGCGCGCGACGATCTGGGCGCCGTGTCACGGGAGACATGGCGGGCCGCCGTCGATCGGGCTCGCCGCTGGGCGCCCGTCGAGGAGCCGGACACTTGAGCCAGATGGAGCACCCCGAGCCGCTGTGGCGACCGTCGCCGGATGCCCGCCAGCGCACCCAGCTTGGGCGGTTCTGGCGGGAGGCGGAGGCGCGCGCGGGTCGGACGTTTGCCGACTATGCCGCGTTGCACCGCTGGTCGGTGGATGAGGGGGAGGCGTTTTGGGGTCTCTACGCGGAGTTCGCGGACATCCGCTTCGACACGCCGGCCGAGCGCGTCAAAGGGCCCGACCGGATGCCCGGCACGGAGTGGTTTCCGGGGGCGCGACTCAACTACGCCAAGAACTGCTTGCGGCGTCGCGACGAACACCCCGCGCTGATCGCCGTCACCGAGGAAGGCGTGACGGCCACCGTGAGCTACCGGCAGCTGCACCGCCAGGTTGAATGCTGCACCGACGCCATGCGCGAGGCGGGGATCACCTCGGGCGATCGCGTGGCCGGGATGGTCGGCAACGGCGTCGAGGCCATCGTGGCGTTCCTGGCCAGCGCCAGCATCGGGGCCATCTGGAGCGCGTGCTCGCCGGACTTCGGGGCACAGGCCGCGCTGGCCCGACTGGGCCAGATTGCCCCCAAGCTGCTCATCGGCAACGCCTCCTATCGCTACGGCGGGCGCCACTTCGACTGCGTGGACACCGTGCGCGAGGTGGCCGCGGCGCTGCCGAGCTTGCGGCGGGTCGTGCTTGTGGCGCCGGAAGGCGAGACGGTTGACGATGACGGCTGGATTTCGTGGGATGACTTTATAGACCGCCCCGGCGCGGCGCCCTTGGCGTTCGCGCCGCTGCCGTTCGATCACCCGCTGTACATCCTGTATTCCTCCGGCACGACCGGTCCGCCCAAGTGCATGGTCCACGGCGCGGGCGGCAGCCTGGTCCAGCACCGCAAGGAGCACCAGCTGCACACCGACGTCACAGCCGATGACGTGATGCTCTACGTCACGACCTGCGGCTGGATGATGTGGAACTGGCTGGTGACGGGGCTGCCCGCGGGCTGCACGCTGGTGCTCTACGACGGGAGCGCGGGACACCCGGGCTTGGGCAGGCTGTGGAGGCTGATCGACGAGCTTGACATAACGATCTTTGGCACCAGCGCGCCGTTCCTGGAAACCTGCATGCGGCGGCGAACGCCAACCTGGGCGCATCCCTCCTTGCGGGTGGTTCTCTCGACGGGGTCGCCGCTGTCGCCGGCGGCGTTTCGGTGGACCCAGGCGGCGGCCGGAGCGGACGTGCGCATCTCGTCGATCGCGGGCGGAACGGACCTCGTCTCCTGCTTCGTGCTGGGGAATCCGTTGCTTCCGGTGTACGCCGGCGAGATTCAATGCCTGGGCCTGGGCATGGATGTGGCGGCATTCGATGCCGCCGGGACGCCGGTGGTGGGGACTCAAGGCGAGCTGGTGTGCCGCCGGCCGTTTCCCTCGATGCCCGTGCGGTTCTGGAACGACGCCGACGGACAGGCGTATCGCCGCGCCTACTTCGAGACCTATCCCGACATTTGGCATCACGGCGACTTCATCGAGATCACGCCGAGAGGCGGTGTGATCATGTACGGCCGCAGCGACGCCACGCTAAATCCCGGCGGCGTGCGCATCGGCACGGCCGAAATCTACCGTCCGCTGGAGCGGATCGAGTGGGTGGCCGACGCCCTGGCGGCGGGGATGCGACGGGGCGCGTCGGAGGAAATCGTGCTGTTCGTGGTCGTCGGCGACGGCGCGGGGCTGTCTCGCGAGCGCGTGAACGAGCTGCGCACGGTCATCCGGCGCGAGGCGTCCCCGCGGCATGCGCCGCGACGGATCGTGGAGGTTCCAGCCGTGCCCCGAACCCGCAACGGCAAACTGGCGGAGCTGGCGGTGACGCGCATTCTGCGGGGCGAGGGCGTGCCGAACCGCGAGGCGTTGGCGAACCCCGAGTGCCTGGACGCGTTCGAGCGCGCGCGGGACGACCTGCTGGCGGCCGCGAAGTGAATATCATGAGCCGAACGCCGTTCGGCGGTTTCGACTGAGAGGCGCAGAGCGATGCGGGCACTGATCTTCGGTGGCGCGGGGAGCATTGGGTCGCGCCTGTCGGCGGCGCTGGTCGCCCGCGGCGACGAGGTGCTGTCGCTGGACGTCAGCAACGAGCCGGTCGTGCCGTCGGACGCCTTCGCGCAGGTCGACGCACGCATTGGCAGCGTCCAGGACGCGGCGGCGGTGGACGAGGTCGTGGCGGAGTTTCGGCCCGACTCGATCTTCCATCTCGCGGCGATCCTGTCCGGGCTGGCGGAAACCGATTCGGAGCTGGCCTGGCGTGTGAACGTGGACGGGACGCGCAACGTCCTGGAGGCGGCGCGCAGGTTCGGGATCGGCCGGGTGGTGTTCACGAGCACGGTGGCGACTTACGGCGCCGGCTTGCCCGAGCCGATCACGGAGGACGTGCCGCAGTGGCCGTCGGGTCTCTACGGCGTGACCAAGGTTCTTGGCGAGCGCCTGGGGGTCTATTACCACCAGCGATTCGGGCTGGACTTCCGGGCGGTGCGGTTGGCCGCCATGGTGGCCCCAACGGCGCCAGCGGGCGGCGCGGCCAGCGCCTTCGTATGCGATCTATTCGTCAATGCCGTGCGCGACGGCGCCTACGACCTCTACGTCTATCCGAACACCCGCGTTCCCATCGTCTGGGTGGATGACGTGGTGGGCGCGCTGCAGCTCCTCAACGACGCCGACGAGGGCAATCTCTCGCGCCGCGTCTACCACATCATCGGGGCGGGACCGAGCGTCCAGGAGATGGTGGACGCGGTGCAGGCGCGGCTGCCCGAGGCTCGCCTGCGGTTCGAAATCGATCCGGTGCGCGCGGACATCGTGGATAGCTGGCCGTCGCGCATGGACGACTCGGCGGCGCGCGCGGACTGGGGCTGGCAGCCGCGCTTCGACCTGGAGCGCATGACCGCCGCGAACCTGGACGCCCTCGGCGCGCCGGCGTAGGCCGCAGGCGCCGCAACCGCCGATGAACTCTCGCTATCGCGACCTGGCGGCGCTGGCGCAAGCGGCGATCGACGGTCGCCGGGACGTTTCGGAACTCACGCAGTCCGACATCGATCTGGCGCGCCTCTACGCCTATGCCTATCGCACGCAGACGGTTGGGGCATTCCACGCCACGCGCCTGGCGCTGGACCCGTTCAGTGACGCGCCAGGCGTGCGAGCGGCGCAGCGCCGGTTGCGCGACTTGCAGGCGCTGGCGATGCGTCCCGTGCCGGCCGACCTGCGCGCCGCGGCGCCGACGCTGGCCTGGTATCACGCCTGGAGCGACGAGGTTCAAGCCGCGCTGTCAGGTCCCGAGGCGCCGGCGGCGGCGCACGGTATACGGGATCGGTTTCAGGCCGTGATCGATGCGATTCGCACGTCCGACGGCATCGTGCCCATGCGCGACGACGACCTGCCCGAGCAGGCGAGCTACAAGGTGCCGGGCATCGAGGTCGTGATCGTGCCGCTGGTCTACGGCGACCACATCTCGTGGAACTCCGCCTTCGTGACGGCGGCCAGCGGGGGCGCGACGACACACCGGCACGCGCTGCAAGTGGAGATTCACCTGGGATACGAGGGCGTGCACGGGCGAACGCTGCTCGACGGACGTGCCGCGACGGTGACCGCGCCGTACGCCATGCCGATTCCGCCGCTGCTGGACCACGGGTTCGACAACCTGAGCGGCCACGACCACTTCGTGCCGTTCGTGTTTGGCTCGCGGACGCTGGATGGGTGGGGCGTGTTCTTCGACGTCGAGCCGCGGCCGTCGCCCACGCACGACTGGCCGGAGACGCCGCTCGAGTCGGCGGGCATGAACCGCTCCGTTCACCTCGAGCCGGCGCTGGCGGCGCTGCGGCAGGGGCCGGCCGGCGAGCGCCGGGTGCTCATCGACGCCGAGCGGACGGCCCGTCCGGCCACCGGCGGCCTGGAGCTGGCGGCCATGCACGTGGGCGAGGAGGCAATGTCGCTCGGCTTCGACGAGTTCCACATCCTCTCGGTGCGCGAGGGCCGCCTGAATCTCGCTATGGCCGGGGTTTCGATCGAGCTCGGTCCGCGGGACCACGTGGGCATCCCCGCCGGTCTACGCGCTACCCTGCGCGCGCTAGATGGCGCGTGCCTCCTGCTCGAGGCCTCGCTCCAAGCCGACTGACACGCCCGCGAAACGTCGCACCTGCCGAAGGAGCTCGAAATGCGGATCGGCGCCTGCTTGTGGTCCTTGCCCGAAGACCCCCACGAGGCCGCGGCCTGGGCCAAGGAGGCGGGCTTCGAGGCGATCGACGTGGACCCGGGGTTCGCCGCCGGTTGGGACGCGGCCAGCGGCTTGCCGGTGGCCAGCGTGGCGATCGCGCACCTGCTGCCCGAGGGCGCGGCGCTGGAGGCCGCCGATGACGCGGCGCGGACCGCGGCGTTGGATCACATGCGCGCGGGTCTGGCCGAGGCGGCGGAGCTGAATGCCGAGTTCGTCTACCTGCCGCCGGCGGCGGCGTCGGCGGTAGATCCGGCGTCGCGGGCGCGCTACCGCGAGGCCGTGGTGGCGCTCACCGAGGAATCCGCGCGCCTGGGCATCAAGTTCGGCATCGAGCACTTTCCCGGCTACGCGCTGCCGAGCGTGGCGGAGACGCTGGCCTTCGTCGAGGACGTGGCGCATCCCAACCTGTACGTGCTGCTGGATATCGGCCACGCCCAGATCAGCCGCGAGAGCGTGCCGGACGCCGTGGCGGCGCTGGGCGACCTGATGACGTTCGTCCACTTCGACGACAATCGCGGCGAGCTGGACGATCACATGGCGCTGCTGGACGGGCTGCAGCAGGAGCAGGACTTGGTGGACGCCGTGCGCGCGCTGCGGCGGCACGGCTACGACGGGCAGATTTCGATCGAGATGAACCCGAAGCTGCCGGACCCCCGCGACGCGATGATCCGGAGCTTCGAGATTCTGAAGCGGGTGATGGCGCAGGCGTAGGCTGTGGGGTGCTGTGCCGCGAGGCACGGCACGGCGATTCATCCGCGGTAGGTCCCACGCTGCACGCCGCGGGAGCCTCCGGGCACGGGCAGCCACAAGGGCTGCCCCTACACGGACTCAGCCCCTATAGGGGCGCCCCTTGTGGGCGCCCGGCTCTCCGGAGGCCTACTTCTCGATCGGCACGCCGATCATCGAGCCCCACTCGGTCCACGAGCCGTCGTAGTTGCGCACGTTGGGCAACCCGAGCAGCTCCTTGAGCGCGAACCAGGTGTGCGAGGACCGCTCGCCGATGCGGCAGTAGGCGATGATGTCCTTGTCGGCACTAGCGCCCTTGCCGCCGTAGATCTCCTGCAGCTCGTCGGCGGACTTGAAGGTGCCGTCCTCCTCGTTGACCGCCGTGAGCCAGGGCACGTTGTGCGCCCCGGGGATGTGGCCCATGCGCTGCGCGGTCTCGGGCAGGCCCGGAGGCGCCATGATCTCGCCGTTGAACTCGGCCGGCGAGCGAACGTCGATCATCACCGACTCGCTGTCGCCGAGCGCGTCGAGGACGTTGTGCTGAAACGCGCGCAGGCCGGCGTCGGGGGCCTTGGCCTGGTAGGAGGCGGCGGCGACCGACGGCGCATCGGTCGTCAGCGCGCGTCCGTCCTTCTCCCACTTCAAGCGCCCGCCATTCATCAGGCTCACGGCGTCATGCCCGTAGAGCTTGAAGATCCAGTAGGCGAAGGCCGCAAACCAGTTGTTGTTGTCGCCGTAGAGGACCACGTGGGTGTCGTTGGAGATGCCGGAGGCGCCCAGCAACTCTTCCCATTGGGACTGGGTGGCGATGTCGCGCCGCACCTGGTCCGAAAGCTGGGACTGCCAGTTCCAGCCGACGGCGCCGGCGATGTGCCCCGATTCGTAGGCCGTGGTGTCGACGTCCACCTCGACGAGGCGGACGTTCGCGTCGGCGCCGTGCTCGGCGACCCAGTCCGCGCTGACGAGCGCGTCGGGGTTTGCGTATTCAGCCATGGGGATTCTCCTTGCGTCGTGCCGTTGTTAAGTTTGTCGGGCTGCTTGCCTATGTATCTTGGCAGCCGGAATTGTGACCTACAACAGGAATGTGTGAGCCGTGATGCGTGAGCCGTTTTCGGGCCCGGGGCACTCCGAGGCCGCGGTGGAGGTGGCGCGGCGGTCGTCGGGGCGGTTTGGTTTCGTGATCGCGCGCGAGGCCGACGGGGCCTGGTGGCTGCACGTACAGCCGGCGCCGGCCATCACGAGCATGTCGCGGCGGTTTCGGGAGAGTCACGCGCTGCGGGTGATGGGATTCACGCCGGTCAGGAGGTCGCGGTTCTTCCCGGGCGCGTGCACGTTTGCCGGGTGCTACTCGCGGGAGATCACATTGCCGTCGGAGTCGGACGATGCGGACGAGGCGGCGGCGCGGATCGCGGCGCGACTGGAGAAGGCCGTCGATGAGTTGCTCGAGCTGGCCGCCGAGCTCGAGCCGCTGGGGATCGACCTGCCGCTGCCGGACTAGCTCCGGCCGGGCTACTGGCGTCCGGCGAGCCGGTAGGCGTCGTGGACCAGCTGCATGGCGTTGGCGCAGTCCCTGGCGGTGATGGCCGGCGGGTCGCCGCGGCCGGCGCGCTCGAGCATGTCCGAGATGAGGGGCGGATAGTTTCCGGCGGCGGATGCGGCGCCGGGATAGCGGTCGTCGCGTCCCGGCGCGATGACCTGCAGGCCGCCGGGCACGACGCGCAACGCCGCCTTTTCGCCGGCGACCTTGAACTCGAGGTCGCTCTCGTTGGCGGGCCAGGTGGGCCAGGTGTAGCCGACCTCGACGTGAATCAGCGCGCCGTCGCCGTTGCGCAGCGTGGCCAGGGCGTAGTCCTCGACCTGCGCCTGGTGCACGCGGTTGCTGATGACCGCCGTCGCCACCGACACGTCCGGTCCTAGCAGCATCCGGGCGAGGTCCATGCCGTGGCCGCCGAGGTTGAGCAGGGCCCCGCCGCCGGCGAGCTCCCGGTCCCACATCCAGGGCGAATCCCATTCGACATAACGCTGCATGGTGGGGCGGATCAGGCGCATCACGACGTGCGAGATCTTTCCGAACTCGCCGGCCTCGATCATGGCCTTGGCCCGAACGGCCCACGGCAGCAGGCGGTTCGGGAACGGCACCGCCGCCCAGGCGCCGCGCGCCTCGGCCAGGTCCGCCAGCGCGTTCACGTCCTCGGCCGTGGTGCCCATGGGTTTTTCCATCATGAAGGGAATGTCGGCTTCGATGAGGAAGCGGGCGATAGCCGGCATGTCGATATGCCGCCCGAGCGCGACGACGAAGTCGGGCTTGGTCTCCTCGATCATGGCGCGGTAGTCGGCGAACGCGCGGCTGTCGAAGCGCCGCGCCCGGTCCTCGGCGAGCGCCAGGTCCGCGTCCGACACCCCCACGATGTCGACATCGAGATCGCGCAGCACTTGCAGGTAGGCGGCGTCGAAGGACGAGTGCCAGTGGTTGACTTCGGTGACGGCGACGCGTCGCGGAATTGGCATGCAACATCACAGATGCGCGCGGGTATCGGACCGTACCATGCACCGTAGGAGTAGGCTTGCCCTAGAGGAACTTTGGACATTGGGGGTCTGAGATTTGACCGACAAGCAGTCGTGGCAGAAGAAGGCGCGGGAGCTCGCGCGCCAGGCCGAGGCCGAGCTGAAGAGTGAGCGCGTGCAGCATCGGATCGGCGAGGCGCGCGCGGCGGTGGATGAGGCGCTGGCGAGCGATCAGGCGCAGCGCCTGCGCGAGGACGCGAAGGCGCTCGGCGCCAAGGCTCGCAGCCAGGTCGAGGAGACGCTGGCGCGGGAGGACGTGCAGCGGGTGCGGGAGGACGTCCAGCAGATCGGCGAGAAGGCTCGCGGGGCGGTGGATGCCGCGATGCAGCGTCCCGAGGCCAAAGAGCTGCGCCGGAAGGTCGAGTCGGTGATCGAGGACGTCGGCGAGCGCCTGCGCCCGGAGGCGGCGAAGGACGAGAAGGAGCCGCCAAAGGAACCTGACGCCTCGTAGCGACTGCAGCGGATTGACATAACAAGACGAGTGGCGGCGATGTCGGTTGTCCGGCGGTTGAGGTTCGACGGTTAGGGAGGGGCGAAGCGATGACGCGTCACGCTTGCCGAGCATGAGCCGGGTCAAGCTGGCAGACGCCGCCTCCCCGCTCGCGCTCAGCTTGGACATCGGCAGTTCGTCGGCGCGCGCGGCGCTCTATGACGCCCGCGGCCGCCGGGTCCGCAAGACGGCCGCGAAGGTCGAACACCGGTTCCTTTCGACCACGGACGGCGGCGTCACCGCCGACGCCGAGGCGTTGAGCGACCGCGTGATTGAATCCATTGACGAGACTCTGGCGCGGGCCGACGCGCGAACCGGCGATGTCGAGGCGGTCGGGTGCAGCGTGTTCGCGTCGAGCATTGTGGGCGTGGATGCGGCGGGCGCGGCGCTCACGCCGGTCTATACCTACGCCGACGTGCGCAGCGCCGCCGACGCCGCCGCCTTGCGCCAGGAGTGGAACGCGGCGGCGCTCTACGACCGCACCGGCTGTCCGCTGCACGCCAGCTATCTGGCGCCGCGATTCCGCTGGCTCGCCCGCACGCAGCCGGAGCTGTTGGCGAGCGTCAATCGCTGGGTCTCCTTCGGTGAATTCCTCTACGGACGGCTCTTCGGCCGGCCGTGCGGTCTTGGGGTATCGGCGGCCGCCTGGAGCGGTTTGCTCGACCGGCGAACGATGGACTGGGACCTGACGACCCTGGGCGCCCTGGAAATCGAGGCCGACGCGCTTGGACGGATCGACATGGAGAACGCTCCCGTGCGCGGGCTTGCGCCTGCCTGGGCAGAGCGGTGGCCGGCGCTTGCCGAGGCGGCGTGGTTTCCGGCCGTGGGCGACGGCGTGGCGAGCAACGTGGGAACCGCGGAAACCGACAAGGCGGCGGTGGTCGTGAACCTGGGCACCAGCGCGGCGGTGCGGGCCGTCGTGCCGGGACCGGTCACGGCAGTCCCGCAGGGCCTCTGGGAATACCGCATGTCACCTGACCGATCGCTCTTGGGCGGCGCGCTGACCGACGGCGGCAACATGGTGCGCTGGGTGGCCGAATTGACCGAATTGGGTCCCGCCAAGGGCTGGGACGGGCTGGTGGAGGACCTGCCGCCCGACGACCACGGCATCACGCTGCTGCCGTTTCTCAGCGGCGAGCGCAGTCCGGGCTGGGACGACCAGGCGCGGGCGACGATCCACGGCCTGCGACGAAATTCACGGGCGGAGGAGCTGCTGCTGGCGGGCATGGAGGCCGTGACCTATCGCCTCACGCGGATCTACGACCTGCTGTCCGACGAGCTGCCGCCGTCGCACTCGGTCACGCTGTCGGGCGGGGGATTCCGACGGTCCAGGGTGTGGGCGCAGATGGTGGCCGACGCGTTTGGCCGGCCCGCGACGCGGTCGGCGGCGATAGAAGCCACCAGCCGCGGCGCGGCGCTGTGGGCGCTGGCTCAGATTGGCGCCATCGAGTCGTGGGCCGCGGTGGATCAGCTTGGCGGCGAGACGCTCACACCCAGCGCCGAACGGGGGGCGGTCTACCGCGCAGCGATGGAGCGGCAGGAACGGCTCTATCGGCGGATGGCGAGCGCGGGGGATCTGGCGGACGCCTAGCGCCGCGTTGCTTGCGTATCCTTAGAGGCGGTTCCGAGACCGGCGACAACGCCGGTGCGACTGGAGACACGCATGCGCGTTGCCGTCGGGGTCGACCACCGTGGATTCGCGGTCAAGGACGAGTTGATCGCGCTGCTCGTTGACGCCGGCCACGAGGTGCTGGACCTCGGCACGGACTCTGACGCGTCGGTCGACTATCCCGACTACGCGGCAGCCGTGGGACAGGCCATCGTGGACGGCGAGGCCGACCGCGGCGTCGTGGTCTGCGGCAGCGGCGTGGGCGCCTGCGTGGCGGCCAACAAGATCGCCGGCGTGCGGGCGGCGACGTGCCACGACACCTATTCGGCGCACCAGGGCGTCGAGCACGACGACATGAACCTGCTCTGCCTGGGCTCGTCGATCGTGGGCATGTCGCTGATCGCCGAAATCGTGACGTCGTTTCTCGGCGCCGAGTTCGCCGACTCGGAGGAACGCTACGTGCGCCGGCTGCATAAGGTGCAGGCGCTCGAGCGCGGCGAGCGGCTGTCGCCGTAGCCCGACCTACACAGCCTCGCCAATGGCCGCTGCTACGCTGAATGCGGAACCAGGTGGTCCCGTTCGCAGGGAATCGTCCGGCCTCGACTTCCCCTGGGGCGTGAGAGGACAAAGGAGTCGCAGTTGATGATGCGTAACCCGCTGCAGGAGCTCGTCGACCAGGGCCAGAGCGTCTGGCTGGACTACCTGAGCCGCGATCTGATCCGGTCCGGTCAGCTCGAAGAGTTGATTGCGACCGACGGCCTGCGCGGCATCACGTCGAATCCGACGATCTTTCACGGGGCCATATCCGGCAGCGATACCTACGACGACGAAATCGCGTCGCTCTTCGCCGGCGGCCAGGACGCCGAGGAGACCTTCGAGACGCTGGCGATCGCGGACATCCGGGCCGCCTGCGACATCCTGCTGCGGGTCTATGAATCGACGCAGGGCCGGGACGGATTCGTGAGCCTCGAAGTCTCGCCGCACCTGGCGCGGGACACGGACGGGACGGTGGCGGCCGCGCGACGGCTGGCGGATCGCGTGGACTACCGCAACCTGATGATCAAGGTGCCGGCCACGCGCGAGGGGCTGCCGGCCATCGAGACGCTGCTGGGCGAGGGGATCAACGTCAACATCACGCTGATCTTCGCGCAGGAGGTCTATCGCGCGGTTGCGGAGTCGTATCTGAATGCGCTGGAAGCGCGCGCCGCGCGTGGCGAATCGCTCGATGCGGTGGCGTCGGTGGCGAGCACATTCGTCAGCCGCATCGATACGGCCGTGGACGACCAACTGGAGGCGCTGGCGGCCAGCCGTCCCGACGCGGCCACCGAAGCCCGCGACCTGCTGGGGCAGGCGGCCATTGCGAACTCCAAGGCCTGCTATCGGATTTTCGAGGAGGTCTTCGGCGGCGAGCGATTCCAGCGACTGGCGGCCCGTGGGGCGCGCCGGCAGCGACCACTCTGGGCCAGCACCAGCACGAAGAACCCGGCCTATCCGCCCACGCGATACGTGGACGAGCTAATCGGTCCGGACACCGTCAACACGATGCCCGAGAACACCATGACGGCGTTCCGCGACACGGGCGAGGTGCAGGAGACGGTTCGCGCCGACATGGACTTCTGGGACGAGGTGCTCGAACGGCTCCAGCGGCTGGGCATCGACCTGGACGCGGTGATGGACCAACTTGAGGACGAGGGCGTCCAAAAGTTCGTGGACTCCTACGACGAGCTCTTGGCCGATCTGGACGCGAAGGCAGCCGCGCTGCGCGCCTGATCATGCCCTCCACGCCGCGGCTGGCGATGCGCGCCACGACCCTGGACATCTCCGATGCCGAGGCTCGGGCTGGCGCGGAACGGCTGGTGGCGCGGGTGTCAGATGAGGACGCGTCGCTCTGGTCGGACGACGCCGGACAGCGAGCCGAGATCGCAAATCTGCTGGGCTGGATTCGCATTGCGGAACGGCTGGAGCCGGAGGCCGACGCCATTTCGGAATGGGCGGCAAGGGCCTCCGCCGACATCGACGACGTGGTGTTGCTGGGCATGGGCGGGAGCAGCCTGGCGCCGGAAGTGATGGCGGCGATGCTGCCGGCGGCCGCCGGCCGGCCTCGCTTGACGGTGCTCGATTCCACCGACCCGGCGACCGTGCGGCGCGTGAGCGATGCCATCGATCTCGCACGCACGTTGTTCATCGTGGCGAGCAAGTCCGGCGGCACCCTGGAGACGGCGACGCTCTACGCGACGTTTCGGGCGCGGTATAAGGAACGTGGGATTCCCGATGCCGGATCTCACTTCGTGGCGATCACCGATCCCGGAACCTCGCTGGCTCGGCGCGCGTCGGACGACGGGTTCGCCCGCACCTTCCTGAATGATCCCCGGATCGGCGGGCGCTACTCGGCGCTGTCGTACTTCGGACTCGTGCCGGCGGCATTGATTGGTCTGGACATCGCGACATTGCTGACCCGCGCCGTCGAGTTCGGGCAGGCGGCGCTGCAAGAGACAGATATGGCGAAGAACTTTGCACTTCGTATGGGTCTGGCGCTTGGCGATCTCGAAGAGCGCGGTCGGGACAAGCTGACGCTCGTGCTGTCGCCGACGACAGCGCCCTTGGGAGCGTGGATCGAGCAGCTCGTTGCCGAGAGCACCGGTAAACAGGGACGCGGCATATTGCCGGTCGACGGCGAGGCGCTCGGCGACCCGTCGGTCTATGGCGATGACCGCGTGTTCGTGGGAATGTCCGTCGGCGACGAGGCGCTGGACGGCTTGGATGCGTTGGCCGAAGCCGGCCATCCGGTGATCCGGCTCACGATGAGTGACGTCCACGACCTGGGCGCCGAGTTTCTCCGCTGGGAGCTAGCCACGGCCGTTGCCGGGTGGATGCTTGGCATAAATCCGTTCGTCCAGCCGAACGTCGAGGAGAGCAAGGCCAATACGGCGCGGGTGCTGGAGGGCGTGATGGGCGGCGCGTCGCCTCTGTCCGACCAGGCTGCCTCGGAGTCCGGCGAAGCCCTGCGGGTTTCGGGCGCGTCGGGAATGACTGCGGCGCAGGCGGTGACGGCGTTTCTCGATGCCACGGCGCCGGGCGACTACGTATCGATTCACGCCTACCTCGACCGCACGCCGGCGCACGAGGCCCGGCTGCAACGAATTCAGACGTCGATTCGCGACCGCACCAGGCTGGCCACGACCTTGGGTTTTGGTCCGCGGTTTCTCCACTCCACCGGGCAGCTACACAAGGGTGGACCGAATAGGGGTGTCTTCATGCAGATCATCAGCGATCACCGCGAGGACGTGCCGATTCCCGGCGAGGCCTACGGCTTTGCCACGTTGATCGACGCGCAGGCCGAGGGCGACTTGCGGTCGCTGCGCGACAAGGAGCGCCGCGTGCTGCGGCTGGGGGCGAGCGAACCGGCGGCGGCGCTCGACGAGCTTGCCGCCATCGTGGAGACGCTGTCGTGAGCGCCGCGCAAGAGGCGACGCCGGCCACGGCCGTTGCCTCCGACGGCCAGGCGGCGCGCGGGAGCCACGATGCGCCGAAGCCCGGCGATCCCCATGCGCTCATCATTTTCGGCGGATCGGGCGATCTGGCGGGACGCAAGCTCATTCCGGCGCTCTACAACCTGCAGCAGGACGGCCTGCTGCCGGATCGGTTCGCGGTGGTGGGTCAGGGTCGCCGCCCCATGGACGATGTCACCTATCGCAAGACATTGCTCGAGGCGGCCTCGAAATACTCGCGCAGCGGGGCGCCCGAGCGGGAGAGCTGGGATGACTTCGCGCAGCGGGTGCATTACCTCCGGGGCGACTCGAGCGACGACGAGGGATTCGACCGCCTGACCGCGGAGCTTCCGGCGCTGGAGGAGGCGCACGGCACCGGCGGCAACCGCATCTTTTACCTGGCCACGCAGCCGAGCCTGTTTCCCGAGGTCATCCGGCGTCTGGGCGCATCCGGGCTGACCGAGTGCCCCGGAACCTGCCGCATCGTGATCGAGAAACCGTTCGGGCGCGATCTCGAGTCCGCCGCCGCGCTGCACGCCATCGCCAACAGCGTCTTCGACGAGTCCCAGATCTATCGCATCGACCACTACCTGGGCAAAGAGACGGTGCAGAACGTGCTGGTGTTTCGCTTTGCGAACAGCATCTTCGAGCCGGTGTGGAATCGCCGCTACGTGTCGCATGTGCAGATCACGGTGGCGGAGGAAGTGGGCGTCGAGGGCCGCGGCCGCTACTACGAAGAGGCCGGGGCGCTGCGGGACATCATGCAGAACCACATGATGCAGCTGCTGGCGGTGGTGGCCATGGAGCCGCCGGTGGACTTTGGCGCGGACGCGATTCGCGACGAGAAGGTGAAAGTGCTGCGGGCGCTGCGGCGCATGACCGTGGCCGACGTGCGAAAGCACGTGGTGCGGGCGTCCTACAGCGGCGGGCGCATGAACGGCGCCGACGTGACGGCCTATCGCAGCGAGGACGGCGTGGCCGCTGACTCGCTCACCGAAACCTATATCGCCGCGCGGTGGTTCATCGATAGCTGGCGCTGGCAGGGCGTGCCGTTCTACATGCGCACCGGCAAGCGGCTGACCAAGCGCGCCACAGAGATCGCCATCCAGTTTCGCAGCGTGCCGCACCGGCTCTTCAGCGACTCGAGTCCGGACGGCGTGCCGCCGAACCGCCTGGTGATGCGCATCCAGCCGAACGAGGGCATCTCGATCACGTTCGAGGCCAAACAGCCGGGACCGTCGGTGCGCGTGCGACCGGTGCGGATGGATTTCGGCTATGGGCAGGGGTTCGCCGCGGAATCGCCCGACGCCTACGAGCGACTGCTGCTGGATGTGATGCTGGGCGATCAGACGCTGTTCATCCGGGGCGACGAGGCAGAGGCGGCCTGGGCCGCGGTGATGCCGGTGCTGTCGGCGTGGCGCTTCGACGACGGGCACCCGCTGCACTTCTATCAGGCGGGCACCTGGGGACCCGACGCCGCCGACGATTTGCTGGCGTCGGATGGATTCCGCTGGCGGCGGTTGTAGGGGCGGCGTAGCCGCCCAGCTGCCGAACTCGAAAGTGGTGGGCGAGTAGCTGGCTTGTCCCCCTCACCCTAGCCCTCTCCCTCAAGGGAGAGGGGACCGGACCGGCGCGGCTGGCACGGGCGGTCGTGACCGGGCGACTGCGAGGGTCGCCCCAACGTCGGATCTCTAAGGATGCGGGCGGGGGTTCTACTTCGGAGTCGAAATTAAACGCCGAACGTGCCAAAAAACCCCCGTGCGAAGGTGATCCGTCGACACAATTCAAGGGCTCTAACGCGACTCCTGGGCTGCTTTAGGCGCAATTGAGCGGGTTTTCCGCTCCTAGCCTGGGCACCCCGTGAATCACGCTTGGTCACCCCGGCTACCACTCCGTCACCCCGGCGAAAGCCGGGGTCCAGTTCCGGCGATCGCCGGCCGTGCAGGCGAAACCGGACTGGATTCCGGCCTCCGCCGGAATGACGGACAAAACTGACCCGCTGCCTCGGGATGTTTGGGCTTTTGGCGTTCGTATTTTGTTTGGTATAGTTGGCGGACGGCAGGGCAGCGAAAGGCAGCCGTGCCGTGCCGGTGGACGTTCGACCCATTGAGTGCCGGTCCGCGCTCAATCGCGTGCGCGGGATGCCGTTCAAGTGGAGCCTGAACCCCTATCGCGGCTGCAGTCACGCCTGCTGGTATTGCTACGCGCGGCAGACGCACACCTACTTCGATCTCGACGGCGGGCGGGACTTCGAGCGCATCGTCTTCGCCAAGGTCAACGTCGCCGAGCGGTTGCGGGCGCAGCTTGGGACGCCGCGCTGGAAGCGCGAGACGGTGGCGGTGGGCGCGGCGACCGATCCCTATCAACCGGTCGAGGGGCGCCTGAAGCTCACGCGCGCCTGCCTGAAGGAGTTTCTTGCCGCGCGCTCGCCGGTCAGCCTGATCACCAAGTCCACGCTGCTGCGCCGGGACGGTGATCTCTTGCAGGACCTGGCGCGGGCGGCCGGGCTTTCCGTGACGGTTTCCATTCCCATCGCCGACGCAAACCTCTCCCGCCGCATCGAGCCGGGAACCCCGCCGCCGGACGAGCGGTTTCGGCTGGTCGGCGAGCTGGCGCGGTTGAATCTCGACGTGGGTGTGAACATGGCCCCGGTGCTGCCGGGGCTGACGGACTCCAACACCGCAATCGAGGCGGTCATGCGGCGGGCGCGGGATGCCGGCGCGCGGCGGGTGGGCGTGGTGATGCTGCACCTGGACAAAGAGCCCAAGCGCTGGTTCATGCACCACCTGCGGTGCTACTTCCCGCACCTGGAGCCGCTCTACGCCGGGCTGTATCCGGGCGACACGCGCTACGTCGACCAATCGGTCAGCAACGAGTTGCACGCGCGGGCGCAAGTGGTCCGGGAGACGGTTGGGGCCATGGGCGAGTCGCTGCCGGTGCTGGGCCCACCGCCGGCTCCGGCGCAGCTAGCCTTGGCGCTGTGACGGGGTCGGTTTCGCCAGTCGCTCCAGCCACTGGTCCACGTCGCGCTGGGAGCGCAGCCGCACCGCCTGGCCACCGCGAAGTTCGAGCTGAGTGCTGAGGTCGCTATAGAGGCGTCGCCGCGGCCGGTGGGTGCGGACATTCCAGAGCCACAAGCTGTCGTAGCTCAGGAATCCTCTGCGAGCCGACTCGCGCTGGGTTCCCCACAGGCGCTCGCTGGACCGGACGCGCCGCAGCGTGCGACGCAGCACCCGCCAGGTGATCACCCACAGCGGCAGGTCCAGCCACACCAGCATCTCGACCCGTGGCCAATACACCGCGCGGGCCTTGCGGTAGTTGCCCTCGACCACCCAGGCGTCGCCGGCCAGGGCGCGTCCCACCGCGGCCTGGAACTCCGCGTCGGACGGCTCGGCCCAGTCGGGATGGACCCAGTGCAGGGCGTCCAGCTCGACGTGCGGCGCATCCACGAGGCGGGCAAGCCGTCGGGCGACCGTCGTCTTTCCCGAGCCCGAAAGGCCGACGACCGATATCCGGCGCGGCAGACGGCCCGACGACGAGTCCAGGCTGGGCCCCCGTCGTAGCGGTTTAGGCCGCGGCGAGGCGAATGAGGCTGGTCAGCTGGCCGGCGGCCAGGGCGTCCAGGCGCACGTGGGCCGCGGCCATCTGCTTGGCGAGCTCGACCAGCGAGCCGCTGCGGTTGTGGCGGCGATCGGCGTCGACCACGAGCGCCGGCACGCGGTCGCGCGCGATGGCGCCGGCGGACTGCAGGGCGTCGGTGATTGGATCGGAGCCCGCGGCCAGCCCGACGTTGGCGACGCCATCGGTCAGCAGGATCAGGATGGGACGCAGCTGGGCGTCGCGCGCGCGTTCGCGCTCAACCACGAGGCGGGCCAGCTCCAGCCCGTGGGCCAGCGGCGTGCGGCCGCCGGTGGGGAGCTCGTGCATGCGGGCGTGGGCCACGTCGAGACTCGACGTCGGGGGCACGGTCTCGTAGGCCTCGGTCTTGCGGAAGGTGATGACACCGACGCGGTCGCGCCGCTTGTAGGCGTCCGCGAGGAGCGAGAGCACGGCGGACTTGGTGAGCTGCATGCGCCGCTGGGCCGCCATGCTTCCCGAGCCGTCGACGACGAACAGCATGAGATTGCCGACCTTGCGCATGCGCCGGTGCACGCGCAGGTCCTGGGCGTCGATCTGGGGCGTGCCCGGCTGGGTCCGGCGGGCGGCGGCGGCGCGGACGGTGTCGATCACCGCAATGTCGGGCGGATCGTCCGCGTCCATGGGCCGGCTGCGAACGGAGTGGCCGCGGCGGCCCTTGACCTCGGCGCTGGTGCGTCGTCCCGTGCGCGGCTTTTGGAACGGGATGCGCTCCGGCGCGTTGACCGGCGGGGCCGTCGTCGCCTCGTCGCTGGCGAGCCGCTGGTCGGCCTCGGTGGCGTCGCCAGGTGGGCCGTTCTCCGCGGGACCGGAGGACATGGTCGAGTCGCTGGCGCCGGCGGCTCCGTCGGTGGCGTCGGCAGCGGAGTCGGTGGCCTGTGCCGGAGCGGGCCGCGCCTCGAAGGCCTGGATCGCGCGGTCGAGCTCGTCGGGGTCCAGTCCCGGCGGCGTGAATGGATCGCGACGGCGGCGGTGGGGCAGCGCCAGCTCCGCGGCGCGGCGCACGTCCTCCAGGGTGACCTCGCTTCGTCCGTCGAGCGCCGCGATGGTCTGGGCGGTCTTGTACATGACGATGTCGGCGCGGTGACCGTCCACGCCCATGGCATTGGCAATGTGCGTAATCAGCCCCAGCAGATGGTCGCTGATTCCCACCGTCGGCAGCAGGCCGCGAGCTCGCTCGATCAGCGCCATGAGGTCGTTCGTCGGCGACCGCCATTGCTCCAGGAATGCCGCCGTGTCGGACTCGAACGCGAGCCGGCGCCGCACGATTTCGGCGCGAGCCTTGGGGTCGCGGTCGCCCTTGATCTCGGCGGCGAGTCCGAATCGGTCGAGGAGCTGGGGGCGCAGGTCGCCCTCCTCGGGATTCATGGTGCCGACGAGGATGAACTCCGCCGGATGGTGGAAGGCCACGCCCTCGCGCTCGACGCGGTTGACGCCGGATGCCGCGCTGTCGAGGAGCGTGTCAACGAGGTGGTCGTCCAGCAAGTTGACCTCGTCGACATAGAGGATGCCGCGGTGCGCGTCCGCGAGCAGCCCGGGCTCGAATGAGCGCCGGCCGTCCCGCAGCACGGTCTCGAGGTCGATGGTGCCGACGACGCGGTCCTCGGTGGCGGATACCGGGAGGTCGACGACTCGAACGCGCTGGGACTCGGTTTCGATCGAGACCGAGGCGTCGAGCTTCTGGCGGCACTCGTGGCAAAGGTTGCCGGAGTCCGGGTCGCAGCGGTAGCGGCAGGTGGCGACGGTGATGGCCGGGAGGATCACCGCCAACCCGCGCACGGCGGTGGACTTGGCGGTGCCGCGCTCGCCTCGAATCAGCACGCCGCCGATGGCCGGGTTCACGGCGTTCGCCAGCAGTGCCAGCTTCATGCGGTCCTGGCCGACGATGGCCGCGAAGGGATAGGTCACGCCGATGGTGTCGGCGGCGGTTTCGGTGGACACGGTCAGCGTGGTCGCGGCGGGCGTGGAGCGGAAATCTCAGGCGCTCCAGCGGCGAAACGGCGCTGCCACAGGTGACGGGCGGCCCAGCCCGCGGTGACGATGAGACCGATGATGCCGATGACCTGCGACTGCTGCAGCCCGGCGAACAGCATGTTCTGGTCGAGACGCAGGAATTGCAGGCCCAACCGCAGCGCGCTGTAGCCCGCGACGACGAACCAGTAGGTGTAGAGGTTGCCCATGTAACGAAATACGAGCCACAAGGCGGCGGCGAAGATGACGAAATCGCCGAGCATCTCGTAGGTCGTGGCCGGGTGGACCGGAAAGCCCTCGATCGCGGGTCGAACGGGGCCTTGGCCGAGCGTGTTGGGGTGGGTGTAGGACACCGCCCAGGGAAGGTTGGACGCCAGGGCATGGTGCTCGCCGTTGATGAGGTCCCCGATGCGTCCGACGCCCATGCCGAAGATGGTTCCCGGCGCGCCGATGTCCAGCGCGGTGCGCACCGGGAGGCGCATCCACCACGCGGCCCCGCCTACGCCGATGGTCCCGCCGATGATGGCGCCCCACACGGTAATGCCGCCCTGATTGAGCTTGAAGATGCTGGCGAAGTCGTGGGCGAACTCGAGCTCCCAGTTGTCGACGACGTAAAGCAGCCGCGCCACGACGATGCTGGCGGCCACGCCCCAGAGGGCAAGCGTGGTCACCTCGTCGGTGGTGATGGTCGACCGGCGCGCCAAGCGCCGCGCGACGAAGACGCCCACGATGATGCCGATGACCGCCCACAGGGAGTGCCACGTGAACCGGAAGTCGCCGATGGCGAACAGGTCCGGGTCCCACGGAATCTCGATGGCGTACACGCCGCAGCCTCAGTCGGTGACCGGGCCCACCGGTGGACCCGCCGCCCGATGGTACCTGTCGTTGGGTGGGCGATGGCGGAGCGTCGAGACTCCGATGGGGGGCTTGATGGTCACGTTCGCCATGCACCCGGCGGATGCGTGGCTCAGCCGGACCCTCACCCTAACCCTCTCCCCGCGGGAGAGGGGATCGGATCGCGCCTGGCTTGCAACTCTTCGGCGAGGGCCGCCATGCGCGTGTCAACCGGCTGGCCCGATGACATGACGTCGTCGATGGCCGGAAGCAGGCGCTCCCGGGCGATCTCCGCGCCCGGCGTTTCGAGCGACGGGCGGCGCCAATGGGCGGCGGCTTCGGTGAGGCTCCCGAGCGAAAGACCCTTCGTTTCCGCAAACGTTTCGAGCGCGGGCCGCCAGGCGGGCAGGCCGCGCGCGCCGGGGGCCGGCCAGGCTTCGGTGACCAGCAGCGCCGCGACGTCGACGGCGGCTTCGATGTGCTGGGCGTCCGTGGCAACGGCCACGTAGTCGGCAGCCACCGGCACGGCGCGACGCCTGTATTCCCAAGCGGGCAGCGGCGCCAGCTGCCACGCGCCGCTCGATGGAAGATCGTCGAGCACCCAGGCGGAGCGAAGCGTCATGGCGATCCTGCCCTCGGCCAGGGCGGTGTGCGCGTGCAGCAGCCCGTCCCAGGCGTATGGCGGCGGGGAGACGGCTTCGCGATGGATGAGGTCGGCGTACCACTGCCATCCGGCGCTGGGGGCGACCTGGGCGCCGGTCCAGAACCGGCCGCCGGATGACGTCGCCATGGTCTCGATCTCCGGCACGTCGGCGACGACGCCCCAGCCGTGGGTGAAGCGCTCGCGTTCGGTGAGGCGGCGCGCCGCGTCCAACCACTCCTGGTAGGTGGCGCCGGCTTCCGTGACGCCGGCGCGCTCCAGGGCTTGCGGATTGACGAAGGCGTAGACGGGGTACCCGCTGAGCGGCAGTCCGATGCGGGCCTGGTGGTGCTGTCCGAGCCGCTCCATGGCCGGGAGCAGATCGAGGCCGCCGAGCCAGGCGTTGAGCGCGAGCACCAGGCCCTCGCGGGCGAGGCGCGCCAGCTGCGTGCCGGGAATGCCGGCGACCAGATCGAACGCACCGCCGCGACGGGCGCCGGTGACCAGCTCGGCGAGCCCCGACGGCGACGTGGTGGCGTGAGAAAGCTGAAGATCGATGTCGGGCCGCCGC
Organism: Chloroflexota bacterium; assembly: GCA_026707285.1. Classification (GTDB taxonomy): domain Bacteria; phylum Chloroflexota; class UBA11872; order UBA11872; family UBA11872; genus JAJECS01. The sequence continues at coordinate 207,791 of JAPOXD010000023.1, read as the reverse complement.
GCGGCTACGGCCGCCACGCGCTCCGGCCAGGGCGACGCGTCGCGACCGAGCACCAGCAGGCGCACCGTTGTGGAGCCGGCCTCAGCCGCTGCCGCGATGGACGGCTGATGGAGGTCCTGGCCGGCGAATAGCGCACCGGAGGCGGCCAGCGCTCGGACGGCGACCGCCGAGCTCGCTCCCCGCAGCAAGGAGCGGCGTGAGAGGCGCTTCGGCGCGCGACCGGTGCCGGGTCTCAGTGTTGCCGTCCTCTGTCCCGGCGTCGCCTTGGGGCCAACGCATGGCGCGGGGCGCCGCGTAGGGCTTGTGCAAGAACCACGACGGTTTGGCGCTCGGTTCTTCGAACCGGGGTGGCAGGCATGCGACTATTGAATGCGTGGAATTGCAGCAAGAATCGCACGGCTTGTGCGTGGTGGGTGGTAGATGTACGACATCGCGATCTTAGGCTCAGGACCGGCCGGCCTCACCGCCGCCATCTATAGCGCGCGCGCGAATCTCTCCACGGTGGTGATCACCGGCGAGATGTTCGGCGGGCAGATCGCCACAACCAACGACGTCGAGAACTACCCGGGATTCTCCGAAATCGAGGGACCCGAGCTCACGATGCGGATGCGGGAGCAGGCTGAGAAGTTCGGCGCCGAGATGCTGGTGGACACGGTCACCGAGATCGACGTCAACGGTCCGCCATTCACCCTGAAACTGATTTCCGGCGAGCTGACGGCGCGTGCGGTGGTGGTGGCCACCGGCGCGACGGCGCGGCAGCTCGAAGTGCCGGGCGAGCAGGAGTATTGGGGACGCGGAGTGTCGTTTTGCGCCACCTGCGACGGGGCGTTCTTCAAGGACGTGCCCCTGGCGGTGATCGGCGGCGGCGATAGCGCGCTGCAAGAGGCGCTGTTCCTCACGCGATTCGCTTCCAAGGTCACCGTCGTCCACCGCCGCGACCAGCTGCGCGCCGGGACCTATCTGCGCATGCGCGCCGAGGAGGACCCGAAGATCGAGTTTCTGTGGAACCACGTGGTCGCGTCGGTCGAAGGCGACGAGCGCGGCGTGACGCACCTGCGACTGCGCGACGTCAATTCCGGCGATATGAGCGATTTGGCGGTCGAGGGCATGTTCGTGTTCATCGGGCACTTCCCCAACACGGCGATGTTCGAGGGCAAGCTCGACATGACCGACGACGGGTACGTGGTGTCCGACCGGCGCATGCACACGAGCGTCGAGGGCATCTTCGTGGCCGGCGAGGCGCAGGACCACTACTTCCGGCAGGCCATCACCGGGGCCGGCGAGGGCTGCATGGCGGCCATGGAGGCGGAAAAGTTCGTCGCCGGGCTCGAGGGCGCCGACGCCGGCGTGCCCGTGGAGGCCGCGGCGGTCGGCTAGTCGGCTAGTCGGCGGCGCGCGCCGGCGGGCCGCCGGGATTCGTTGTTCGCGGCCGCTCCCACGCTGCACGCAGCGTGGGCCACCGGAGACGGCGGGCAGCCACAAGGGCTGCCCCTACGCGGATTGACGATTTCGCGAGGGCTTTGCCATTTGGGAGAGGAGTCCGGCGGGGGCTTCTAGAAGCCGCCCATGCCGCCCATGCCTCCCATGCCTCCCATACCGCCCATGCCACCCATGCCTCCCATACCGCCCATGCCTCCCATTCCGCCCATGCCACCCATGCCGGCGTCGGCGCCGGGTGGCGGTTCCTGGGGAACGAAGCCGGTCTCGGCGACCACGACCTCGGTGGTGAGGATGAGGTTGGCGATGGAGACGCCGTTCTTGAGGGCCGACTCGGTGACCCTGGCCGGGTCGATCACGCCGTCGGCGACGAGATCGCCGTACTCGCCGGTGAGCACGTTGAACCCGTAGTTCGGGTTCTGCTGCTCCTCCTGCCCGCGGCGGATGTTGTTGATGACCACGCCGCCGTGGAGGCCGGAATTGTGGGCGAGTTGCCGCACGGGCTGGGCCAGCGCGAGACGCAGCGCCCGCACGCCGGCTTGCTCATCGCCCGAGGTCGATTCTTCGACGGCGTCCAGCGCGCCGGCGGCATTGAGCAAGGCCACGCCGCCGCCGGGGACGACGCCCCGCTCGATCGCCGCTCGCGTGGCTGCGAGGGCGTCCTCGACGCGGGCCTTCTTTTCCTTGAGCTCGACTTCGGTGGCGGCGCCGACGTTGATGACAGCCACGCCGCCGGAGAGCCGTGCGCGACGCTCCTCGATTTGGTCCCGGTCGTACTCGGACTTCGCTTCTTCCATCTCCACCTTGAGCTGCTGCAAGCGCGCCTGGATGGCGGCCGGACGGCCCTTGCCACCCTCGATAGTCGTCTCTTCCTTGCGGCAGATCACGCGCCGCGCTTGCCCGAGATCGTCGATCGTGGCGTCTTCGAGCTTGCGGCCCGTGTCCGGGCCGAAGCACGTGGCGCCGACGAGGATGGCGATGTCTTCCATCATGTACTTGCGGCGATCGCCGTACCCCGGAGCCTTGACGCCCAGCGAGTTGAGATTCCCGCGCTGGTTGTTCACCAGCAGCACGGCCAGCGGGTCACCCGCCAGCTCGTCGCTGATGACCACGAACTCTTTCTTGCCCGCCTGGTTTAGCTGATCCAGCAAGGGCACCAGATCGTGGATGTGGGTGGGCTTGCTGTTGGTGACGAGGATGTATGGGTCTTCGATGATGGTCAGCATGTTGTCGCGGTCGGTGACGAACTCCGGCGAGGCATAGCCCTTGTCGAAGGTCATGCCCTCGGTGTGGTCGATCTCGGTTTCGAGGCCTCTGGATTCGTCGACTGTGATAGCGCCCTCCCGCCCGACGGTGTCCATGGCCTGGGCGATTAGCTCGCCGATCTCGTCGTCGCCGGACGCGATGGCGGCGATGTTGGCGATCTCGTCGCGGTGCTGAATGGGCGTAGCCTGGCGTCGGAGCGCGTACTGCACCTCTTGGGCGGCCTTGTCGATGCCGCGGCGCAGCATCATGGCGTTGGCGCCGGCGGCCATGCTGCGCAGCGCTTCGTTGAGCACGGCCTGCGCCAGCACGGTGGCCGTCGTGGTGCCGTCGCCGGCGGATTCGCCGGTGCGGCTGGCCGCCTCCTTGATGAGCTGCGCGCCCACGTCCTTGAACTCGTCGTCGAGGTCGATCTCCTCGGCCACGCTCACGCCGTCATGGGTGATGGTGGGGGCGCTATATTTCTTGCCCAGCGCGACGTTGCGTCCCTTGGGTCCCAAGGTCGAGCGCACCGCGCGGGCAATGACCTCCACGCCGTCGGACAGTTCCTGGCGGGCTTCTTCGGCGAGCACGATCTGCTTAGGCATGGCTTCCTCTTGGGCGCGTGGCGCCGGATGTCTCAGGTTGGTTGAGGGCCGCCGCGGGACGATTGCCGCGGCGCAGAGTCCGATTTCGGTCAATTTTAGGGGTGGTTCGCCGCTGGATCAATGCCCCGCCTCGACGGGGCTGGCAATGAGGTCCGATTGCGGCGGCCAAATGTGGTCCAATGGCTTGAGATCCAGGCAGGCAGCGGGAGAAGACCCATGCGGCTCATCATTGCCGGTTGTGAGTACAGCGGAACGACGACGCTCGCCGAAGGCATTGGCAAATGGGCGGAAAAGACGCTCGGCGGCAAGCCGGGGAGTCATGACCATTTCAAGGGCCCACCGGAGAAGAACCTGACGGCCGAGGAAGAAGCGCAGTTTGCGGCGTTGAAGCCGCGGCTCCTCGAGATGTTCCAGCGATATCAGATCGAGTACCACCTGCAACCGGGATTCTATGCCTACCCCGACCACGTGATGGTGGGCATGCACCTGGAGGATGCGGTGTACGCGCCGCTGTATTACGGCTACGGCGGCCCGGGTCAATACGCGGAGCGCACCGAGTTCGCGCGTCACACGGAGGAGCGAATCCTGGGCCTGGCGCCGGACGTGATCGAGATTCTCGTCAGGGCCACGCCCGAAGTCATCCGGCAGCGCATGCGGGAGGCGCCGCATCGCAATCAGACGATCAAGGAGGCCGACGTCGAGTATGTGCTGGAGCAGTTCGAGAAGCAGCACGCGGCGTCGCTGATTCGCAACAAGATGGAGATCGATACGTCGGAGACAAGCGTGGACGAGTGCGTGGCGCAGTTCGTGGAGTTCTACGAGCCGCTGATGACCGACGCCGATCGCGTGCGGGCGCTGGTGACGCGCGCGCGAAAGGCCGGGGAATGGTTCTGACGCAGCGCGTGGTGCCGGGACCGAGATGGAGCACGATCAGATAGCACCGAACGCTACACTGTGTCGTCTCGCAAAGTGATCCTTGGGATAAGTGCATGAACGAGCAAGAGGTCGGGAGACGCGTGCGTGACGGGCTGATCGGCGTGGTTCGCGGCACGGGGGACGTGCTGGAGGAGACCATTAAGGCCGTAACCGGCGTCGCGAAGACGGCCCTCGGTGAAACAGCGAGCACGGCCGGCGCGGTGGGCGAAGTCGGAGTTGGCGCGGTGCGCGGGGCTATTCGCGCCGTCGGCGACATCGGCGAAGAAGCCGCTGAGACGGCCGCCACCAGCATCAATGCCGCGGTGGACGCTGCCAGCAGCGTCGGCATCAAGGTCGGCAACACGGCCAAGGGCGCGGTGATAGGCAGCGTGCGCGGTGCGGCCGAGGCGGGGACCGAAGGCGTCAAGGCGGTCCAAGAGACGGCAAGCGCGGCGGTTACTGAAACGGCCGAGGTCGGCGCCGATATCACGGCTGCCGCCGTCGGTGCGGTCGAGGGCGCGATCGAGGTGGCGAAAGACCTCGGCGTGAGCGCCGAGGAGGCCGCGGCCGCCGCGGCGAGCGGCGCGATCGAGGCTGCCGGCCAGGTGAGCGAAACCGCGGCCAAGCGCGTCCAGCGCGCGGTCGAAGGCACGATCAGCGGCGTTAAGGTTGTTGCCAAATCGACCATGGGCAAGTGAGGTCGGACTAGCGACGACAGCGGTGGGCCACTCGGCCCGCCGCCGCGCGTTCGCTACGGACGACGGATTTCGCCGACTCCCGGCGTGGTGTGCGCCGGCGGGCTTGTGCGACACAGTCCCCGACGACGCGCGGACCGCCCGAATCCTGAGCATGCGGCGGGATTGCCGGTGTGAATCTGCGGTTACCATTGTTAAACGCCTACAGTTACCAGTGTTCCGCGCGCTAGACTTCAAGGATTCCCCAGGAGGCACGCGTCGTGATGTCAATTCCTCGCCTGCGATGGACGTTCATCCTGGCCGTCGCCGTTGTCGGCGTACTGGTCCTGGCCGCGTGCGATGCGCCTGGAACGGATTCCGGCAGCGAGCCGGACCCCACCGTCACCGTGGTGGTGATTGGAGGGGAAACCTCTCCCACGCCGGAGGCGACGACCGCCGCGGCCACGCCGCCGCCGACGCCGGAGCCGATCCCGACCGATACCCCCGCGCCAGCTCCCACCTCGACGCCAATTCCAACGCCGACTCCCACACCGACGCCTGAACCCACGCCGACTCCGACGCCCGCGGCGACACCAGAGCCCGAGCCCACGCCCGTGGTGGTGCCGGTGCTGGCCCTGGTGATCGCGGACGTGCTGAACGTGCGCAACCAGCCGGGCCTGGAGGGCAGCGAGGTCGAGTATGTGGTTCGCGAGAACGACGAAATCGAGGTCACGGGCGTCGTGGTGGTCCTGGCCGACGGCGCATGGCGCGAGACGGCCGACGGGAACTGGGTTTCCGAGGCGTGGCTGGGTCGCGGCGCGTTCGCCGACGTGGAGCACGCCGGCGTGGCCGTGGTGATTCCGGCCGACGGCCTGAACGTGCGCGACGTGCCAGACCCCGAGACGAGCACGGTGCAGTACGTGGCCTACGGCGACTCCGAGGTGACGCTGACCGGCGTGATCGAGGTTACGAACGGAATCCTGTGGCGCGAACTGGACGACGGCAACTGGGTCCAGGCCCGGTATCTGCAAATCGCACCGCAGGAGTCACCGCTATAGCCCGGGCGACCGGCGTCGAGCGCGGGTCGTGTGTTCGCCTGCCGTCGGCTGGCGCCGGCAGGCCGTGGCCGGGCCGCTAGAGAACGCCGACCATCGCCGAGTCTTCTGAAGGCGTCGCCCGCGAGGCGATGCGGCATTTGCGCCGGGTGGACGCCGTGCTTGGTCGGCTTATCGACGAGTGCGGGCCGTATCCGCCGCGTTCTCCCGGCGATCCGTACGAGGCGCTGATTCGCAGCATCATGTTCCAGCAGCTGGCCGGGGCGGCGGCCAGCGCCATCTTGGGCCGGCTGCTGGGGCTTTACGGGGCGGACGAGCGGTATCCGACTCCGGAAAAGCTGCTGGGGACGACGGACGAGCAGTTTCGCGCCGCGGGCGTGTCCCGGCAGAAGGCCAGCTACCTGCGCGACCTGGCGCAGCACCTTCAGGACGGATCGCTGGACCTGGGCGCGTTGCCGGCGAGCGACGACACAGAGGTCATCGAGCAACTTACGGTGGTCCGCGGCGTCGGGGTGTGGACCGCGCAGATGTTCCTAATGTTTCAGCTGGGGCGACTGGACGTGCTGCCGGTGGAGGACTTGGGCGTGCGGCGCGGGATGCAGGTCGCCTATGGCCTGGAGGAGTCGCCATCGCCGGCCGAGGCGACGGCGATCGGCGCGCCGTGGTCCCCGTATCGCAGCGTGGGGGCGTGGTACATGTGGCGCGCGGCGGATATTCGGACGCCGGGGACGTAGGTCCGAGTCGACTCTTGCGGGCGGCAGCGGGGCTGCCGCCAATCCGTTCGTTGAACCCTTCGACTAGCTCAGGGCGAACGGATTGGGTTCGGCGAATCGAGCGAGCCTTGGCGCGGTCGGCGGATTGCTAGGTGAAGCGTCCGCGTCCGCTGATGGGCCAGATGTCCACGACCTCGTCGTCTTGCAGGACGTAGAGGGTGTCGTGCAGGTTGAAGGTGCCGCAGCCGTGCCAGGGCGTAACGCGCACCTGATCGCCGGGCCGCAGGTCGGGAGCGCCGTCGAGCATCTTGACGTGCAGATGCTCCTCGGCCACGACCTCGATCTCCAGACCCTCCGGGTCGTCGATCACCGGGAATCCGCTGGGCTCGAAGGCAATCGACTTGCGTCCGCCGTCGAGGTGCACGTAGCCCGGCTTGGCGCGGCTGGTGACGCTGGTGAGGATCCAGAAGGCCTGGGTGAAGGCGTGGCCGGCGTGGGGGCGGAACCAAGCGTCCATGGTGACGTAGGTGCCGGCCTGCAGCTCGGTCCAGCCGTTGATGGTGCCGGTGATGTCGAAGGTGTTGGTGGCGCCGCCGGTGACCTCGCGGACGGGGATTCCCTCGGCTTCGCACAGCTCGCGCGTCTCGATGACCGGCGCCAACGCGGCGCGGGCGGCCGCGTTGCGCTCGTCCCAGTCCTCGATGCCCACGGTGTGGCCCTCGTAGGCCATGAGGCCGGTGAACTCCAGCCCGGGCCGGTCCATGATGCGGCGCGCGAGGGCCAGCGCCGGCTCATAGGGCGGCACGCCGGCGCGGGGTCCGCCGACGTCAATTTCGACGACGACGCCGATGGTCACGCCGTGCCGCTGCGCCGCCGCCGAGATCTCGTCGACGTTGGCCGGGTCGTCCACTTCCACGGCGACGCGCGCACGGTGCGCCAGCCGGCACATGCGCTCGATCTTGATGGGGCCGACGACCTGGTTGGCGATGAGGACGTCCTCGATGCCGCCTTCGACCATGGCCTCGGCCTCACCGACCTTGGCGCAGGTGAGGCCCACGGCCCCCGCCTCGACTTGCAGGCGGCCAATGGCCGGGTTCTTGTGCGTCTTGGCGTGGGGGCGCGAGTGCACCGGACGGAAGCGGACGAAGTCCTCGAGGGTCTTGATGTTCTGCTTGACGAGGTCCAGGTCGATGATGGCGGCGGGCGTGTCGATCTCGTCGATGGTGCGGGGAGGACGATCCACGAGCGTGTGCCTCGGTTGCTGGCGAATGAAGGGTATCGCGACGCTCGCCGGCGCGCGGGGAAGCAGGCTCGCCGCGGCGCGAACGGCTTGCTGCGAACGTTCGGCGCTCTGCTTGGCCAGGTCTTCGGTGTACATGCGCCGACGCCGCCGCCGGGCACGCAGCCATCGAAGCCCGCGTCCGAGCATGACCACGAACGCGGCCAGCAGGCTCAGATAGGCCAGCCCGATGGCGGTGAGGTCGACGAGGTAGTGACGGAACTCTGGAACCGTGTCCAGGTCGACGTAGCCGGGGCCCGCGGCGAAGCCAATGGCGACAGGGCTGCCGAGCGCGAGGGACATGAGGCACAGGTCGGCCACGACTCTCCGTCGCAGCGGCAGGCGTGGACGAGCCCGCAAAAAGGCCGTCCACAACTCAATGACGAGGGCCGGGCCCAGGAAACCCGCCAGCGCGTGCGGCAGGTTGACGACGTCATTCCAGACGGCGGCAACCACGCCCACCGCCAAAGCAGGTCCGGGTCGCGTGCCGACCTGTGCGGCCGCCATGGCGAGCATTGCCAGCACCACGGCGCCGGCCGCAGGCTGGATGGCGAAGATCCATGTGGCGCCGTACGCCAGCACCGCGGCGGCTCCGGCAACGACCAGCGTGCGCGGCCACGGAGCGCCGGGCAGCGACAGGACGCTTCGATCGAGCGAAGGGCTCAGCCGGTTGGCGAGCGTCATGGCGCGCCGCGATCAGCGCGGGGTGCGGTTTTCATCTGCAGAATGCGCGCGTAGGATAGGGACATGGACAAGTCTCACACGATGCCGCGGTTTCCACGGGGTCACAAGGACCCGGTGGGAATTTGGCTGTGGGGCGACCCGGCCGAGATTCGCGATTATCTCGAGCTCGGGGTGGTGGGGCTGGTCACGAACACCATTGTGCTGGATCAGCTCACGGACTCCTACGGTCCGATGATCCGGGTGATCGAGCGGTATCTGAATTTGCCGCACGACGGTCCGCTCGTGGTGGAGGTCGATGGCGACACCACGGAGGAGATCGAGCGTGTGTCGCGGGTGTTTACGGCGATGTCGCCGCGGGTGGTGCTGAAGATTCCTTGCACCATGCGGGGGCTGCGCGCAGTGGTGCACCTGAGAGCCGAGGGCCACCTGAGCATGGTCACGACGACGTTTTCCGTCAGCCAGGCCGTGGCCGCCGCGTCGGCCGGCGCGGCCTACATCGCGCCGTTCACGGGTCCGCAGATCGACGCCGGGGCGGATGCCGGCAAGATCATCGGCGACATCGTGCGCGTGATTGGGCGCAGCGGCGAAAACTCTCCATATCTTGCGGCGGGCATCGTGCGGACGACCATCGCCGCGGACACGGCAATTCGCGCCGGTTGCGACGGCATCGTGATCTCGCCGGCGACGTTCGAGGAAATGCTGCTCCATCCAGGCACGGCGGAGTGGAACGCCACGTTTCGCCGCCACTGGGACCAGATGGAGGCGAAAGGCGCCCTGGAAGGCGTGGTGGACGCTCCCGCGACGTCCGAATCCCTGGTGGGGACGCCGGGGCGCTAGCCGTCGTCGACGGCTCACTCGGACAACGCGCCGAGGGTTCGGTTCGCGTGGTCGGTGGCGGCGCGGGAGATGGTTGTGAGGCTGACGCGAAGGCGACCTGAGTGGTGGCGGCGGGTGGGCGTGGCGCTGACGGCGGTTGTAGTTGCCACGGCGGCCACCATGGCTGTCGGGCAGCCGGCGGCGGCCCTGGACTGCACGGGCGCTCGGCTGGACGACGGCTGCCTCTTCACCGTCACCGGCGGCGACACGTCCGATCCCAACGATGGCTACGCCGTGACCAATGCCGGCGGCGTTCCCCTGTGGGACTTCGTCCAAGCGCGCGACCTCCAGGCTATTGGCTATCCCATCAGCCAGCGCTGGATCGATGGGCCTTTCACCCTCCAGGCTTTCCAGAAGGTCATTTTGCAGTGGGACCCGGGCCGGCAGCGGATGAACTACTACAACACCCTCGACGCGCTGGCGAATCGCTATCCCGAGGTCGAACTCCCTAACGTCCCGCCGCATCAGGTCTTGGAAGCGGATCGAGGGGCCGCTTTCGGCACGATCATCCGCAACCACCTGGCGCTGCTGGACCAGAACGCGGCGATCAGAGAGCGGTTCTTGAGCGAGCCCGACTGGCTGAATCTCTACGGGCTGCCGATCCGCTACGAGGAGCGGGAGGTCGCCGGAAACCCGCAGGGCTTGCAGATGCTGAGGGCGCAGCGAACGGTGTTCGTGATCTGGAACGTGCCGGCGCCGGGGACGACGGTGGGCCGCGTGAACCTGCAGAACGTGCCGGACAAGGTCAAGCAGCTGAGCAACGTGATCATTCCGGACGCGGCCAAGGCGCTGGTATCCGCGCCACTGCCATCGTCGGGAGCGTTTGCCGCCGTCAGCACCGGCGAGTTGCACACCTGCGGGGTGCGCCCCAACGGCGCGGTGGCCTGTTGGGGGTTCGACGGCGCCGGCCAGTCCTCGCCGCCGGCTGGGGCGTTCATCACCCTAAGCGCCGGGTCGTTGCACACCTGCGGGATTCGAGCCGACGGCACCGTGGCCTGTTGGGGGTCCAACCGCGATCGCCGGGCGTCGCCACCGCCCGGGGCGTTCGTCGCCATCGGTGCCGGTGACTTCCACAGCTGCGGGCTGCGCCCCGACGGGACGGTCGAGTGCTGGGGCGACAACGACTTTGGTCAGTCCAGGCCGCCTGATGGGGCTTTCGTCGCCATCAGCACCGGCGCCTGGCACAACTGCGGGGTGCGGCCCAACGGAACCGTCGAATGCTGGGGCGACAACGACGCTCGCCAATCAGCGCCGCCTGGCGGAGCCTTCGCCGCCGTCAGCGCCGGGAGGTACCACACGTGCGGAGTGCGGACTGACGGAATCGTGGCCTGTTGGGGATCCGAGCGTGCCGGCCGGACGACGCCGCCGGCCGGGACATTCGCCTCCGTCAGCGCTGGGGCCGCGCACACCTGTGGGGTGCGGCCCGACGGCGCGGTTGAATGTTGGGGAGCCGACCGCTATGGCCAAGCCAACCCTCCCGACGGGGCCTTCGCAGCCGTCAGCGCCGGTGATTTCCGCACGTGCGGAGTGCGGTCTAATGGGACGGTTGAATGCTGGGGCGCTGACTTTGCAGACTTGATCAGGCCGCCTGCTGGGGCGTTCGCCGCCGTCGGCGCCGGGGTGTTCCACACGTGCGGCGTGCGGCCCGACGGCGCCGTCACGTGCTGGGGGGCCTACGACTCCGGCCAAGCCAGACCGCCGCCGGGAGCATTTTTCGCCGTGAGCGGTGGGCGCTGGCACACGTGCGGATTGCGGACCGACGGTGCGATCGAATGTTGGGGCTCCAACCACAGCGGCCAATCCACGCCGCCCGATGGGGCGTTCACTGCCGTCGACGCCGGCGCCTGGCACAACTGCGGGGTGCGCCTCGATGGCGCGGTGGAATGTTGGGGATTCGAGGCTGATGGCCGGACCACGCCGCCGCCCGGGGCCTTTGCCGCCGTCAGCGCCGGGAGATACCACACGTGCGGAGTGCGGACCGACGGCGCGGTCGGATGCTGGGGCAGTGACTCCCACGGCCAATCCACGCCGCCTGATGGGGCGTTTGTGGCTGTCAGCGCCGGGAGGTATCACACGTGCGGGCTTCGGACCGACGGCACGGTGGCATGTTGGGGGCTTGACGGAGACGGCCGGGCCACGCCGCCCGCCGGGAGGTTCGCCGCGGTGAGCGCGGGGGGGCTTCACAGCTGCGGGATGCGCAGTGACGGCACGATCGAATGCTGGGGCGATGACCATTTGGCGCATGCCCCGGGCGGGAGGTTCGTCGCCGTCAGCGCCGGCGACTTCCACACCTGCGGGGTGCGGGCCGACGGCACCGTCGTCTGCTGGAGCGGCCGCAGCGACGGCTAGCTGTCGTCCACGTCCCAATCGATCAGCACGCCCAGGGTCCGGTCGGTGTGGTCGTGGAGCAGGTGGAAGGCCTCGGGCGCCCGCGTGTAGGGGAAGTGGTGGGTGGTCATGCGGTCGGCGTCGATGGCGCCCGACTCGAGCAGCGCCAGCGCCCGCCGCGCCGATCCGGTGTGCCACTGGCCGCCGAAGTAGCCCCCCAGGATGCGCCGTCCCTGGATCACGTCGGAGGTGAGCGGCAGGATTTGATGCTCGTATTTGCCGATGAGATGCAGCGTGCCGCCGCTGGAGAGCATGTCCATGCCCTGCTCGAAGGCTCGCGGGCCGGCGGGACCGCCCACGGCGTAGACGACGAGCTCGGCGCCGACGCCGCTGCTGAGCCGCCTGACCGCCGCCACGGGGTCTTCCTCGGCGGCGTTGATCACGTGGTCCGCGCCTAGCTGGGCGGCAAGCTCGCAGCGCAAGGGCGCGGCGTCCACCGCGACGAGGCGCCCGGCGTCGATTTCCCGCATGACCTGGAGCATGAGGCTGCCGACCAGGCCCTGGCCCAGGACGACGATGACGTTGTCGCGCTCGAACGGAGCGATGTCGACCCAGCGAACGGCGGACGCTCCGAGCATCCAGTAGGGCGCCTGATCCCAGGTGACGTCGGGCGTGAGCGGGAAGATCTCGGGGATCTTGTCCTGCACTTCCGGGATCGCGGCGCACACGACATATTGCGCGTGGGGCGCGACGGCGCCCACGCGGTCGCCAATACTCAGGTGCTCGACGCCTTCGCCAAGCGCGTCCACGAAACCGGCCATGGAATAGCCCATCATCTGCGGGTCGATGGCCTCGTCCATGACGTAGCGCCGGCCGATTTCCGAGCCGCGGCTGATAAGGCTGCGCACGGCCTTGACGCGGACTTGCCCGTAGCCCGGCTCGGGAATCGGGGCGTCCTCCAGCATCACGTTGCCCCGTCCCTCGGGCTTTGCCATTCGCTTCATGTCGTCTCCCGTCCTTGTGGCGCCGCGTTGGGCCCTGGCGATGTGTCCTCGTGCGTCCAGTCCAGCAGTACGCCCAGCGTCTCGCCGGATCGCCGGTAGAGCAGGTCGAAGGCGGCGGGCGCGTCGCTGAATGCGAACCGGTGGGTCGTCATGAGATCGGTATTGATGGCGCCGGTGGCCAGCAGGTCCATGCCCCGCTTGGATTCCGCGATGCCCTTGGAGCGGATGAAGTAGCCCTCAAACATGCGCTTGCCGGCGAACTTGTGGCTCCAGAAAGGCAGTGGCGCGTCCTCGTAGCGACCGACGAGGTGCAGCAGGCCGCCGCGCGCGAGCATGTCGAGACTCTGGTCGAAGGCCTTGGGTCCGGCCGGGCCGCCGACGGCGTAGACCACGATCTCGGCGCCCAGGCCGTTGGTGAGCTTGTGGACGGCCTCCACGGGATCCTCGCGGGCGGCGTTGATGACGACGTCGGCGCCGAGCTCGTCGGCCAGCTCACAGCGCAGGTCGAGCGCGTCGATGGCTACCACGCGGCGGATGCCGTTGGCCTTGTGCACTTGGAGTAGGAGGCTGCCGACAAGGCCCTGGCCGACGATGACGATGGTATCGGTTGGCGACGCTTCCTCGCCGACGGCCCAGGTGACGCAGCCGCTGACGAGCGACCAATAGGGCGCGGCGTCGAAGTCCACGCGCGGATCGATGGGATATACCAGCGGCCGGTTTTCGGGTGAGCTGACCGTTGCGTCCCGCACCACGTAGTCCGCGTGCGGCGCCGAAATGACGACGCGATCGCCGACGGCAATGTGCGTGACCGATTTGCCGACGGCGTCCACGATGCCGGACATCGAGTAGCCCATCATCTGGGGGTCGATGGCTTCGTCGCGGGTGTAGCGCCGGCCGATCTCGGAGCCGCGGCTGATGAGGCTGCGGACGGCCTTGACTCGCACCTCGGTGGGGCCGGGCTCGGGGATTGGGACCTCTTCGAGCACTAGGTTGTAGCGACCGGCCGGTTTCGCCAGACGCTTCATGCGTCGACTCCCTGCGGGACGGCTGCACGCCGGGGCGGCGCTCTCATGATGCCAGTGGGCGGTCGGGGAGGCGAGAGCGGGGCGCTAGTCCACGAGGCCGCCGCGGTGGAGGTCCATCGCGAGGGAGCGGAATTGGCGCACGCGGTGGATGGTGCAGAGGTCGGCGTCGTGCTGGTCCTCGGCGTCGCGGCTGGTGCGGGAAAGGATCACGAGGTCGTCGCCGTCGATGGCGGCGCTGGGATACATGAAGCTGCGGTGCACGCTGTCGGGCCAGCGCGCCACGCAGCCCGCGGGGAACCAGTTGAGGCAGTCGACGCTGTAATGCAGGAAGAGCCAGCGGCGCTCGTTGCCGGGGCCGCCGGTGTACCTGGTCTCCCGCATGCGCTCGCCCCATCCGAGGACATCCTGCGAGTTGGTTACGAGGTTGCTCAGCATCCAGTACATGCGGTGCGGCTGGTCGTGGATGATGAAGAACTTGCACTGCCCGCCCGGCCAGGATGTGAACTGGGTGAAGCGGAGCTCGTTGGCGGATTCGCTGTAGTCGAGCACCGAAGCGACGTTGGCCGTGGCGTAGTTGTCGATGACCGACCGGACGAAGACGCGGATCTTGCCGCCAACCTCGACCGTGTTGGGCTCCAGCCAGACGAATGGACGCGGCGAGCCGCGGTGGAGCATCGAGCTGTCGTTCGATGGGTAGAGCCCGCGCGTGAGCGCTGCGGGCAGCTCGGGCGGCGGCACGACGTTTGAGAGCGACCAGGCGCCGGGGTCGAACGGTGACTTGGCGCGGTCCCAGCGCACCATGACCTTGCCCTTGTAGTCGATGCCGGCGGAGTCATGGTCCATGGCCCAGTAGAGAGCGTCGGGTCGGACGACCTGGGCCGTGGAGATGTTCCAGAGCGGTCCTTCGATGACGGTTCGGGGCTCGGTCCAGGTTTCGCCGAGATCGTCGCTGGTGACGAGCTGAAAGTCGCGGTGGGTCCGCTCTTGCACGAACATCAGCAGTTGGCCGTGGACGACGAAGGGCCGGCCCTCCTCGTAGGGCAGCGTAGGCAGGTCGGTCCAGGTGCCGCCGCCGTCTGTGCTGCGGACGATCCGCAGCGAGCGCCCGACGTCCGTGCCCTTCCGGCCCCACTGCGGCGCCGCGACCATCAGCGTGCCGTCTTCGAGCCGGACCAGGTTCGGATCGTGGAAGAAATAGCGCTTGGGATCCGGCACGCGGGCGGCGACAGCGAAGTCTTGCGCCAGCGGGGTGACGTTTGGGTTGGGCATTGGGAGGTCTCAGTCGAAGTGATTCCGTCTTCGGCGGAAAACGGTCCGCTGATGCCGTTAGCGTGCCATTTGGACACGTCGGACTTGGTGCAGCCCGGGGACGCCGCGTTGTCCCGCGTGGGTGCTTGGGCAAGATAGACCGGTACAATTGAACTTGCGGCGGTGCCCGTCGGCTAGAGTCTCAGCGACCTCGCAGGTCCACGGCTCGCAGGGGTGCGCGGCGCGCGAACGCTCGATCCGATCGTGTGCCGATGGCCACTGGAGAGGATTAGGACATGTGGACGGTGACTCTGGGGCGCGCCGGATGCTTGGCGTCGGGCGGGTCTGAGACCCGCCCCTACCGGACTGGGCAGATTCCTCTGCGTGTCGTGCTTGTTGCGCTGGCTTTGAGCGTCGTCTGTTTTTTTGGATACGCCGGGCAGGCGCACGCGTGCAAGTGCGTGGAGCCGGGGTCGCCGTCGGAAGAGATGGCGAAGTTCGACGCGGTCTTCGCGGGCCGGGTGGTCTCGGTGCATCACTCGTATGACCCCGAGGCAAGGTCCGTTGGTCCCGAGGACCGCAGCACGATTGGCTTCGAGGTCAGCACGGTGTGGAAGGGCGCAGTTCACGAATCCACGACGATCACGACTCCGCCGACGGGCGGGAGCTGCGGGTATCGGTTTGTCGAAGGTGAATCGTACGTCGTCTATGCGTATGACAGCCCTTACGGCGATGGTGGCTACACGGCGGGCATATGCGGTCGAACGGCCCTGCTGGCTGAGGCGCAGGCCGACGTTGACGAGCTAGGGAATGGCGACGCTCCCCTCGCGGGGACGAGTGGACCGTCGGCTGAGGAATCGGAGGGCGCGGCATTGGGTGGCGCGTGGGTGATCGCTCTGGTGGTTGTGGGCGTGGTTCTTGCGGTTGGCGGAGGCGTGGCTTACCTGGGTATGAGGCGGCGTCGGGCCGATTGAGGGCGAAGGCCGGTCGCGAACGGGCGACCACTAGGGTCGCCCCTACACCGGATTCGAGGACGACGGGCCGATTCCGGATCCTGCAGACTCTTGCAGAATCCAGCCGAGCTTGTGAATGACCGGGCGCATCCAGTCCGCCCCCAGGATCCATGAAGGGTGGATTCCCGCCTTTGCGGGAATGACGACGTGTTGCGGAGTGGTCTCTCTGGACGGGGACTGCCTTAGCGGCCCTTGGCAGTCAGGACGACCATTTCGAGGATCTCGTGGCTGGCGATGGAGCCGATGAACTTGCCGGTTTTGGAATCCGCCACGGGCAGCACGGTGAGGGAGTTTTCGGTCATTCGTTGCAGCAGGTCCTCGAGCAGCTCGTCGGAGTAGCCAAACGGCGTATCGCCGCGGAGGACCTGCTGCAGCGGCGTGCGATCCCACTCGCTGCGTGGGAGATAGCGCAGCATGCTCAAGGACACGACGCCGGCCAGCTCACCGTTGTTCATGACGACGTAGTCATGCTGTTCCGGCAGCAGCCAGTGCTCGGCGAAGGTCTTGACGGTGAGCGACTGTTGCGGATAGTTGCGCGCTCGATCCAGGACTTCGCCTACCTTGATGCCTTCGAGGGCGAAGCGACTGAGCGACGGCGGGGCATGCGCTTGGGGAGCAATGGCCTCAGCGTGCTTGAGCCGTCTGAGGGCAAAGCTGATGCCCATGGGCGTGAGCAGGATGTAGGCGAACATGACGAGCACTAGCAATGAGAAGACGCTCTCGTTGATGGCGCCGGTGTGCAGCAGGAGGAGCAGCAACGCAATCTCGGCCACGCCCTTGGCCATGAGACCTGCCGCAGTGGCGAGGGGCGCCTGGAGGCGGGTGACGTAGGCGCTGATGAAGGCCCCGGCGAACTTGCCGGCCAGCGGCACCAGGGCCAAGGCCACGATGGTCTGCGGGGGCAGAGTCAGAAACTCCAGGCTCAGGTTCAGGCCTGCCGAGGCGAAGAACAGCGGCACGAACAGGCCTTCGGCCGTGCCCTGCATGCCGGGCATGATGTCGCGCCGCACCTGGTAGGGGAGCATGGACAGGGCCGCGCCGAAGAGCAGCGCGCCCAGGGAACCATGCAGACCGACTTTCTCGGCGCCGACGACGACCAGGAAGAGGCCACCCAACAGCAGTCCAAAGGAAAGCTGCGGCACCTGCATGAACCGCTGCAGAAAGACGATGACCTTGGGAAGAATCCTGGTGGAAACGAACCAGGTGAGAATCGCGAAGCCGACGATCTGTCCCACCAGCGTGAATACGCTGAGCACATCGAGCGTGTGGGCTTCGCCGCTGGCGTAGAAGTGCTCGCTGATGGCAAAGCCAACGATGAATAGCCCGATCAGCTCGGCGATGACGACGGCGGTGAATATCTGCACGCCAACCGGTTCTCGCAGGCGTCCCTCATCGATCAGCACCTTGGCGACGACGCCGAGGCTGGATAGCGACAGGACGCCGGCCACGCCGAGCGCCTGGGTGAAGTCGAGTCCCAGGCCCAAGTCGACGATGACATCCGTGGTGACGGCCAGGGAAATCAGGAGCGATATGACCAGCGACAGGACCGAGGCAATGAAGAGCCGTCCGCGAATGGCCGAGATGAAGCCGCGAATGTCGAGCTCATCCAGTCCGATGAGGAAGAAGAACAAGAAGATGCCGATGCCCAGGACGATTTCGACTTCGGAACCGGCTTCCACGAGTCCGGTCACGGGCCCCAGGATCACCCCGGTGGTGGCGTAGGCGATGATGGAGTTGAGGCCAAGGCGCTTGAAGACGCCTTCGAGCAGCTTGGCGACGACGATCAGTAAGCCGACGGCGAACAGGGCGTCATGGATCTCCAACTGGACACTGCCTCCGAGAAGCGATTCCGGTCAGTCGAAGGGCGCGAGAAGCGTTGGACAAGCCGGGAACTGCCAAGTCTGGCGCGATTATTGCCGATTACGGGGCGTCAAGTGCGACTGTCGGCGGGGCGGGGTGGTAGGCGGAGGCGGTGTGTTGGCGTGGGACGATGAGGCGAGCGGGCGGCTGCGGCTGGAGGCGAGCGGGGCTTGGTGTTGGCGCCCGCGTTCGATTCGGCGCCTTTAGCGCCTAGACCTCAATCAGCTCGTAGGCTTGTGGAGCCGGAATGGGGAGGCCGTCTTCCTCAAGTGCCTCGACGTAGAGCTCGATAGCCTCGCGGATCAACTCGCGGAACTCTGCCTTGGTCTCCGCGGCGGCCACGCAGCCAGGGAGATCAGGCACATACGCCCCATAGCTCGTGGGACCGCGTTCGATCACGACGGCGTATTTCATCGCGCGCTTCATGCAATGTTGGCGCGGCCGCCGGTGATGTCGAAGTTGGCGCCGGTGCTGAAGGCGCAGGCGGGTGAGGCCAGGAAGGCGACCAGGGCGGCGACTTCCTCGGGCTGCGCGGCGCGGCCCATGGGGATCTTGGCCACGAGCGGGGCGCGCATCGTCTGATCGGCGGCCAGCGAGGTCTCGGTGTCGACGGCGGCGGGCGAGACGGCGTTGACCAGCACGCCTTGTTGAGCAAGCTCCATGGCGAGGGCGCGCGTGAAGCCGACGATTCCGGCCTTGGAGGCGGGATAGGCGGCGACGTTGACATTGCCGTCCCTGGCCGAAATCGACGCGATGTTGACGATACGCCCGTAGCCCCGCTCGAGCATGTGCGGAACCACGGCGCGGCACATGCGAAACGTGCCGTTGAGGTTCAGGTCGAGGACCCGCTGCCAGTCGGCGTCGGCGGTCTCCCAGACCGGGCTTGAATAGCCGGAGATTCCGGCGTTGTTGACCAGGATGTCCACCCGGCCCCAGCGTTCCGCCGCTGTGGCGACGCCGGCGCGCACCGAGGCGTCGTCGGTGACGTCGACCCGCAAGCCCTGGCACGGCGGGCCGGACCGGCTCAGGCTGTCGGCGACTGCGCGGGCGCGCTCGCCGTCGATGTCGGTGACGGTGATGTTCGCCCCGGAAGCATGCAGCGCGTTCGCCACCGCCCGCCCGATGCCCCGTGCGGCGCCCGTGACGATGGCGTGCTGGCCGTCCAGGCCGGTGGCGAGGGCGGGCGATTCGGTCAGGTCGGGCCTCAGTCCACCTTGAGCGGCCGGCGGAGCTTGGCGGGCACGTCGATGATCGACGGACGGTCGAGCTCCAGGGCGCGGCGCAGCGTGTCGCCGAGATTGTCGGGGTTGGCCCGCAGGCCCACCGCGCCAAAGGCCTCGGCGTAGCGCACGAAGTCCGGGTTCACCAGGTCCACTTCGTACGCGTTGTCGTAGTCGCGCACGAAGTCTTCCTTGATGGCGCCGTAGGCGTCGTCGTTGAAGATGACGATGGGGACGTTGATGCCGAGCTGCACGGCGGTGGCCAGCTCCTGTCCGGTGAAGAGGAAGCCGCCGTCGCCGCCGATGGCCACGACCGGACGGTCGGGCGCGGCCAGCTTGGCGCCGAGGCCGACGGGGTAGGCATAGCCCAGGGTGCCGAATTGGAGTCCGTAGAGAAACGTGCGCGGCTCGTAGATGGGGAAGTGCTCGCGCGCCCAGTAGCCCCAGAGGTGCGGGTCGCAGGCGACGATGGTCTCGCGGGGGAGGGCCTCGCGGACGGTTCGCATCAGGCTCCATTCGAGGGGCGCCATTTGCGACAGGTCGCGGCGCACGTCGGCGCGGGCGGTGCGGGCGGTGTCCACCCAGTCGTCGCGGTCCACGTCGCCGCCGTCGAGGGCGGCGACGAGCGCGCCCAGCGCCAGCTTGGCGTCGGCGTGGATGCCGATCTCGGCGGGATAGTTCTTGCCCGGCTGCGCGGGGTCGATGTCGATGTGAACCAGGCGCTTGGGGATGGGCAGGGTCCAGCGGGACGTGATCAGGTGCGGGAACACCGCGCCCACGGCGAGCATGGCGTCGCAACGCTCCATCAGCCGCGTGACCGGGCCGTGGGTGGAGATGTTGGTCAACGCCAGCGGGTGGTCGTCGGGGATGGAGCCGCGGCCGCTGCACGTGGTCAGGACCGGAGCGTCGAGGGTCTCGGCCACCTGTTGCAGCTCGTCCCAGGCGCCGGAGTTAATGACGCCGCCGCCAGCCCAGATCAGCGGTCGCTCGGCGTCGCGCAGCAGCGCCGCGGCGCGCTCGAGGTCCCCCGAGTCGCCGGTCGGTCGCGCCCAGGTCTCGCGATCGAGAATCTCGACAGGCCCGTCACCTTGAAAGACGTCGAGCGGAATCTCGACCACCGTGGGCCGGGGTCGGTTGACCTCCATGCGACGCATGGCTTCGTGGATGGCGCCGGGGATCTCACCGGGCGACATGGCCTGGCGGGCCCACTGCGACAGGCGGCTGAAGACGCCGAACTGGTCCTTGCTCTCGTGGACGAGGCCCTTGTCCTGGTAGAGATAGGGCGAGAGGTCCTCGGCCATGATGTTGAGCAGGGGAACGCCGTCGCCGTAGGCCTCGCCCATGGGGGTGGCGACGTTGAGCGCTCCCGGACCCGCCGTGCTCAGCACGCAGGCGGGCTTGCCGGTCACCCGAGCCACGCCAATGGCCATGTAGCCCGCGCCCTGTTCGTGGCGGACCAGCACGTGGCGGATGCGGTCCTGCTGCATGAGGCGTCCATAGAGGTGCTCGGAGTGGTAGCCGGGTATGCCGAAGACGAGGTCGATGCCCTCGGCGATCAGGCTTTGCACGACGGCGTCGGATCCGGTCATCACGGGCACGCGGCACCTCCAGGTGCGAATGGGACTAGGCGGATAGCAGTTACGACCGGATGGTAACGGGAGACGGCGCGTGGTGGAACTTGGGTGCTAGGCCGCTCGGGTTCGGACGCGGGCGAGCACTTGCCGGGCGAGGGACCGCAGGTGGCCGAGCTCTTCGACGCGAAGCAGGATCAGTGCCGCGACGTATACCGCGAACGCTCCGCCGCCGGCCAGCAGCAGCGTGAGCCAGCCGCCGCGGCCGCCGGCTTCGAGTCCGGCGATCACGGCCTCCCGCAACCCGAGCGCGGCCAGCGCCATCACGCCGCCGGCGAGCGCCACCTTGATGGCGAAGGTCCAACTGCCGCGTTGGATCGTGCCTCGCATGAGCCACCAGAGTCCGAGTCCCAGCACCAGCCCGTGAAAGCTGTTCTGCACGGTGTTGGCGGTGACGAGACCGAGCATGCCGAGCGGCTCGACCAGTGAAAGGGCGGTGGCGAGGTACACCCCGCCGCCGACGATGCCCACGGCGACGGGCGTGATCGTGTTGCGCATGGCGTAAAACGCCACGATGAAAATCTGGTCCAGGGCCGTCAACGGGAGCTGGATGGCATAGATCAGCAATGCCGGCCCGGTCGCATCGGTTGCCAGGGCGTCGAACTTGCCGCGTTCATAGACCGCGTGGATGACGGGCGCGCTCAGCACGGTCATGAGGACCGTGATGGGGACGATCAGGAGCGTCGTTACCTTGGCGGCCATCGCGAGATGGCGGCGAAAGTCCAGAGCCGAAGCAAGGCCACGAATGGACGAGGGCGCCGCACGAGCGAGGGTTGGCAGGTACGCCAGCGATACCGCGGTTGCGACCAGGCCAAGCGGGAACTGTTGCAGCCGGGTGGCGAAGCGCATGGCGGCGAGGCTGCCCTCGCCGGTGCGGGAGGCCAGGTTGGCGTCGACCACCACGAGCACTTGCGTCACGACCAGGCCGCCGGCGATTGGCGCATAGAGTCGCAGGATCTGGTGGAACTTGGCGTCGCTGAGCCAGGCAGGCGGCGAGAGGCGGGCGCGGTCGCGCACCAGGGCGGGTATCTGGATCAAGAGGTGCATGGCCGCACCGGCCAGATAGCCCAGCGCCACTCCCGGCGGCCCGACGACGGGCGTGAGCGCCAGGGCGAACACGATGAGAGTGCCGTTGAGCGAGGCCGTGCTGAAGGCGGGCAACGCGTAGCGGTCGCGGGCGTAAAGGCGAGCCGTGGTCACGGCGGAGAGTCCGAGGAAGAGCAGCGATGGCAGGGTGATGCGGGTCAGCGTCACGGCGAGCTCGCGCGTCTCCGGCGGCAGGCCGATGGCGGCGAGGTCCACCAGCGGCTCGGCCAGCAGCACCAGGACAACCGTGGCCGTGCCGGCGACGGCGACCACCATGGCGGCAACGGTTGAGAAGGTGCGGCGCAGGGCCTGCTCGTCGTCGGCGAGCTCGCTCAGGACGGGAATGAGTGCGCCGGACACCATGCCGCCGATGACCAACTCGTGGATCGATTGGGGGATGCGAGTCGCCACTTCCCAGGCGTCCGTGGTGCCGCTTACGCCGAACAGGGCGGCAATGACGGGCTCGCGCACCAATCCGAGCAGCCGGCTGAGGATGTTGCCGCCGGCGATGAGGAGGGCGGCGATGGCGATTCGCCGTCCGGTGGATTCGGTCACGGCTCTTGGCGCAGTCGCTCAACCAAACGGCTGGTGGAGCGCCCACCCAACAGCGGAACGTAGACGACGCGCACGTCGAGGGCGCGCAGCGTGGCCGCCTCGGGCAGCTCGCGACCGCCGGCGTCCGGGTCGTAGTCGGCGCCCTTGACATAAACGTGCGGGCGTACACGCCGGATCAGCGCGTCCGCAGTTGGATCCTCGAGGGCGGTGATGGCATCGACCCAGCGGACGGCGGCGACGAGCGCCAAACGGTCGGCAAGCGGCGCCATGGGGCGCCCGGGGCCCTTGAGGGCCCGCACGCCGGCGTCGTCGTTGACGCCCACGGCCAGGAAATCGCCCTGGGCCGCCGCCGCGCGAAGGACCGCGGCATGACCGGCATGCATCACGTCGAAGCAGCCGTTGGTGAGCACGATGGTCCGGCGCTGGGAGCGGGCGGCGTCGAGGACCTGGTCGAAGGTGTCCGGGGTGGGCGGCGACGCCTCAGCCATGGGCTGCGCCCGCCTCGGTCAGGATGGCCTCCGTCGGCGCCACGGCCACGCCGAGCCGGCGGATCACGATTCGCGCGGCCAGCTCGCCGAGCAAGGCGGCTTCGAGGATCGAGCCGCCGCCGAGCAGGCCGGCGGTGACCGCCGCCGCCACGGTGTCGCCGGCGCCGGTGGGGTCGGCGACGCGGGCCTGCGGCGCGGCGGGAATGAGCACCGGGTCGGCGTCCTCGGCGGCCGCCGCCATGCCGGCGGCGCCGAGCGTGATGATCACGCCCCGCGCCTCCAGCCGTTTCCGCAGCTCGGCCGCGCCCCGGCAGGCCACGTCGGACGAGGCGAGGGCGTAGCCCAACTCGGCCTCGGCCTCCGGCTGATTGGGCGTGACGACGGCGGCGCCCCCAAAGCGCGTGAGGCCGCCATGGGCGTCCACGGCGATGATCAAGCCGTGCTGGCGCGCCAGCGGCAGCGCCGCGGCGACGACCTCCGACCCAACCACGCCGTTCCAATAGTCCGAAATGAGCAGCGCGTCGGCGGTGGGGATCGATCGCTCGAGATAGGCGATGAGTTCCGCTGCGGTCGCGTCGTCCAGGTCGTGTCTCTCCACGGTGTCGACGCGCGACACCATGTGCTGCGGCCGCTGGCGGTCGCCGCCGGCCCAGATGCGCAGCTTGATCGAGGTGGTTCGCGAATCGTCGGCGATGAGTCCCGCCGCGCCAATGCCGCGATCGTTGAGCTGCTCGCGGAGCGCCGCGCCGGCGGCGTCATCGCCGACCACGCCGCAGACGCTGACGTCGCAGGCCAGGGCGCGCAGGTTGGCGGCGACGTTGGTGGCCCCGCCGGGCACGGCGTAGCGAGAATCTTGCTCGACGATGAGCACCGGGGCCTCGCGCGCGACCGCCTGCGCCCGGCCGACGATGTGCTCGTCGAGCATCATGTCGCCGAGCACGACGACGCGACGGCCCTGGGCGCGACGCAGGATGTCGCGGACGCGGGCGGCGTCGAGCGTGGGGTTGGGGCTCATATCGCCTTAGCGGGGGGCCATTGCGCCCCGCCGGCATCGGTACACGGGAATCGCGAACGGGCAACCACAAGGGTTGCCCCTACACCGATCGTCGCCGGTTGTGTGGGTGGATTCCCGCCTCCGCGGGAATGACGGAGGGGTTGCGTCATGTGCTTCTTGAGGGAGAAGGGACCGGCTGGGAACGGTGGCACGCGGGAAGCCGCCGCCAACTTCGAGTTTCGGCCGGACTGGATTCCGGCTTCCGCCGGAACGACGGAGGGGTGACGCAAAGGTCTCACGCTAGGGGCGGCATCCGGGCCGTTGCTATGATTCATGGGTTGGCGTGAGCGGCATTCGCGTCGTTCGCGCAATCTTAGGAGCATTGTGAACAAGCCGAAGAAGGTTGCCCTGCGCAAGCGGCGCAAGACCGCCAAGCGCGGTCGTCTGCGGCGGAAGGCGGAGCGTGAGGCGGCCGGCGGCCAGCGGCGCCCACCGCGCGGCGGACGCAACGCAGGCTAAGGTTTCCGCCGGCACATCCCTCCGCCTCCTCTCGGAGACTTGAGCACGTTTCGCGACCACCGCACCGCCCGATCGCGCCTGCCCAACGGCGCTCATGTGCTTGTCACTCCGGTTCCGCACGCGCGCTCCGTATCCCTGATCGCGGCCACGCGCATCGGCTCCGGATTCGAGTCGCCGCCGGAGCAAGGGATTTCGCATTTCGTCGAGCACATGCTCTTCAAGGGCACCGAGCGACGCCCGTCGTACACCGACATTGCCGCCTCCGTGGAGCGCCTTGGCGGGATGATTAACGCGTTGACCGAGCCGGAGATGACGGTGATCTGGGCAAAAGTGGCGTCGCCGCACTGGCGCAGCGCCCTGGATGTGATCACCGACATGATCGGTAACTCCCGGTTCGACGCCGGCGAAATCGAGAAGGAGCGCCGGGTCATCCTGGATGAGATCGGCATGACGACCGACGTGCCGGAAGAGGCCGTGCGGCGTTCGCTGCGCTCGCGCCTGTGGCAAGGCCACGGCCTGGGGCGCGAGGTGGCTGGAACGCCGGCGAACCTGGAGACGTTCACGCCGGATCAGATGCGCGCCCACGCGCGCCGCATGTTTTCGGGCGCCAACCTGGCGGTGAGCCTGGCGGGCGACCTGGATCCGGGCGACGGCGCCGCGGCCGTTGAGGCGGGAATTGGCGACCATCCGGCGGGGCGCGAAGCCGTGTGGCCGTCCTATGTGCCGGACGGCCCGCCGTCGCCGCGGGCGGTGGTGGAATCGCGCGAGGCCGATCACGTGTACTTCGGCATTGCCGGACGCGCCGTGTCGCGCAACGATCCCCAGCGGTATGACGTGGACGTGCTCACGGCGATCTTGGGCGAGGGCATGGGGTCGCGCTTGTTCGAGGAGCTGCGGGAGCGGCGCGGCATCGTGTACGAGGTGCTGGCGTCGGTGACCGCGACTAGGGATTCCGGCGCAATGGTGATCGAGGCGGCGACCGAGCCGGATACTCTGCACGAGGCGATGCAGGCCGTGCTCGACGAATTGGCCGCCGTGCGCGACGCCGGAGTCACGGAGGACCAGGTCGATCGCGCGCGCGAGGTCATCAAGGGAGAGATCCAACTCTCGATGGAAGACACCTACGCCGTGGCCGGCTGGGCGCTGCGCGAGCAGCTGCTGGAGACCGAGCAACTCACGCCCGACGGCGTGACCGCCAAGTATGACGCGGTGACTACGGAGAGCGTGGTCCAAGCGGCGCGCCGGCTCTTCAGCGACGACTGGCCGATCGTGGCCGCCTCGGGACCGGTGGACGACGACGCCGCGCTCCCCCACCGCTTCGACGGCGCCGGCGCGCCGGTTTCCTGATCGGCGTGCGACCAAGCGAGGTCATCGAGCAGGCGCGGCAGGCGTTTCACGAGGGGGCGTCGGATCGGGCCGTGGAGCTCGCCGAGCACGTCATCGCGCGCTACCCGCGGCACGCGTCGGCGCGTCTGGTCCGCGCCCTGAAGGCCGAGGCCGACGGCGAGCTCGACCAGGCGCTCGAAGACCTGCGGTTTGTCATTTCGGCCGAGCCGCTGAATGCCCGGGCCGCGGCGGCGACGGCGCGGATCTTCCAGCAACGCGAGGACGATGCGCGGGCACAGGATGAAGCGCGACGGGTGGTGGAGCTGGTGCCGGACGTTGGCGACAACGCGTCGCTGGAGTCTGCGCTGGACATTCTTGGCGTGGACGCCGACGCGCTGCCGATGACGCCCGGAGTGTTCGCGCGCATTCACCTGCGCAGCGGATGGCCGGGGACCGCGGAGCGGTATGCCCGGCGGGCGCTCGACGAGGAGCCGGACCGCATCGACATCCGCCTGACGCTGGCGGAGGCGCTGTGGCAGCTGAATCGCCTGTCCCAATGCGAAGAGCAGTGCACGATCATCTTCGACCGCGCCAACGATTGCGTGCGGGCGGCCGTGATGCTGGCGCACGTGCTGGCGGAGCGCGGACGCATGGCCGAAGGGCAGGATTTGCTGGGTCGCGCGGGCGAGATCGATCCGGAATACCTCGAAGCACGGCAGATGCTGGCGCAACTCGAGATACATCGTCTGGTCCTGCCCGACGTGCCGCAGATCGACGTGCCGGCGTCGATTCGTCCAACGCACGCGGCGCCCGAATCGGCGCCACCGCCGGCTGCGCAGCCGGATGACGCGGACGTTACTGCCGAGTCAATGCCGAGTGACGAGCCGGTCGAGCCCACAGGCGAGCCAGAAGCAGAGCCCGAGGGTGCGGCGTTTACGCAGGTCGACTGGGTGCGGGAGCTGATTCGACGGGAGGACTGGCGCGAGGCGGAACGGGTGCTGCGTGAGATCGTGGAAGACGACGCACTGGCGCCGGCGGACGTCGATGGGCTGCTCGAGGAGGCGGCCGGCCGCCCCGCGTTCGCGGCGACCGCGTGGCAGCTGCTGGGCGACTTCCGCATGCGCACGCGCCGCCCTCAAGCCGCCGCGGAGGCGTACTTACGCGCCGCCGGTTCGTCGGAGGAGACGGATGCCTGACGCACAGGCCTTGCTGGCGGACCTCAAGGCCCTCGACGACGTCGACGGCGCGGTGGTCTGGCGCACCGGCGCGGCGCCGGTAGGCGATCTGGCCGAGAATGTGAGTCCGGTGGCGCCCGGGCTGCTGGCGTCGGGTATCGGGACGATGGAGCAGGTGGTGGAGACCGTGGGCTTGGGGCACGTCGATGAGCTGTGGTTCCTCACCGAGGCGCACCAGGGATTGGCCGTGCGCCTGGGTGATTGGCAGGCGATTATCGTGGTGAGCCTGGACGCGGATATCGACAGCCTGCGCAATGCGGTGACCGAGCGGCTGGAGCGCCAGGCATGATTGCCGGATTGCCGCCGACAGCAACTCACCGACGACGGTAGGAGGACGACGCACGTGGAACGCACGCTGGTCTTGTTGAAGCCCGACGCCCTGCAGCGGGCAATTGCGATGGAGCTGTTGGCGCGATTCGAGCGTCGCGGTTTGCGGTTTGTGGCGCTAAAGCTGGTGCAGATCGAGGAGTCGCTGGCCCGCCGGCACTACGCGGTGCACGAGGGCAAGTTTTTCTTCGACGACCTGGTGCAGCACCTGACCAGTGGTCCGGTGGTGGCCGCGGTGCTCCAAGGTCCAGAGGCGATCCAGGTCGTACGGACGATCGTTGGAGCGACCAGACCGCATGAGGCCGCCGCGGGCACCATCCGCGGCGACTACGCCCTGGCCGGTCTGCGCAATCTGATTCATGCGTCCGATGCGCCCGACACGGCGCGGGAAGAAATCGAGTTGCACTTCGACGCGCATGAGCTGGTGGGCTACGCGCGCGGGCTCGACGCCTGGATTGTCGAGGACGCTGCCGAGTGAAGGTCCACGAGTCCGACGCCCGGCAGATCTTCGCCGATCAGGGGCTCCCCGTCCCGCCGAGTCGAGTGGCGACCACGCCCGACGAGGCGGCGGCCGCGGCCGCGGAGTTCGGCGGCCTGGTGGTCGTGAAGGCGCTCGTATTGGCTGGCGGCCGCGGCAAGGCCGGGGGAGTGAAGCTGGCCGACGGACCCGAGGCCGCGCGGGAAGCCGCCGACGCGATCCTGGGCATCGAGATTCGGGGCGAACGGGTTCGGCGCGTGCTCGTGGCGCCGGCGGTGGATATCGACCGCGAGATCTACCTGGGCGTGACCATCGACCGCGAGCGTCAATCGGCGGTCGTGATGGCGAGCGCCGCCGGCGGCATCGACATCGAGGAGGTCGCGGCGGATACGCCCGAGGCCATCCAGCGCATCGAGTTCGACGTGGCGCGCGGCGTGGAGGCCTGGCAGGCGCGGGCGGTGGGCTTCGCGCTCGGGTTTGGCGGACGGCAGGTGCTCGATTTCGTTCGCATTTTGAACGGGCTGGTTCGCGTCTTCGTGGAGAGCGACGCGTCGCTGGCCGAGGTAAACCCCCTGGTCGTCAGCCCGGACGGCAAGCTGTGGGCCATCGACGCCAAGCTGAACATCGACGACAACGCGCTGGGACGGCGTCCTGAGCTGGAGGAGCTTCGGGACGCTGATGCCGAGGAGCCGGCGGAGGCGCGCGCGCGTGACGCGGGTATCAGCTATATCAAGCTCGACGGCGATATCGGCTGCATGGTCAACGGCGCCGGCCTGGCCATGGCGACCATGGACGTGGTGAAGCACTACGGCGGCGAGCCGGCCAATTTCCTGGACGTTGGCGGCGGCGCGGGCGCGGAGCGCGTGAGCGCCGCGTTCGCCATCATCCTGGACGATCCCAACGTCCGGGCGGTATTCGTCAACATCTTTGGCGGGATCACGCGCGCCGACGAGGTCGCCCGCGGGGTGCTGGCGGCGCGCGAGAGCATGCCCCGCGCGGTGCCGCTGGTGGTGCGCCTGATGGGTACGAACGAGGCCGAGGGCCTGCGTTTGCTGGCCGACGCCGGCATCCAGGCCGAGCGGTCGATGGACGCGGCGGCCCGCCTGGCGGTGGAGGCCGTGCGATGAGCATTCTGCTCGATGCGTCGGCGCGAGTGGTGGTGCAAGGGATTACGGGGCGGCAAGGCGCCTTCCATGCCCAACGCATGGCGGAGGCGGGCACGAACGTGGTGGCGGGCGTGACGCCCGGTCGCGCGGGCGCCGCGGTGGACGGCCTGCCCGGCGTGCCGGTCTTCAACACCATGGCGGAGGCAGTTTCGGACACGGGCGCGAACGCGGCCTGCATCTTCGTGCCGCCGCCGTTCGCGGCGGACGCGATCCTGGAAGACATTGCGGCCGGTTTGGAGTTGATCGTTTGCATCACCGAAGGCATCCCGACCATCGACATGCTGCGCGTGATGCCGGTGCTGCGGTCCTCGTCATCGCGCTTGATCGGGCCCAACTGCCCGGGCATCGCGGTGCCGGGGGCGAACGTGAAGGTGGGCATCATGCCCTGGGAGATTCACGCGCCGGGCCGCGTGGGCGTCGTCAGCCGCAGCGGCACGCTGACCTACGAAGTGGTGCAGCACTTGACGGACGGCGGCCTGGGGCAATCGGCGGCGGTTGGCATCGGCGGCGACCCGATCATCGGCACACGCTTCACCGATGTGCTGGAGCTCTTCGAGCGAGACGCCGACACGGATGGGATCGTGCTGCTGGGTGAGATTGGCGGCGGCGACGAGGAGCAGGCGGCGCGGTTCATCAGCGAGCGCGTAGCGAAGCCGGTGAGCGCGTTCATCGCCGGCAAGACCGCCCCGCCGGAACGTCGGATGGGACACGCGGGCGCCATCGTGTCAGGATCGGAAGGTACGGCCGCGGGCAAAGAGGCGGCCCTGCGGGAGGCCGGGGTTCGTGTGGGCGATACCCCGCGGGAAGCGGTCGATCTGCTGGCCGCCGAGCTCCGCTAGCCTCACGGGGCCGAAGCATTGATAATGGAGTTAGAACGACCAGCGCACGCGACCTTGTCGCAGTGCGCCGCGCCGCGCGGATGCGCGCGCAGTCCCTCGTAGCCTGCAAGGAGCGGTGATGCCCCCGAGCGATCTTTCTCTGATGGTTGGCGGACCGGCCGGAAGCGGCGTAAACCCAGCGTCAGAGATCTTCATGAAGGCCTGTTCGCGCGCGGGGCTGTTCGTGTTCACCAACGTCGAGTACCACTCCAACATCCACGGCCGGCATATCTTCTTCCGCATCCGCACGGCGGATGAGCCGATCACCTCGCACGTGGAGCGGGTGGATGTGCTGCTGGCGCTGGATTCCGAGACGATCTACGGCACCGATCCGCACCAGGACTACCAGTCGCACAAGGGCCACCTGCACGAAGTGGTGCCCGGCGGCGCGATCGTGGTGGACGCCAAGGTGGGCATCACGACCGAAAACCTGGGGCGCGACGACGTGCGGCTGCTGTCCCTGCCCTACGACGACATCGTGCGCTCGGCCGTCGAAGAGCACGGGCTCGAGTACAACGCACGCCGCCACGCGGTGATGGCGAACATGGTGCCCCTGGGCGCCTGCTGCGCGCTGCTCGACTTCGACGTGGACCGCGTGATCCCTATCGTGGCCGAGCGCCTGCCGGAACGGCACCAGAACCTGGTGCCGATCAACCGGTCGGTCCTGCACCACGCCTGGGAGGCGGCGCACGACATCCTGGGCGACGCCGGTTTTTCCCAGACGCTGCATGCCCGCGACGACCAGCCGGCGCGGATGCTCGTCGCGGGGCACGAGGCCATCGGCATCGCCAAGCTGCACGCGGGCTGCGCTTTTCAGACCTACTACCCGATCGCACCGGCCTCCGATGAGAGTGTGTACCTGGAGGCGTTGCAGGCAGACTGGCCGATCGTGGTGCTCCAGGCTGAAGACGAAGTCGCATCGATGAACATGGCCGTGGGCGCGGCGCACGCCGGCGTTCGCGCGGCCACGTCGACGGCGGGTCCCGGCTTCACCCTCATGGCTGAGGGGATGGGGTTCGCGTCGATCACCGAGGCGCCGGGTCCGGTGGTAGTGCTGTACCAGCGCGGCGGTCCGAGCACGGGCCTGCCGACGCGCAACTCACAGCAAGATCTGCGGTTCGCGCTGCAGCCGGCCCATGGCGAATTCCCCCACATCGTGGTTGCGCCGGGAGACGTGGAAGAGGCGGCGCAGTACACCCACCTGGCGTTCAACTGGGGCGACCGCTACCAGGTGCCGGTTGTGGTGCTGGCGGACAAGTTCATTGCCAACTCGCACTTCACGGTCGACAGTCTGGGATTGCACGGGCTGCCGGTGGACCGCGGGGCTATCTGGACCGGCGACGCCAATGGGGCGGAGCCGTATCGGCGACACAAGCTGACGGCTTCCGGCGTCAGCCCGCGCGCCGTGCCGGGCACGCCAGGCGGCGAGTTCGTCACCACCAGCGACGAGCACACGGAGCGCGGGCGGATCGAGGAAGACATCGACAACCGGATCGAGCAGATGGACAAGCGAATGCAGAAGCTTGACATAATGCTCGACGAGATTCCGGAGTCGCAGCAGTTCACGCTGCACGGTTCGGATGACGCCGACCTCACGATCGTTTCGTGGGGCTCGACACGCTGCCCCATCCGCGATGCGATCCGGCAGGTCGAGCGTGAGTCGGATATCCGGGTGAACAACCTGCAGATCCGGCTGCTGCGACCGTTCCCCGCGGACGCCGTCCGCGAGATCCTGGAGCGCGCGAATCGGCTGCTGCTGCTGGAAGACAACTACGCCGGTCAGCTTGGCCTGCTGATTGCCGAGCAGACGGGGATCCAGATCGAGGAGAAGGCGCTGAAATACACCGGCCGCCCGTTTTCCCAGGACGAGGTCGCCGAGGCGATCCGGCGGCAGGTGCCGATGCCGGCGGCCGTCGCGGCGTCGGCGCATGGCTCGTAACGTGACCGATTGGCAACTGCCCACCCGCATCGAAGGATGGCTATGGCCGTAGCAACGCTTCCGACCGTCAAGGATTTTGCCGTCACGGACTCGCACCCCGACTGGTGCGGCGGCTGCGGCGACTTCGGCATTCTCAACGCCGTCAAGCAGGCGCTGGCCCAACGCGGACGCGCACCGCACGACGTGATGGTGGTGTCGGGCATCGGCTGCTCGGGCAAGCTGCCGCACTACGTGCGGACCTACGGCCTCCACACGCTGCACGGGCGCGTGCTGAACGTGGCGACGGGCGTGAAGCTGGCGAACAGCGATCTCGAGGTGCTGGCGGTCGGCGGCGACGGCGACGGCTACGGCATCGGCGCGGGCTATTTCGTCAACTCGGGCCGCCGCAACGTCGACTTCACCTACCTGGTGCACAACAACGGCGTCTACGGCCTCACCAAGGGCCAGGCCTCACCGACGATGCAGCGCGGGATGCAGGTGAAGAGCATGCCGGAGCCGGCGATCATCGACGCGGTGAATCCGATTGGGCTGGCGATTTCCTCGGGCTACACCTTTATCGCGCGGGGATACGCCATGGCGCAGCGGGAGCTGGTGGGCCTGATCGTGCAGGCCATGGAGCATCGCGGGACGGCGCTGATCGACATCTTGCAGCCCTGCCCGGTCTACAACGATTTGCTGACGATCGATTTCTTCAGAGGCCGCGATATCGGGCATCCGCGCACCTACGCGCTGGCCGACGAGGGCTACGACGGCAAGGTGCACGATCCGAGCAATATCGACGAGATCGTCGCCAAGCAGCAGGCGGCGCTGGCCAAGTCGTACGAGTGGGGTGAGCGCATTCCCATGGGCGTGCTCTACCAGATCGACCTGCCGACGTTCGAGGACGGCGTGACCTCCCGTCGACCGGAGTTCGAGACGACGTCGCTCATCGACGGCGCCCGGCCGGGCGTGGACGTGAGCTCGCTCGAGGACCGCTTCCGCTAGGGGAGCCTCCAAAAGAGCAGGGTGTCACCGCGGTCATCGGCCCCGTTCCGTTCGATGTCCCCTTCGACAAGCTCAGGGCGAACGGATGGGATAAGTCCAAGGCCTTGTTCAGACCTTTCCCGGGGGAGCCTCGCTAAGCCCGTGCGCCGGCGGGTCGAACCCGCCCAGGCGAGTCGGGATGTCAGCCCCGATCGTCCTCTCGCTGTGCGAAGGCGCCCAGATAAACAGCACGCACGGCAAGGGCGCGTCGCGCGTCGCCGACCACCTCTTCGAAGAACTCGTCGCGGTATTCGCGATTCGTGAGGACGCTGATCGTGAAGTAGAAGCCGGAGAACGAGGCCAGGAATATGGCCACCTGCAGCAGCTCCACGGTCAACGTTTTTTCCAGCCACCCTAGGTCCAGCAGGTCACGCGGTTCGCTCTGCGTCCACGTCGAGATCGTGCTCGAGTCCATGGCAATCGCCCCGAAGACGAAGAAGAACACTCCCACAAGCATGCTGACGAAGAGGACCCGCAGCGTCAGCGCGACGAGCACGACGAGGCCGACGTTCGCCCATTGCCCGCGTCGGAGCGGCGCATCCAACTTCAGCGACTTGGAGGCGTTGACGAGGTTGGCCGCGGGAGTTCCCCGCACAAGCTCCATTACGCGTTCGGGGCGTTCGAAGGTGGCGAGGTCGCTGAGTTCGAGCGGCAGCCGGGAGATCAGGAACGCCGCCGTGACCAGCGCGAAGAGCCCCATCAATGCGCCGAGGATTCCAGGCTCGATGGTGCCTGCCAGCTGCCATACCTCGGCGTTGATGAACAGGAACGTCAAGAAGAGCAGCAGGAGCGGGAGGGCCCGCGCGAAGAGCCCCAACACATCGATCATGTCGCGGATGAGGCGCCGCACGCCCCAGCGAAGAATAGGTATCAGCGCGAAGCCGACCGTGAGATAGGCCCCCAACAGCAGCAGGGCGTTCATGCCGAGCACGAGCGCCGCATCCGCCCATGCGCCCCAGATCAACCCGGTGAGCGCCGGCGCGGTGAGCAGGAACACGAGAACTTCCACCGCACCGACTTGCTCCGGCAGCGATAGGAGCTTGCGACGGCGCAGGGCGTTGATTCCCACCCAAACTGCCGTGAGCGCGACTATCGCACCCACGACCGAAAGAACATTCGCCCACCACGGCCAGGCCGTGCTGATGTTCAGCAGGACTTCCAGCGCCAGCACGGTCATGAGGAATGGCAGCGTGCGGGTCAGGACATCGCGCCGAGTGCTGTAGTCCTCGGTGAGGTGGGGCACGCCCTGCTTGCGAAACCATGCCTCGGTGGCCTCGAGCGTCGCGTTGGGGGTGGATGGGGCGCTCACGTTAGTCGTCGCGGTCGGGCAGGGTGGGCGCCCGGTCAGCAGTTTTGGGCATGGACCGAAGTCTAGCCGCGCCGACCTCGGAGGTGGGGTCGCGGTCGAGCCGAGGCGCGCGCCAGCGGCGGGCGCGGGTCGTGCAGTGACCGTGGTGTGGGCGGCCACCCCACAGGCGATTCCGTCGAAGCCGCCGACGCA
Source organism: Chloroflexota bacterium (assembly GCA_026707285.1). Taxonomy (GTDB): domain Bacteria; phylum Chloroflexota; class UBA11872; order UBA11872; family UBA11872; genus JAJECS01. Next base: position 173,464 of record JAPOXD010000023.1, on the reverse strand, counting down.
ATCCGGGCTGCGCATGCTTGCTGCGGTCGTGCGTGGCTATGGGAGACTTTGGGCACGCCGACGCCATACGCCCCCGTAGCTCAGTGGACAGAGCAGCGGCCTTCTAAGCCGACGGTCGTGGGTTCGAATCCCGCCGGGGGTGCCGCTGACCAGAGGTGACGCGCGCGCCAAACCTGTTAGACGGCCCTCGGACCGGGCGCGCAGGCCGTGCCCAGACGGTGCGTCCCATGCAAAGTGATCAACGGCCTTCATTCGGCCTCGACCCGACCGGCGGCGGACCCGGACCGGACATGGATCGGACGGCGGCTCGCCCGATCGACTTGCGGATCCCCATCCTGGGACCCATGCACACGCCGCGGCCGCCGCACGCCAGCCCACCCCTGGCCGACCTGGCCGAGTCCTTCCTGCTGCACCTCCAGGCCTCGCGCCGCAGCCGCGGCACCATCGTGATGTACACGCGCATCCTGGACCGCTTCACGCGGTTCCTCGAGGCACAGCTGGGGCACGCGCCCACGGGCGACGCGCTCAGCCGCCACACGGCCCGGGGCTACCTGGTACACCTGCAGCAGCAACCGCGCTTCGTGGACGTGCCGGAGCGGTGCGGCGGGAAGCTGGCTCCGGCCACCCTCAACCAGCACGCGCGCGCCCTGCGCGCCTTCGCCCGCTGGCTGTGGGACGAGGGCTTCACGCCGGAGCACCGGCTGGAGCGCCTGCGACTCCCCAAGGTGCCGCAGGCCGAGATCCAACCGCTCACCGCCGACGAGGTGGAACGGCTGCTGGCGGTGTTCGATCCGCGCAAGACCTACGACCGGCGCACGGCGGCGATCGTGGGGCTGCTGGTCGACACCGGCATGCGGACCGGCGAACTCGTGGCCCTGCGCCACGGGGACGTCAATCTCCACATCGGCGAGTTGCGGGTGGTGGGCAAGGGGGAGAAGTCCCGCGTGGTGGTGGCGGGGCGCCGCGCCCTAAGCCTACTGCGGCGCTATCTGCATCACCGCCCACCCGGCCTGGGCCAATCCAGCGACCGGCTGTTCGTGACGGCCTCGGGACGGGCGCTGGATACGGCGCAGGTCAGCCACATCGTGCGCCGGCTGCGGCGCCGCACCGGCATCCCGCGACTCTATGCGCACCTGCTGCGGCACACCTTCGCGGTGCACTTCCTGCGCAACGGCGGAAACCCGCTGACGCTGCAGCGGCTGCTGGGGCACGCCTCCCTGGCGACCACCAACCGCTACGTGACGCTGGCCACGGGTGACCTGGTGGAGGCGCACCGGCGGAGCAGCCCGCTCGACAATCTCTAGGCGGGACCGCCCATTGGGCTGCGGAGCCACTTCGGGGCGTCACACCCGTGTCGCGCGGCGTCCATGGCCGGCTCTGCGCTGTGCAGGCTGCTACACGAACCGCTGCGTCGACCGCAAACTGCCGCGACGGCGGTTAGGTGGCTCCGCAGGGCCTCCGCGCTTCGAGAAGGGCGGCGCCGGCCGGTCCGCGGGCGTCAGCTTCACCGGGGTGCGCATCGCCTGCAACGGCGACGCGGCCATGGTTCGTGGGCGAAGGGCGAGCGTCGTGCCGGTCGACCGACCCCCATCGGGCATCCGGTCGGTCTCGTGCAGCCGGGCGCAACCTCCAGCAGGCGAGCGCCGGACTCCAGAGGCGGGCACTTGGTCGGCAGCATCACTCGAGGAGCACGCTGGGGCGCCTGTGGGCCGCCCAGAGCGCCGTGCCACGCCGAGTATGTCGAGTGCCAGGATTTTCCTGTGCGTGGCGCAGGCCTCGACTACATCGACCGTCGACTGGCGGTGCCAGCAGGCGCGACCGGACGCCGACCGGACATGCGCTCGTCCGCCCGGTCATTGGCACGCATCCTCAGGTCATGGCCAGCGACTTGGCATCCGTTGCCACACCGATTGCGGCCCGGCACTCTTCGGCTTTGGCCGTGCTCGCCGTCCGACTGCCGGCGCCGGCCAAGCCGGTTCATGTTTGCAGCCGGCGTCCCGGCGGGCGAGCAACGCAGCCCTTGGACGCCATGCATTCGGCCCCGCGAGTCAAGCGTCGCCCCCGCGATCGTTACGTCATTCGATACGGCAACCGGTGCGCATTGCGTTGCATCTGGCGCCAGACACCGTCGCCTCGCAATTCTCGGCCCATCGGCGGCCCTCTCTTGAAGGGCCGATCGACCCCGGGGCGACTCAATCCCCCAATTTCCGGGGGTACGCATGGCCCAACGTTATTCCCGGATCCGTTTCTCCTTCAGAGCTCCGAATCCCTGGAATAACTTCAGCTGCCCGATGCCCGCCCAGCACCCCTTCGCCCGGCAACTTCAAGTCCTGCGGGTGCTTCGTCTTCACCGCTATCTCTCCGTGGAGCAGATTGCCGCCCTCGTCTTCACCACCTCCAGCCGGCGCGCCTGTCAGGCCTGTTGCACCAAGCTCCATCGCAAAGGCTACGTTCACCGCTTTGAACTCACTCGTGGTGGTCTTGGTGGTGGTCGTTCCAGTTACATCTATGCGCTCGCCCCTGCAGGCGCTCAGGTGCTCTCCCAGGCTGCCGACATTCCGATCGTGGACATCCCCGTAGATCCCGATGCTCCCACCGCCAAATCAGTCTTCGTCCATCACCAGCTCGCTGCCAATCGTTGCCTCGTGGCCGTTTGGCAAGCTTCCAGGCAGAGTCCCGGAACTCACGTCCGCCAGTGGACCTCAGACCCCTTCAGTCGAGTGCGGTACCTGCCGAGGGGAGCGAAGCTCCAGCGGAGCGTGCATCCCGACGCCATCGTCATGCTGCAGGTCCATGATCGTGAGCACTGGGCTTTCCTGGAGGTCGATCGGGGGACCCAGCCGCTGAAGCGCTATGCCGCCAAGGTCCGGCGCTACGCCCGCTTCTGGCTCTCGAAGACCTGGCCGTCCGTCTACCCGATTTTCCCGGCCGTGCGGGTGGTGAGCATCACGGCGACGCGGGCGGTGGCGATCGCGGAGCTGGCGGCGGATGTCATCGACCAGTTCGACCAATTGCCCTACGAGCGCCTCCGGGACGGGATGTACGTGGCGGCGACCTCGGAGGCGGAACTGGTGGCAGATCCGTTCGGGGCAATCTGGAGGCCGGCCTACGGACCCCGAGACGCCCGCCATGCGTGGTGCGTCGACGGCCCTTCGGCGTCCGCAGGGCCGCGGGCAGGCACCTCAGCGGGCCGCTGAGGCGAATTCATGCTCAGCAGGTACCTCGGGCTGCCTGCTGCGCCGGTTCGGCCCACCGGGCCCGCGTAGGGTCCCATGTCGCACCCGGCGAGATCGTGCTACTGAGGATGGGATCGAGCAGCGCCGCGGCCCAGGCGTGACCGACAGCCAACGACTGCGGCAGTCCAAGCTCGGCGGCTTCGTTCCCATACGGCACGGCCCACCACGGCGGCGGCCCGGGTACCGCCAGCGGCCAGGTCGGTGATGTATCCCACGGCCACATGCGCGCCAGCGCCCGACGCACCTGGTGCGCCGTGCAGGTCAGGTGTGGCGCGAACCGCGCGATGGTTAGCAGGTCCTGGCAGCCGGGAAAGCGGCTCGTGAGGCCCAGGTAGGACCCAAAGTGGTCTGCCACTTGTGCCAGCCGCGTGCGCGTCGGGAGCAATGGCGGCGGCTCGTCCTGGGCCGCCAGAACGTCGAGGCCGTCGGACCATTCAATCTCGTCCTCGGCTGGATAGGCGAACCCTATGAGCAAGTCGGCGTCTCCGGCTTCCCCGTAGTGGTGTGAGGCCTCGACACGGTATGCCAGGGCGGGCCCTTGGGAGACCTCTGGCCAACGGCCGCAGTGACGGACCGCCAGCTGCACCTGCTCGAGCCCTTGCTGCGCAGTGGCCCCCTGCAATGCAGCGTCCACTGCCGCGCGAGCGTGCTCGGTGACCACTTCAGAATCGCCGTGCGCAGAAGCCACGCCGTCGTGGCGGAATTCCAACCGCCAGTCGTCGAAGCGGACCCAACGGTCGGGAGCGTCCGCTAGCAGCCGGGTCAGCAGCAGTTCGACAAGGAATGAGCGGCGAAGGCAATCTTCCGCGATGCCGGTGCGCTGGGCGAGGCGCCGCAGGCCGTTGGCGAACGCTGCGCGGAACGGATTCTCAGCGTCAGAATTCACGCTCCCACACTATTGGCTCGGCAACGGCCGTCCAGTTGTTGTCCGGTTAGTACCCGAAGCCTGGCGAGTTGTTTCCGCTTCAAGCCGCGACGCCTAGGGGGGGCGTGGCCGTTGTCCTGGGACTTCGAGTCGCCTCTATACGCCCAGCATCCAGATAGCGGGGCAGGTCTCGTCCCACCGCAGCCCGCCGTAGCGAGATCTGGCGAAGGAGCGGTGGCCTGCCTGATGTGAGGCAAGCTCGTCCTGGCCGGATAGTACGCCGACCAACGCGAGGGCGATCGGCTGCATCGGGAACGCAACGCCGGAAACTGGTGAGCCGCGCGAGCATAAGCTGATAACGTGAACTGGTTTCGAGCGTTGCGTGTGCCGAACTGGCGGACCAGGAGTGTGATGTGACACACGGTGCTCGCATCCGCGAGCCTGCTCTTGGGCGCCCGCGACTCTTGAGGGAGAAGGCATGAGCGGCTTCGGTGATGTTTACCAAGTGTTGTGCCGACGGTATCCCGACGAACGAGACCGAGGGCGAGCCTTTGAGCCTCTCGTGACAAGGGTGCTTCGCACCGATCCCCTGTATCGATCGCACTTCGCCGAGGTCTGGCCGTGGAGTCAATGGATGGGGCGCGATGGCGTTGACATAGGCATTGACATCGTTGCGAGGCGTCGCGATGGCGGCTTAGCAGCCATCCAGTGCAAGTGCCAGGACCGAATTGACAAACATCACATCGACTCATTTCTTTCTGAATCTCAGCGGCGCCCAACCGGGGAACCCTATGTTGAGCGTTACATCTTTACGACCGCGACGGAATGGAGTGACAACGCGGCGCGCGCTCTAAGCAGCATCGATCCCCCGGTCCAGCGTGTCGATTTGGTGGGACTCGATGGCATGGCCATCGATTGGGACGCATTCCTACAGGACGAATTCGACCCGCTTTCGATACGACCGCGCAAGCAACTGCGGCCTCACCAAACCCGTGCTGTCAACGACGCGATTTCAGGATTCGAGACGAGTGACCGCGGCAAGCTGGTCATGGCTTGCGGCACCGGAAAGACCTTGACGGCGTTGCGAATAGCGGAGCGAGTGGCAGGTTCGGGCGGGCGCGTTCTCTTCGCTGCCCCGTCACTCTCACTTCTGGCGCAGTCGATTCGTGAGTGGGGGGCTGACGCCGAGGAGACTCTTCGAGTCTTTGCGGTCTGCTCGGACACGAAAGTCGGGATGGGCGATGGTGATAGCACCCGCATCTATGACATGCCGATTCCTGCGACTACCGATGCGAAGGTCTTGCTCGACACTGCCAAGCCAGACGCGCCCGGGTTCTTGACGGTGGTATTCACCACATACCAGTCGATGCAGGTGATCGCCGATGCCCAGGATTTTGGCCTTCCGGCTTTCGATCTGGTGGTATGTGACGAGGCGCATCGCACAACTGGTGCCCACCGCGCCGGTGAAGGTTCATCGTTTCTCCTTGTTCACGATGACGAAGCGGTGCATGCGGCCAAACGGCTCTATATGACCGCCACGCCCCGCGTTTATGCAGAGTCGGCCCAGCTTCGAGCAAAGGAAGATGACATCTTCGTCGCCTCGATGGACAACGTGACGCAGTACGGCCCAGAGTTTCACCGGCTCAGCTTCGCGGAGGCGGTCGAAGCGGATCTGCTGAGCGACTATAAGGTCACGATTCTCGCGATGAGTGAAAAGCAAATCGCCCGTGACCACCAAAGGTTGCTCGCCGAAGGCGAGGCGCTAGCTGATGTGGGACGCGTCATCGGATGTTTGAATGGGCTTGCCAAAGTTGATCCGGAGGGCTCGGAATTCAAGGACGACCCTGAACCGATGCGCCGCGCCGTCGCGTTCTCCAACACGATCAGATACTCCCAGCACTTCGTGAGCTTGGTCGAGCGCGAGCAGGACGAGGCAGCGCTAGCCGTGCGGAGGCTTGCGATCGAAGGTAAACATGTTGACGGGAAGAGCGGAGTACTCGAGCGCGACCGTCTTCTGGCTTGGCTCCGCGATGAAACGGCTGAGGACCGGAACTGTCATGTTCTTTCCAACGCCCGTTGTCTCACCGAGGGAATCGACGTACCGGCCCTCGACGCAGTCTTGTTCTTGCAGCCTCGCAAGTCTCAGATCGATGTCGTGCAGGCTGTCGGACGGGTGATGCGCAAGGCCGAGGGTAAGCGTTATGGATACGTCATCCTGCCGGTGGTCGTGCCGTCGGGAGATGATCCCGAGAGTGCCTTGGATCGTAACGACGCCTATAGCCATGTCTGGCAGGTCTTGCAGGCGCTGCGCTCTCACGATGAGCGCTTCGACGCCTACATCAACAAGCTCGACCTCAACAAGAGTGCCGACGGGCCTATTTCAGTAATCGGTGTGGGAACGAACGGGGATGATGGCGATAGCGTAGATGTGAGTGATGAGGCGAACGCGCAGATCACCCAAGGCTTGCTCGAATTCGACTTGGGCGAGTTCCGCTCAGCCATTGTCGCGCAGATCGTGAAGCGTTGCGGAGAGCGTCGCTACTGGGAGAGGTGGGCTGATTCCGTAACGGACATCGCCCGCCGCCACGACGAGCGTATCCGGGCTCTGATTGACCTGCCTGACAGCCCTGTGGCTACACGATTCGACGAGTTCGTTGCAGCTCTCCGGCGAAACCTCAATGACTCCGTTTCTCGGGATCATGCGGCGGCAATGCTGTCGCAACACCTGGTTACGAAGCCGGTATTCGACGCTCTGTTCGGCGGGCATGAATTTGCAGAGCGCAACCCTGTGTCTCGGGTAATGCAACGCATGATCGCCGAACTTGAGGGATTCGGACTTGAGGCCGAGACGGCTGAGCTCGAAGAGTTCTACGCAAGTGTGCGCCGCCGGGTGGAGGGAATAGACAACGCCCATGGAAAGCAGCGCGTAATAGTTGAACTTTATGAGCGATTCTTCAAGGTTGCCTATCCTAAGGTCGCCGAATCGTTGGGCATCGTCTATACGCCCGTCGAGATTGTGGATTTCATCGTCCGCAGCGTTCAGGAGCTGTTGCGCCGTGAGTTCGACGCTGCACTGAGCGATGAGGGTGTGCACATTCTCGACCCGTTCGTCGGAACTGGAACGTTCATTACTCGGCTACTACAGAGCGGACTTTTGGACCGGAGTACATTACTCCACAAGTACGCAACTGAGTTGCACGCGAACGAAATCATGTTGCTGGCTTACTACATCGCTGCCGTCAACATAGAGACTGCCAACGTCGAGCTCGCTGGAGAGTATCGGCCATTCGATGGCATCGTACTCACCGACACGTTCCAGGCATCCGAGGCGAGCGACCGTGCGGACACAACGTTCTTTCCGCGAAATAGCGACAGAATTGAGCGCCAACTTGCCCTGGACATACGCGTCATCATCAGCAATCCGCCCTGGTCTAGGGGTCAAGCAAGTCACGAGGACGATAACGCGAACCAAGCCTATCCGACGATAGACGAAAAGATCTCACGCAGCTACATTGCTCAATCAGAAACTAAGGGCTTGAAGAACCCTCTTTACGACTCGTACGTGAGAGCGATTCGGTGGGCTTCAGACCGAGTGCAAGAAGGTGACGGCGGTATCATCGGTTTCGTCACCAATAGTGGCTTCCTCGATGGCAAGAGCTTTGACGGCTTCCGGAAAGTGATCGAAAGGGAATTCCACTTTGCTTACGTCTATGACTTACGTGGCAATGCTCGCACATCAGGGGAAACTCGAAAGCGGGAGGGTGGAGGTGTATTCGAACAAGGAAGCCGCGCCGGCGTTGCCGTGCTGCTTCTTGTGAAGCGGCCTGAAGCAGTCACGCAACCGGCGACCATCGAATATTGCGACATTGGAGACTTCCTCACTCGCGAACGAAAGCTTGAGACTGTCAGCCGGGCGGAGTTCGGCGAGATTGAGTGGACCAATATTGTTCCAAACAGACAGGGAGATTGGATCAATCAGCGGAATGATCACTACATGACACTGCGTCCTGTGACAATAATTCAGAGCGAGAAGTCCAGTCCGTCCATCGCACCATTGTTCAAACATTCATCTTTGGGGGCCATTACGAGCCGGGACGCGTGGGTCTTCAATTCCTCCTATGTGAAGTTGCGCGCATTGATCGAGGATCAGGTTGCGTTCTACAACGATCAGGTGAGGGCCCTAAGTGCAGGCGCCAATTCTGTAGCCCGCGACGAAGGTAGGTTCAAGTGGGATGGCAGCGCTGAGCAAAGAGCCAAGAGGAATCAGTTGGCCGAAGTTCATTATGACGGGTTTCGGTCGGCAGTCTATCGTCCATTTTTCCGCCAGCACTACTACATGGACCGAATCTTGAATAACTCGGTCTATCAGCTGCCCAAGGTTTTTCCTACCCCGGAAACGCGCAACCCGACAATTCTTGTGGAACGGGGGTTGCCTACGCCCAGGAGCAGTCCCGGTATCCTGGCTGTCGACACCGTCCCCGAAAACAAAGCAAATGCAGGTGCGGGTCGAGCTTGCCAGACCCTTCCACGCTATATCTGGGTTTCTTCGACCGATAGTGGGCAGGGAGAATTACTCCCGGCCGAGCCACATCGCGAAGACAATGTCTCAGACCAGGCGCTTGAGGCCTACCGTACGAGATACGGGCAGTGGGTGACGAAGGATGACATTTTTTCCTATATATATGGAATCTTGCACTCTTCCGACTATCGGGAACGATACGGCAGCGATCTTGCTCGCATGCTGCCTCGAATTCCCGAAGTGTCGACGGCGGCGGCCTTTGCCTCGTTCTCGGAGGCCGGACAGCAGCTCTTGGACCTACACATTGGCTATGAGGATGCAGTGCCATACTCGCTGGAGGAACGTCTTTCATCGGGCGCTCCCGAGGGCTCGGAACGTTTTCGGGTGCAGAAGATGCGTTGGGGCGGAGCATCAAGAAGTCCAGATCGGTCAGTTATTGTCTACAACGACTGGATCACGCTTGTGGGCATACCCGACGAAGCCCACGATTACGTTGTCGGCCCTAGGTCAGCGCTGGAATGGCTGCTTGATCGCTATCGGATAACGTCTGACAAGGCAAGTGGCATCGTCAACGACCCAAATGACTGGGCAGCCGAGATTCGAGAACCCCGCTATATCATCGACCTAGTGAAGCGCATTACGACCGTGAGCGTCGAAACAGTATCCATTGTGAGCGCGCTACCACCTCTTGAAGAGGGCTAAGAGGAAATGACGACTGCGATGCTTAGAGACAACAACATGACCGTTGATGCCGCGGACGGACGACGATGAAACTGACTCACGTTCGGGTGCGTGGCTATCGTTGTGTCCGTGACACGGGGTGGTTTGAGGTGGAGCAGGCCAAGACGATTCTGCTGGGTCCTAACGAAGCCGGCAAGACAGCTGTGCTTGAAGCGCTTCAGCAGATCAACCTCCCTGCTGGTGTGAAGGAGCTTGACCCATTGCGGGATTACCCTCGCAAGCACTACAACGCCGGTATCCAATCGCAGAAGCGTGATCCCAGCGAGATCCGCTTCGCTTCTGCACGCTTCAGGCTTGAAACCGACGACCTCACCGAGCTTGCGGACGGCCTCGCTGCGACCGAATACTGCTGTACTCGATATCTTGACGATAGCTTCACGCATGACATCAAGGGTGGACCCGAGGTCGTGGTGTCCAATGAAGAGATTCGGAAAGACTTGGCGCGTTTGGCGGCGCATGTCGACAAGAGCCACGCGGACGCAGAGGACGTGGAGGGAGAGCAGCCGCCTAGCGCAGCGCTTGACGACATCATTCGCGAATGGCAAGTCGGGACGACTCTGATCGACCAAGACTGCAGAGAAGAGCTGCGGAGCTGGCTGGACTCGGTCATCGTTCTTGTCGACGAGGGCAGTTCGACCGAGGATGCACGCCATACACCTCTACTGGAATACACACACGCCCCTGAGCAGCGGAAATCGGTGCTCGAGACTCTCGAGAGCCGGCTACCGGTGTTTGTCTAATTCAACAACTATTTCGGAGTCTGCCCCAACCTTCACCTGCGTCACTTCCGACTAATGGACTGAAAACTGCAATTGACCTTGGGGGCTGCACCCAAGAAATTGCGGGTACGATTGGAGGTAGAACGCAGACCCCGGATTTTCGTATACTTTGCGTTAGACAATGATGGATTGCCCGCGAGGTTGTTCAGGTAGATCCCCACGGTAACCAAGTAGTCGATAGAGTGCGATGAGATTCGTCCAGATCAGCACATTATAGTCATGGTGCCACCCGCCATCTTCGGCTTTTGACTGAAATGTACCTCTGTGCACCAGAGCGTTTCTCGTGGCAACTATCAGGCTGATATGGCAGTCAGTTAACGGTAGATCGAGCTCATCTCTCAACGCTTGGAGCTTCTGCCGAAACGACCTGCGATACCCACCCATGACATGTGCGAGAATGGCATCTTGCTTATCCTTCAACAAGTCTAGACTCCTGACGGCTTGGTCCAGAGCCGGTATTACATGGGATTTGTACTTAGCCCTGGAGATGATATTTGATGTGTCCGTGGCTTGCGATCTCTTGGATACTATCAGTTCAGTGAGAGTAGATGCCAAGAGGCCCGATGACTCGAAAAATGGTGCATCACTACAGGCAGTAGTGAATTGGTTTACTAGAGTCTTCAATTGGGAAGTTTTCAGCTTGTGCACTGAGTCGTCAAAGAACGCAGTCGCAAGGTTGGCCAAATTGAGTTTTGGCACCAAAGACGTGTGGCCAGTCCGAAGGTGCTCGAATCGAAGAGTGTTCGAGTAATTAGTCGGTGTGGAAAACTTATGTACCCGTTCCACCGGGCGGGCATCAGGTGGCGTTCGAGTCTCGCCGTAGTACCAATCGACGTAGTTGCCTGTTACAAGACGAAATATATACATAAGATCGTCAATCACGTCTTGAAAATCATGTAGCGTCTTATTTAATCCCGGCGGACTTTCGACATGGATCCACGCTGTAGGCGCTACTCCATGTGCGTGAGTAAGTCGGTGCGCAACTTCGCTATAGTCGTTCACCGCATTCACGGATAGGTGATATCCGCGAAGATTCAGTTCAATTGTCTCCGGTTCTTCAATGGCCCGATGGTGCCATAGCATGTTTGAGACCAGGAAGTGAGCGTGCCTATAGCCATCTTTCTTTGCGCCCGGCCGAGACGCTTCGAGGTACTGCGCAGCCATGGTGAGTTCGCGCGGTTGTGACGCCGCAAGTGGCAGAAGGAGCCAAGGGATTCTTGAAAAGAACGTCTCGCCAGTAGCTTTGATGGTCCAGGACGTCAATGCTCGCCCTGTGAAGGAAACGGCGGCATTCGTCTCAGTAGCGAGGTTGATTCTTGTCGGTGTTGCTTGGTCTGTTGGAATGACCCCAATGGCTATCCGTCCGGACGCGAATTGCGCAGCCTCGAAATAGCCGTGAGCATTAAATGTCGTCTCATCCTCGGTATATGTGACATCGCAAGTACCTCGATAGTGAACTATTGGACGGCCGTGTGTGTCAGTGACGTTTATAGGCATCAACGATTCCTCGATTCGTGGCAGAGATCAGGTGACGATAAGAGGACTTGTGAACCTACGTTTGGTTGAGCTTGAGCGAGAAGGTGCGCTGGATAGTCGTCTTGTGAGGGCGAACTGTGGTCTGGAAGATAAACAGAGCATCCCAGGCCCGGGGAAATCCGGGCAGCTTCGGCTTATGCAAAGGGAAGGCCCAGGGGCTTGGTAGAGGAACGGTTGTCACCATCAATCGCGCGGAAGACGTTCCATGGCCAATGAATGGCGGGCGCAGTTTCTAGCGCTTGGGCTTTGGGGACCGTCATCGTGATTTGGGCATATCCACAGCTGGGGGGCAGCTTGGCGAAAGTTACGGAATCCTGCGTTTCCGGCTCGCGGATCTGTCGGCATCCTAGGGCCGTACTATTCGCTCGGCCGGGGTTTGCGGATGCCGGAAGCTTCCGCCCCATCAATCTTGGAGCGGGGATATGCACACCACCGAGTCCCGCGCCGCGGTCGCCGGTCATTCGCGGCGTACTACCGGTGGGTTGACGACGCCTTGCGCCATCGAGCGGACGGCTATCGCCTGCTCGATTCGGCCTTGGTAGGCCTTCCTGGAGTAAAGCGCCTGGCACGCCAGCGCTTTCGACGAAGCGCCTTCGCCGACGTGCATGCGGCACGGGCACTTCTCCAGCAGGCCACCGAGCGGGCGTCGATGATCTTGACGCCGCGGCAAGTCCTGGCTCTTCAGTTGTACTGCGAGGGCCAGCCGATGGCCGCCATCGCAGCTCGTCTCGGTCTGCGTAGTCGCCAACATCTCTGGGCCGCCTATCGACGACCAGCGGTCGAGGCTGTGACGCGCGAGTTTCTGGCACTGGCACAGGCGGAATCTCCCTCGAAATAACGTAGAACGTCCGTGCCGTTGCCCATGGAAGGGGGCAACGGCCTGAAAACGGCTCCGGTACCGGAACAGGTTGAGCATCGGCCAAATACGGCGCGCCTCCGCGCATTTCTTCAAAGCCGTGGGTCGCCGGTTCGAATTCTGGCCGGTCGCTCCTGACCAGTAGTGGGCAACCGTCCCAAACCTGTTTGCCGGCGCCAGGATCTGACTTGGAGCGGACGCTCGCTCGTGTAATCGACCCCCGTATCCTCATCCTGTGCCGAATGCATGCGCCGTACCGGCGTCTCAATGCTGGTCGCGACGCGGAAGCACAGTTCGGAGCGCGGGGAGCGATTCGGCAGAATTGCGATGCCCGACAGGCGTTGGCCGCGTCTGTCTTGGGAAATTGCAACATCGAATTCACGTTCACCGACGACGCGGAGCCGGTAGCTGTCCCTCACCCGTATCGGCGGGCCAGTGCGTCATCCAGGCGGTCTGCCAGCAACTGCTCACCGATGCCGCGCAGCTGGTGCGCGAGTTCCGGCCTCGACCAGGGCACGATGCCCGCGTCGCTCAACGCTGCTCGCGCGAGGTGGGTCAACATTGAGACATAGTTCTCCATTGCGGCGTCGTGATCGCCGAGCGCCTGCATCTCTTGATGAAGCTGCTGCGCGCGGCGCGCACGCTTGCGGGCTTCGGCGGCCGAAGGCAATGACAGTCGATCATTCCAGTCGGCTCGCAGACGCGACCACCACCGGTCGCGCTCAAACAATGGTCGCCCGAAGCGAACTGCCCACGAGAGAAAATCGTGGCCCCCTTCTAGCTTCTGTGGCACCTCGGCCACCTCATGTTGCTGGAGATCGACACCGATCGGTGGACGCGGAAGAGTGGGCCGACACTTACGGTACACGAGCACGAGGTCGAGATCGTCGCAATTCGCCACGTCACGCACGCATGAACCGGAGGCGACGATCGCCCGAATTGCTGAGTGGTGAATGGCTACAGCTACAGCGTCGATCGTCCACTGGCGTGCCCCGCTGCTCGGCCAGGACCGCACGGCTTCCAGGGTCACAATGGAGTCTTCCTGTCGGTGCACAGATCGCTCCGGGGTGAGCCGCTGCGTCATATCGCAAATAAGGCTTGCACCGAGGTGACGTACTCCTCGATCAGTCTTGCGGTGTTCTCCGCGTCCATTCCCTCAGGAGCCTGGGTGTCCCCATATGCCTGGTGTTTGCGCATCGTATTCAAGTCGACGAGCAATTCGCCGATATCAGGCAGGTTGTGCTCCTGACTCAGGGATTCAGCCATCCTTGCCTTGGCAGGGTGGCTTCCGGGACGGGGCTGCTTCAAATGCAGCGCGGCCGCGACAACGCAGGCTTCCAAGCAGTAGAAGCCGTAAGTCGAAAGATTCGCCCAATCTGTCGGGTCCCACCACGCCGACTGCACTCGGTCGAGGTGAAGCAGAGCGAGGTGGAGCGATTCCTGGGCAGTCTGCGTCATTCTGCCGATTCGTGGGCCGTGCCGTCCTCTACCCTGAGTGTAGCGGCACATGCACCGACATGGCTCCCGTCGCACGTCGTACTTGCCTCGACGTCCGTTCGTCGAGGACGCGACGGTTCGCCGCGTGAGCACTGTGTGTCTGAATTTGGCCTAGCCCGCTCCTCCCTTGCCGTCGCCGAGTGAGGGTAGATACGGCCTACAGATAGACTCCAGAGACACAGTGGGTTTGGCGTCGCTCAGAAGCGGCGCGTGTGCGCGTGGTTTTTTTTCTAGTCCGCCCGTCTGCCACCAGGGGCGTGCCATGCCCATATGGGACCGCGACGACGCGCAAGAGGTTGAGGCGCACATCTAGGCAGCCTTCGACGCCTCCTCACCTGAGCAGCACGCCGCCGAACTCCGCCGGCTGCTCGTCGAGACCTTGGGATTAGGCCCGGCGTCCGGGCAGGCGCTACTTCGCGCGACTCCTGCGGGCGTCGTGCCGCGGTCCGCTGCGGATCGCATAGCCTAACTTGAGGGCGTCCACGTCCGCTATGTCACGCTTGACAAGACCAACACCCGACCGCCGTGCAGCAGCTGTGCTCAATCCCAAGTGCGAGATTGCCAACGTGCCGGAGCGCCATGGGTACGTTCTGGCGGCCAATGGCCACGACGTGGACTGAGTGGCCGAGCCGCCGTCGGCGCACCTGCTGGCGCAGCGCGTGTCGGCGATCCTTGACATCTACGAGATCAAGGAGCACAGGCGCGTTGCGACTGCGGACCGATTCCTCACGGCCCCGATGAACTTGACGGTGCTGTGGCATCCCGTGCTGGTGATGGACGAGGCGCACGTGTCTTGCCCGGAGCGCGGCCAGGCGGCCTCGAGCGGTGCCGTGGTGGACGTGGCCACATGCGGGCGCAAGCGCGAGCCTGTGCACCTTGCTGGCTACCCAGCGCAAGAGCAAGCTACGGAAGGACGCCGCAGCGGAGCAGAACAACGTGGTGATCGGCCGCGCTGGCTTGGGCGTCGACATGGCGCGCGCCGGCGACGCTTTGACGGCCACCGACGCGCTGCGCGGCTAGCACGGGTAGCACCGACCGTGATGGCCGATGCCTGGGCGGAGATTGACGACTAGGAGAGCCAGCCGCGTGATGAACGCGTAAGATAGGGCGGCACGGGATATGCACTGCTTAGGAGGAGCCCCATCCTCCTACCGAAGAAGGGGCCAGACGTGCCTGCACTGGATCAGATACAAGAATTTCGTTTGTTCCAGACTCAATCACTCTCTAGTCCCGTCTAGCTGGGAACATTGAGTGTTCAACGTTGACTGGAAATCGATCCGATCATGGAATGGCTCGCAATCCGGCGGGTTTGAGGAGCTGTGTGTACAACTGGCGCGTGTTGAGTCTCCCAAAGATGCGAAGTTCATATCGACCGGCACTCCCGATGCAGGTGTCGAATGCTACTGTGTTCTCCCGAACGGGGATGAGTGGGGTTGGCAGGCGAAGTATTTTACCTCGCCTCTTACGAGCATCCAATGGCAGCAACTTGACGTCTCAATCGAAACCGCACTCAACAAACATCCCCGCTTAGTGCGCTATTATGTTTGCGTCCCTCGCAATCTATCGGATGCCCGCATTTCCAACCGAAACTCGGAAATGGATCGATGGGACGACCATCTATGCAAGTGGGAAAGACAGGCGAAGGAACGCGATATTGAGGTGGAGTATGTGCGGTGGGGCTCCTCGGAATTGCTTGATAGGCTGTCCCGGGAGGAGCACTCTGGGCGCCGTTTCTTCTGGTTTGGACAGCATGAGTTTAGTCAGGACTGGTTTAGTCGGCATCTCAATGAGTCTCTGAGCGCCGTCGGACCCAGATACACTCCGGAGGTCCATGTCGACTTACCCATCGCTCAGGACTTGAAGCGATTCAGTAGGTCATCTTCTTCCTTCGAAGAAGTCAAGTCTCTTTCACTAGGAATTCGTAGAGCTCATGACAGCTTAGTGTTTGTCCAGAGATCCGCGGACCAACAGGCTCAAGACCTAGAGCTTGATTGTCTAGCAAGCGCAACGAGCAAGGTGCTGGAAGCCTTGGCGCAGTTGGAAGCATGTCCTGCTGGCCATATGCGACTCCCAGAGATAGTGAATGCGGCAGATAAGGCGTGTAATGAAGGAACGCAGGTTCTTGAGAAAATCTCGCAACTACGAACGTACAAGAGTGCGCGGCCTGAAGACATCCCAGATACATCGGGCTATTTTGTGGAGCCCCTCAAAAACATGCTTGCCTACGTACAGCAGCTTCAAATTGCTTTAGGTCGAGTAATTGATGTTTGTACTCATGTCGATTCTTTGGCGAACAATCAGCTGTTGCTTTTGAAGGGCGATGGTGGTACAGGCAAAACTCACCTGATCTGTGATTTCGCTAAGAGGCGTGTTGAAGATCAGCTGCCTACTCTAGTCCTGGTGGGCAAACGATTCCTCAGCGCGGACGATCCTTGGGTACAGCTGTTACAGCAACTGGACTTGTCCCACAGCAGCGCGGAAGAGTTTGTCGGTGCGCTGGAATCCGCCGCCCAGGCGTCGGCGTGTCGCGCAATGGTGATGATTGATGCCTTGAACGAAGGTAATGGCAGGAGGATTTGGCCGGCTCATCTGCCCTCATTCTTGGCGAGGATCCAAGAATCTCCGTGGATTGGGGTGGTCCTTTCCGTCCGCTCGTCGTACGAGGAGACAATCATCCCGAAGAATGTGAGGGACAGGGCTACCGTCGTTACTCACCAGGGATTCGCGGGGCTTGAGTTCGACGCCACCCGTATTTTCTTTGCACATTATGGACTCCAAGCTCCGTCAACTCCAATCTTGCAGCCTGAATTCAGCAATCCGCTTTTTCTAAAGGCGATCTGTGAAGGTCTGCAAGGCAAAGGAGAGCGCCAGCTTCCGAGAGGATTCCATGGTGTCAGTGCGGTATTCGACCTCTACCTCAATGCGATTCACGAGCGTCTTCGGAAGCCAGAGTATCTCAACTATGACCCGAAGAATAACCTTGTACGTCAATCCCTTGAGAGGCTTGCTGAGCGGTTTGCGGAGTGTGGAACGCCACACCTGCGTCGCTCCGAGGCTCAGGCCGCCGTAGATAATCTGCTGCCGGGCCGGAATTACGATGAGTCGCTCTATGCAGCCCTTGTAGCTGAAGGCATACTTGCGGAAGATATTGACCCGAGTAGCGGCGTTCTCACGGACGAGGTAGTGACGATCGTCTATGATCGCTTCGCGGACCACATCATTTCTGACCACCTGCTCAATACTCATCTCGACCGAGATGATCCCAGCATTGCATTCTCAGAGAATGGAGGAATGGCTCTCCTTAGCCAAGAGGAGCGGTATATACGGTATGGGATCATTGAGGCGCTATGTATTCAGGTGCCTGAGCGTATCGGGCAAGAGTTGGTCAGTGTGGCTCCATCCGTGCGGAAACGACCCATGTTCACCTATGCTTTTCTGCAAAGCATCATCTGGCGTAAGCATGACGCCTTCTCGAAAGACTTTGATGTGATCTTGGACGACTTGTTGGGGGATGACGATCTATTGGAAGATTTCTTGGACACGATGGTGTCTCTCTCAACCATTTCCGGTCATCCATTCAACGCAGAGACTCTTGACCGCCGATTGCGCGAGGATGCAATGCCTGATCGGGATTCATGGTGGAGCACCTATCTGCACAGAGCGTGGCAGAACCAGAGTCCTGTGGACCGCCTCATAGATTGGGCATTGAGCTCGGCAGGAGATGAAGACATTGAGGATGAGGTTGTAGACCTAGCTGCAACCACGCTTTCTTGGATGCTTACGACACCCAACCGATTCTTGCGCGATAGGGCGACGAAGGCTTTGGTTGTTCTCCTCACTGGGCGGTTCGAATCGGCTGGGCGACTAGTGAACCGTTTCGCCGACGTTGACGATCCATATGTCTCCGAACGAGTGCATGCTGTAGCTTATGGTGTGGCAATGCGAAGTCACGACGCGGATGCGGTGGGCAAGCTGGCATTGTTGGTATACGATCGGGTCTTTGCCTCTGGCGACTGCCCGCCGCATATTCTCCTCCGTGATTACGCCCGTGGAGTTGTCGAGCGTGCAATCTATCTTGGGGCAGAAATCCCTGTCAACGACTCACTCATACGGCCGCCGTATAGAAGCATCTGGCCAGACATACCAGGTGAAGAGATAATTGAGCAATTGACTCCACACTGGAATCAAGGTGCATGGGTAGATGGCGATTTGGAGTGGTCGAGGAACCGAATTCGTCATTCGGTATTAGGTGATCTGCTTAGCGATTTCTCCCGGTACGTGATCGGCAGTGAATCTAATAGTTGCTGGCTCTCACTTCGACTCGACGAAGCCCAGTGGGTCTCGCCGGAAGAGCGGATAGAGGACCTATTGGACAAGCTTGGCGATGCCGAAAGAGCGGCGTATGCGAGTCTCAGAAGCATTGAAAACGAACCGTCGCCAATTTTTGCGATGATGGGAGATACACAGTCCGACGGCGATGCTGAACAGCAGGAACTCAGTAGAGATATGGATCGGCACGAAGAGCGGATCGAGGCCTCACGGCAAGAACTGATGTCGATGCTTACCGACGACCAGAGGTCTGAGATGGAAGCAATCGATCATGCTAGGAGCAGTGGCCCTCCGCGATTTGATGTACGCGCGATCCAGCGATATGTATTCTGGCGCGTATTTGATCTAGGTTGGACAATTGATCGATTTGGTGAGTTCGACCGGTTCTTCATCGGAGATCCTGGGAGATCGGCGAACAAGCCTGAGCGAATGGGAAAGAAGTACCAGTGGATAGCCTACCATGAGATACTCGCTCACCTTTCGGACCACTACCAGTACCAGCAGTCTTTTTTTGGCGACGAGGGTGGCAAGTACGAGGGACCTTGGCAACTCCATGTCCGCGATATCGATCCGTCCTCAACTCTAAGTTCCACTCCCGGCGGAACGTCTTGGGGACCGCACAAGGCTGCGTGGTGGGGAGACGCTGAATATGCTGCTTGGCGTGATGAGGTGAGCCATCAGGAGTGGTTAGCATTGGAGACAGATATTCCGAGAGTTGAAGATCTGCTTCAAGTCGTTCGTCCCAACGACGGAAGCCAATGGGTCAACTTGTGCGGTAACGCAGTCTGGAGGCAGCCACATCCTGTAGATGTCGATCCCTTCAAGATTGAGCGGAGAGAGCTCATGCTGCGATGGGAGGCCTATTTCGTCCACTCTAGTGATGTTGACTCATTTGTGAGCTGGGCCAAGAGGAATGAAAATCAGTTGGACGCGCTACCAGAATCCCCGACAGTATATCTCTACTATATGTTCTTCGGAGAATATGGTTGGTCTCCGGCATTTCGTCGTCAATTCCCGAACCACAATAGCACTGAGGGTTGGGCAAAATCGGAAGGAGAGAGGCGTCCGGTCGACGTACGGACTTCGACAGTCTCCTATTCTGCAGAATCAGGCGTGTTCGATTGCTCTGTCGACGAGCACTACACACTGCTCTTGCCTCATCATGTACTCCTTGACGACCTTGATCTGAATTGGTCGGGGAGGGCCTCGGATTTTGTGGACAAATCAGGTAGGCTGGCCATCTATGATCCGACGGCGCATGATGATGGCCCAACTACCCTACTCATGGATAGGGAGCTGCTAGAGCGGTACCTAAGGCAAAACGGGCTGGTCCTCTGCTGGGTCGTTTTTGGAGAAAAGTGGATTGTCGGCGGGGCTCGATCAGAGTTTCAAGGGCATTTGAAGATATCGGGCGCATTTAGACACGCAGGTCAAGCACCAGAAGGAAACCTTAGCTTTAGCCTAGTTCTCCCGGACTAGTTTGACCTTTGAAGCTGAACGCTGCAGTCTTGAACATATCTCAAAGATTGGTCGGTCTGCCGTCAACTTAAGCCCACCATACTGGAGAAGGCCAAGAACTTGAGCATTAGGGATCTTACTCCATTACGGTTCTTACTCGATGTCTAGGGCGATCCCGATCCGGACCAGTTGTGCGATGCTCCGCCGCCATCAAGCCAGGCATGGTCGTCTCCGCTTTTTTTCCTATTCCGGCACATTGGGGGGCTCCGGCTCAAACACCAATTCCGGCACCGCTACCTCCCAGCTATCACTTAGAAGCCCTTCGCGGTACTGGGGATCAGAGCGCTCACGGTCCCAAGTGGCGATGGCCAAGACGGTGGCGAACGCGCAGTGCATGTCAGCGGGGGGCGTGAAACTCCGAGCAAGCTGTCCGACGACGGTGCCTTTGCTGTCCAGGAGTTCCCAGCGATTCGACCCCTCTCGAACCTGGAGAATGTCGCCAGGAGAGAGCGCGGCTATGGCCTCGTGCACTGGGTTGCCAGGGATCCTGTACCCGGCAAAGCTTAGAAAGACATCCCCTAGGCTGAGCCGCCGATAGGTGCGGTTGAGCTCGCTCGACGGGACCGGGAGTCCGACCGACGCCGGGCGGTGTAGCACCGAGGAGTTCTTCTGGAAGCCATCCAGGAAAGGATGTTGTCCGGCAAAGCGCATGAGGGTAAGCGTCTGACGTGCCCGAGTCATCGCTACGTAGTACAACCGCCGGGGGGCGTCTCGATCCTCTCCGCGGCCGATGCGGTCCCACGCGCCATCCAGCACGACCACGTGGTCGAACTCCAGGCCCTTGGCGCGGTGGGCGGTCGTCAGCAGCAATCCTCCCTGCCGACGACGAAACTCTTGGCCCCACTCGGCCAACCATTCAATGAAGGAATCCAGCGACGTTTCGGCGCCGCCGGTCTCCAGTCCAAAGTCGGCGACGGCTTCCTCGAGGAGCTTGACCCACGGCCCTCGCGGTTGCGTACGCAGCCAGTGGGCCAGGTCTCCGCTCCGCACCCATTGGGAATCTCGCCCATAGAGCCAATCTCGGAGTGCTCCGGTCTCCCGCAAGTGCCAGAAACCCGAGAACTCCTCGTTCGCCATCTCAACGGGGATGCCTTGAAGCTCGCAGAGGCTGCGCACCGGGTCCAGGTAGCTCCAGTTCCGCGCCACCACCGCGCATGTCGCCCAATTCCAATCGGGAGTGAGCCTGGATAACCGCTCGAGCTCTGCAACGACCGCCTGCGCCTGAGCGATGCGATTGTCGCCAACCGGCAGAATCTGAACTCTTCCTCGAGCCACTGGGTCTAGCTCGGCCCAGGCACCGCCCGATGGTTCCTTGGCTCGGCCTCGGTTGATGGCGATGGGGTGCCCGGTCTTCATCCGATGCCGGGCCGGTCCGATCACTGCGTTGGCAGCCGCGACGACATGGCTAGTTGAACGATAGTTGTCGGTCAGGAACGCGGGCTTGGCCCGGTAGTCGGCTTCGAAGCGCCGGATGAACTCCACCGACGAGCCGTTGAAGGCGTAAATGTTCTGGTCATCGTCGCCCACGGCGAAGAGGCTGAGCTTGTCGTCCTCCTCGGCGAGGGTTCTGCCCGCCAGGGCGGAGATCAGCTCGTACTGATCCAAGCCGATGTCCTGGTACTCGTCGACGAGGATCCAGCGGAAACCCGCCAGCAAACGCGCCCGATTCTCGTTCGCCTCGTCCGGTGGCAGGCCTTCCCCGCGCAGCAGGGCCGTCGCCTGTCGCAGGACGTCCTGGAAGTCTTCCTCGTTCAGACGCTTCGCCCGTCCCGAGAAACTGGCCCCGACCAACCGCATGGCCAGGGCGTGGCAGGTGAACACCGTAACGCCCCGAGCGTCGTCGCCAATGAGGTCCGCCAGACGGCGGCGGATCTCCACCGCGGCGTGCCGGTTGTAGGCCAGCGCGAGGATGCCGCGAGGATTCTCTCGCCTCACCCGCAACAGGTAGGCAATGCGGTGCACTAACACCCGCGTCTTGCCCGAGCCTGGACCGGCAAGAACTAGGACATTGGTCTGCTCCCGATCGTCGGCCACGATGCGGCGTTGGATGGGGTTGTTGAGGGATTCAACGACAGCCCGCCACGATTCTGGCGTGGTCTGCCGGGAAGTCTCCGTCTCCCGATTCGGTAACCAGCGATGCAGGAATTCCTCTTCGCTAAGGGCAAAGTAGTCCATCGCTAGGCGCAGGGCATCAGCCATCGAAGCAAGGCCTTGCCGCGCGTATTCCGCCATCACGTGGATCTGCAACACCTGCTCGTCGTAATGGAGCTTGAGGGCTCCGAAATCGGCCTGTGCGAAGCCGCGTGATTCAGGCTTCAGGTGGATGGTCATGGCTGGGCGGAACACCGCCAGGCCTTTGTTCAGGCGAATGACCTCCTGCTCGTGCAACCACAGCAAGGCACGCTCCATCAGCTTTGCCGGGTCCTTGACTACGCTTCTCAGCACGAGATCGGACTGGACTGCCGCCAGCAGCTTGCCAAGGGTCGTCTCCGCTAGAAGGTCGGTGCCTCGGATTCCTTGCGGGAGGGTGGCGAGTAGATGGTCGAGCAGGCGCCGTGCCGCGGCGCGACGTAGCTCGGCAATCCTCTCCAACACGCCCCACTCGCGGTGCAGCGTCACCTGTACGGTCTCGGCGTCCCACCGGCGTACGCCGAAGCTGCCGCCACCGCCGCCCTCCCCACGCCCGTCGGCGGCGATGCTCTGCACAATGCGCCACAGGTGTTCCGGTAGAGCGTGCGAATGCCCCTCGTCCTTGAGCCGTTGGGTGGCGACGCGGAGATGGAGCGTCGATGAATCGCCGATGCTCAGATCTGGCGCTGTCTCGCGCAGGTGGGCCACCAGGTCGATCTCCAGAGCCGCCGCCTGCGTGAAGCGTCGCTGTGAGGCACGCATCACACCCGTGTGAACAAAGGCCGTCAGCGCCGTGTCGTTGCTGGCGACCCCCAATCGCTCTAGGTCGTACAGTGCGCCCCTGACCCCGGTGGAGGTCAGACCCGTTGCCGCCATGAGCTCGTCTGTGGAGATTCCGTCGTCCGCATCCGCCTCGAACAACGTCTCCGCGATGGTCAGTAGTTGGCGGCGATAGCCGCTCCTGATGTCGGACCGTTCGAGCCTGGCCCGTGCCTCCTCTACCGAGTTGACCCGTAGCGAGGATGGAAACACCTGCACCCGGTTCTCCTCCCGGGTGAGCAACACCGCCTCCTCCAGCCAGGCGACGGCCGTCCGTACCCGGGAGTCGTCGGTGTTGGAGTCTCGCTCGAAGGCCTTCTCTTCGTCCTCGCCGAGAATCTCGCCGGCAGTGGCCTCAACTTGGCCATCCAGGCGCCTCTTACGGTCCAGGTTTCGCAGTGCTCGCAATACACCATGAATCTCACGCCGCGTCAGCCGGGAACGGGCCGACATCCCGAACTGGCGCTCCACATCGTCTTGGGTATAGAGCAATACACAGCGCGCCCGTTGCTGGTCCCTTCCAGCGCGGCCTGCCTCTTGCAGATAGTTCTCGAGGGAGCCGGGGATATCGGCGTGAATGACCAGGCGAACGTCAGGCTTGTCGATGCCCATGCCGAAGGCATTGGTGGCGACGATGGCTCGCAGATCGCCACGGATGAAGCGCTCCTGGACGTTCTTCTTGGTCTCCGGGGGCAGGCCCGAATGGAAGTGGTCGGCTGTTACGCCTTTGGCCTGGAGGAACGCGGCTAGCTCTTCGGCGTGCCGCCGTGTGGCGCAATAGACGATTGACCCGCCAGGATCATCCGCCGGCAGATCGGCGTCGAGGATCTGGTGGACATTGGCGAACTTCGCCCCGCTGCTCGTCGGCACCACGACGAACTCCAGATTCTCGCGTCGAGCACCGCCGTCGAAAACTGTCAAGTCGATGTCCAGCTCCGCTTGGAAGTACTCGACAATGTCGGTCTTCACATCGGGCTTGGCGGTCGCGGTGAGGCACAAGACCGGCGGAACCGGGTCATCCCTCGCTTTCTCGCGGATGAAGCGCCCAACGTACCGGTAGTCGGGCCGGAAGTCGTGCCCCCATTTCGAGAGGCAGTGCGCCTCATCCAGCACCCACCCACCGATCTCACGTTGGTCAAGGGCGCGACGAAACGCGACGCTACGAAGCTGCTCAGGAGCCGCAAGGACGATGCCGGCATCTCCAAGTCGTATCCGGTCCAGCGCATCGGCTCGCTCAGGCATGGAAAGGAGCCCGTTGATCGTGACGCAGGAGCCGATGCCCGTAGCCTCGAGACCCGCCACTTGATCAGCCATGAGGGCGACCAATGGCGAGATCACAACCGTCAGCGCCCCGGTCTTGTCGTAGCGGGAGAGTGCCGGCAGCTGGTAGCAGAGCGACTTGCCCGCGCCGGTTGGCAGGATGCCCAGCACATGCTTCCGGGCCATGACCGCCTCGACGATTGACCGCTGCATCGGCTGTCCATTCTCGTCCGATGGCTCGGCGCGGAAGTCGGGAAAGCCGAACCACCGGGTGAGCTCGTTGCGGGCATCGTGTCGCTCGCGGCACCAACCACACGTGGGGTCGGCGCAGGCGCTGTCGCGCAATCGTTTAACCAGCCGACCTGCCTCGGGAAACTGATGCCGCACCCAAGGAGGCATGACGGAGCTCCCTCCAGACACCGACAGCCACGACAGCGCATAGGCCAGTGCCCAGCCGTTCTGTGTTGCGTCCGCCATGACCTCTCGAGCGCACGTCTGGCAGGATGAGTCAGCCAAACGTCTCTGGATTGCCGCCAACGCCTCAGCGTCGGACGGCCTCGGCGAGTTCCTCAACGAAGCGAACACCCGGCCGAATCCTTCGCCCCCATCACACGTGGTGAGCCAGTGCCAGGCTGTCAGCAAGTCCGACGGTGAATCCCGCAGGGCCTTTAGCTGATCGTCGAAGACCTCCAAGGCAAGTCTGGAATCCAGTTCAGGGTCGTTGATGCGTCCGCGCCTGAGCCCTCCGTCCTGATAGTGCTTGACAAGATGGTGATAGGGGTTGCGGGGAAAGGCCAAGGGATTGAGTCGAAGCGTGTCCACCGCGGGAAGTCGTAGCAGCCGCAAACCGGGACTCGCAGCTTGCAGGTGGGGCAGATCGAAAGCGATCAGGTTGTGGCCGAGAATGAAGTCAGCGCCATCGGCAAGGCGGTCCAGCTGGACCAGTGCTCGGGCCAAGGCAGTGCGCTTAGGGCCGATTAGGGTCCGCCGGGTGTCGGAACGTACACCGGCGAAGGCGTGGATGCGGGAGTCTCGGACGCCGACTTCAAGGTCAAGTGAGAGGCATCGGATCGCGGGGCGTCCGTTGCTCTTAGACACCAGGCGGAGTTCTCCTTAGAGTCTCGGCTATCCCGTGACTCGCGTGAAAAATCATGGATACGGGGTCGGACACGCCTGCGGTCAAGGCGTTCACATTATCCTTTGCCGGTGCAACCGCCACTACACTGACTAAACAGAAGAAGCACCTACAGCCGCTTTCATAGGAGACCCTAGACACCACGGATTCCAGTTACCGGCAGGGCGTGAACTTGTCCGTGTCCGCCAGCTGGGGATGCTCAAGGACTTCACCAAGGCCAACGGTTGCTCCATGTCCGAGAGTATGTGGACGAGGCCGGGAGCGTCGCGTCGCTGACCGACGCAGGTTATGGGAGGTGATTGAGCGGCTTCATCAGAAAGCGCGAGCACGCCCTGGGCACTGATCCATGCTCATCGACGAGGTCACAAACATGCTTGCGGGTGTCTCGGCCCCTAACGACCTCGTGGGGCATGGTGTTGGCGGTGGCGCTGGTGGTCATTGCGGTTGACTACTGGGTGCGCGAGCTCGGGCGCTAGCTGACAGGCTACGCGCATGCCGTGGGTGTCGCGGGGGCCGGGCGGCCCGATTCTCGGGAATGCTGCGACCTACTTGGCGCATTACCAATTCAGTGCGCTCTACGAGAACTAGGGCGCGTTGGGCCGTGATGAACAACATTTCGGCAGTGGCCATCCTCGTCTCCCTGGCAGGGAATTTGGGGCGGCTGCACGCACAGACCGGCGGCAACTCTCCGACGTTGGCTCGGCTTGGGCGAGCCGTCCTGGCCTACCCGAAAGCGGCTCTGGCCATCGGGTCGTTCTTCAACTGGATCCGCCTGCTGCTACTGGCGCCGGGCGAAGCGCCCCGCCTGCACTACGAGGTGCTCTGGCAGGTGATCGGGGCGTTCGCGCCCTTGCACTCGCGAAGACGGGTTGTTGGCGGTGGCGCTCAAGAGCTGGGGGCAGCAGGCCCGCAGGTTTTCGTCGTCGATACCTGAAACAATATCGACGGGCGACGCTGGTGGAATTCCGATGTCGACAGGCGGAATCCTGGGTTGCCGACCGCTTGCTCACGTCAGATCGTGGAGTCGCGTTCCGCAATGATTTCTACGACCGAGGGACCAATCGTTTCCGTGTGGCCGTCGTTGAGACCGGGCGCGTTCAGACAATGGGCTACGAACGGCAACCGGCGACCAATCGGAGAGATGCGGTTGGTATGACCTACCGGGACTTGGTGTGGCGCTCATGACTCGAGATGTGGCAAGTCCAGTCGAAGCGCGGCTGCCGAAAAGGCGCCGTCACTACCAGTGGCCCAGTCCTCTGCGCGGGAGACTTGGTGGCCACGCGGCCGCGTCGTCACAACTGGCAGTGGCTCTGACCGGCGGGCGGCGTGCCGAGCCGGCGGGCTGTCCTCACGCCTCGGCATCACCTCGCCGGATGCGCGACTTGACGGGCGCGGTCCACGGGTCCCGCGACAGCCCTGCCGATCGCCAGCCCCCAATCTGGCAGCGCGCGGGGTACGTTGCCACCCTCGCGTCAACTGGATCGTGACGCTTAAGCGGCTCCGGGTCAATCGGGGCACGAGCCAGCTTGAACCCAGGCCGGCGCGGCCGCGAGTCACAGACGCACAGACATGCGAGCGGCACGGGCCGTTGACGGATGCGGATGGCCAGCAGGCCCCCAGAGCGTCGGCGAAAACGGCGTGCGTGTCCGGTGCCGGTCAGGCGGGTGCGCGGCTCCGAGAGCGCCAAACGTGAGCTTCGTCCCGCAGTTTTGGATCACGAATCGGATTGCAGCTGCGCTGACCGACATCGAACGGGCCGGCGGCTTCCTCAACGCCGCCACGCTCTCAGATGCGTGGACTCACGCCATGCGGTGCACCGGGTTCCTGATGGAAGCCCACCACACGACGCACATTGTAGGGACGCATCTCACTATCGACGAGGCGGCCGAGCTCCTCGCCGGCGCCTCGGCCCCGGCGCTGATCCCGAAGACACGCGTGAGTTGCTCAACCACCGGGATGCATTCGAATTCGGCAGCCAGTATCTAAACTATGGGGGTCAATCTCGGAGAACTTCGTCCGTGAGATTCACCATTACCTCGTGGTGGGTGTCAGTGGTGGCGCCGCCGCGTCCCCCGAGTATCGGACCATCCAGAATAACATCGTCGACTCGGCTACGGGCGATGCGATCTACGTCCCGCCGCTGGCCGGCGACGTGCCGGAGCTCATGCGCGACCTTGTCCAATGGATTAACCACCCACACGACGCGCATCCAGTGATCGCCAGCGCCATCGCGCAGTTTCAGTTGGCGCATTTTCATCCGTTCCTTGACGGCAACGGACGCACGTCGCGGCTGCTGTTGATGTTGTGTCGATGCCGGGCCGGCTACGACTTCAAGCGGCTCTCTGCGATCAGCGAGTACTACGAC
Organism: Chloroflexota bacterium; assembly: GCA_026707285.1. Classification (GTDB taxonomy): domain Bacteria; phylum Chloroflexota; class UBA11872; order UBA11872; family UBA11872; genus JAJECS01. The sequence goes on along the minus strand of JAPOXD010000023.1, from coordinate 145,879 downwards.
CGGGATCGGGTTACCTTCTACGCCGCCATCCAGAGCGTGCGGCATATGCTGATGGACATGATGCGGTGGATCGAGTTCTTCGCGCACGGGTTGGCCACGCAACTCGCCGAGGTGAAACAGCGTGGCAAAGTCGCCATATGACAGGATGTGCTGGCAGGCGGCGTGGCCTGAGCTCGCGCTACAACTCGCGCCAAACTTGCGCCACATCTTGCGCCACCCACGGGTACCCCTGATGGCTCACCGCGGCTGACGCGCCTGCATCGGACGCTCGGACAGCCGCAGGAATCAAGCGGCCGATCCTCGTGCCGGTCGAATCCGGTCGCCGAGCAGGTCTGACCTCGGGATCGGCTCGGCGGTGCCGCTAGCACCGCCGACGTGGCCCGCTCTCAGCCGTAGCGTGGGATGAGGACGCACCGTGCGAGCATATCGACGTGCAGCGGCGGGGCCCTGGGGTCGCGACCGCGACGTGTATGGCTCCATAACCGGCGGACCCGCATCGTGCCGGCTGGGCTGCATCACATCTCCAATTGCGCCGCCGCCGTACGACTGTCGGCAGGCGGTCGGCGGCGCAGTCGGCTTGTTCGACCAGATCCCGACACCCCGTACGACATCCTGGAGTTTTTACCGCTCCTCGCTGCCGTTTAGGGCTCGCTCAATGCCACCGGAGGCCCAATGGAGTCCTCAGCCACCCCACTCAGTGTGAGCCAGGACCAGGGCCGAGACTCTACGACACCCGCAGTCGTGCAATACCGAGGCCACTTCACGGAGGGTCGCTCCGGTGGTCAACACGTCGTCGACCACAATGACACTGAGCCCGTCCAGCATCGTGGCCTTGCCAGTTCCGCCATAAGCGTCCTCGACAGCCCCTGCGCGTGCCCAACTCGGGAGCCTTCGTAAGTCTTCCCGAGGCCCCGTCGTTTCAATCAAGTTGGTGTACAACGGAACGGCGCATCTTGTTGCCACTCTAGCCGCGAGTATCAGGGGTATGGAGTATCCCCTGCTTGCTAAACGCTCCAAGTCGGAAGGAACCGGCACTAGCAGGTCTGCATCACGCAGAAGCGGCGTGCTGGCGTGGGCGTAAGCTGCAAGAAAATCTCCTACCTGCCCAATTGCCCTCTCGCGTTCTTCGGTGACTACGGGGTCGCGCGACTCTTGTTTGACGGTGCGGATCAGCATACTTAGAGGGTCAGATCTCTTGGGGTCATACCCAGAGCGATAGGCTGCCGGGCATCCGGTGACTTCGATCAGTGGCGCGAAAGTCTCGTGCGGCAGAGCCATGGCTTGAGCGATTCTCACGGTTTCAAACTGATCTGTCATGTCGACGACCGGTTTGGTTTGTCCATTGAGAATCCTATTGACCAGCTCGTTGCGCTTTTGGGCCAGAGTGCGAACGGGGGGCCGGCTATGGTGTTGGACGGCGACCGCGAAAAACTCCCTGGCATCACCATATTTGCCGCTGCTGACCAGTTGTTTGCCGTATTGGTAGGACCACTCCCCCTTGAGACTCATCGCATCCGGAGTGTTGATTTGACCTATGAATCCCAACGCATCCCCATACTTGTCGCTAGACGCTGCCTCGCATCCCAGTTCGATCAGTAGATCGGGGCTGACGCGAATCACCGCTGCCCTCCTTGCACCCAGGTTAAGACGTCGGATGGGCTTGCCAAGACTCCGTCGGGCGTTACGGCTGCAAGCACCTCGTCGGCGTCAGGGGTTCCCCAGCCGGCAAGGAGGAATGCCATCCCCGCACGTTCGCATGCGATGCCGTCCTCAATGGTGTCACCTATATAGGCAGACTCCTCTGTTGTGACCTGCAGCCTGTCTGCAGCAGCGACGAGACTCGCTGGATCTGGCTTCGGACGAAGACGATCGGAGTACGTGATGCGAGCCTCAAATACTGTTGGGACTCGGCACAGATTCAACCAACGTTCGGTGTCGGCAGTAGTCCTTGATGTGACGAGTCCCTGCTTTACCCCAAGTTGGTCCAACGATTCGAGGGTCTGACCGACACCAGCAAACTTCGTGAGATACCGGGAGGCGACGCTTCGACAGAACCGCTCGAAGTCCCGGAGTGAAGTGTTGGCGCCTGGGATGTTTCTCAGTGCAGTTCTTGGCCCATGACAGAGCCATCGCCGAAGGTCTCTCTCGTGCGGTGCCTTGGCTCCTGATGCTGCATTACTCAACCCCGCAAGCCGAAGCCCCAAGCTATCCACCAGGACGCCATCGAGATCCCAGATGATGGCTTTACGCATCACACCCAGCCGTTGACTCAATTGAAGGGCTATGGGCGATGTCGCGCTGGAGCTTGGCTCTTCGACTTGATTGACCTGCCCTTTGAAATCTCCTTTCGAGATTGCCGCTGACGTGAGTTTGCCGAACTGCGTGTGCTGCGAGACCTAGGAAACGCCGCCTCCCATGCTTTGGTGACGGTCACGCCGGAAGCTCGGGACGGAGGGGTGTTGAAGAGGGCGTCCATGTCCTCTCGGTCAACCGGACGCGCCAAGTTGCTCTCCAAAAGGCGTTGAGTGCCAGCTCGTGACGGTATTTCCATATTAGGCCATTGTAGAGCGAATAAACTCCTGTCCTGCTCTAGGGCGGAGCGGGCCGCGATCATTGCGCCACCCTGCACGTCCGACTCCGCTATGACGACGACCTCTGAAAGCGCAACTATCAGCTTGTTTCGCTGCCGCAGTTTCGCCGGACTTGGCGCGGATCCGAATGGGAATTGACTGATTAGCAGGCCGCGCTGTCTAGTCTCAACATAGAGCGGAGCATTCTCGGGTGGATAGATGCGATCCAACCCTGACCCCAAGACTCCAATAGTCATGCCATCCGAGTCAAGAGCGCCTCGGTGAGCGGCGGAGTCGACGCCCCGCGCCATGCCGGCGACCACCGGGGATCCGTTCTCGCAAAGGTATGCCGAAAGTGAACGCACTCTTTCAACTGCTTCGTCACTAGGGGAACGCGTTCCCACTATGGCTACTGAACGCGGCCGAACCAAGTCGAGGTCTCCCTGGACATTGATAACAGGAGGGGCCTGCTTGGGTATGCAGCGCAAGAACTCCGGATAATCGGGACTGTGAAGCGTCAGGATGCGGGCACCCATCGCATCGGCGATCTTGGATTGACGTTCCGCAATTGACGCAAAGCGGGGGAGAGACGCTTTGGACTTCTCAAGGGCAGTCCAGGTCCTTTCAGGCAGCGTGATCGCCTGCTCCAACTCTCCCTTGGTGGCCTCATATATATGCACAGGGCTGCCGAACGCATCCAACAGAGTTCGCGTGTAGGCTGGTCCCAGCCCCTTGACTGAATTTAACCAATACCACCACTTGAGCTGAATAGCGTCCGAGCTCGGATATACGTTCACGCTAGTCCTTGGTCTTATGCGACGGCGTTTTCAACCCGTGCATTCTCTAGTAGCCATCGCCTCTCCACCAACATCTTGGGCTTCGCTCAAGACGGCGCACCCAACTCTACATCAGTTGAGAGTTCTCAAGATAGCTGTTGTGGGGCTCGAGATGCGTCAATGGCTGTGGACTTCTTGAGAAGAACGGCCCGACTCTCGTGGGCATGGCAGGATCACCGGCTGACGGTGCCCTAGAGTCTCGCCGTGACGCGCCCCGGTTGAGGGCGCGGTCGAGGATTCCGAAGACCCGGTCGATGCCCAGGCACGTTGCCCCGGGGGACGCCTCCTCCTGCTTGACTAGGGCGCGGATGATGAAGTCTGCCATCTGGAGCAGGTGGTCGGAGTGGGAGCTTTGGAAGCCGGGGCATTCGATGACCTCTCAAAGGGGATGTCCCTGGTGTGCTCGCCGTCATCCCATGCCTCGTACCTGCTGGGTATGGTTTGCGGCGTCCTCGACAACGCGCGGTCCGTCCAGGAAGTCCTCCGCCCGCTGCTCCGATGCGAGCCTGCGGTCAGCACCTCCCTGCCGGGCGAGCTTGTCCCGCCCCAACGGCAAGGCGGAACGCTTCATCCAAATCCTCTTGCGCCAGTGGGCCTACGCCTTCGCCTACCCCACCAGCGCCCACCGCACGCGGGCGCTCCTCGGCTGGCTGCGGTGGTATAACCGGCGCCGGCCCCACGGCTCGTTGGGTGGCCTGCCGCCCGTCAGCCGTGTCTCACACGTCTGTGGTCAGTACATCTAGGAAACCTCTGAACAAATGGGGCACCTGAGGGCCAGGACGTTTGTGCGGGGCCGGGATCGTCGTGTGGGGCAACGCGCCGGCTTGTTCCGCCCGTCATGGGGTGCATGGGGCCGCGGTCGTCCCCGCGCAGGGCGCACGGCGCCCGCTTAGGCCGGTGCGGCACGTGCCGCCAGCAGCAGATTGGCGAACCCGAACAGCAGGCACAGGCGGGTGCGGTTCTTGGCCAGCCCCCGATACCGCACCTGGGTGTAGCCGAAGTGACGCTTCACATACCGGAACGGATGCTCCACCTTCGCCTGGATCGACGCCTTGCGCTGCTCCGCCTCGGCGGCGGCGCTGCCCGGCGCCAAGCGCCGCCGCTGGCCCGGACGCAACGCCACCTGCCAGTCGATCGCCCGGCCCTGGTGCTCCGGATGCCGGGCGACGCCCGCGTATCCCGATCGCCCCACACGCGCGTCTCGGCACCATGCAGGAGCCGCGGCACTTGCGTGATATCCGCGATGTTGGCCGGCGTCGTCGCCACGCTGTGCACCAGCCCGGTGTCAGCGTCCACCCCGATGTGCGCCTTCATCCCGAAGTACCACTGCTGGCCCTTCTTCACCTGATGCATCTCCGGATCGCGCGCCTGGGCGCGGTTCTTCGTCGACGCCGGCGCGTCGAGGATGGTCGCGTCCACGATCGTCCCTTCGCGCAGCCGCAGGCCCTGGGTCGCCAGGTGCTGGGTGATCTCGGCCAGCAGCCCCGCGCCCAGGTCGTGCCGTTCCAGCAGGTGCCGAAAATGGAGGATGGTGGTCTCATCGGGCCGCGGGTCCCGCGCGGTCAGCCCCACGAACCGTTGCACCGCCACGCTGTCGTAGAGCGCGCCTTCCATCGCCGGGTCGCTGAGGTTGTCGAACAGCTGGACGCAGTGAATCCGCAGCAGCAGGGCTAGGGGGTAAGGGTCCATCCGCGCTCACCGGTGGGGTAGACCGGGCGGATGCGCGCTTCGAGCTGGGCCCACGGCACCAGCGCGTCCATGCGCTGGAGAAAGCGCTCCCGCCGCGTCTGGCGCGGCTGGCCGTCATACTCCACGTCGGCAAATGAGCGCTGGGGGTGCATTGAGGCCCTCACCGGCTATCGGTCACACCTGCGCATAGGCCCTGCCGGCGGGCCGCGACCGGGGACTAACTCAGAGGTTTCCTAGTAGACCTTGTAAAGATTGGACGCAGCCAGGCGTATCAGCACGGTACGATTACCCACCTTGTGAGACTTGAGGATGCCTGAGATGTTCGCGGTACGCCTGTTGACGCCTGCGGACATTCGAGCGGTGTGGATGCGCTACCGTGGCGACAATTGTGGTGGTAGGATCCGGTATCGGACGGATCCGCCGGATCGCCGTTTGCCGCAGCCCCGTTCATTTTGCAAAGCGTCATATACCGATGCGTTGTCCAATGGTGCCTGGATGTTTTCTGATTTATCATTTACATGAAATTCGAGAACAAGAAGACCTTCTTTTTATATTTTGCTTGAAATTGGCACAGTTGAGTGAACACCCGACTTCTGTATCCAAGCTTTCCTAAAGGGGGCTTTGCGGAGGTTTATGCCATGACTATATATGTCAACGCGGGAGATTGAAATGGACTGGACTGTCATCTTATCTTCGGTAGTAGCGGCAACAATAACAACGATGGTGCTCTTTTGCTTGCGCAGTCTGGCAGGCGCCTTTGGGAAGTTACGCTGGATTCTGCTCATTAAGAATACATATCTGTGCAAAATTCAGAAGCGACACCGTTGGGACTATTACGGCTATTCGGAGCCTCTGGCTAAACTCCGATGTATTCGGTGTAACATAGAAAAAACACGGAAGGTTCCACCGCCTCCGCCGATATATGGTGTACCTGGAGGTAATTCTGAGTATATTGAGTGGCAGCGAGATATAGAGAGGCGAGTCAATGGCTAGTACACTTATGCAATACATTTGTCATTTCGTTTTCTGTATTTGGGGGAATCGGTGACAGCTTGTCAGGCAGGGTCATCAGTATGGCCGTCAGGAAGCTGTCAAACGGTTCCTCGCGACCCTGCTAGGGGCGCAAGGCGGTCTCAAACTTCTAGGGCTAATCCGTACTGGTGAGGAAGTCCCATTGCGCCGCACATAGCGTGCACCGCTCTCTGGCGTCAGCCCAAACCGACGCCAGGTGTCGCGTCTCTTTGGGAAGAGGACAAGGGCGTTGCCTCGGCATCCTGAGGCCATAGTTCTCGTTCGATCGGAGTCTGCCGATGCCCGAGGCCGCCGCATTGCCAACCGCAAGGCGACCACAAATGCACCGCACCCCGCGCCGCGGCCGGCGGTCGTTCGCGGCCTACTACCGGTGGGAGGACGACGCCTTACGCCACCGCTCGGATGGCTATCGCCTGCTCGATTCGGCCCTGTTAGGTCTTCCCGGAGTGAGACGCCTGGCACGCCAGCGCTTTCGACGGAGCGCTTTCGACGGAGCGCTTTCGCTGATGTGCATGCGGCGCGAGCGCTTCTCCAGCAGGCGACCGAGCGAGCCTCAGTAGTGCTGACGCCGCGGCAGGTGCTGACACTGAATCTCTATTGCGGGGGCCAGCCAATGGTCGCCATTGCGGCGCGTCTAGGCGTGCGAAGCCGCAAGCATCTGTGGGCCGCCTATCGGCGACCCGCGGTGGAGGCCGTAACACGCGAGTTCCTGGCACTGGCGCAGGCGGAATTTCCCTCGAAATAGCGTAGAATTCCCATGCCAATGCTCCAAGAAGGGGGCAACGGCCTGTAAATCGGCCTCGATGCCGTAACAGGTTTGGCCTCGCTCAAACGCGGCAGTTTTTCCCGCGGTTCTTCTAATCGCTTGGCTTCCTAGTTCGAGTCTCGCTCGGCCCACCATCACCCTCCACGACGGTCGCAGGTTCGGCGCGGTAGTGTGAGCGGGGACTCGCACTACGGGCAACGCAACGGCATGAACGTCATTCTCCTCGGGGCCGGACGGGGCCAACGCCTCATGCCCTTCACCGCGTCGCAACCAAAGTGCTTTACTGAAGTCGCGGGCGCCAGGATTCTCGATTGGACGCTACGTGCGTTTCGACAGAATGGTCTGGACCGGTTTGTCTTTGTCGGCGGGTACCTCATGGACGTGGTTCGGGACGCCTACCCGAATCTCTCCTATGTGGAAAACCCCGCCTGGCCCACGACCAACATCCTCGCTTCCCTCGTCTGTGCTCGTGAACACATGACCCGCGGCTTCTATGCGACATACACCGATACGCTGTACCGCGGCGGTGCCGTGAAGGCGCTTCAGGATTCGCCACACGACATCACGCTCGTGATGGGCACTCGTTGGCGTGAACGGTATGTGTTTCGGAGTATGCATCCGGAGTCGGACGCCGAGAAAATTCTCGCGGACGGCGACCGCGTGGTGGAGGTCTCACGGACGATCAAGCCGCACGAGGCATCCGGAGAATATTCGGGCGTTATCAAGATGACGGCCGAGGGCGCTTCTCAGTTCCTGCAGTTCCACGACGAACTCCACGCCGAACTTGGCGATGAGCACGTCTTCGCCGATGGCAGGCCCTTTCGCATGGCGTATGTCATTCATCTCCTAGAACGGATGATCAGAGATGGGATCCCGGTACACTGCGTCGCCGTACCCGGTGACTACCATGAGGTCGACAACATCCAGGACTACTACCTGGCCACGGCCGACTGGATGCGGTTCGCGAACAAACCTGATCCTGAGCCACGTCTGACCACAAGCAGAGAAAACGCACGACATCTTGCCTGAACGTCAAATGGAACGAGGCCTGTTCCCAACCACCGTCGTCGGCTCCATGCCGCGCCCTCAATACGTACGAGACCTGATCGAATCACAGGTCGAAGGGGGCGGCTCTTCGGGCGATTTCCGGCGGATGATGGACTCCGCCATACCATACGTCGCGCAGATGCAGGAGCTTGCCGGCATCGACATCATTTCCGACGGGGAATGGCGTAGAAAGTCATACGTCGGGGTGATTGCGGATATCTGCAGCGGGTTCGATCTGTCCATCAAGGAAGTCCTCGGACAGCGCCAGACGTGGCACGTCGTCACTTCGAAAATCGAAGTCGTAAACCCCGGCCTGCTGGCGAGGGAGGCACGGTTCCTCAAACTGCATACGGGACGCAATGTCAAGGTCGCCCTACCATCGCCTTACCTGTTAGGTGAGCGGATGTGGGACCCCGACCTGTCAAGCGCCGCGTATCCCACTCGACGTGACTTTACAGAGGCGCTCGTGCCCGTGCTTCGGCAAGAGCTCGAAGCCCTACGCGACGAAGGGGTAGCGATAGCGCAATTTGACGACCCTCACCTGTGCCTGTTCGTGGACCCGAAGGTGCGGGCGGGCTACGATGATCCGCAGGCCGAGTTGGCGTACTGCGTGGACTTACTGAACCGCGTGGTCAAGGGAGTAGACGGCGTCCGGTTGGCGATCCACCTGTGCCGGCGCAATAAGGGTCGCGCAGGATGGGTCGGCGAGGGTGGATACGAGCCGATTCTTCCAGCCCTGGCCAATCTCAAGGTCGATGTTCTTATGTTGGAGTTTGCGATACCGGCGGCGGGCGACTTCGCCGTATTGCGCGATTTACCAGAACGCTTCGATATCGGTCTGGGATGCGTCGACTGCCGCAGCAGCCACATCGACACGCCAGACGAGATTGCCGACCGCGTCAGGAGGGCCGCGCAATACGTCGCGCCTGAGCGGATACTGCTGCACCCCGACTGCGGTTTCGCGCCGGGAAGCGCTGCCGATATCCCGCTCGACGAGGCGTACCTGAAGCTCAGGAATGAGTTCCTGGCGGCTGAGATGCTCAGGGAGGAATTTCGGTAGCTCTGCACACTGCCAGAAGCGCAGTCCTCACAAAGACACCTCCCACCAAAAAATCTCGCAATTCAGTCTTACACGGCCCACATGTTCATAGCTAAGACCCGCCGAGGCTCGAACTTCCTCAGCAATGGTGTGCGACTGCCCCCGCCCTTTCAGGAAAGGCTGGTGCGTTTGCGCTCCCTCAGATGTCGCCTCCCCCTGTTGGCGCCTATTGCGCTAATTGTGGTGTGTTCTGATAGGACGCTGGATCACAATGTGCTCTATCGTTGAGCACCACCAACCGGGGAGGGCCAATAGTTACCACTTCAAACAAACGCAAGGTCGATGGTATGCCGGAGAAGACTGCGCTAATCACGGGGAGCGACCCATCCATGACCAAGCACACTGAACACGCGCGCGCCCTTGATGTCGAGGGCGCATACAACGTCCGCGACCTCGGAGGATACGAGACCCGCGACGGCAGGATGACCCGCTGGGGTAAGTACCTACGGGCGGACACCCTGGCGAATCTCAGCCCCGCGGGCGTAAACACTCTCCTCGAATATGGGATCCAAAACATCATCGACCTGCGCCGCAGCAGCGACCTGCAATTCAGGCCGAGCCCCTTCATTGGCAATGAGGCCGTCACTTACTACCATCAGAACATGGCAGGCGACGTGGACCTCGAGGGTAGGGAGGTGATCGACAGAGTCGAGGACTCTGCCGAGCGGCGGGGCAGGGTGTACTGCTACATACTCGAACAGAGAAAGCACATCCTCCACCAGATATTCTCGGTTCTTGCCAGCCCGGGCGGTCTCCCCGTCCTCGTCCACTGTAACGCGGGTAAGGACAGGGCCGGAATCTCTGCCGCATTCGTGCTGGATATCTGTGGCGTTCCTCGCGAGACCATCATCGAGGACTATGGCCTCACCGCGCAGTATCTGGTGCGGCGCTACTACGAAGAAAGTCCTGAAGTGAATCCTGACGAATACACTTGGCGGGATTATCAGAACGATGCCTGCCATCCTCACAGCATGCAAATAACCCTCGACCATCTCGACAGGATGTACGGAGGCGTCGAGGGCTACCTGCGAGACACCGGCATCACCGACGACCAGCTCGCCGCCATCAAGGAGGCAATGACTGAATGAGCGCCCAGAATCCCCCGAAGTCGATCCCAGACGCGGCATAGGCTCATCTTGTCGCCTGATCGACTCCTCAGATAGGAACTTCCCACCGAAGAGTTCGCAATTCAGTCCTACACGGTCCACCGAATTGGACAGAGTCCAGAACCTTCGTGTTGAGGCTCGCGCTGCCAGTGCAGGTAACGTCCCGAGTCAACCGGTCGGTGAGGGCAGAGCTGGAAGCGTTGGCGTTGCCCACATCGGACTCTGTTCAGCAGTTTGACCCGGCCCTCTTTGGCAAGCTCAGGGCACGCTCTCCGCGGACACTGGCATGACAGAGGGGTAGCAGGAGAAGCGAGTGCGGGCTTTGGGTGACCGAGTTCGAGTGTGTGCGTGTGGGGCGTATGGTGGGGATACCGAGAATCGTCCCTGTCATTTGGACGGAGCCAATGCGCTGGAAGCCAGGCGATCAGATCGTTGTGTATGAAATGTGGGGGCGGGGCGTCGCCTGCGCGCGGCCGGTGACGGTGGTTGAGGACGTGGCGACTTACCTGGCGCTGTACTCGCACCCGGGCGTGAAGATTGCCACGCGCGGGATCCCAAATCGCAGATCTCTGAGCTTTTCAGAGAGGATTGAAATGATGATTCGGGGCGTTGACCCCACGGCAAGCGTTTTCAGGGAAGTGTTCACGCCGTCGCACAGCCATGTGCTGATGCTTACTCCTCCAGACTCGGGGCACGCGGTGTGGCTATTCTGGTCCCAAGACTGGGAGTTCAAGCGCTGGTACGTGAACCTTCAGTCGCCGCTACGTCGCGTGCGTCACGGCGTTCAACTGCACGACCATGTCCTAGACATTATTGCGAGACCGGACATGTCGTGGACATGGAAAGATACGGACGAGTTTGAGGCGTTGATTGCCCGAGGGTTCTTCAGCGCTGAGCAGGAATCATCGATACGAGACGAGGCGGCGCAAATGGTGCACACCATCGAGAGTGTGGGGCGGCCGTTTTGCGACGGTTGGGCGGATTGGCGGCCGGAGGCGAGTTGGGCTACGCCGCTACTTCCGGACGACTGGTCTGAAGTGGATGGGACTGAGGCAGGCACGTCTTAGCCGAGCGGGGTTGGCGATTCTGAGTGTGGGCGGGGCTTACGTCAGGCTCGACTAGCTGTGCTGACCACTGAGGTGTGAGACATGGCTGACGGGCCGGAGACCGCCCAGCGAGCCATCGGGACGTCGTCGGTTGCAATGAACGGGCTGCAAACCCAAGGGCGCGCCCCCCGCATGCGTTGGTGCGTCGGTCGTGGCACGCTCGCCTGAGGGAGGCACGATGAGCGACGCAGCGCCGGCCCAATCGCCCAGCGCCGTTTGGCTCCTCCGCCGCCTCGCAGCCCAACTGAAGCCCCACTGGCGCTGGCAGGCGGCGGCAGTCATCGCGACCGTCGTCTATTCGGCTGCCCTCCTGCCCTTTCCCTGGCTCACCAAGCTCTTCATCGACGACGTCGTCGGGGCAGGAAACCTGGACCTGGTCGGTCCCGTGGCCGCGGGCATCATCGCGGCGGCCGTGGTTATGGCCATATTCCATCTGGCGTCCGACTATCTATTCACCACCGCCGGCGAGCAGGCGATCAACGACCTCCGCGCGCGCCTCATGGACCACACGTTGCGGCTGCCACTCGCCTATTTCCGGCGTCAACGGACCGGTGAGGTCGTGGCCCACTTCACCACCGACTCCGTAACGGTCACGGGCGTCTACCGCGCGGCCTTTGGCGCCGCCCCCGCCGCCCTGATCGAGTTGGCCGTCATGCTGCTGGTTGTCGGGCTCATCGACTGGCGCTTCGTCCTCGTGTCGATTGGCGTCATGCCGCTCCAGATGCTGCTGCCCGCGCTGGTCGGCCGTCCGCAACGCCGGGCGGGTGAGCGGGAGCAATCGGCCATGGCCGCGCTTGGCGGCCTGTCAACCGAGCTGGTCGCCGGCGCGCGCGAGATCAAGGCCTTCAACCGACAGGGCTGGGCGGCGCGCCGGCTGGCGAGCGACCTGCGCCGGCTGTTCAGCGCTCGCCTGCGCGTGGCGACGTTGCTGCACAGTCGGCACTTCTTCAACATCATCCATGAGTTGATTTGGGTGGCGATCTTTGCGGCGCTCGCCGGCGCCATATTCGGCGGTCACGTCGGATTTGGCGTGGTCTTCGCGCTGGCGATGTACATGTCGTACCTCGTGCGACCTGGCTTCGTGTTGATGGGCGCCTACGCCGAGACCCAGCAAGCGCTGGGCGCCGCGGGACGGTTGCTTGCCTTCCTCGACACGCCCGCGGAGCCAGTGAGACACGGCGCGGATCGGCGCCTGCCGGCAATCCGGGGCGAGTTCGCGTTCGAGCGCGTCAGCGCCGCGTATGAAATCGGCTCGCCAGTGATCCATGACGTGAGCTTCACGGCCCCCGCCGGTCGGACTACAGCCCTGGTTGGTCCCAGCGGCTCCGGCAAGACGACTATCGCGAACCTATTGCTGCGATTCCTGGAGCCGAGCGGCGGTCGCATCGTCGTCGACGGACGTGATGTGGCCACGGTCACCGCGGCCGAGTTGCGGCGCCACGTGGGCGTGGTGTTCCAGGACCCCGTGCTCTTCGCAGGCACGGTGGCCGACAACATCAGGTTCGGCCGCGATGAAATATCCGAAGCGCGGGTCGTCGAGGCGGCCACCATCGCCAACGCGCACGACTTCATCATCGCCATGCCGCAGGGCTACGCGACCCAGATCGGCGAACGTGGTTTGCGGCTCTCCGGCGGGCAGGCGCAGCGTATCGCGATTGCCCGGGCCATCGCCGCCGACCCGCGCGTCCTGATTCTCGATGAAGCCACGTCGGCGCTTGACGCCGAGGCTGAGCGCCTGGTGCACGCGGCGCTGGAGCGGGCCGCCGCGGACCGCACCATGCTGGTGATCGCGCACCGGCTGGCGACCGTGCGCGGTGCCGACTGCACCGTCGTGCTGGACGCGGGCGAGGTCGTGGATTCCGGTCGGCACGACGAGCTCTACGGCCGTTGTGATCTCTACCGCGACCTCTGCGACCTGCAGATGACCTTCGACGGCACGGTGAACCCATGAGCGCGCCGGCGGCCGCGATGGCTCCGGGCGAAACCGCCGGCACCCCGGACGCCTGGTCCACGTTCCGGCGCCTACTGAGTTATGCACGGCCGTACTGGGTGACTGGAACGCTTGCCACGGCGGCGGCCGCGGCCCTTTCGGTAGTCGTGCTCGCCCGCCCCTGGCTCATGAAGCTGCTGGTTGACGATGTGTTTGGCGAGGGAAACACGATGCTGCTCGCGCCGGTGCTCATCGCAATGGTCGCGCTGGAGTCGGTCGTTGCCGGGCTGGGATACGCCGCCGAGTACGCCTATACCCGCATGGGCGAACGCGCCATGAACCTCTTGCGGAGGGAAGTCCTGCACCACGCGCATCGCCTGCCGTTGATCAGCTTGCGTCGGTATCGGACCGGCGAAGTTGTGGCGCACTTCACCTCCGACGCCACCGCCATCGGCGGGGTCTACCAGCGCGTCTTCTCGGAATTCAGCATTTCGAGCCTTCGGGTGCTGGCGGTGGTGGCCATCATCTTCGCGGTGGACTGGCGCTTCGGCCTCCTCGCGGCGGCCCTGATCCCGTTCTATGCCTTCCTGCCGGTGCTTATGCGCGGCAAGGTGCAAGGCGCCAGCCAACGTGTGCAGGACGCCACGGCCAGTCTGTCGGCGCTGCTCACCGAGTTCGTTGGGGGCGTCCGTGACCTCAAGGCCTTCAATCGCGAGGACTGGGCCGGCCGGCGGCTGCGCACCGAGGCGCGCCGGCTGTGGCGGGGACGCCTGCGCCTGGTGGTCGTGCGAGGCGTCGCCATGGTCCAGATGGTCGCCTACTGGGGCTCTTGGGGGGCGATTTGTCTGGTGTTGGCGCGTCCAGCGGTCGAGGGGCAGATCAGCCTGGGACTTGTCATGGCGCTGAGTTTCTATTTCCTGATGCTCGAAGCACCGTCGCGCCTCATCGTGACCTCGTATGTCGAGATCCAGACGGCGCTGGGGGCGGCACGTCGGGTCTTCGCCTTTCTCGACATTCCCGAAGAGCCGGTTGGCGCAGCGGCCGCATCGCCGCCGATCAGGGACGGTGAGGTGCGCTTCGACCGGGTGGCCTTCAGCTTCACCGACGACCAACCGGTCGTGCGCGAGGTTAGCTTTCGCGCGGCGCCCGGCACGACCCTGGCGGTCGTGGGGCCGAGCGGCGCGGGCAAGACGACGCTGATCAATCTGCTGCTCCGCTTTGTCGATCCGGCATCTGGTCGCATCACCGTTGACGGGCACGACACCGGCACCCTTGATCCCGCGGCGCTGCGCGGATCGTTCGGGGTCGTGTTCCAGGACCCCATGCTGTTCGAGGGCGCCATCGGTGAGAACATTCGCTTTGGCCGAGAGGACCTAACCGATGCACAGGTCGAACGCGCGGCCGTCATTGCCAACGCGCACGACTTCATCACCGCCACCGAGCACGGCTACGCGACCCGCATCGGCGAGCGCGGCCTGCGGCTCTCGGGCGGCCAGGCGCAGCGGGTGGCCATTGCCCGCGCCATTGCCGCCGATCCGCGCATCCTCGTTCTCGACGAGGCCACGTCGGCGCTCGACGCAGAGTCCGAACGGCTCGCGCAGGAGGCGCTTGCGCGCGCCTCGCGCGGTCGGACGACCATCGTCATCGCCCACCGGCTGGCCACGGTGCGCCGCGCGGATTCGATTGTGGTACTCGACGAGGGCCGTGTGCTCGATACCGGGTTGCACGAGGAGCTCTACGCGCGGTGCGATCTGTACCGGCGGCTCTGCGACCTGCAATTCCTAATGCCGGACGCCGGCACGGCATAGCCCGCGCCATCTGCTAACCTTTCGCTTCGCCGCCTTGAGCACGCCGCGAGCCCGGTCTACGCCGACCTTCGGTGCGGTCTAGCTTGACCGCCCTCGCGGCCTCAGGGACTCACATGGAAGCCTCGCCGCCCAGCACTGCGACGACCGTCCGTCGCCTGGCCGCCTACTTGAGGCCGCATTGGCGCGCCCAGGCGGGCGCAATCATCGCCTCATTGCTCGTGGTGGCCGCAGGGATTCCCGTCCCGTTGCTGACCAAGGCCCTTGTCGACGACGTCGCGACCGACGGCAGGTTGGAACTGCTGCCGCTGGTGCTGGCCGCGATCGGCATCTTGGCGGTCTTGACAGCCGCCCTGTCGATTCTGCGTCGCTATCTCTTCACGCGCGCGGGCACGCGCGCCGTCAACGTGCTGCGGGCGCACCTCATGGAGCACTTGTTTCGCCTGCCGCTGACGTACTTCCGCCGGCATCGTCGGGGCGAGATCGTGACCCACTTCACGTCTGACGCTGAGGCAGTCGCGACCGCGTACGAACAATCGTACGGACAGGGCATCGCGTCGGCCGTGCAGCTCGTCGTGGTAATCGCGGTCATCACTGTTTTCGACTGGCGGTTTGGGATCGCGGCAGTGGCGATCGTTCCGGTCTACATGCTCGTGCCCTGGCTAAACCGTCGGCACCAGGCCCGGGCTAGCCGGCGCCTCCAACACGCGACCGGCAATCTCGGGGGTCTATCGACGGAGCTCGTCGCCGGCACGCGGGACCTCAGAGCGTTTAATGCCGAATCGTGGTCCCTGCAACGCCTGCGCCGATCGCTGCGCGAAGTGTTGCATGCCGGTATATATCAGGGAAGAGTACGCGGTTGGTCCGAAGCACTCCCGGCCGTTTTCTGATTGATTCATGCGGGAATCTTCGCCGTGCTGGCAGAGGGAATCTTCCAGGGCACGATCACGATCGGCTTCGCCCTCGCCATGGTTGGCTACTTTGCCTGGCTGGATTTGTCGGTGTTCCCGCTCACCACCGCCTATGTGGAACTTCAGAACGCCGTTGGCGCGGCCTCGCGACTGTTCGGCTTTATCGATACATCGGGCGAGCCAGCTAGGGACGATGCCGCAGCAGCGCTGTCCGTGCCGCGCGGCGAAATCGAATTCCGCGATGTCGGCGTGGCCTTCGAGTCTGGCCCGAAGGTTCTTCAGGGCGTGTCCTTCAAGGCGCACGCCGGGAAGGTGACTGCCCTTGTTGGCCCCACGGGCGCCGGCAAGTCGACGGCCATCAATGCCCTGCTGGGCTTCGTGCGTCCGCTGGAAGGCTCCATCACGATCGATGGGCGCAACATCGCCGAGGTCGGGCCCTCACAGGTGCGCTGCCATGTTGGAGTCGTGTTTCAGGATCCGGCGCTGTTTACCGGATCGATCAGCGACAACATTAGCTTCGGCCGTGATGATATTGACTTGGCGCGGGTCAAGGAAGCGGCACGCATCGCCCACGCCGCGGGATTCATTGAGGAGTTGCCGGGGCGCTACGAGACCACCCTCGGCGAACGCGGGCTCGGCCTGTCGGGCGGCCAGGCGCAACGGATCGCCATCGCACGCGCCATCGTGCCCGATCCCAAGATTCTCGTGCTTGATGAGGCAACTTCCTCGCTCGACGCCGAGTCAGAACGCGGTGTGATGGCCGCGATGTCGGCAGGTATGGGCGGGCGTACCACGATCGTGATTGCCCACCGGCTGGCCACCGTCCGTCAAGCCGACGCCATCGTGGTGCTCGAGGCCGGTCGCGTCATTGATCGTGGTCGACATGACGAGCTCTACCGGCGTTGTGGCTTGTACCGCAATCTGTGTGATTTGCAGATGGAACAGGCGGCCGGCGCGCCATGAGCACCGCGTTGCCGGCCGATCAAGTTGCGCGTCAATTGACACCGGAGCATTCAGATTGGGATGTGGCCAAGCGTCTGTGGGCCTACATGCGGCCCAGCGCCTGGGACTACTCGGTGGCCATTGGGGCAACACTCGGCAACTCGGTGATCTGGATCGTTCGTCCGTGGCTGTTGCACCTCATCATCGACGACGTGTTTGGGCAAGGGAACCGTGGCTTGCTGGTGCCTGTGCTGGTCGCGATCGGCGCCGTCGGCATCGCGATGGCCATTGCGGCGACGGTCGGCTTCTGGGCCCACCAGCGTGCGGCGCAGGGGGCGATGCTCGGGCTTCGCACGGACGTCCTCCAGCACGCCCAGCGGATGCCGCTCAGCGATGTCCGCGCCCACCGGACGGGCGACATCGCGGCGCACCTGACCTCCGACGCCACGGTGATCGGGCGTGTCTACCTGGCCTTCGTCTCCCTGGCGTTCGCCCAAGCGTTTCGACTGCCGGCTTATCTGGCGATCATGTTCGCCATCGAATGGCGCCTGGGCGTCATCGCGCTCAGTTCGCTGCCGATCCACGTGCTGCTTTCAACGAGGCTTCGCGGCACGACCCGGTCAGCCGGCGGGCGCGTGCAGGATGCCGTCGGCCGCCTCACTGCCGTGCTTACCGACATGGTCGGGGGTGTGCGCGACATCAAGGCCGCGAATCGCCAGACGTGGGCAGGTGAGCGTGTCGGTGCTGAGGCGGATGGGCTGTGGCGGGCGCAGGTCCGCCTGTCGCTCGTTGAAAGCGTGCGATGGGTGCCCACCCTCGTGTACTGGGGGATCTACATCGCAATCTGGGCCGTGCTCGCTGGCGCCGTGGTGGATGGAGCGGTGCAACTGGGGCTGCTCGTCGCCGCCGGCCAGTACATGCTCCAGCTCGGGGCACCGGTCGGCAATGCCGTGTCCGACCTCGCCCACATGCAAGTTGCGGCCGGGGCTGCGCGCCGAGTCTTCGGGTTCCTCGACTCTGGACCCGACCCGGCACCAACCACAGCCTCGGCCGGTCCCATCGGTCATCACGGTGCAGTTCGCTTTGACCGTGTGTCGTTCGCCTACGCTGACGGCGAGCCGGTGCTGCACGACGTGAGCTTTCGGGCCAATCCCGGGAAAACCGTCGCGCTGGTTGGTCCCAGCGGCGCAGGCAAAACCACGCTCACCAGCCTGCTGCTGCGGTTCTACGAGCCGACCGGTGGAAGCATCCGCATCGACGGGATTGACGTCGCCGGCGTTGACGCTTCTTCGGTTCGGGCGCAGCTTGGCGTGGTGTTTCAGGATCCCGTGCTTTTTGACGGCTCCATTGAGGAGAACATCCGGCTCGGACGGGACGACATCAGCAGCGCACAAGTCGTCGAGGCCGCAACGATCGCCAATGCGCACGACTTCATCACCGACACTGAGGATGGCTACCAGACGCACCTCGGTGAGCGTGGCTTGCGCCTGTCGGGTGGGCAGATCCAACGGGTGACCATTGCCCGAGCGATCCTCGCCGACCCGCGAATCCTCATCCTCGACGAGGCTACGTCGTCGCTCGATGCGGAGTCAGAGCGGCTGGTGCAGGAGGCGCTCGCGCGCGCAGCTGCGGGACGCACGACCATCGTCATTGCCCACCGGCTCGCCACCGTGCGCCGCGCGGATTTGATCGTCGTGCTTGACGAGGGCCGGGTGCTCGATTCCGGCCGGCACGAAGAGCTCTTCGAGCGCTGCGATCTCTACCGGCGGCTCTGCGACTTGCAGTTCATTCGACCTGCAGACACAGGAATCGATTGACCGTGTGCAATTGCTGGCTCCGCAATCGATTCTTCAATACGACTAGGGGAGAACACGGGCTTGAGTGGCAAGTTGGGTGGACTTCGCGGGAAGGGAGCATGTGATCGCGTGGTCGATAGCGAGATTCTCTCGTACTACCAGAGAATCGACGAGGCGAACCGACTCGCGAGAGGCGGTGGGCACTTTGAGTTTGCTCGTATGCAGGATCTCATTCGGCGGTTCCTCCCGCCACCTCCAGGAGTGGTGCTTGACGTCGGAGGCGGCCCCGGCAGGTATTCGTTCTGGCTCGCCGAGGAGGGCTATGACGTCCACCTCATCGACCCGGTCGACAAGCACGTGAGGCAGGCACGCCAGGCCTCCGCGTCGCAGGCCGGTCACCCCCTGGCAAGCGCAACCGAGGGCGACGCGCGTTCGCTCAGCCACAGCGACGGCAGTGCCGACGCCGTGCTCCTGATGGGCCCGCTTTACCACCTAACCGCCAGAGATGACCGGCTTTCAGCCCTTCGTGAAGCGCATAGGGTGCTGAAGCCTGGCGGCCTATTGGTGGCAAAGGCGATCAACCGGTTCGCTTCGCTGCTGGACGGTCTCAGGGAAGGCTTCATCGATGATCCAAACTTCGTTCCAATCCTGCATCACGATCTTAAAGATGGACAGCACCGCGGTCATCCGGGCGGACCCGGCTATTTCACCACGGCATTCTTCCACCGGCCAGAAGAGCTTGAGGCCGAAGTGCTTGAGATGGAATTCGACCAACCGGGACTCTACGCGGTGCAGGGACCGGGATTGATGGTCACCGACCTCGAAGCGCGCATGTCAGATCCTGGGAAGCGAGCGCAGTTGCTTGACCTGATTCGCTCCGTCGAGCAGGAGACAACGTTGCTGGGAGTGTCCACGCACTTCGTTGTTGTCGCTACGAAATGACTACGGACCCCAGCTGACCGCAGCCCCGCAATAGAGCCAAAGAAATAGCACGGTGCGGTCGAAAACGAGCGTGGGGTGCGCCCGGAAAGCGGCAGACTCAATGAGCGCCCGTTGGCCGCACGATCCCCAGCGACCGGTCCACATCGATCCTTTACGAGGCCAAGTCGTTGCTCAGTGCCGAGTCCGAGCCGCTGGCGCAGGGGGCGCCCGCGCCTCACGCGCTCGGACGACCCGCACTCAGGCGGTTCCTCGTCCGCCTCCGTCGACCCAACGACCAGGCTATTCATGACCAGTAGTTCGGCAAGGCACACCCTTGCAGTTGGAGTTGGACACTAGAAAGCCTCTGAACAAATGGGGCACCTTAGCGCCAAGACGTTGGTGCGGGGCCGGGATCGTCGCGTGGGGCAACGCGCCGGCTCGATCCGACCGTCATGGGGCGCGTAGGGCCGCGGTCGTACCCGCGCAGGGCACACTGCGCCCGCTTTGGCCGGGGCGCGGTGGCCGCGCTGTGCACAAGCCCAGTGTCGGCGTCCACTCCGATGTGCGCCCTCATCCCGAAGTACCACCGGTTGCCCTTTTTCACCTGATGCATCGCGGGATCCCGGGCCTGCGTGCGGCGAGGACCATGTGGTGGAGGTAGGGCTCGCCCAATTCGCGGTTCTGGATGTCGATGGTTTGGCGGACGGTGGTGGCGGATCCAACGACGGCAAATGAGGTTCAGCATTCGGGGAGTCCGCTGGTTCCGGGGCCGAGCTGGTGGGCGAGGGCTTGTTCGAATTGAATCTCAGCGCCGTGGGCGAGGTCCCGAGGCTTGTCGATCCAGGCTGGGGCGGTGGCCACGCCACCTTACGGTCACATTCATTGACGAATATTGCGGCACCGTGAGTCTGCGAACTTACCGCGCCTGCCGCGATAACGCTGTAGCAGCACTTCGGGCTGCTGTCTGCGCATACGGAATCCTGTCTTCCGGGCAGGGCGAAGTACCGGCACCCTTGGGGCATACCGACCGATCACACCTCGGATTCGAATGGCTCAGGCCGCTACCGTGCCGTTCGTCGGGATGCCAAGTCCTCACCGTGCTCCGCGTCGCAGTTGCCGGTCGTTTGCGGCGTACTACCGCTGGGTCGACGACGCCTTACGCCACCACGAGGACGGCTATCGCCTACTCGATTCGGCCCTGATTGGCCTTCCTGGTGTGAGACGCCTGGCACGCCAGCGCTTTCGACGAAGCGCCTTTGCTGATGTTCATGCGGCGCGAGCGCTACTCCAGCAGGCCACCGAGCGAGCCGCAGCGGTGCTGACGCCACGACAGATCCTGGCACTGGATCTCTATTGCGAGGGGCAGCCGATGGTCGCCATTGCAGCACGTCTGGGCCTGCGTAGCCGCCAGCACTTGTGGGCCGCCTATCGACGACCCGCGGTAGAGGCCGTGACCCGCGAGTTCTTGGCACTGGCACAGGCGGAATTACCGGCGAAATAACGTAGAATTCCCATGCCATTGCTCCAAGAAAGGGGCAACGGCCTGTAAATCGGCCTCGATGCCGTAACAGGTTTGGCGTCGCTCAAACGCGGCAGTTTTTCCCGCGGTTCTTCTAAGCCGACGGTCGTGGGTTCGAATCCCGCCGGGGGTGCCGCCGATGAATTTGGTCGATCCTCAGCATTGCTGTTCTGGGACGTGCGGCGGAAGGACGGCGATGTCGATGTCGCTCGCCATCTTCACCCCGGCTGGACAGTCAGAATCAACTATCGCGACCTGCCTGTCGTGCAATCCTTTAGCAACTCGGGCAAGCGCCTCCCGATGGCATGGTTCGACGGCCTAGGCCACGAACGGAGCGAGTGCTAATCTTCGATGTGGTTCGCCCCGATTCGAGCGAGTAGATGCACGTTGCAATATAGGAGGCAACTTACGTGTCAATATCCGTAGGCACTCAGAATATCTCACCTATGCAACATTCGATGCTCATTAGGTTGGAAGGAGGGGTCTCCGGACCAGAGATAGCAAGGATGTTGGACGAGCTCATCACCGACGATGACATCGTTGAAGGCCACGAAGATCTCCATCCCAAATGGCTGGAAGCATTTAGCGCAAATAGAGACTATGTCGAGCATTTACAGCGCTATAGAAGTCGGCAATATCCGGGAAATATTGTCGATGTCTTTGACAACCTCAAGCCAGTCGATCCGCTGATTAGACAGATTGATCCGATGCAGGAGAAGATCGCATTTCTTCTCGGGGCTGGTGCGTCGAAACCTCACCCTTCGAACATTCCCACGGTGACGGAGCTCTTGCCAGAATTATTGAGTCGTGCGCGCCGCCTTGAACGGGAGCCCATGACCCGCCTCGCGAAGTTCTGTGAAGACCAGAGAATTGACAACATTGAAGACTTGCTTACCGCAGTTCAAATCTCCGAATTCTGCAGTAGAAACCCCGGGGTACTCAACTTAGTGCGCTTTCAGCTATTTCGGCGGGTAGATGCTGAGAGAGAGCGAAGAAGCAGTGGTCTTGAGCGCGCGAGAACGGACACGTCGTCTGTGGCGCACCTTCAGGACACACTTCAGATGCTATTTGGTCTGCTTTCCAATCTCATGCTTCCGGCCGATCCTAACGGTGGTCATCACGCCATAGTCAAATTTATCGATAGCCATGCCGGAACCCCGGTTGTTACGACGAACTATGATTGCTGCATAGACAGGGCACTGTTAAATGGGAATGTGCCATTCTCCTATACAATCGAGTTCGCCAACCCGCAGGTGTTGGTTCATGCTGATGAGGCGGGTGCGCCCCTGATCAAACTTCACGGGAGTCTGAATTGGTTTTATTGCGAGACTTGTCAAGATGTACGACTCATTGAAATCGAGTCTACGATACAAGCGTATCGGGACCGTAGTGGTGAATATCCAATCATCAGTGTGTGCAATGTGTGCGGTGGTCAGAAGCGAGGTTTGTTGGTTCCGCCACACGCGATGAAATTTGATTCCGCTCCTCCGCTCCACCCGCTCATTGGGAATGCCACTCGAGCATTCGCCGGAAAGTCCCTCATTGTTGTTGTAGGATTTTCGTTTTCGGAGGCGGATCTTTATATTTCGAGAATGGTCAGTAAGGCTATGCAGGAGTCTAATGATACGCGAATGTTGATCATTGATCCTGATTCGGGTGTGATCGAAAAGGTGCGCAGGAGATTTGAGACTCAGATTCCCGGATTTCGCGGTCGAGATCGAATTCTTAAGATTTCGGGGGACTGTGCAACCATGCTCCCGCAATTTCTCGATGGTGAATTGTGCGAAAAGGATGAGTGAGCAGTGGTCGGTGCTGTAGACGGCCAATGGCTGCCAACGGGTCGGGTGCGCGGCTGTGATGGCGAATCGTTGGGTAAATCGTCTGTGTAACCAGAGTGATGCGGCTAATCGGTGAAATTGATTAGCTAGTGTGTCGGGACTTCTGGTTTTAGAACAGCGGGATGCATGCGCGTGTGGTGCGAGTGGCGATTGGAAGTGATCGAGGTCCGATCAGGGCCACTTGCGTCACTGATCCGGGACGAACGGCAACGGCGCGGCGGCGTTGATGTCGGTGGCTACGTCGACTACGGCGGGGCGGTTGGACTCGAGGGCGGCGGCTAGGGCGTCGGGCAGGTCCTTGGCGCGAGTGACGCGGATGGCGAAGCAGCCCATGGCCTCGGCGATCTTGGTGAAGTCGACGTCTTCGAACACCCAGAGCTCGTTGGGGTTGCCTTTGCGTCCGGCGTAGAGGTTTTCGATCGCGGCTTTGCCCTGGTTGAGGGAGCGGTTGTTGTTGATGACGGTGACGGTGTTGATCCCGCAGCGGACGGCGGTCTCGAGCTCGGCGAGGTGGTACCAGACGCCGCCGTCGCCGGTGAAGCAGATGACGGGGCGGTCGGGCACGGCGCACTTGGCGCCCATGGCCGCGGGGAGCGCCCAGCCGAGCGATCCGGCGCAGCGCAGGTAGCCCTGGGTGCGGTGCTTGATGTCGATCATGGTGCCGGTCCAGATGCCGGCGTGTCCGGTATCCGAGACGAGCACCGCGTCGTTGGGGAGGAAGTCCTGGACCTCGCGGCAGAGGCGCTCAGGCCGGATGGGTGAGGCGTCGGAGTCGCGGTGGGGCTGGAATTCAGCGCGCCACTCGGACACGAGTTGTTGCGCGCGCCGGGACCAGCCAGTTTCCGCCGGGCCGGGCTCGATGACGTCGATGAGGCGCTGCAGCGCGAGCTTGGCGTCGGCCAGGATGTCGACCTGGCTGGGGTAGTTGCGGCCAAGCTCGGCGGGGTCGACGTTGATCTGGATCGTCTGGACGACCGGCTTGGGGACGCGCCAGAAGTGCGTGGCCTGGCCGCCGGTCTGGCTGCCGACGATGAGCACCAGGTCGGCCTCGTAGGCGACCTGGTTGGCGCACGCGCGCGAGTAGGTGCCAAGCACGCCAACCGACAGCGGATGGTCCTCGGGAATGGCGCCCTTGCCGTTGAGCGAGGTGACGACCGGCACGGAGAGCCGCTCGGCCAGCGCGGTGACCTCGGGCCCGGCCTGCGAGGCAGTGACGCCGCCGCCGGCCAGCACGACCGGGCGTTGGGCCTGCTCGAGCAACTCTGCCGCGGCGCGGATCTTGTCTTCGTCGGGCGCGGGCCGGAAAGCGGGGCAGCCGGTGAACGACGAATCGACGATCACCTCGGCGTCTACCTCTTCCTCTTCGATCAGCTCGGCGGCGATGCCGAGGAGGTCCAGATGGACGGGCGCGGGCGAGCCGGAGACGGCCTCGCGGAAGGCCTGGCGCAGCAGCAGCGGCAGCTGCGCGGCGCCGTCCACTAAGGCGCTGAACTTGGTGACGGGCTGGAAGAGCGGCCAGTGGTCGATCTCCTGGTAGGCGTGCCGGTAGCGGTACTCCGGCATCCAGCGACCCGTAAGGGCGATCACGGGCGAGCGGGCCAGAAAGGCGTCTTGCAGTCCCGCCGCCAGATTGGCGGCGCCGACGGACTGGGCAAAGGCCACGCCCGGCCGGCGCGCGGCGCGGGCGTAGCCGTCGGCCATGTAGGCGGCGGCCTTCTCGGTGTGGCACATGACCCGCCGGATGCCCAGCGGCTCCAGGTCCACGAGAGTCTGCTGCAGGATGCCGGGGACGAAGTAGACGGCGGTTACGCCATAGCCGTGCAGCGTCTCGGCGATGAAGCGGGACCCGGTCATCGAGGGCATGGCGTCACCATTGCACGAGTGCGCCCAGCGGCGCACCCGCTATGGAAGCACACGTGCGGCTCAAGGCCGGCGACTGCGATACACCAGTCTCTATGCAGGCAGACTTTGAGAGCCCGTGGGCGGCGTCGCCGCGAATGCCGCCTAGTCGTACCACCCCCACTTTTCGGGGAGGATCGGATCAATGTCCATTTCCAAGAGGACGTCACATTTCTCCGCTTTGTGCCCATGCTCGACTGGTGGCATGGAATGCCACCCAGCGATTTCGTGCGCCTCCGATAGGACTCGTCCAATCTTGACCCAAGCAAGGTCGCAGAGGGTGAGGACATTGCCTTGCCCAAGCTCTGGCGCGTACCACTCCCTACGTACGCCATATTGCTCGTCTATTGCAAAGTGCTCTGGGGGAATCAAGCCACTCTTCAGTGCCATTTGCTGGATAATATAATCTGACGACAAAGATGCTGGGACATCTCCGCCAATTCCTAATTTGATAGTCCTAGACCTAAAGACACCGACTGTGGCATTGCTGTTTAGTTCGAGGCTTCCCTGCTTAACAACGACATTCCGTCCTTCTAAAAAATTTCTAAGTAATGAATCATTCCTCATAGCCTCTTGCTTCTTTTGATACCAGGAGCTGAATCCATCACGATGTGCAAATTCTTTCTGAAGCACGAAAGTCACATTTCTCAACGCTTGGAGAAAGGCATTGAGATTGTATCTAAATGGCATGGGATCGTGGTACTCATCCATCATCCTAGAAACAAAATAGTGAGCCTCGTCAAACTTGTCATCAGTTTGGGCAAGTGGGCATTCTGCCGCGTCATCCACTGTAGTAACCTCCGCTTGAGCTAGGCGATCAGGCGGCTTACGGCTCAGAGATTCATCCTACAATCCGTTGCCAGGTTGGCGGCGCCGCCGTACCCATACAGCGTCTCGGCGATGAAGCGGGACCCGGTCATCGAGGGCATGGCGTCACCATTGCACGAGTGCGGCCAGCGGCGCACCCGCCATGGAACCACACGGCCGGGTCAAGCCTGGCGACTGCGTCCTGCACGCCGCCGGCGCACCGGTAGATTCACTGGCGTCGGCCAGTTGGGATCGCCGGGCGACTCGTCGCGGGATCCCCATTCGTCGCTTGACCTGCGGGAATGGGCTGCTGTTTGCGGAGACCATTGAACAGTGAGGCAAGGGCGATTCGCGAACCGCACCTATGTGCGAACGATCAGGTGCAGTCTGCGGTGGATTCCCGCCTCCGGCGACGTTTGCAGGTTCCCGTAGGGGCGGGACTCAGACCCGCCCGGCCCCGAGCATCCGGCGCGCCTCCGGATTCGACCGCCCTGGATTCCGGCCTCCGCCGGAATGACGGAGGATTGCGCAACGGTCTCCTCCAGGGTGAGGCGTGCGGATCACGACGTGAGGAGAAGCAATGGTCGAGAAGGCGTCCGGGAGACATTCGACAGCCGCTGACTCGCTCGCTGACTGCGTGAGTGCTGAATGACGACAAGCGGTTGACGCTGCGCGGGTCCACTCTTACGGTGATTCGGCTCGAATCCGGCAATGGCCGGGCCGGGACTTTTCGATGGCGGTCAAGCTTTCCAAGTCGCTCAAGGACAACCAACGCGCTTCGGGCGTCGCTTCGACGGTGGGCGAATACGAGCGCCGATTCGAGCTTGACCAGCGCGATGGATCGCCGAAAGACGACTACACGACGGTCAACAATCTCTACTACGACCTGGTAACGGATTTCTTTGAGTTTGGCTGGGGCCGGTCGTTTCACTTTGCTCCGCGGGCGCCCGGTGAGAGTTTCAAGGCATCGCTGGCGCGCCACGAGCGCAATCTGGCGCAAAGGCTCGGGCTCAAACCCGGGATGGTCGTCGCCGATTTCGGGTGCGGCGTCGGCGGTCCGCTGATCGAGATTGCTCGGTCTACCGGCGCGAAGATCGTGGGCGTCAACAGCAATGGCTATCAACTCGAGCGCGCCCGAAGGCTCGTGGACGAAGCAGGGCTGGCGCACCTGGCCGAGTTCCTGCACGGCGACTTTCTGAACGTGGATGCCCCGGACGAGTCGTTCGACGCGGCCTACTCCATCGAGGCCACGTGCTGCGCCCCGGACAAGGTCAGTATCTATCGCGAGGTGTTTCGCCTGCTCAAGCCCGGAGCATGCTTCGGCGCGTATGAGTACTGCATGACCGATCGATTCGACGCCCAAGACCCGCTCCAGCGGCGGATCATGCACGACATGCAGCTGGGGGGCGGACTGCCCGTCATCGACGACGTGGGAACCGTTGATCGCGCGCTTCGGTCGGTGGGATTCGAGGTGTTGGAGACGCGGGACCTGGCGCAGCAGACCGGTCCGTCGATTCCCTGGTACGAACCGCTGGTGGGTTCGGGGATTTCGCTGGCCGCCTTTCGCAGCTCGAGGATCGGTCGCTGGGTCACTCACAATTCCGTGAGAGCGCTCGAGGCGCTGCGCATCGCGCCGAAGGGCACGACTCGCGTCGCGGCGACGCTGAATCTCTGCGCGACGGCCATGGTCGAAGCGGGCCGGCTGGGCATCTTCACGCCGATGTATTTGATCCATGCCCGCAAGCCGGGCTAGCGTTCTGGCGACTCGCGGCTGGAGTAGACGGGGAGATCTCTGGTGAGTGAACGAGCTCGGCCGCGCCGCATTGGGGGGCGGCCCATGTCTCGCCGCACGGTTCTGGTCGCGACTGGCGCGCTCGGCGCCGCCGGCGCTCTGGGAGCGGTTGTGGCTGCGTGCGGTGAAGTCGAAGCCCCGCCCGCCGTTCCGACGCCAGCGCTAACGCCCACTGTCGCTCCGACGCCGAGGGTCGCGGAGGCTCCAACGGCCACCCCGACTGCCACTCCGGCAGCCACCCCAACTCCGACACCGGCGCCGACTGCCACTCCGATTCCCCCTCCAACGCCGACGCCGTCACCCCCGGCGACTCCGACGCCGGCGCCGACGGCCACTCCGACGCCCCCTCCAACGCCGACTCCGTCACCCACGGCAACTCCGACGCCGGCGCCGGCTGCCACTGCGACCCCGACCCCGACCCCGACGCCGGCTCCAACGCCCACGGCATCTCCGACCCCGACAGCCACTCCGACCGCGACACCAACGCCAACGCCGGTGGCTCAATTGCCGCGAGGCCTCGACCGCAACATGGAAGCGGTCGGATACATGCCGCCGAGCTTCCAGGAGGCGCCGTCGCTGGCGGCCCGTGTGGCGGCTGGCGAGCTGCCGCCGGTTGGCGAGCGGCTGCCGGAGGTGCCGCTCGTGTGGCAGCCCTGGGATCGGATCGGGACCTACGGCGGCCGCCTGAACTTCGGCAGCGTCAACATTTCAGTCGACATTGGCAACGCGAACCGGTCGGACACCCTCGCCTACGACATGCACTCGACCGAACTGGTGCGGGACCTGGTCCAGAACTTCGAGCTCACGCCCGACAAGCGCGGAGTAATCCTGGAGCTGCGCAAGGGCCACAAATGGTCGGACGGGGCGCCGTTCACGTCGGAAAACTTTGTTTGGCACTACGAGAACTACATGTTGAACGAAGAGCTCTCGCCGCGCGGTCCTCTCCCCCACATCAACTGGAATCCGCCAGGCATTCGCGCGCATGACGAGCAGACCGTAGAGATCTTCTACCCCGAGCCGGCGCCGATCCTGCTGGACCGCCTGGGCCGCGGCGGGAGTGAGCGCGGGTTCTACATCGCGTCGCACTACATCGAGCAGTTCCACGTGGACTTCAACCCCGACGCCGAGAGGTTGGCGAGGCGGGAGGGATTCGACAATTGGACGGAGCTCTACAGGGCCAAAATGCGCTGGGGGGCGCACCAGACCTGGTTTACCCGGCATGCGGTGGATCGACCGGTGCTGGAGCCGTGGACGCTGACCGCCCACTCGGCGGACCGGGCATTGCTCGACCGCAACCCGTACTTTCACATCGTCGACACCGCCGGGAACCAGCTGCCCTACGTGGAGGGCCTGAACTTCGAGTTGCTGTCGGACCGAGAGGTCTACCAGATCCGTCTTACCCGGGGGGAGCTGGACTTCGGGCAGTTCGAGCTCAACTTCTACAACCTCCCGATCTACTTCGACTACCAGGACTCCGGCGACTACACGCTGCACCTCTCGCGCACGCTGCGCAGCTCGGCGTTTGGCATCCAGCCCAACTGGACCTACAAGGACGAGGCCGTGGCCGAGATCTTTCGCGAGCTCGACTTCCGCATCGCACTATCCATCGCCCTCGATCGCAACGCGATCAATGACGAGGTCTACTTCGGGCTCGCCGTGCCGTTTCAGGGCACGATCCTGCCGACCTATAGCTTCTTCCAGCCGCACTGGGGAACGATTCATACGGAATACGATCCCCAGAGGGCCAACGGGCTGCTCGACGGCCTCGGCCTCGACCAGCGCGACGCCCAAGGCTGGCGGCTGCGGCCCGATGGCGAGCGACTCACGCTGGTCATGGAGATTGGCGATCGGGAGGGGCCGAAGGACCTGATCGCCGAGCTTGTCGCGGGCTACTGGCGCGACATCGGGCTGGACGCACGGTGGATCGAGATGGAGCGACCGGAATACGAGGAGCGCCTAGATCTGCTCACGGAGATCATGATCGGCATCGAGCACACCGAGGCGTCCGGCTACTTCACCCGGTGGGTTCCCTGGGTGTGGGGCTATATCGGCAAGCGGGCAGTCTGGGCGGGAGCATGGACACGGTACTTCGCCTGGGAAGGCGACGCGGGTCCCATGCCACCGCCCGAGATCATTGAGAACCGCGAGGCCAAGCGGCAGTGGCAGCTCTCAGCTCCGGGCACTCCCGAATACGACCGGTGGGGGATCGAATACTTCGGGTGGCAGGCGGAAAACCTGACGGTGATCGGCACCGTTGGCATGCCCCCGCATCCGGTGATCGTGAACAACCGGGTCAAGAATGTGCCCGATGAGGACCTGTGGTTCGGCGCTGGGGCGAACTTCACCAAGCCCTACCGGGCGTTCCAATGGTTCATTCCCGACGCGTGAGTGTGCGACGCTGCCAGGCAGGCTAGGCCGGTGAGGGAGAGGCGCGATGGCAGCGGGTGTCGTGACGCAGGCGATGGTGGACTTCTACCGCGTCCACGGGGCGGTCAAGCTGCCGGGGCTGATCAGCCGCGAGGAGGCGGCGGCCTACCGCGAGGAGGGGATGCAGCTGCTGCTGGCGGGGCCGACGGGCGAGTTGGATATCGACGGCGCGAATCAGCAACGGGTGCAGCTGTGGAAGTGGAACGAGACCATGCGCGCGCTGACGATGCTTCCCCGGCTCGGAGCGGCCGCCGAGCGGCTGGCGGGGATGCCGCTGCGCCTGTGGCACGACGACATCATCGCCAAGCCGCCGCACAACGACGGGCCGACCCGGCCGCACCAGGACATGCCGCTGTGGGCGCTGGGCAACGCGCCGGGGGCGCTGACGGCCTGGATCGCGCTGCAGGATACGTCGGTCGAGATGGGCTGCATGAGCTTTGCCATGGGCAGCCAGCACTGGAAGGACCTGCCCAAGGAGGTGGCGCACGGCCACCGGCCGGACATCGCCAAGGGTTCATTGCAGAACGTGGGTGAGGTGGCCTGGTTGCCGCGCATCACGATTCCGCTCCAGGCGGGCGATTGCACGTTTCACAACGGCTACACGTTTCACATGGCCGGTCCGAATCTCACCGACGAGTGGCGCGTGGCCCATCGCGTGGCGATGGTGGACGCGGCGGCGGTCTACGACCCCCACCTGCCGCACCCGGTGATTGACGGCCTGGGGCTGGATCCCGGCGACGGACTGCCCGACAGCGCGTTTCCGCTGGTTGCGGGCTGGGGTGGGGCGGCTGCGTCCAGCTAGGTATTCGCGCGTGAGCGAGGCCCCAACCGTGAGCGCCGAGGACGATTGCCGGCGCCTGGGGGACGACCGCTACCGTCCCGCGTATCACTTCACGGCGCCGGCGAACTTTCTGGGCGATCCGAATGGGACGATCCATTGGAATGGCGTCTATCACCTCTTCTACCAGCACAACCCCGACGAGGCCTACGACAATCCGCGGCGGATGCACTGGGGTCACGCCGTCAGCGATGACCTGGTCCATTGGCGGGACTTGCCCATTGCGCTGGCGCCCGAGCCCGGCGGACCCGACCGGCGCGGTTGCTACAGCGGTGGCGCCATTGAACTCGACGGGGCGCCGGCGCTGGTGTACTACGGCAATCCCGACGGGATTTGCGTCGCCACGAGCGTCGATGCAGACCTGCGCACCTGGGCTCTGCATCCGTCAAATCCGCTGATTCCGCATCCGACCGATCCGCAGGCCGAGTGGCGCGCCTGGGACCCGTGCGCCTGGCGGGACGGCGACCGGTGGTATCTCGTGTGCGGCGGCAAGATCGAGGGCGCCGGCGACACGGCGTTCCTGTTCCGCTCGCCGGATTTCGTGCGTTGGGAGTACCGCGGCTTGCTCTATGAGCCCCGAGGCGAGAGCGATTGCGCGGTGCCGGACCTGTTCAGATTAGGCGAGGCGCACGTGTTGCTGTTCGCCAGCCACGAGCGCGGCGTGCAGTACTACGTGGGCGAGATGGCGGGCGAGCGATTCGTGCCGCGGCGGCATGGCCGCATGAACTTCGCCGGGTTTTCGCTGGAGAGCGGGACGCTGTGCGCCGGGCTTTCGCTTCGCGACGAGGCCGACCGGCGCATCATGTTTGGCTGGGTGACCGAGGGACGCACGGAAGCCGCCCAACGTGCTTCGGGTTGGTCGGGCGCGATGTGTCTGCCGCGGGTGCTGTCGCTAGGCAACGACGATCTGCTGCGAATCGAGCCGGCGCCTGAGCTAGGGGTGCTGCGGGGCAATCACCAGCGGTTCGACGGTTTGCACGTGCGGGCGGGAGCGCCGGCGCCGTTGGACGGCGTGGATGCCTCGTGCGCCGAGGTGGCGGTGGCCTTCGAGCGCGAGACCGCGGGCGAGATTGGCGTCGCGGTGGGCCGTTCGCCGGACGGGGCGGAGGAGACGCGAATCGTCTACTCGCGGGCCGACGGCCGGATTTCCCTCGATCCGACGGCTTCGAGCGCCGGCCCGGATGTCGTTGGGCGCGCCGTGCAACACGCGCCGCTAGATTTGGACACGGACGAGGCGCTCCAGTTGCAGATCTTCATCGATCGATCAATCGTTGAGGTGTTTGCCAACGGACGCCAGTGCCTCACCCAGCGGATCTACCCTTCGCGTGTGGACAGCTCCGGCGTGGCGCTCATTGCGGCAAGGGACGCCGTCGTGCGCTCAGTGGATGTCTGGCCGATGCGTTCGATCTGGTCGTGACTTCGGCTAACGCGCGGTGGGGGGCGTAGTGCGGATAGTGGGCGATATTGATGTCTGAGCGCGGCATGGAGAGGCAGCACCGGAAGGCATCACCGATGCGCTGGCTGACCTGGACGGATGGATTCCCGCCTACGAAGACCCTTGCAACGGCCGATCGACGAGGGATGGTCGGAAGAGTCCCGCCAGCCTCAAGGTTCAGTGAAGGGTGGATTCCCGCCTTCGCGGGAATGACGGACTGAGCGTGGCCCACGGCCGGTGGGTGGGCTTCGACCGACATCGAGGGTTGCTCGTCTATGCTGATTGCTGGCGAGATTGACCGCGCCTTTCGGGTTCGCAGCCCCGGAAATCTGCGGTGTGCCCAGGTAGCTCAATCGGCAGAGCGGCGGTTTTGTAAACCGCAGGTCGTGGGTTCGAGTCCCACCCTGGGCTCCACGATGCCGAGTCGCCCACCCGATCGACATGATCGTTGACCCCGCGGTAGTTCCAGGCTTGCTGCTGCTGGCGGCAGAGCTTGTCGTGCTGGCCGCCGTTGGCTTTGCGGTGGTGCGGGTGGCGCTGGGGCAGACCGACGACTTGCTGGCGCTGGCGCAGGGGCTGGTGGTCGGCCTTGCCCTTTGGGGGCTGGTCACCAACTTCGTCGTCTACCTGGCGCCCGGACTTGCCGGGGCGCTGGTGGGATGGATGGTCGTGCTGGCGCTCGGCGCGGGAATCGTCTGGCGCCGGCGTGAACGCCTCGGGGTGCGGCCACGTGTCGCGGCGGGGTTCGCGGTGGCGGTCTTGGCGTTGCTCTGGGTCGCATTGGCCGGGCGACAGCTCATGCCGAATCCCGATCCCTACATCCATCATGGATTTATCGCGGCAATGCGCGCCGGTGGGCCGCACCCGCCGGAACTGCCGTGGAATCCCGGCATGGCCGTGCCCTATCACTACGGGGTCGATCTGCTGATCGCGCTGCTCACGCCGCCGGTTGGGCCGGATCCGGCGTTCGTGACGGAGCTGTTGGGCGCGTTTGTCTGGACGAGCTTCGCGCTGTTCGTGGGGACGCTGCTGCTTCGACGCGGTTCGTGGCCGGCGGTCGCGACGCTTGGGCCGCTGCTGCTGACGGCCGGCGCGCAGACGTTGCTGTTCGCCACGCCGGGTGTGCTCCAGGTCCCGGTGCCTGCCGGGATACCGGAAGCCGGCCTGCGGGCAGCACTGGGGACGGTCTACGTGGATGGGCTTGGGGCGAGTGAGTCCGTGCCGCCAAACGTTTGGAAGCCGACGTTTCCGCTGGCTTACGCCCTGGCGCTGGTGGCGCTGGAGCGAGCCACGCACGGCGGGGGGCGGCACTGGCCGGGTCGAGTCGCATTGGCGGCGCTGATCGGATTCCTGGGGCTGGTGGACGAAGCCGTGGCTCCTGTCGTGCTGGCGCTTTGGGGGCTGCTCGAGGCGGTCGCGCTCTGGCAATCTCGGCGCGAACGCCCCATCGCCGACGGCATCCTGCGCGCCGCCGCGGGTCCGGTGCTCGCCGCGCTGCTCCTGGCCGTGGGCGGCGGCATCCTCACGGCGGTCCTGTTCGGGGAGGACGCGGGCGCCCTGTCGCTTGGCTGGATCGAGGACTCGAGCGCCCGGCAGCCGCTGGCGACCTTCACCACGCTGTCGGGCGGATTGGGATTGCTGGCCCTGGGGCCGCTGGTACTGGCCGTCGGCGCCGCTCTCCTGGCATGGCGTGATCGGTTGAGTCTGGCGATGGTCGCCGCTGCCAGCGTGTTCGTCCTTGCCGGGCTCACGCTGCGGTACGAGATCGGGCAGCAGGACGTGACCAGGCTGGACGGGCACGCGCGGAACTTCGCGCTGCTGGCGGCGCTGCTGGCCGGGAGCCTGCGACTTCGTGGGCTGCGGCCCCGCTGGCGCTGGGCCGCGGGCGCCGTGATCGTGGGTCTGGTGACCTGGCCGACCGTGGTGTCACCGCTGCGGGCCATCGGTCCGGGGCTCAGCCAAGGCGTGGTGGTGGCGAACGCCGGCGTCGAAGCGCGAGAGGCGGAGGCGACGGGTGCGTGGCACCGCGAGGTGTATCCGCGCTTGCGGTCCGCGCGGCTTGCCGACTACATCCGGGAACACACGGACATCGACGCGCGCATCCTGTCCCCTCATCCGACGGCCATGTCCACCGCCACCGGGCGTCCCAACGTGTCGGGATTCATCCAGGCGGCACACCTCCTCTATGAAGTCGGGCCCGAGTACCAGGACGCCAGGCGCTATCTCGAACCTGCCGCCTTGAAGCGCTTGGGCGTCGCGTACGTGCACGCCACGGATGCCTGGGTCGAGGGCTTGCCGGAACGCTCCAGGCGCTGGCTGCATGATCCGGGGCTATTCGAGCTTCTGGTTCGGGACGGAGGCGACGCCATCTATCGCGTGCGACCGGCGTTCTTCGAGCTCGAAGCAGCGCCGGCGCCGGCGTCGTACGAGGCGCTGCGGCGGTCCGTGCGGACATCCGCCGTCGTGTACGTGGACCCGGCGATCCAATCCACGTTCGCCCTGCGCGCCGCCTCAACGCTCGCGCATGCGCGGCTCGTGGGTGAGGTGTTCCCAGGCCGCATGCACCTGCGAACGGATTTCGGGATCGAACCGCTTGGTGAGCACATTCCGGATGTCGTCGTTGTGCCGCATTGGTTCACGCCGTCCATGTACCCGCCGGCGGGTCGGCAGCCGATCTGGTGGAACGACGGCGTGGCGGTCTACTCGCCGGATGGAGCGATCGCGCCACTTATGCCGTTTTCGTCCGGGGATTGGCGTTCCGTCAGCGCGCGGGTGTCCGAAGTGGTCGCGGCGAACGGACGGATCAGCTTTTCGCTCGCGCTGAACAACTGGGAGCCGGACCGCTGGACGGGACAGGATTGGATCGTGGTGGAGACGACGGAAGGCGGAATCCCCGTCTATCCGGGGTTTGGTCGGCCTTCAGCCGAGCGGTGGTCTCCGGGCCAGATTTCGTCGCAGCCCGGCGCCATCGAGGCCTTCTACAGCTTCGATCCGCGCACAGGCAGCTTGACGTTCGGCGACGGGCCCATCGGCGCCGTGGGGGACGGCGATCCGCTGAGCCCTGGGCGCTGGATGCTCGTGATGCGGCTGATTCGCGCCGTGGATCGCGGCGGCTACGTGGCGCACGAGCATGTGGGATTCATCCCGCTGCTGCGGGTGGAGATCTCGGAGGCGGGCGAGGTGGCGTATGAGGTCTTCGAGGGTGACCTCAACGCGAGGCTGCGGCCCTAGCCGAGCGGCTGGATTCCTGCCGTTGGAGACGCTTGCAGGAGCGCGAACGGGCGGGTCTGAGACCCGCCCCTGCCCAAATCGTGCCGCGCCTTCCGTTTTGGCCGGACTGGATTCCGGCTTCCGCCGGAATGACGGAGGGAACTATGACTCAGCACTTGACATCTCCAGATTGGTGTGTACTGTGTACGAACTATGACACGTTTTGGCGAGGCGGCCACGGCCACCAGGCAGCGTCTCCGGGAGACCGATCGGCGCTATTCGTTGCGGCAGGTGGCACGGCGGATCGGGGTTGAGCCCAGCTACTTGAGCAAAGTCGAGCGGGGGCAGGTGGCGCCGCCGTCGGAGGCCACGACGGTGCGTTTGGCCAGGGAATTGGGCCAGGACCCGGACGTATTCCTGGCGATGGCGGGCAAGGTGTCGCGCGACCTGCAGGACATCATTTGCAAACGCCCCGCCCTATTCGCGGAACTGATTCGACAACTCAAGGATGCGCCCGACCACGCCATCCTTCACATCGTGCGCGAGGTGCGCGACGGTGACTGGTAAGGAGCCAGGCTTAGATGATCACGCTCGAACATGACTCACTGGTATTTCGCTTCCCCGAGGTTCACGAGGCGGCGCGCTGCTCGATCGACTTCCAGCGGACGCTGCGCATTCCCGACGACGGGCTGGACTATCCGCTGCCGCCGGGGCTGGGCGGTTTTCCCCTGCGGCATCTGGACGACTACGCCCGGCAGGCGCCCCGAGACTGGCTGCGGCGCGGCGGCGTGCTGATGCCCATGCACCAGGCCGAGGCCATGTGGATTAGCTTCGGCGCGGAGAGCTACCCGTTCGCCGTGAAGATCGCGGCGGGCAAGGCCTGCGCGCTGACAGGCGACGCATGGACGAACCATCTCAACACGGACCCGCAGGACTACCTGGTGCTGCCGGAGCAGCCGTGGCTGGACGGTTTCTGCGTGGCCAAGGGCATCGTGCGTCAGTTCGTCGCCATGCCATTGGGCGAGGGCTATTCGGTCGAGGAGCAGCTGACCGGCGCGGCCGAGCACGGCGGCTTGCAGATCATCGCCTATCCCATGAAGGCGGAGCGCTATGAGGCGCTGATCGACGAGCAGTCGGCCGAGTCCGGGCCAGCGTACGGAGTGGTGATGGACTCGGCGCCCCCAGACATGGGCCTGGCGCCCGGCGGCCGGATGCGGCAGGAGATCTACGAGGACGAATACGGCCTCGACGCCTGGGATCAGCGTTACGCGAGCCGTTGTTTCGTCACGATCGCCAACTCCATGCAGTGGCTGGCGCTCACCGGCGAGCGGCCGCCGACCGAGCCACCGACCGCGCGGGACTACTCGGATGCGGGGCTGCCGTGGTTTGACTTCTACGGCGGCGACCTCGAGGCGCTGGCGGAAACGGAGAGGATGCGAGGCCTCGTCAGCGTGGCGCGCTTGGGTGAACAGAAGGCCGAGACACCGTTGCCGGAAAACGAGTCGATCGACGCCGCAAACGTCCTCACGCTGCGCGCCGCGGGCGCCACGCGGGTGCGCGAGATGCCGGGCGGGGGGGCGTAGCTGGACGGGGTCGCTCAGTGAGGGTCTGAACAACTCCGCGTGATGGGCGAGGCCTGCGGCAAACCGCGACGCCGCGACCGAACGCCCTACCCTAAATCCTAGTTGCCGCCCCCCGTCCTCATCCTCCCCTCGCAGATGACCGTTGAGCAAAGCGGAAAGGGCGGGTTTCAAGCCCGCCCCTACTCGTGAGCGAAGAGGTTCATCGGCGGTGGATTCCCGCCTTCGCGGGAATGACGGAGGGGTTGCGGAATGGGCCTTCGCACGGGGACGTCTCATGGGCGGTCGACATCCCACGGCCAAGCCTCGGATGACCCTCTCCCTAACCCTCTCCCTTCAAGGGAGAGGGGACCGAACCGGCACTCCAATCTCCATTGAAGGGATTGCGCAAGGGTCTCGTCGCTGAGGGAGGGGACCCGACTAGAGTTCTGCTACAGGATCTGGTCGAGGAAGAGTTGGGTGCGTTCTTCCTGCGGGTTGTTGAAGATCTGGGTGGGAGGGCCCAGCTCCACCAGCGCGCCTTCGTCGAAGAAGGCCATGCGGTCGGCGACCTCGCGGGCGAACCCCATCTCATGGGTCACGCAGAGCATGGTCATGCCCGAGGCGGCCAGTTCCCGCATCACGTCCAGCACTTCCTTGATCATTTCCGGGTCGAGCGCGGATGTGGGCTCGTCGAACAGCATGATCTGCGGCTGCATGGCAAGGGCGCGGGCGATGGCCACGCGCTGTTGTTGTCCGCCGGATAGCTCGGCCGGGTATTTGTCCGCCTGCTCGGGGATGCCGACGCGCTCGAGCAACTGCTGCGCGGACTTCTGGGCCTCTTCTCTGGGCAGGTGCCGCACCCGCTGCGGCGCCAGCATGATGTTGTTGATGGCGGTCATGTGGGGGAAGAGGTTGAACTGCTGAAACACCATGCCGACTTCGCGGCGGATGGCGTCGAGATTGCGCACGTCGTTGGTCATCTCGATGCCGTCGACCACGATCCGGCCCTGCTGGTGCTCTTCCAGGCGGTTGATCATGCGAATGAAGGTGGACTTGCCCGATCCCGACGGTCCGAAGATGACGACCACCTCGCCGCGCTTGACGCGCATGCTCACGTCGCGGACGGCGCAGAAGTCGCCGAACCACTTGTGGACGCCCTCGCAGACGATGATGTCGTCGCGTTGCTCAAGCGGCAGCTCGAGAATTGCCGCTTTGTCTTCCGGCATGTCGATCGGCCCGTTTGTCTGACTCGTTTCGGCCATGGTCAATCTCCCCTGCGGGCCGCTTTAGCGTTTGCCCACGCCAAGCGCGCGTTCGATGCGCCGGCTGACATACGACATCGAGAAGCAGAAAATCCAGAACACGACGGCTATGAACAGATAGACCTCCCTGCCGTTGTCGACGAATTCCAGGTTTGACTGAATCGTCACACGGCCCATCTCGACGAGGTCCAGCATGCCGATGATGAAGACGAGGCTGGTGTCTTTGAACAGGCTGATGAACTGTCCCACGATCGCCGGAATGATGTTTCGCAGACCCTGCGGCAGCGTGATGAGCAAGGTGGTCTGCCAGCCGCGCAGGCCTAGCGCCCGGGCCGCCTCCGTCTGCCCGGGAGCGACCGCGGCCATGCCGCCGCGCACGTTCTCAGCCATATAGGCCGAGCTGAACAGCATGATGGTGATGCCCGTGATGTAGAGCGTGTCGATCTTGATGTTTTCGGGGAACGTCAGTGGCAGGATGTGGCGGGACATGAAGAGCAGGGTGATGAGCGGTACGCCCCGGATGATCTCGATGAACGCGACGCAGGCCCATTTGACGACCGGCAGATTGCTCTGCCGTCCCAGCGCCAGCGCGATGCCGATGGGCATCGATGCGGCGATGCCGAAGAGGGCCAGCAACAGGTTGAGCAGCAGCCCGCCGACATCGTTCGTGTTGACGGGCTCGAGGCCGGGCACACCTTCGATGCCACGGATGATCAGCAAGCCGACAAACACGGCCAGAAACGCGGCCCCGACGATGCGCCTGGGGCGTCCGGCGAAGAAACCCGCCGCCAGGAAATAGCCCACGCCGACGGCCACCGGGATTGCCAGCACCAAGATCCGATTGAGCGGCTGCAAGCCGTGTGGGATCACGCCGACGATCACGGCCACGGCGCTCAAGCCGACGGCGAAGCCGCGAGCCGTCCCGCCCCACGAGCGCCAGGAGACTCCCAGCAGGGCGCTGATCAGGAGCACGGCGACCTGGGGCCGCCAGGCGTCCACCTGCGGGTAGAGCCCCACCAGGTAGAGCTGCACCCGGCTGGTGATGACCAACCAATCGGCGGTGACGATCACCCAGCTGATGAGGCCGATCACCGCCCAGCCCACCACGACGGCCAGGACTACGGTCACCAGGCTGTTGACCCACGAGCTGAAAAGGTTTTGGCGCAGCCAGCCCAGGGTGCCCACGGTCATGGGCGGAGGGGGCGGCGGCCGGTCCATGGCCGGCGCGGTGACGGCGCTCATGTGCCCTTGAACCTGATGGCGCGGTTATACAGGTTGCCGATCAGCGAATAGGTCAAGCTCATGGCGAGATAGGTGAGCATGACGACCAGAATCAGCGAGATGGCCGGCGCCGTCTGCGTCATCGTGCTCGCCACGCTCACCAGGTCGGGGTAGCCGATGGCAGCCGCCAGGCTCGAGTTCTTGGTGAGATTCAGATACTGGCTGATCGTCGGCGGGATGATCACCCGCAGGGACTGGGGAAAGGTCACGTGCCGCAGCGTGAGCATGCCCGACATCCCCACCGATCGCGCCGCTTCCGTTTGTCCCTTGCTGACGGATTGGATTCCGGCGCGGACGATCTCGGCGATGAACGACGACGTATACATGACCAGTCCGACGAGCAGCGCCGTGAAGCTGCCGCTGAGCTCGGCGCCGCCCTGCAGTCGTCCAAACCTGCCTTCGGGGGAGGGAACTTCGATGGTCATTGGTCCGAGGATGAGCAGGGCGATCACGCCGACGCCGACGGCTATCGCGAGCCCGGTGAGAATGGGATAGCTCGGCTTGCCCGATTCGGTCTCGCGCCAATGCAGGCGACGGGCGACGACTACGGCGACGGCGATGCCGACGACGGTTGCCAGCGCCCAGGGCCAGAATCCGTCCTGCGGCACCGGCCAGGGCAGGTTGACGCCGCTATTGCTGAGATAGAAGGCGTCGAAGACGACGTAGCCCTCGCGCACCG
This sequence comes from Chloroflexota bacterium, assembly GCA_026707285.1. Lineage (GTDB taxonomy): Bacteria > Chloroflexota > UBA11872 > UBA11872 > UBA11872 > JAJECS01. The sequence goes on along the minus strand of JAPOXD010000023.1, from coordinate 105,774 downwards.
TGGGCAAGCTCAGCACGATCAGGAACCAGAAGAGCAGCTGAACCAGCAGCGGGATGTTGCGAAAGATCTCGATGTAGACGAGGGCGATCCGGTTCAGCAGCCAGTTCGGCGAGAGGCGGGCGACGCCGACGAGGATGCCCAGCAGGGTGGCGAGAATAACGCCCAGCACCGAGGCCTTGACGGTGTTGAGCGCGGCGACGAGCAGGCCGTAGGCGAAGCTGTCGGACGGATGGTAGCCAATGACCGATTCGCCGATGGGAATCTGGGCTTCGCGGTCGAGGAAGCCATAGCCGAAGGGAATGTCGCGCGCGGCGATTTCCCTTGACACGTTGCCGAAGAACCCCGCGATCACCGCTATGACCAGGATCGCGGAGACGATCTGCACCGCCCAGCGCAACACAACCACGTTGCGCCAGAACGGGACGCCTTGGACGTAGAGCAGCCGGTTCACGAGGGCAGCCTACAGGAAGGCGCGATTAGCGGTGGCCCAACGGCTTCGGAGGCCGGAAAGCAGCCGGGGGGATGCTCGCGCATCCCCCCGGATTGCATCCCGTTTCTCGCGGGATCGATCTAGCGCAACGGCGGCGCGTAGATCTGACCGCCCTTCGGGCAATCCGTGCACGGGGCGTTGGCCCACAGCGCGTTCCGTCCGCCCTCGCGCGGGAGGTCAATGCCCTCCGGACCGAGGTTGCGGTTGTAGATCTCGCCGTAATTGCCGACGCTGTTGATCACGTCCTGCATGAAGGTCTCCCTCAGGCCGAGGGTTTCCTGGCCGAAGCTGCCTTCGGTGCCCAGCAGGCGCTTCACTTTGACGTTGTCGCCGGCGGCCATCGCCGCGACGTTGCCGCTGTTCACGCCGTAGGCCTCGGCGTAGATGATCCCGGCGATCACCGTCTTCACCAGGTCGAACCACTGCTCGTCACCGTGGGGGACGACCGGACCAAGCGGCTCCTCGGAGATGGTCTCCGGAAGGATCACGTGGTCGCCCGGGTTCGGCAGCGCGCTGCGGAGCGCGGCCAGCTGCGAGCGGTCGTTGGTGAACACGTCGCACTGGCCTTCCTGGTAGGCGTCAAGCACGACATCGGTGTCCTCGAAGACGATCGGGTTGTACTCGAGGTTGTTCTGCCGGAAGAAGTCGGCCATGTTCAGCTCGGTGGTCGTACCGCTGGTGACGCAGACCGAGGCGCCGGCCAACTCATAGGCGGAGCTGACCCCAAGGTCCTTGGAGACCATGAAGCCCTGGCCGTCGTAGAACGTGGTGTGGATGTAGTTGCCCCACCCGGCGTCGCGGGAGGTGGTCCAGGTCACGGTGCGGACCAGCAGGTCCACGTCGCCGGACTGGATCGTCGGGCCACGCTCGGCTGCCGTGATCAGCACGATTTCGATCGCTTCGGCGTCACCGAGCACGGCGGCGGCAACGGCGCGACACAGGTCAATGTCAAAGCCGACGTTGCGACCGTTGGCGTCCAGCGAGCCGTAGCCGGGAACGTCGTTGCGGCTGGCGCAGATGACGTGTCCGCGCTCCTGTACGGTGGCGAGGCGACTGACCATCGGCTCCTCTTCCACCATTTCCTCGGCATCCTCACCGCATGCGGCGACGGCGACGACGAAGATCGCCGCCATCATCAAGATCAACCCCAGCTTCCAGCGCATCAGATGCTCCTGAGCCGTAGCGACTGGCCTCGATGCCCGCCGCATACATGTCGCGTGAAGAAAACACGCATTGAGGGGTTCCGCGTGTGTCGCCCCCGGCAAACCGCCAGCATGGTACGGCTCAGAGGCAAACATAATCAAGCTTGGGGTAGTTTCTTACCGTCCTTCGCCGGCTCGACGATAGCCGGCGCCGCGGTCGAGCTAGCCGAGCGCCCGTCGGAATGCGCCGTCGACGATCTCGAAGGTGCGGTCGAGGTCGGCGTCGTCGTGGGCGATGGAGACGTACCACTTTTCGTTGGGATTGAGCAGCAGGCCGCCGCGAATGCACTCGACGCTCCAGCGGTGGCCAAAGTCGCCGTCGTGCTCCTGCAAGTCCATCCAGGTCTTGGGGTTCGCGTTTTCCATGAACCGCACGCCGAAGACAGGATCTTCACCCAATGCCTGCGTGGGAACGCCGTGCTTTCGGCCCAAGTCTTCAATGCCCCGGCGCAGCCGGGACCCGGTGGCTTGCAAGCGGTCGTAGACCCCGTCACCTGAGAGCACGTCCAGCGCGGCGATGCCGGCGGCGGCGCCGACCGGGTTTCCGCTGAAGGTGCCGCTGGCCCAGGCCACGTCGCGGGTCGAGCGTGACTGGCGCGCGTAGACGTCCATGACGTCGGCGCGACCCATGATGGCGGCCAGCGGAAACGCCCCGGCCATGGCCTTGCCATAGGTGGCCAGGTCGGGCACCACGCCGTAACGCTCCTGCGCGCCGCCCCAGGCGATGCGAAATCCAGTGACGATCTCGTCGAAGATGAGCACGATGCCGAGGCGAGTGGTGAGCTCGCGGAGGGCTTCGAGGAAGCCGGGCTCGGGCTCGAGCACGCGCTGCAGCGGCTCCACGATCACGGCGGCCAACTCGTCGGCGTGCGATTCAATGAGCTGCTGCGTGATCTCGAGCTCGTTGAACGGGGCCACGAGCACCTCGTCGCCGAGAACGCTTGGAATTCCGGCCGAGTCGGGTTCGGCATGCGGATAGTCGCTGGCGTCGGTGGGCACCGTGCCCCAGAGCGCGTAGTCGTGCATGCCGTGCCAGGCGCCTTCGAACTTGAGGATCTTGGATTTGCCGGTATAGGCCCGCGCGCCGCGCAGCGCCAGGTGGGTGGCCTCGGTGCCCGTGCTCGTGTAGCGCAACTGGTCGGCGCAGGGCACGGCTTCGATCAGCTTTTCGGCCAACTCGATCGCCGGGACGTTGAGGAAGAAGTAAGTCGTGCCGCGGCTCAGCTGGGTCTGCACGGCCGCTTCCACGTCCGGATGCGCGTGGCCGAGAAGGACGGGGCCGGAGCCGAGGAGGTAGTCGATGTACTCATCGCCGTCGACCGTACGCAGGCGGCTGCCCGAGCCGGACTCGAACACCACGCTGACCTCGTCCGGAATGCTGAACCGCCCCAACGCTCCCGCGGTCAGCACACGCTTGGCTCTTCCCAGGAGTTGCTCGGACGATGTCGTGGCGTTGGACATCACAGACCCTTGCCTCTCGTGCGGTCTGACTACGCGGGCCGCGCGGCGCCGATGGTAGCGCGTGGTGGACGTGCCGCCGGAACCGCGTTCAGGTCGCGGATCACGGTCTCGGCGGCGTTGTGGCCGGGCACGCCGCTGACTCCGCCTCCGGGATGGCATCCCGACCCGCACAGATAGAGCCCGTCGAGCGGAGTTCGGTAGGCGGCGCAGCCCGGCAGCGGACGCGCCCCAAGCATCTGATCGATGGTCATGTCGACGTGATGCATGTTGCCGCGCGTCATGCCGGCGCGGGCCTCGATCTCGGGCGGTCCGTGGAGGTAGGCGTCGACCACCAGGTCGGGGAAGTTGGGGGCGTAGCGCGCGACTTGGGCGATTAGCGCGTCGGTGATTCGAGCCCGCTGGGATTCCCAGGCGTTCGGTGCAAGGCCGACGGGGGCGTATTCCACCCAAATCGAGATCGTGTGATGGCCGGGAGGTGCGGCCTTGCGGTCGTAGACGGACGGGCAGACCAACCCGAGGATGGGCTCGGTGGGCATGTGGCCGGCGCGGGCCTGGTTCCAGGCCAGGTCGATGTGGTCCAGCGATTCGCAGATGCGCACGTTGGCGCCGTGCTGGGGACCGTCGCCGGGCAGCGCGCGCCAGTCGGGCAGGCCCGTGGTGGCGCAGTGCAGCTTCAGGTAACCCGCGTTTATTCGCAGACGGCGAACGGCGCGGAGGAACGGCTGCGGCAGGTGCTCCGGCGAAACCAGGTGGGCGAGCGTGCGCTGCGGGTCGGCGTTGGAGAGGACGGCCCGGGCGGACACGACGGCGCCGTCGGCGAGAACGACGCCGCGGGCATTACCGTCGGCCACATGCACGCGGGCGACCGGCGCCGACGTGCGCACCTCGGCCCCGGCGGCTTCGGCAGCTTGTCGCAAGAGTCGCGTGACCGCCCCCATGCCGCCTTGGGGGAATCCCACCAGCCCGCGTTGGCCGAGCTGGGATGAGAGAGCGGCGGCGAAGGCGAAGTAGAGCAAGCCGCCGGCGTTTTCGGTGGTGCCGGCGTCAAAGGTGGTGCCGAGCGACGCCTTGACGCGCGGCGACTCGAAGTAGTCGTCGAGGAGCTGGCGCCGGGTGCCGGTGACGAGCGTGTGGGCGATGGCAGCGTGCGGTCCGCCCTCGGCAGTGCGAAGAAACTCGCCGAGTGTCGGCGGCGGGGTCAGGAGGTAGGGGTCGAACAGCGCCGCGGCGTCCGCCCAGAACTTGTCATAATCGTCGTAGGCTGCGGCATCGTGACGAGAGACGCGGGCGATGGATTCCCGCGTCAGCTCCGGGTCGTTCCAGGCGAGCAGATACTCGCCGTCGGCGAACGGGTGGAACTGCGGGGGATCGCGGCGGAACACGCGCAGGCCAAGGTCCACGAGGCGCATGTCGTCGAGGATTTGCGGATGGAACAGGACGAAGCTGTGGGCGCAAGTGGAGAAGCGGAAGCCGGGGAAAAGCTCGTCGGTGGTGGCCGCGCCGCCGACCTTGGGGCCCTGCTCCAGCGCCAGCACCCGCAACCCTGCCCGCGCAAGGTAGAAGGCCGCCACGAGGCCGTTGTGGCCGCAGCCGATGATGATCGCGTCGTAGTCCACTTGGGCACTTGGCGTGAGGTACGCGGGTCGACAAAGGGTACTCCGCAGGGAGATTCGTGATCTAAGGTCTCGGGGCCGTTCGCGAACGGCCCCGACTGCACGAGGACAGGTCCAGCTTTCGCCAGATTCGCGCCGACGGTGACCTTTGCGAATTCCGGCCGGGCTTGGGGATGACCGGGCGCGTCCCTACTGCGCCCAGGTTCAATGAAGGGTGGATTCCCGCCGTCGCGGGAATGACGGAGGGCGCGGGAATGACTGAAGGGCTACGCGAAGGATTCGGAGTCCACGAAGACGACTTGTGTCCGGACGGTGGGGCTCGGCGCGGCTAGGTCCAGTAGGCCGCGCACTCGGTGCGCAGCCAGTCCAGGCTGCCGGTGAGCCAGTGCTCGGTGTCGTAGTCGGGCCGCGGGACGACCTCGACGTAGTGGTGCAGGCCGTCGGGATCCGGCGCCTCGGCCTGCAGGATGTCGAGCATCGCCTGAATCGGCACGCTGCCGAGGCCGATGGGCGCGTGATAGAAGGCGCCGGTGGCTACCTGGGTGATGGGCTGCGCGCGCATGTCCCGCAGGTGCGTGGCGACTGTGAAGCGGGCTACGTGGCGGACGCCGTCGAGCGGGTCTTCGTTGACGGCCATGGAGTCGGCGAAGTCGAAGACGTGGCGCAGGGTCGTCGCGCCCAGGCCGTCATGGACCAGGGCGAACTCCGAGCAGCGGTAGTCCATGTGGTTCTCGGTGGCGAGCGTCAAGCCCAAATCGTCGGCGATGGGCAGCAGCGTGCCGAGGTTGCGGATCATCCGGTCGATCTGCTCGTCGACGGACGGGTCCTTGGTGTAGTGGTTCAGGCGGCCGGGCTGCCCGTGGACCAGGCTGAGGACGCGCGCGCCCGCGGCCTGCGCTAGCTCCATGGCCCTCACCGCGATGTCGAACGGCGCGCCGCCGGTCCAGCCGGTCCGCACGGCGGTTGCCCGCGACGGGTCAAAGGTGGGGATTTGGCGGCTGCTCCACGATGGGTCGTAGCTTCCGTTGCCCCACTCGTGGGACGGTGCGGCCAGGTCGACGGATGCGGATGCGAGATACCCGAGGCTGCACTCGCTCATCCGGTCGTGGAAGGCGCGGGCGCGGTCGGCGTCCAGGAACCAGCCGCAATCCATGGCCAGCGACGAGAGCCCGTGAGCTACGACTCGATCGACCATCCAATCGATAGGCAACTCCCCCGGCGGCGGCGGGTCGATGCCGCGCAGGTAGATGGGCGCCTGCATCTCGCCGACAAACTCCGGGTCGTCGGACCGCATCCACGGGAACGCGACCCAGCGGTAGGTCTCGTGCGAGAGCCCGAGCTTCATTGGGCGGACAGGTGGGGCTCGAAGTACTGGCCTTGTTCTTCCAGCAACCAGCGCTTGCTCTCGAGCACCCAAGTCTCCGGGTCGTGCTGCGGCGGCGGCGAGTTTTCGATGTTGGCGAGCAGGTTGTCCGGATCGGGCGCCTCGGCTTGCAGCAGCGCGAGGATCTCGCCGATGGGCGAGTCGCCGTGGCCCACGGGCGAGTAGTGGAAGTGCGGCTCCCAGGTCGCGCGCAGCGGTTGGGCGCGGAAGTCCTTGAAGTGCACCGCCACGACGTTGCGGGCGGCGACGCGCGCCCCCTCCAACGGATCCTCGAGACTCGGAAACGGGTTGGAGGTGTCGAGGGTGATCCGCAGCCAGGGTGAGTCGATTTCGTCCACGACCCCGGCCACCTCGGAGACGCGGTAGTCCATGTGGTTTTCCCAGGCCATGATCACGCCCAGCTCCTCCGCCACCGGCGTGAGCGTGGGCAGATGCTTGGCCGCGCGGGCCATTTGCTCGTCGATCGGCGGGTCGTTCGAGAAATGGTTGTGCACGTTGGGCAGCCGGTGGGTCATGGTGGCGATGTTGAGACCGGCCCAATGGTTGAGCCTGAGCTGGCGCACGGCGTTGTCGTACTCGAAGCTCTCCCACTCCTCGTCGGTGGCGGCCATGTTGACCGTGAGCCCGCCATTCCAGATCAGGCCGCGGTCATCGACCTTGCGGCGCATGGCTTCGGCCCCGGCGCGGTCGTCGACGTATTCGCCGGGATGCGCGTAGAGACCCTGGAGTCCCAGCTCGGCGGTCTTGTCGACCATCCAGAAAAAGCGGTCGTCTTCCGGCGGCGGGTCGGTGAATGACTGCAAGTAGGCGAGCGGCCCGCCGCCGGCGCGGTAGTCCGGGCTGTCGCGCCGAATCGAGGGCTGGAAGGCCCAGCGGTAGCACGCGATGGAAATGCAGAGTTTCATGTGAGGCTCGGGCGCTGGTGGTCGGCTTTCACGGCACCTCCGGCGGCGTCCCTGCGCGGCTGGTGCGACAGTATCGCGCATAACGGGCGTGGGCGAATGGCCGGCGGTCGGCTTCCCGACGCAGGCGTCCGGGGGCAGCGTTCTTGACTTGCACGCTCACCGCCGTATCAAGTGCGTGGCAAGCCCAGTCCCTATCCCTCTCCCATCGGAGTCCTTTGCAGAATCGGGTAGGGGCGGGTCTCAGACCCGCCCGACACCAAGCATTCAGCGCGCCTCCAGATCCGACCGGACTGGATTCCGGCCTTCGCCGGAATGACGGAGGGGTTACGCCGGGGCTCGCTTCGCGGGATTGACGCTTCTTGGTCTAGCAGTTTAGGTTCAAGCGACAGCCGCGGCCGCTTGGCAGACTGCGTGTTCTGGATCGGGCCGGCTCTGCTGTCGGTCGACCTGGATGTCCGCGCTGCGATGCGCATCTGTACCGGGACCGGGGGCGGTCGTTGAGCTTGGAATCTCGGATGGTGGGCGAGGCGGCGCTTCAAGGCGCCGTTCAGGCCAAGCCGCGCAGCGAATGGTCGTTGGCCTGGCGGCGTCTCTACCGGAACAAGGGCGCGCTGGTCGGCGGCGCGGTGCTCATCGTGATGGCGACTGGGGCGATATTCGCCGACGTGATTGCTACTGAAGGACTGGACTACTACAACGTTCCGGGAGCGCTGTTGCCGCCCGGCACGGATGGCCACCTCTTCGGCACGGACGATATCGGACGCGACGTGTTCAGCCGCGTGGTGCGAGGGGCGCGCATCTCCTTGCGCATCGGATTCACAGCGGTTGCGATTGGGGCGTTTTTCGGGTCCATCCTGGGATTGGTCGCCGGCTACTTCGGTCGCTGGCCGGACATGCTGATCAGCCGCGTGCTGGACATCATGCTGGCATTTCCGAGCCTGCTGCTGGCCATCACCATCGTGGCGGGGTTGGGTCCCGGCCTGAACAACGCCATGATCGCGCTGGGGATTGCCGGGATTCCGGGCTACGCCCGCGTGGTGCGAGGTACGACGCTTTCCGCCCGTGAATTCACTTATGTGCGGGCGGCGCGCGCGGTCGGCATGCGCGATATGCGCGTGATCTTTCGCCACATCCTGCCCAACGTGGTCAGCCCCATCCTGATCCTGGCGACGCTTGGATTGGGGACCAACATGCTGTCGGCGGCCGGCCTGAGCTTTCTGGGATTGGGCGCCGGCCCGCCCGAGCCGGAATGGGGGCTCGAGCTGTCCCTGAATCGCAACTACTTCCGCACGGCCTGGTGGATTCCGACGTTCAACGGACTGGCGCTGGCGATCACCGTGTTCGCCATCAATCTGTTTGGCGACGGCCTCCGCGAGGCGCTCGATCCGCAGGCGTCGGCCTGGACCGGCTAGACGCGGTTCGCCGCGTTGTCACCGGAGTGCGCAACGCGTACGATGCAACGCTGTAAAAGTATCCGTTGTCCGAATGTCTGGGGGAGGTAAGACATGGGTATGAGATCTTCGCTCTCGCGGCGTCAAGCGTTGCGCGGTGGAGCCCTTGCCTTAGCCGGCGGTGTCGGCGCGGCCGCACTCGCCGCGTGTGGCGAAAAGGAGGTCGTCACCAAGGAGGTCATCAAGGAAGTCCCGGTCACGACCATCGTCACCCAGGAGGTGATCAAAGAGGTCGAGGTCGCGACGGTGGTGACCCAAGAGGTCATCAAGGAAGTCCCGGTCCAGCAGATCGTCGAGAAGGAAGTCGTCCGCGAGGTCATCGTCGAGAAGATCGTCGAGAAGGCCCGCGAGCGAGCTCCCGGCGTCGACGCCCACCTGCTCAGCAAGATCGTGGATATCGGCGGCGAGCCCTGGAACCCCATCGTGGGCGGCGAGGTGAGCTACTTCACGTTCACGAATCCGAACTCACTGGACCCGCTGTCCTGGATTACGCGCGGGCCCGAGGCGACGTCGCCGATGTTCGAGCGCCTCGTGGTGTTCGGCGAGAACAACGTGCTGCAGCCGCACCTGGCGGCGGATCTGCCCCAGGTCGCCGACGATCACATGTCGTGGACGCTGCCGCTGCGCAACGACGTGAAGTTCCACGACGGCACCCCGTTCAATGCCGACGCCGTGGTCTTCAACTTCGAGCGCTACCTCGATGAGAGCGCCGTGCGCGGCTCGGTCGCGGGTGAGGTCGGCGCGTTCGCCAACGTGGAGAAGATCGACGACTTCACCGTGCGGTTCAACACGAACGGGCCGCAGCCGTTGCTGCCGGAGTTCCTGACGACCGCCTCGCTCGTGATGGGGTCGCCGAAGGCCATCACGGAGATGGGACAGGACTTCGAGCGCAATCCGGTTGGAACGGGCCCTTACAGCTTCGTGAGCTGGACCGACGACGTTGATCTGCTCTACGAGCGGTTCGACGACTACACGTGGGGTCCGCCGTTTGCGACGAACAAGGGGCCGGGCCTGGCCGACACGGCGAGGATTCTCCAGCTGTCGATGGACTTCGCCGCCCGGGCGCAGGCGTTCGAGGCCGGTGAGATCGACATCTCCCTGCAGTTCACGTTCCCGGACGTGCAGCGAGTGTCCGAGAACCCCGCGTTCCACGTCATCGGGCTGCTGTTCAACGACATCCAATACGTGCCGATGAACACGATCAAGTGGCCCTTGACGGACATCAACGTGCGCAAGGCGCTAATTCACGCGCTGGACCGGCGGACCGCGACCGTGCGGCAAAACGGCGGCCTGGCGCCGACCCTGGTGAGCAACCTGCTGGCACCGGGCACCATCGGCTTCAGCGAAGAGGCGTCCAAGCTCTACGACTGGAACGTTCCCAAGGCCAACGAGATCCTGGACGCGGCCGGCTACCCGAGAGGCGAGGACGGCTTCCGCTACGACTCGGAGGGCAAGCGGCTCGAGGTGATCTTCCCGAACACCCCGAATCCGATTTGCGAGCTGTTCAAGCTGGACATCGAGTCCAACATCGGCATCTTCGTGGACGTGCCGAACATCGACTTCCCGACGTTTGCCGAGGGAATGAGCCAGGGGCTCTATCACCACGCGTGGAACGGCGTGGGCGGTCGCAACGGCGACGCGCTGTACACGAGATTCCACACGTCGCTGCTGGGCAAGCCCGGTCGCGCGTGGACGTTCTTCGAGTACTCGGGCGAGCCGGGCGTGCCCAACCCCGACTCTCGCATCGACCCGCTGTTGGACGGTGCGCGCACCGAGTTCGACGCGGAGAAGCGCGTGCAGATGTGGAAGGACGCCGAGTATCTCCTGATGGAGAACGCGGTGGGCGTCCCGCTGGTGCAGTCGCTCCTGGCGTGGCTGACGAATCCGTCCACCGTTGGCGGGCGGATGTTCATCGGCAGCGGCGCTTCGCACCCCTACTTCGGCGACCTCTACAGCAAGGACTAGGAGCGCCTGTCGCATCGTTTCGATGAGCACAGCCTCGGGGGCCAAAATGCCGGGAAACGGCATCGGTCGAGCTGAAGCCGGGCGCGGCGCCGCAAGGCGCCGCGCCCGCTTGGCATAGCCATGGGCGCCTACATCCTGCGACGGGTGCTCTACATCATTCCGGTCACCCTGGGTGTGGTGACGGTGGCGTTCGTGCTGCTGCGCCTGGTGCCCGGCGATCCGATCACGCTCTACTACTTCGGCCAGGATCAGCCGGGACAGGCCAGCGCGTCGGCCGCCGGCCTCGAATCGGAGTCCACGCTCGCGCGGCTGCGCGAGGCCTACAACCTCGACAAGTCGATGCCCCACCAGTACGTGCTGTATCTGGCGGACCTGGTGCGGGGCGACCTGGGGATCTCCATCCGCAAGAAGCGGCCGGTGCTGCACATCATTGGCGACCACTGGCCGGCGACCATGCAAATCACGCTGGTGGGGATGTCGGTCGCCATTGTCGTGGGATTGACCGCGGGCATCCTGTCCGCGATCAAGCACCACACCATCATCGACTACGCGGCCCAGATGTTCGCGATCATCGGCGTGTCGGTGCCCCAGTTTCTGCTGGGGCTGGTCTTGATCTTTATCTTCAGCATTACGCTCGGCTGGCTGCCGGCGATTTCGAACGGTCACGGCAAGGAGCTGATCTTGCCGTCGATCACCCTGGGCCTGGCGGCCTCCGCGATCCTGGCCCGGCTGACCCGGTCGTCGATGCTGGACGTGATGTCGAGGGACTACATCCGCACGGCGCGCGCCAAGGGCCTGCGCGAGCGCGCGGTGATCTGGCTCCACGCCCTGCGCAATGCGCTGATTCCCGTGGTGACGGTGATCGGGCTCGAGTTCGGCGGTCTGCTCGGCGGGGCGGTGGTGATCGAGGCGGTGTTTACCCGCCAGGGCCTCGGATTTCAGCTCATCAACGCCATCACCCAGCGCGACTATCCCATCGTTCAAGGTCTGGTGGTCCTGGCGGCGGTGATCTACGCGTTCATGAACCTCGTCGTCGACGTGCTCTACACCTATATCGACCCGCGCGTGCGTCTCGAAGGATCGAGCGGCGCCTAGCAGAAGGCCGGATGCGCAACGGGAGTTTGCGCGGTGTCCCCGGTGCTACGGTGACCCAATCACGGTTCCAGGGACCGTCCCATGGCTGACCTCGACTCGACCGAACTGCACATCCGGGACACACCGCAGTACTTCTTCGACACCGGCATGATCGAGGAGATCCAGAACATCTCCCGCACCGTGCACAGCCCGGAGATGTTCGAGGGCAACCCGATCCTGGTCCAAGACAAGCCGTGGGAGCACCACGTCAACCTTCACGCCGACGACTACAAGGTCTGGCGTGACGACGATGGCGTCTTTCACCTCCTCTACAACGACTTCGACATCGACCACGAGAAGTCGCGCCGCACGGGCGGCACGTTGATCGACTACGACATTGCCCGTTTTCGCGTCTGCTACGCGCGCTCGGAGGACGGCGTCACCTGGGAAAAGCCGCCGATGGGGATCGTGCACGAGGACGGGCACAACACCAACATCGTGATGGGCGACCGAACGCACGGGAATGTGTGGGGCCTGGCGCCGCTGGACGATCCGCTGGAGGCGGATCCGGCGCGCCGCTACAAGGCGTTTTATGAGATCGGGCCGCCGGGCTTTCGGGTGGCGGACGAGCTGCCCGGGGCGAACGTGCGGCGCGCGTATTCCGCCGACAGCATCCACTGGACGACCTATGACGAGCCGCCCATGTTCGAGGGCCTGGGCGCCAAGCAGGGCGACGGCATTTTTCCCTTCTTCGACCCCGAGACTCGCACGTACTGCATCCTCACGCGCCATCCGTGGATGGAGCTGGCGCCGCGGCCGCGGGCGGGACTGGTGGAGCAGGCCATCGCCGGCGGCTCGACCACCGACCCGGCGCACGGGCTGTCGAACCGGCGGGGGATGCGGCGCATCTTCTTTGCCCAGAGCCGGGACTTCCACCACTGGAGCGAGCCGCGGCTGGCGCTGGCGCCGGACCCGGAGCTGGACAACCTGGACGACTCGTTCTACTGCATGCGGCCCTACCGGCTTGGCAGCCATTGGGTCGGGTTTCTGGGCGTGCTCAACATGACCACGCGCACGATGTTCCCGCAGCTGGCCTACAGCCGGGACGCGCGCCAATGGGACCGCCTGCGGCCGACGCACGCCTGGATCGAGAGCGGGGGGAAGGGCTCGTTCGGCGAGTTCATCGTGGCGGCGCCGCACATGGTGGACGTGGGCGATGAGTCGTGGTTCTACTTCGGGGGCGCCGGCGCCCTATCCGCGCGGGATCGCAGCCCCTACGCGTTAGGACTGGGCAAACTGCGGCGGCATGGCTTCGTGTCGGTCGGGACGAACGACAAGCACGTGGGCATGCTGCTGACGGAGGCGTTCATCGCGCCGGGCGACCGGCTGGTGATCAACGCGTCCTGCGGGCCGCAGGGCTATATCAAGGTGGAGGCGGCGGACGTGACCTACCGGGTGATGGAGGGTCGATCCGCGGATGACTGCGACGTGTTCACGGGCGACTCGATTTCCCACGTCGTGACCTGGGGCGGCGACGCGACGCTGCCGCTGCCGGAGGGAATCGACTCGGGGACGGTGTATTCGACCTTCATCCCGCACCGCCACCTGCGGTTCTACATGCACGACGCGCAGCTCTACTCGTTTCAGATCACCAGCTCGGACGGCTGACCAGGCTGGGGGAACGGCCAGGATGGCTCGGCCAACGGCAACGAAGCCACTCGAAGGGCGCCGACGCATCGCGGCGCCCTGGAGGCTGTGAGGCAACGACCGGGTCGGGGCCGGTTCAATCGGCGTCAATGCCAGATCGAGCGCATGGTCCACGCGTCGAGCGACTTGAGCAGGGCTTCGGCCCCTTGCGCTCGCAGCGATACCCCTATGCTGTCGGGCCGCTGCGGATAGACGCGAACCGCCGCGCATTGCTTGGAGTTGACGAACACCTCGACGACGCTGTGGTCGACGAAGACCCGCAACTCGACGGGCTCATCCGGCTCGATGTTGACCGGCGCCGTTTCCGGAGCTCGTGAAAGGACATCGGCGGCCTCCGACGCGTACGACGTGTCGATGGTGACCAGGCTGAAATGCCGCCCGGTACCCAAGACGCGCTCGAAATGTCCCCGGTTCCTGTAGAAGGCGATGCCTGTGAACTCCTCCTTGCCCGACGAGCGCAGGACATTCAGCTCGACCATGGGTGCGTCCTGGGGATCGAGCACGGCCACGAGTTCGAGCGACCGGCCCTGGACCGACTCGAACACGCGCTCCACGTTTGCGGGCAGCCGGGTCGTCCCCAGGTGCGAGTGAGCGTCCCGCAGCTCCGCGACCGCCGGCACCGGTTCCATGAACAGGTCGTCACCGTCGAGCGTCAGGCGCCGCGGCAGTGACATGATCTGGTTCCAACCCTCGGTTGGCTTGCCCTCGTTCATGTTGAAGATTGCGATGACGCCGCCCCGGCCGTCCGGCGTGCCGGAGGGCGCATGGATGCCGGCGGGCCGCATGGCGCCGAAATTGAACCGTCCCCCGTGGGTGGCCACGAACTTGTCCCGCGCCGTGTCGTAGTCCCCCAGCAAGTATTGGGCGCCCGTCATGTGGCTCGCGAAGAGCAGGATGTGCCGGTCGCCGATCGGCCAGAAATAGGGCACCGAGCCGTCGTCGCCGACCAAGGTGTAGCGGTCGCCTTCGACGAACGGGTGCAGGTATTCCCAATGCTCGAGGTCGGTGGAGCGAAACAGGAAATTCGCGCGGATCGGCTTGCCGGCGGGACCCCCGGGTCGCGCCCAGCCCGAGAGGGAGTAGTAGACGCCGTCTTTCTTCCAGATGCAGGGGTCGTAGACGGTGTATGGCAGGGGCGATCCGTCGGGCGCGGCAATCGGAATCACCGCCCGGTTGGCAATTTTCGTCCAGTTGAGCAGCAGCGGATCGCTCGACGTGGCCACCATGTTGCCGACCTGCGTGCCGAAGTACATGGCGATGACCCGGTCGTCCTCCACTAGGGTCGAGCCGGAAAAGCACTTCTCTTCGGGGTCGGGATAGATGCAGTAGGGGAGGTCGCGCCAATGCACGAGGTCCGCTGACACGGCGTGGCCCCAATGTTGACGCGGATCTTCCGGCGGATAGGCCTGATAGAAGAGGTGCCAGTTGCCCTGCCAGAAGCAGAGGCCGTTGGGATCGTTGAGCGTGGACTCCGGATTGACATAATGATAAATCGGGCGGTACGGGTCGTCTGCGAGCGCCGCCCGCGACGCCTGCAACCGATGCATGAGCGGATTTGTGGCGAGCGCCGCTTCCTGGGCTTCCAGCGAGGTCGGAAAGGTGTACCTGGGTACGCGCGACCTGTAGTCGGACATTGGTTGCTCGCGTGCCGTTCTCTTGGCGCCAGCCGGCCCCGGCACCTGGCGGCCACTATAGATCGGCGTGCTGCTCCTATGGACCGCCCGCGACGCCAGTTGCCGAGGGCGCCTGGCCGTGGAGCCTCGTGTCGCCCTGCACCTTGGGTTGCCCGTCAAGGTGCTACGGTCGCTAGGTTTGAGTCACGGGAGCACACCCATGGCTGACCTCGACTCGACCGAGCTGCACATTCGCGACACGCCGCAGTACTTCTTCGACACCGGGATGATCGAGGAGATCCAGAACATCTCCCGGACGGTGCATACGCCGGAGATGTACGAGGGCAACCCGATCCTAGTCCAGGACAAACCGTGGGAGCACCACGTCAACATGCACGCCGACGACTACAAGGTGTGGCGTGACGACGACGGCGTCTTCCACCTCCTCTACTCCGACTTCGACATCGACCAAGAGAAGGCCGCCCGCACCGGCGGCACCCTGATCGACTACGACATTTCCCGCTTTCGCGTCTGCTACGCGCGCTCGGAGGACGGCTACACCTGGGTCAAGCCGCCCATGGGGATCGTGCACGAGGACGGGCACGACACCAACATCGTGATGGGTGACCGAACCCACGGCAACGTGTGGGGACTGGCGCCGCTGGACGACCCTCTGGAGACGGATCCGGCGCGTCGCTACAAGGCGATCTATGAGATCGGGCCGCCGGGCTTTCGGGTGGCGGACGAGCTTCCCGGAGCGAACGTGCGGCGGGCCTATTCGGCGGACAGCATCCATTGGACGACCTACGACGAGCCGCACGTGTTCGAAGGCCTGGGCGCGAAACAAGGCGACAGCATCTACCCGTTCTTCGACCCCGAGACGCGCACCTACAACATCCTGACGCGGCACCCGTGGATGGAGATGGCGCCGCGTCCCCGGGTCGGACTGGTGGAGAAGGCCATCGCCGGCGGCTCGACCACGGATCCGGCGCACGGATTGTCGAACCGGCGCGGCATGCGCCGCATCTTCCAGGCGCAGAGCCGAGACTTCCACCACTGGAGCGAGCCGCGGCTGGCGCTTGCGCCGGACCCGGAGCTGGACAACTTGGACGACTCGTTCTACAGCATGCGGCCCTACCGGCTGGGGAGCCACTGGGTGGCGTTCCTGGGCGTGCTCGCCATGACGGAGTACAAGCTGCATCCGCAGCTGGCCTTCAGCCGCGACGCGCGCCAATGGGACCGCCTGCGGCCGACCCACACCTGGATCCCCGGCGGCGGCCCCGGCTCGTTCGACGAGCTGGTCGTGGCGGCGCCGCACATGGTGGACGTGGGTGATGAGTCGTGGTTCTACTACGGAGGCGCCGGCGCCAAGTCGCCGCAGCAGCGCAATCCCTACGGGTTAGGACTGGGCAAGCTGCGGCGGCATGGCTTCGTGTCGGTCGGGACGAACGACAAGCACGTGGGCATGCTGCTGACGGAGGCGTTCATCGCGCCGGGCGACCGGCTGGTGATCAACGCGTCCTGCGGGCCGCAGGGCTATATCAAGGTGGAGGCGGCGGACGTGACCTACCGGGTGATGGAGGGTCGATCCGCGGATGACTGCGACGTGTTCACGGGCGACTCGATTTCCCACGTCGTGACCTGGGGCGGCGACGCGACGCTGCCGCTGCCGGAGGGAATCGACTCGGGGACGGTGTATTCGACCTTCATCCCGCACCGCCACCTGCGGTTCTACATGCACGACGCGCAGCTCTACTCGTTTCAGATCACCAGCTCGGACGGCTGAGC
Source organism: Chloroflexota bacterium (assembly GCA_026707285.1). Lineage (GTDB taxonomy): Bacteria > Chloroflexota > UBA11872 > UBA11872 > UBA11872 > JAJECS01. The sequence continues at coordinate 89,121 of JAPOXD010000023.1, read as the reverse complement.
CGCCTCCCTTGGCGAAACCGTGACCAGCGAGCGGTTCGTCTGGATCGCCTGGGGGTTTGTGGCGGCGGCGATCGCGGTGCTGCTGACGTTTGGCGTGCGGTCGGCCGGCTGGGTCGTGCCCATCTTCCTGATCGTGGCCGGGCTGGTGGGAATGATCCTGGCCGTGGGTGTGGCGAGGCGTCTGCGAGCGTCCTGGCCGCTTCACATGGTGACGGGCTTCATGGGTGCCGCGCTGGGTTTGGCGCTGCCGCTGGCATTTTTCGTGACCATCGACACCGACCACCCGGAGCGCACCATCTGGGGACGCGGCTGGTATCAGAACATCTTCGGGTCGCGGTCGGAGTACGTCGTGACGGCCAAGCGCATCCATCCCGACGACGAGGACCTGGGGTGCGTGAGCTATCGGATATCCCCCGACGAGGAATCGGAGACCTGTTTCCGTCTGCAAGAAGACCTGGCGGGATACGCCGACAACGAGCCGATCCCCACGGACTTTCTCTCGTGCCACGGCTGGTCGCGGGGCGTGTATCTCGGGTCGGTCGTGAGGCGACGAAGCACATATGACGCGATCAATGTCGGAGATTCCCTCCCCGACTGCTGGCGGCAGGGCATTGCCGCCGCTCCGTAGGAAAGCGAGTCCGCCATGACTATCACCGACGTCAAGACTTATCTGCCGTGGGGCGGGCCGCGCGCCGAGACCATCGTCAAGGTCGAGACCGATTCGGGCCTCGTGGGCTGGGGGTGCTCGGGCATGTCGGCGCGCGAGTGGGCGGTCGAGGGCGCCGTGCGGCACTACCGCGACTACCTGGTCGGGCGCGACCCGATGCAAATCGGCGCCCTGTGGCAGGAGCTCTATCGCAGCCAGTATTTCGAGGGCGGGCGGGTGCTCACCGCGGCGATCTCGGCCATCGACATCGCCCTGTACGACCTGAAGGGCAAGGCGCTTGGCGTGCCGGTCTATGAGCTCCTGGGCGGAAGGCACCGCGATTTCGTCCCCGGCTTCGCCACTGCCTCCGCGCCCTACGGGCCCGAGCTGGTGGAGGACGTGCTGCACCTGCATGGGGAGGGTTGGCCGGCCATCCGGCTGGGCCTGGGCACGCCCGATGCCGGTGAGGATGGGCGGCTCTTCGAACCGCGCGAGTCAATCGCTTTGACCGCGGAGTGGGTGATCCGTGTGCGCGAAGCGCTCGGTCAAGCGCCGGTGCTGGGCATCGACTATCACCACCGACTGACGGTGGCCGAGGCGGCGTCGTTCTGCCAACGGCTGCCCCGCGCGGCGCTTGACTTCCTAGAGGAGCCGATCCGCGACCAGACGCCCGAGGCCTACGAGACGCTGCGCGCGATGACCGAGGTGCCGTTCGCGATCGGCGAGGAGTTCGAAAGCAAGTGGCAAGCGCTGCCGTATATCGAGCGCGGGCTGGCGAACTTCATGCGCATCGACATCTGCAACGTCGGCGGATTCACGGAAGCGATGAAGGTCGCCGCCTGGTGCGAGGCGCACTACATCGACCTCATGCCGCACAACCCGGTCGGCCCGCTGTGCACGGCCGCGTCGGTGCACTTCCTGGCGGCCATTCCCAACTGCGCCTGGCTGGAGGTGCGCACGCCGCCGCGCGGGTCAGGAGGCGACGACAACTCCGACACGACGCCCGAGCGCCGCGCGATCTATCCCAAGCAGGTCGAGCTGGACGGGACCTGGTATCCGCTGCCCACCGAGCCGGGATTGGGGATCGAGGTTGACGAGGAGATTGCCGCGAGCCAGGAGCTTCGCCCCTGGAATTCGACGCTGCTCCACCGCCGCGACGGGTCGTATACGAACTTCTAGCCCGGCGGACGCTTAGGGTGTTTGCGCGTTAGACGGACGCGCGGACGAGGCGGACGCGTGGGTCGATGTAGGTGTAGAGGACGTCGACGACGAGGTTCATGCCCGCGTAGAGGAGCGCCGCGAGCATCACCAGGCCTTGAACGACCGGATAATCGCGCTGGGTGATGGCGTCGATGAGCTGGAGCCCAAGTCCCTGCCGGGTAAAGACCGACTCGATGATGACGGTGCCGGTGAGCAGGCCGCCGAAGGCCAGGCCGGCAACCGTAACCACGGGAATCAGGGCGTTGCGCAGCGCATGCAGCCAGATCACGGCGCGCTCGCGCAGGCCCTTGGCGCGCGCGGTGCGGATGTAGTCGCGCGAAAGCACGTCCAGCATGGAGGAACGCATCAGCCGGGCCAGGATGGCCGACGCGGCCGTACCCAGGGTGATCCCCGGCAAGATGAGCTCCTTGCCGTGTCCGTTGGAGATCGCCGGGAGCCACCCGAGTCCGACGCTGAAGATCATGACCAGAATGACTCCGAGGAAAAAGCTCGGGATAGAGACGCCGAAGACGGCGAAGCTCTGCGAGGCGTAGTCGATCCACGTGTGGTGACGTATTGCGGAGATCACGCCGGCGCCAATACCAATGAACAGCGCGAGGCCCATCCCGGCTAAGGTCAGTTGAATCGTGGCCGGCCAGTGGTCTCCGATGATCTCGTTGATCGGACGCTGTGACCGAATTGACTTGCCGAAGTCGAAGCGGACGAAGTCCCAGAGGTAGATGAAGAATTGGTGCACGATGTGCTTGTCGAGATTGAACTCCCTGCGCAGGGCGTCGTAGGCGCTCTGTTGCGAGGGCGTGACGACGAACGACACGGTCCCGGACGGGTCCTGGCCGCCGAGATAGAACAGATCAACCGGGTCGCCCGGGATCAGGCGCAGGAGGATGAACGTCGTTGTCAGCACCCCTAACACGACCGGAATCGTGTAGAGGAGGCGTCGGATGATGTAACCACCCATACCTGCGCCTGATCCCTTTAGCTACTCGGTTGTGTGCGCCAAGTCCCTTCGGCTAGCCGACCCGCTTGTCGTACCAGTCGCTCCAGATCGGCAGCGCGAAGTTACCGACGTAGAGGTTTCCGCCGACGATGTCGGTGTTGGCGATCCAGCTGAGGAACTCGGTGACGAACGGAATCATCAAGGCGTTGTCCATGATGATGTGGCTCGCACGCTGCCACAGATCGATCCGCTTGGACTCGTCGAACTCGACCCGGGCGCCGTCGAGCAGCGCATCCAGCTCCACGCCTGGCGTGGCCTCTCCGGGCGGGTCCGTGTACATCCAGCGCGAGTAGGCGCGCCCCGGCAGCCCGTAGACGGACGTGTGGAAGCGGTCCCACAGCACGTCGCCGTCCGGTCCGCCGACACCCACGTATGCAGCGTGGAAGGCGCCGTTCTGCATCTGCTCGTTGAACGTGCTGCCTTCCATCTTCGGAATCTGCACGGAGATGCCGAGCGACTTCTCGACGTCGAGCTTGAACAGCTCGCGCACCGGGAAGCCGGTGTCCGGGAACACGATCTCGAGCAACTCGCCGTCCGAGTTGTAGCGGAAGCCGTCGTCGCCCAGCGTCCAGCCGGCGGCGTCGAGTCGCGCCTGCGCCTTCTGCACGTCGAAGGTGTAGAGGTTGTTGACCTCGGGGTTGTAGCCCTTGACAGCCTCGGACGTGAGGCAGTTGCTGACGACCACGGGCGGCACGCCGCCGTTGGCGCGCACGGTGACCGTGCGCCGGTCGATGCCTTCGATCATCGCGCGGCGAACCTCGACGTCGTCCGTCGGGAAGAGCTGCGTGTTGATCGGCATGTACTGCGGCATGCCCTCGTTCAGGATCCCCAGCACCCGGAAGCTCGGGTTGGTCGAGATGCGCTGCACGTGCGGGAACACGAAGTGGAGCAGGAAGCTGACCTCGCCCGCCTCCATCGCATTGATCCGCGCCGTGCTGTCGTTGGACAGCACCTTGCCGACGGCCCGGTCTGCGTACGCCGGACCCTGATTGGCGGAGTACCAGGGGGCCCAGCCGTACTTGTCGAACCGCGTGCCGACGAGCTCGACGTTGTCGGTCCAGCTCTCGAACTTGAAGGGACCGGTCCCGATCGGGTTGAAGTCGAAGTCTTCGCCCATCTCCTTGGCCACAATCGGCCACGGCCGATAGCCGCGGGTGAGTGGCTTGTGGAAGAGCGCGTTCGGGATCTTGGTGAAGAAGTCGACCGTGAAGTCGTCGACCTTCTCAACCTTGTCAAGCTCGTTGGCGAAGCCGACGATTCCGCCGCGCACGATGCTCTCGTCGAAAATCTCTTCGAAGTTCGAGATCACCGTGTCGGCGTTGAACGGCTCGTCGTTGTGGAAGACCACGTCGTTGCGCAGGCGAATGCGCCATTGGTTGCGGTCGTCCTGAATCTCGGAGCCCGCGGCCAGGAGCGGGGCAAAGTCATTCCCCGCGCCCAGCACGTAGAGCGGCTCGTGGATCATGTTGCCAATCTCAACCGACGCCCGGCTGGCCGCGCGCAGCGGGTGATAGCTGTTCGCGTTGCCGAAGGTCGGGTAGCTCACTTCGCCGCCGACGGTTGGGTTGTACGGGCCCAGCGGAATGACGTCGGGGTAGCTGAAGACGTTGATGCCGGGCACGAGCTCTTGGGCGCGCTCGACCAGCTTCTCCTCGATGACGACCTTCTCGACGAAGACCTCTTTGATGACTTCCTTCTCGACGACCTTCTCGACCTCGACCTCTTTGATCGTCTCGACCGGCACTTCCTTGATGGTTTCGACCGGGACTTCCTTGACGACGACCCGCTCGACCTCGACTTCCTTGGTGACCGGGACTTCGACCGGGACTTCCTTGATCACCTCTTTGACTTCGGTGACCGTCACCGTCACGGTTTTCTCGACGACCTCGGCTTCGCCGCACGCGGCCAGCGCAGCCGCGCCGACTCCGCCGGCCAAGGCGGCCAACCCCCCGCGCATGACCTTGCGCCGGGTTACTAGTCCACTACTCCCCATCGGACACCTCCCCTGAGAACGACACGTCTTTTGCTGGCTGAACGGATGCTGAAGGCATCAGCCTTTTCGGTAGCGGCATTTTAGCGCGCCCAAGAACTCGCCTGCGGGTCGAGCGCCTCGCGCAGGCCGTCACCGACCATGTTCACCGACAGGACGGTAATGGCGATGGCCGCGCCGTTGGACGTGGATACCCACCAGGCGGTGCGCAGGTAGGCGCGCGAGAGGTTGAGCTCGCTGCCCCACTCCGGCGTCGGCGGATCGGCGGCCAGGCCGAGAAAGCCGAGCGCGGAGGCGGCGAGGATCGCGCCGCCGAGGCCCAAGGTCATCATGATCAGGATCGGGCTGAGCACGTTCGGCAGGATGTGGCGCAGCATGATGCGCGTGTCGGACATGCCCACAGCGCGCGCCGCCTGCACGTAGACCAGCTCGCGTGCGGCCAGCGTGGCGCCTCGAACCACGCGCGCATAGCCGGGAATCCCCGCCAGACCCAGGGCCACCATGGCGTTCACGAGACTAGGGCCGAGCGCCGCCAGAATCGCAATCGCCAGCAGCAAGTCCGGGAAGGCCAGCATCACGTCGATGGCTCGGCTGACCATCTGGTCGATCCACCCGCCGAAGTAGCCGGCGGCGAGACCGAATAGCGTGCCGGCGATGCTGGCGATGCCCACTGCGAAGAAGCCCACTCGCAGCGACACGCGTGAGCCGCGGACTACGCGGCTGAACACGTCACGCCCGATGTCGTCGGTGCCCAGCAGGTGGCCGTCGGTCAGCGGAGGCAGCCATTTCTTGGTCTGGAGTTCATCGAAGCTGTAGAACGTCGCTTCGGGCTCGATGGCGATGACATCCGCGAAGATTGCGCCGATGCTGATGATGATGAGAATCGAGAGGCCAACAACCGCCGCTTTGTGGCGGTAAAAGCGGCGATAGGACATCTGCCACTCGCTGCGCGGCGGCCGCAGTTCGAGTGGGTCTTGCGCTGTTGCGCTGGTCGGCTCTCTTAGGGCGTCCGTCGACACACCCGCTCCCCCGCCTGTCTGCGCGAGGTGGGCTCCGCCTCGGAGACCGTCAATGGTTCCGGGTGGCTCGGGCCGGGCAACGCCACGGATGCACCGATAAGCGAGATGCATCCGATCGACTCGCCGGAGGCGAGCCGTCACCTCAAGGCGGAACGTAAGCCGTGGCGCGCCGTCGTGTCAATCCGGCAGGCGGCGCGCTTGCGCGGGTGACGCGCGATTTGGGACGCTGCGCCGGTTTGCGCACTGCGCGGCCCGACGCACGCATGGTCCGCACCGTCCATCGGGCTGACATCGCCGAAGTGGTAGCGTTGGCGCGCGACCGCTTCAGGCGGCCGTGGCGACTGCTGCGATTTGGTCGGTACTTCACACGAAGGAGAGACGTTGGCCACCGGTTCGGTTGTTGAGGGCGAGACTGGGCTCGAGGCCGCCGCTGCGCCGAAACCGCGCAGCGAGTGGACGATGGCGTGGCGGCGGCTGCGACGGAACAAGGCGGCCCTGGCGGGACTCGCCGTTCTGATCGTCATTTCGCTGGCGGCGATCTTTGCCGATGTCATCGCAACCGAACCGGAGAACCACTTCGACATTCTGGCGGCCGAACTGCCTCCGGGTTCGGAGGGCCATCCGCTGGGCACCGACGACATCGGCCGCGACGTGTTCAGCCGCATCGTGCGCGGGTCACGGATATCGCTTCGCGTCGGGTTTTCCGCGGTGACGATTTCGGCCATCGTCGGCACGCTGATTGGGTTGTCGGCGGGCTATTTCGGGCGCTGGGTGGACATGGTCATCAGCCGGATCATCGACGTGATGCTGGCGTTTCCGGGACTGCTGCTGGCGATGACGGTCGTGGCCGCCCTGGGGTCCGGCCTCAACAACGCCATGATCGCGCTGGGAGTGGCCGGCATCCCGTTCTATGCGCGCGTGGTGCGTTCGACGACGCTCGCCGCGCGTGAGCTGGTCTACGTGCGGGCGGCGCGCGCCGTGGGCATGTCCGACGCCCGCATCATGCTGCGCCACATTCTGCCGAACATCGTCAGCCCGATCCTGATCATGGCCACGCTGGGTCTGGGCGGGGCCATCCTGGCCGCCGCGGGCTTGAGCTTCCTGGGCCTGGGCGCCGAGCGCCCGTCGCCCGAGTGGGGCCTGGAGCTGTCGTCGAGCCGGCATTTGCTGCGGTCGTCGTGGTGGATTTCGACGTTCAACGGCCTGGCGATCGCTATCACGGTGCTGTCAATTAATCTGCTGGGCGACGGGCTGCGCGAGGCGCTCGATCCGCAAGCGGGGGCGTGGTCGCACTGAGCACGCCGAGTCCCTATCGGTAACAGGAAAATGTGTACCTGTTTCACAAGAGTCGTGTAGTATGCGCGCCGCGTGCATGCACGATCACCCCACATGGGAGGGGAATGTCTATGGGTCCGAGTAAGTCATTGAGTCGTCGCAAGCTGCTCCGCGGTGGGGCGGCGGCGCTGGCGGGCGGTGTTGGAGTAGCCGCTCTGGCCGCCTGCGGCGAGGCCGAGGTCGTCGAGAAGACGGTCACGGTCACGGTCACCGAAGTCAAGGAAGTGGTGAAGGAAGTTCCGGTCGAGACGGTGGTCACCAAAGAGGTGATCAAGGAAGTCCCGGTCGAGACGGTCGTCACCAAAGAGGTGATCAAGGAAGTCGCGGTCGAGACGGTCAAAGAGGTCGAGGTCGAGAAGGTCGTCACCCGCGACGTGATCCGTGAGGTTGAAGTCCAGAAGGTCGTCGAGCGTGTAGTCGAGAAGATCGTCGAGCAGGCCGCCGAGCGCGCGCCGGGCATCGACATCCACAACCTCGACTCGGCCGTTAACATCGGCCTGAAGCCGTGGGACCCGAAGGTTGGCGGCGAGGTCAGCTACATGACCTTCGGCAACCCGACGAACTTCGACCCGGCGACGTGGGGCGGACGCACCGCCGAGCCGGCGAACATGTTCTACGAACTGCTGTACAACTACGGCCCGGGCAACGCGATCCTGCCGACGCTGGCCTCCGACCTGCCCGAGGTTTCGGATGACAAGCTGAGCTGGACGGTTCCGCTGCGGAACGACGTGTCCTTCCACGACGACACGCCGTTCGACGCGGATGCCGCGATCTTCAACTTCGACCGATTCCTCGATGAAGAGCTGCCGCGCGGCCACGTCGTTCGCGACATCGCCGGCATTACGGGCATCGAGAAGGTCAACGACTTCACGCTTCGGTTCCACACGGACCAGCCGCAGGCGTTCTTCCTGAAGTTCATCGCTCACCAGCACGTGGTGTTCGCCTCGCCGAAGGCCATCACGGAGATGGGCGAGGATCTCGACCGCCACGCGGTCGGCACCGGTCCCTACAAGTTCCTCGAGTGGGAAGACGACGTGAAGATCGTCGGCGAGCGGTTCGACAACTGGGCCTGGGGCCCGTCGTACCTGCCGAACCAGGGTCCGGCGTATCCAGACCGCATGCGGTCGCAGATCTTCGGCTTCAACATGACCGACAACGCCCAGGCCTTCGAGGCCGGCGAGGTCGACATCCTGTTGAACTGGTCGTTCGCCGACTACAAGCGAGTGTCCGAGAACCCGAAGTACCACGTCATCGGCTTCGCCGCGCCGGGCATGGGTCAGTACATGCCGCTGCACACGCAGCTCTGGCCGCTGGACGACCTGGCGGTGCGCAAGGCGCTGCTGTTCGGCGTCGACCGGCGAACCGTGACGGTGCGCGCCAACGGCGGCACGGCTCCCACCAACATCAGCAACCTGCTGGTGCCGGGCACCGTGGGCCGCAGCGACGCAGCCGGCCAGCTCTACACGTACGACCCCGCCAAGGGCAGCGCGCTCCTTGACGAGGCCGGCTACGCCATGGGCGAGGACGGCTTCCGCTACGCGCCGGACGGCCGCAAGCTCGAGATCAGCTACCCCGACCGCGGCGACCCCGTGGTCGAGCTGTTCAAGCTGGACGTCGAGCGGAGCCTGGGCATCCAGGTGAACATCCCGAAGATGGATGAGGCTACGCACCGCGAGCAGGCCCAGGACGGCGCCTTCCACACCACGTGGATCGGCGTGGCGGGGCCGAACGGCGACGTGCTGTACGACCGCTTCCACACTTCCTTCTACGGTCGACCGGGCCGCGCTTACTCGTTCTTCGAGTGGGACGGCGTGCCGGCCACCGCGACGGAAGGCGCGAAGATCGACGGTCTGCTGGACGCCGCGCGGGCCAGCTTCGATCCGGACGAGCAGCGAGCCATCTGGGAGGAAGCCGAGCTCTACCTCATGGAGAACGCGGTCGCCATCCCGTTGGTGCACGACTACCTGCCGTGGCTGTCCAACCCGGACCGCATCGGCGGCGTGCTGCACTTGGGTATTGACTACCTGCCCAGCTACGGGCAGTTCTACAGCACCCAGGAGTAGCGACTCTCGGAATGCCGCAGGCGCCCGACCGTCACGTGGCGGTCGGGCGCCTGCCGTCCGATTGCACCGTTAGAATGACGTAGCCATGGCTGGATACATCATCCGCCGCATTCTCTACATGATCCCCGTCCTCTTTGGCGTGCTGATCGTGGTCTTTGTGCTGATGCGGCTGATCCCGGGCGATCCGATTGAGATCTTCTTCCAGTCCGGCGAGATCGGCGGCTCGGGCGCGACCAGCCGCGAGGGCGGCGAAGTCAGCCGAAAGGCGCTCGAGAAGCTGCGCGAGAGCTACAACCTCGATAAATCGCCCCCGCATCAGTTCGTTCTCTACGTCTGGGACGTGCTGCGCGGCGACCTGGGGACGTCGATCGCCTACCGACGCCCGGTCGTGGACATGATTGCGAGTCACTGGCCGGCGACGTTCGCGCTCACGATGGCGAGCATGGCCGTGGCCATCACCATCGGCGTCGGCGCGGGCGTGATTTCGGCCATCAAACGCCACACGTTCGTGGACTACGGCGCGCAGATGTTCGCCATCCTGGGAATCTCGTTCCCGCCATTCTTCGTCGGCTTGCTCCTGATCCTGGTGTTTGCCATCAAATGGCAGACGGACGACGGCGTGGGCATGCTGCCGGCGGTTTCCAACGGCTATGGCAAGGAGCTGATCCTGCCGGCGCTGACGCTGGGGACGGCCGCATCCGCCATCCTGGCGCGGTTGACCCGCTCATCGATGCTGGACGTGCTGTCGCGCGACTACGTGCGCACGGCGCGGTCGAAGGGGCTGCGCGAGCGCGTGGTGGTGATGGGGCACGCCCTGCGAAACGCCCTGATTCCCGTGGTCACCGTCATCGGCCTCGAGTTTGGCGGCCTGCTGGCCGGCGCGGTGATCATCGAGGCCGTGTTCCACCGCCAGGGACTGGGACTACGGCTGATCGACGCCATCATCGACCGCGACTATCCGGTCGTGCAGGGCCTGGTGCTGCTATCCGCGGTCATCTACGCCATGGCGAACCTGCTCGTCGACGTGCTCTATACATATATCGACCCGCGAGTGCGTCTCGAAACGACGGGGTCCTAGCGCCCCACACCCGATCGGTCGGAAATCCGGCGGTCGCAATCTGTCCCACCGGTGGCTGGATGTGCCAGCATGGGCCGTGGCAGATGCCGGGTGGGTGGTCCAGTGACTGAGCACGAGCGGTATCTCTTTGACTTGCAGGGGTTTCTGGCGGTCCCGAACGCGCTGGACGCCGCCGAAGTGGAAGCGCTCAACCAGGTTCTCGACGAGCAGATTGAGGCGCTCCCCGACCAGGACTGGGCTTCGCACCGCTTCCTAGAGTTGCTGGCGTGGGGCGCGCCGTACCGGGATCTCATCGACCATCCCACGATGCTGCCGTATGTCGTCGACATGGTGGGGCCGCATGTGCGCCTGGACCACACGTATCTTGACATAATTCGCGGAGGACTCAGCCCCATCGGCGCCACGCTGCACGGTGGGCGCGTGCCCTATGACTCGGCGCAGTATTTCGAGTTCGCCGACGGGCGCTTCTACAACGGCCTGTGCGTGGTGGCCATCAACCTCATGGACGTGAATCCGGGCGACGGCGGCTTTGCCTGCGTGCCCGGCAGCCACAAGAGCAATCTGCCCTTCCCCGCCGACTGGAAGGACCTCGAAGAGGCGCAGCCGTTCGTCGAGCGCGTGATCGGACCCGCGGGGACGGCGGTGTTCTTCACCGAGGCGCTGACGCACGGACCGTTGCCGTGGCACGGCGCGGCCGAACGCCGCACGATCTTCTACAAATACAGCCCGCGCCCACTCGCGTGGTGGATGCCCTATCCGGACGGTGAGGGCGTGGAGGGGCTTACCGAAGCCCAGCGGCAGATCTTGCAGCCGCCAACGAGAGACCCGCGACGCATGGGGAAACCGACGTTGTCCTAGCGACCACCCGCGTCGGACGCCGCGACATGGCGAAGCGCCTGCTGATAGACCTGCAGGTCGGCGTCGCTGAAGAGCACGAAGCGGACTTCGTCGAATTTGAGCGCCGGCGCGTGTGAGGCCACGGTGGCCACGGCGATGGCGGCGGCGTCCGGCTTCGGGTAGCCGTAGGCGCCGGTGCTAATCGAGGGAAAGGCGATCGTGCGCGCACCGGCTTCCGCGGCGGCCTAGAGGCTCGACTGGTAGGCCGAGGCGAGCAGTTCGGCTTCGCCATGCTCGCCGCCCCGCCAGATCGGCCCAACTGCGTGGATGACGTGATCGGCCGGCAGGTCGCCGGCTCCGGTGCGCACGGCCTGGCCCGTAGGGCAGCCGCCGATGGCCCGGCACTCCGCCATGATCGAGGGGCCGCCGGCCCGATGAATGGCGCCGTCGACGCCCCCGCCGCTGGCAAGCTGCGCGTTGGCGGCGTTGACGATCGCGTCGACCGCTTGCCCCGTGATGTCGCCGCGAACGCACGACACCGTCGTGCTGCCGAATATCCGATTCACGCCTCAGCCTCCGGAATCGCCTGCGGACGGGTCGGTGGACTCGGCGCGCGCGTGGATGAGCAGCCGGCTCGGCCAACTGGCGTCGTGGAAGATCGACTGGTCGGCCGTCGCGACGCGGCGGGCGTGTCCCAGCGGCTCGCCAGTGTTGGGATTGGCATCGAAGCGCGGGTAGTTGCTCGACGAGATGTCGACTCGAATGCGATGCCCGCGGGCGAAGCGATTGGCGGTCGGGTACAGAATGATCCGAAACTCGCAGATTTCGCCGGGCGTAAGGAACTGCTCCGACTCGAAGCCGTTGCGGAAGCGCGCGCGGATGATGCTGTCGCAGAGATTCAGCTCGTAGCCGCCGGGCGTGCTGCCGGGCGCGTCGCGGTCGTGGGGATACACGTCGAGCAGCTTGGCGGTGAAGTCGGTGTCGACCGCCGTGGTGGCGGCGAACAGCCGCACCTCGACGGGACCGGCGATCTCCAGATCGGCTTCCAGCGGCGGCGTCTCGAACGACAGCACGTCGGGACGCGAGGCCAGCGACAGCGTGTCGTGGTGTCCGAAAAAGCGGCCCGGCTGCCCTCGCTGGTCGAACCCGCCTGACGGCAGCAGGTCTTCCGAGGCGCTGATCGACCCGCCGGCGGTAGGCACGGGATCGCGCGGGTCGTAGGTGTAACGGCTCGGCTCGTGCCGGCCCGCGGGCGCCTGCGGTTGGAGTGAGCCGTCTGGATGAAAGTAGAGCGACTGCTCCTCGTATTCGGGAGGCGGCCAGGTGGCCGCGCGCTCCCAGCGACCGCCGTGCCACAGGGATGCGTCCAGGTCCGCCGGCGGGCGCCCCTCCTGGCCGCCCATGACGAAATAGCGCACCGGCGGTTCGTCGCGCAGCCCGGTGTCGAGTCCCTTCAGATGCTCGTCGAAGAAGCGCAGCCGCATGTCGTCGTAGGCCGGTACGGCGGCGTCGATGCCGAGCTGGACGTCGCCGGCGGTGCTCTCCTCGACCGTGCCCTCGCCATGCCGCCAGGGACCCATCACGAGCCGCATGGGGCTGGACTTGCGCTCGCTCAGGGCGAGGAAGTTGGCGATCGCGCCGCGTGGATAGGTGTCGTACCAGCCGCTCTGGAACAGCACGGGCACATCGGAGTGCTCGTCCCAATAGCGGTCGATGGTGTAGCCGCGCTGCATCCAGTATTCGTCGTAAACGCCGCGGGTCAGGATGTCCCAGGCCCATTGCTCGTAGGTTGGGAGCAGGCGCAGGGCCGTCCGCCCGGGACGGAATCGCAGCGGCGTGCCGAATAGCTCCGGAATCTGGAGATCGGCGGCGTCGAAGGTGCGCTTCAGGTCGGGGTCGGCCAGGGCTTCGCGACTGGTGCGCGCCATGCGAAAGGCGTAGCGAATGAACCGCTGCTCCAGCGCACCGCCCTGGCGCAGCGACGAGACGTGATAGTTGCTGGTGCCCTGCCCGACGACCTGGCAGGCGAGGTGCGGCGGATCGAGCGTGGCCAGCGCGCTCTGGTCCGACCCGGCGTAGCTGGCCCCCATGGTGCCCACGCGCCCGTTGCACCACGGCTGCGCGGCCACCCATTCGACCACGTCGTAGCCGTCGGGCGCTTCGAGGGCGAAGGGATACCACTCGCCGGACGATTGCCCGCGTCCGCGGACGTCGTTGATGACCGTGGCGTAGCCCCGCCGGGCGTACCAATGGCCGCGCCGGGCGTAGTTCGTGCCGTCCTTGAGATAGGGCGTGCGCTCGACGATGGCAGGGAATGCTCCCTCCACCGCCTCGCCGTTGCGCGCGGGAAGGTAGATGTCGGCCGCCAGCGGCACGCCGTCGCGGGCGGGAATGAGGACGTTCGGGAGAACGATGGAGTCGTAGGCGCGGTGCGAGCCTTGGAACGGCGCCGCTGCATCAGGCATGGGGAGTGACCACTGGCGGCGGGGCGGTTGATTGTGGCCTACGAGGGCGCCAGGCAACAACGACCGTCATGAATATCAGTGCGGCGTTTCTGCGCATCCGATTGTTCGAAGTCTCGTTACGCTTGGACCCATGGCTCGATCTCCCGGCCATCGCGCGGTTATTGCCGTCGGCGGCGTGGTGCGTTCCGGCGACGGCATCGTGCTGGTGCGGCTGACCTATAGCCGGCACCGCGGCAAGTTCATGTTCCCCGGCGGCAAGGTCGATCCCGGTGAATCGCTCGAGGCGGCGCTGGTGCGGGAAGTGCGGGAGGAAGCCGGGATCGAGGCCGCGCCGGAGGGCATCGTGGCCGTGCGGCATCGCGTCGATGCCGACGAGCTGAACACCTTCGTGATCTTTGAAATGCGGCACGTCGGTAGCGAGCCTCGCGCGGTTTCTCCGGAGGCCGACAAGGTGGGCGTGTTCAGCGCCGCCGATTTGCGGGACTCGCCTGAACTCTTCGTTGGGCTGGTGCCCGAGATCGCGCTGCCGGTGCTCGACGGAACGTACACCCGGCTGTCGCGCAACGACGAATTCGCCCCGGCGCCGTACGGCCCCGACACCTTCCGCATCTACGGCCCGAGCGGGCGAACGTGGCCTGTACCGGAGTGATTCGACCAGAGCGTCGTGGGCGAATAGCGCATACTTGAATCGACGGCGGGGAAGGGTGCCGCCGAGGCGGAGTCGGCGGCGCGGAGGGTGCCCGATGGCTCGGCGGCAGTTGTTCAGACGCTGGTGTATCGGCGTCCTGCTGGTACTGGGCGTCGCGTGGCTGGCGCTCGCGAGCATCTATCCAACGGCAGGCGGCCAGTCGCCGTATGTCGCGGTTGCGACCATCGACGGACCGATCGACATCGTCGCCACGCGCTATCTGGAGCGGGTGATCGACGAGGCGTGGGACACCGACGCCGCGCTGCTGGTGGTCCGGCTCAACACGCCGGGCGGGCTGGCCGACAGCACGCGTGACATGGTGGGGCTCATTCTCGAGTCGCGCGTACCGGTGGCGGTCTACGTGTCGCCCGCCGGATCGCAGGCCGCGTCTGCGGGCACCTTCGTTACCGCGGCCGCTCACTTTGCGGTGATGGCGCCCGGCACCAACATCGGGGCCGCGTCGCCGGTTACGGCCGGCGGCGAAGACGTCCCGGCCACGCTTTCCGACAAGATCAGCGAGGACACGCGGGCCTTCATTCGCAGCATCGCGGAGCAGCGTGGTCGTGACGCGGCCGCGCTCGAGGCCACGGTGACCGAAGCGCGCTCCTACACCGCGGGCGAGGCCGAAGCTGCGAACATCGTGGACTTCATCGCCGAGGACGTCGACGATTTGCTGCGGCAAGCCGACGGCGTGGAGGTCACCACGGCGAGGGGCACGCAGCAGGTGAACGTGGCCGGACTCCAGGTGCGCCCGCTCGATCCGTCGGGCGTCGAGCGATTTCTGGCCGTGCTGGCGAATCCCGCCTTGGCGCTGGTCCTGCTGGTCGTCGGGGGATTCGGTCTGCTGGTGGAGTTTTCGGCGCCGGGGCTCGGCGTGCCGGGGATTGTGGGCGTGGTGGCCTTCGCCCTGGCGTTCACCGGGCTGGGGCAGCTTCCAGTGAACTGGCTGGGCGTTTTGCTGATTCTCGCGGCCCTGGGGCTGGCCGTGCTTGAGATTCAGGCGGCCGGCTTTGGCGTGTTCGGAGCGAGCGCCGTCGCGGCGTTCGTCGTGGGGGCGTTTCTCCTCGTCGGCGATGCTTTTCGAGTGCCGGAGATCGATATCCCCGAGATCGAGATTGGCGTGAATCCGTGGTTGATCGGGGTGCTCGGCGCGGTGTTCGCGGCGGTGATCGCGGTGATCGCCTGGGCGCTGCGATCCGATCGGGGGCGAGCCGCCTCGTCGTACGTCAGTCCGACGTCCGAGGCCGCGCTCATCGGCCGGCTGGCGGAAGTGACGCACACGCTCGATCCGCGCGGCGAAGTGCGGCTCGCCGGCGAGCGCTGGGAAGCCGAGTTGCCACCGGGGGGCCGCGCGCAGGTGGGCGAGCGCGTTATGGTGCGGGATGTCGAAGGCTTGCGACTGAGGGTCGATATCGTGCAAGAGTCAGCGTCAGAGGCGCCGACGGTGACGAGCTGAAGGAGGCTTCACCATGGCCATTATCAATTTCGTGCGTGACTACCAGCGGATCGCCCGGTTCCGCTTCGGACGGTTCGAGGGCATGTTGGGGCCCGGCATCGTCTTCGCGATCCCGATCCTGCACCAGATTCGCCGCGTGGAGACGCGCACCGAAGTGCTGGATATTCCGCGGCAGACCAACATCACCAAGGACAACGCCTCGATCGACATCGACTTCCTGGTCTACATGCGCGTGGACATCAACGAGGCGCAGCGGGCGGTGCTGGAGGTCGAGGACTACCGCGCGGCGGTCGTCGGCCTGGCCACCACGACCCTGCGGGCGGTCGTCGGCGATATCGACCTGGACGACGTGCTCTCACAGCGCGAGCGCATCAACGAATCGATTCGCGTGAAGCTCGACTCCGAGACGGCGCGTTGGGGCATCAAGGTCACCAACGTGGAGATTCGGGAGATCGACCCGCCACGAGAGATTCAGGAAGCGATGAACCGCCAGATGTCGGCGGAGCGGCTGCGCCGCGCCGTGATCCTGGAAGCCGACGGCACGCGGCAGTCGAACATCACGGTCGCCGAAGGTGAAAAGCAAGCGGCGATCCTCAAGGCCGAAGGCGCCCGGCAGGCCGAGATCCTCGCCGCCGAGGGCGACCGGGAGGCCGCGGTGCTCCGCGCACAGGGATTCAGCGACGCGCTCGAGCGAATCTTTGCGATCGCGCAACAGGTGGACTCGAACACCATGAGTCTCCAGTACCTGGACACGCTGAAGTCGCTCGGGGAGAGCCCGTCCTCGAAGTTCATCTTCCCGCTGGAGTTCACCCGACTTCTCGGCGCCATTGGAGGCAAGGGGGCCGCGGACTCCGACGGCTAGGGAAGCGAGCTTTCGTCCGGCGGACGGACGCGGCCTAACCCTGAGGCGGGATCGCGACCGGCGGCAGTTGCCAGGCCTGGAGTTGGCGCTCGGCGCTGACGGCGAATAGCCGGTTGAGGCCCGGCGCCACCGCGACGCCGCGGATGGCGGCGAGCGTGGTGGCGTCTCCGAGCACCGCGCCGTCGGAGCGAATGACGGTGATGGTCATGTCGTCCACCAACGCCGCCACGTAGTCGTTCATGGGATAGACGGCGCGGGCGCGCACGCGCGGCGTAAACCAGACTTCGGTGCCGTCAAGCGTAAACGAGCCGACGCCGGCCTCGCCGGCGAGAATGAGGATGTCGTCGCGCGGGGCGCGAGCGGCGGCGGTGGCCGGAAAGCGCAGCTGGGTCCGGATATTGGCGCTCTCGGCCTCGAACACTTGCAGACCGGCGCTGGTGAGGGTGATGACCTGGTCCCCTTCCTGCGTGAAGATGACCTGCAGGATGTCGCCGTCGACACCGAAGCGCTGCTGCAAATTGCCGTCGGGTCGAATCAGCACGACCTGGTTCTCGCCGCGATTGGACGACCCCACGGCCACGCTGCCGCTGCGCTTGTCCAGATCGACCGACGCGGCCGAGATGTAGCTCTTGGTTGGGCCCCACACCTGGCCCTGCCGATTGAAGGCGAACACCCGTCCGACGCCGCTGGCATTCGTGCTTCGGACCACGAGCCGCGTGCCCTCGTCGTCGAACAGCGCCTGCTCGAGGAGCTGGTTGTCCGGGCGAAACGGGGACGGCCAGACCTGGTTGCCCGCGAGATTCAGCAGTTGCACGTCGAACCCGTGAACGGCCAAGAGCTCGCCGTGTCGTTGCATGGATACGCGCGCCAGGGGCATGCGCATGTCGCGTGTCCACCGCAGGCCGCCGTCCGCTCCGAATGACGCCACCTTCCCCGAGCGAGCCACGGCCACGACCTGCTCCCCGAGCTCCGAGGCGGCCAAATGGGTCGGATCGAAATCCAGCCGTTCCAGCCACAGCAGCTCACGCCAGGATTGACGCTCGGGCGCGCGATGCGTGGTCACGTTGAAGGTGAGGTCGATGACGTCTTCGACGCGGACCTGCACGCCGCGCAACAGCCACTCGCCCGCGGCGGCGTCGGCGGCGGCGGGGTCGGCGAATCGGGCAACCTCGACCCACCCGGGGTTGGTGGGCGAGAGGCGGAGGTCGTCGACGATGTGGGCCAGCGAAGCGCGCGCGGCGGCCTCGTCCTGGTAGGGGCCGACGAGCACGGCGCGCTTGCGCACGCGCCAGGCCTCGATGGTCGATTCCCCGATGGCCTCCAGCCGCGCCCGCAGCCCATCCTGGGCCAGCCCCGGCCCGATGCCCTCGATGAACGCGCCAAGCTGCTCGCGCACCCGTTGCTGCAAGGTCACCAGGTGCATCAGGCGCTCGGGCTGCTCGGTTTCGCGGTAGCCGCGGACGGTCGGGCCGATTTCGACCAGGGCGTCCACCACGGCGACCAGGGCGGTGTGGGTTTCCTGGTCGTCAGGCGCCGGACCCAGCGGAATGACCAGTTGCGACAGCGCGGAAATCGACGGCCATTGCGCCTCGACGCTCAGCAGAAACTGGTCGGTCGAGAGGGAGCCGCGGGCGAAGGCGTTGGAATTGATAGAGAGCGCGCGCAGCACGTCGAGCGATCCCGTCGCGACTTCGAGCGCGGGTTCCCAGTAGGGCCGCAAGCGGGCGGCGATTGGTTGGGGCTGCGCCTCGCCGCAGGCGACGGCGCCACCACCAATCATGATGGCCGCCAGAGCCATCCGCCGCGTCAGCACGCGACGACCAGCGGAGGTCGCCATAGCCGCTAGACGGGCACCGCGGCCGGCTGCACGGCCCCGCGGAGCGACCACGGGGTCGCGTCCGTAAGCTCGATGGGCACGGTGTCGCCGGCGGCCAACCCGGCCCGGTCGGCGCTGAACACCAGCTTGTTCGTGCGAGTTCGACCGCGCCAGGTGGGCGGGCGTCCCGGCGCCTTGCCGCTCTCCAGCGACTCCAGCAGCACGTCCTCGACCGAGCCGACCAGGGCGCTGTTGATCTCCCGCGCGATGGGCGTTTGCACGCGTTCAATCTCGTGCAGGCGCCGCAGTTTTTCGTCCTGAGGAACGTCGTCGGCCCATTGGTCGGCCACCGTGCCGTGCCGCGGGCTGAAGGCGGCGACGTGGACCTGGTCGAACCTCAGATCGGCGACGAGGTCCCGCGAGTTCTCGAACTGCGCCTCGGTCTCGCCGCAGAATCCCACGATGACGTCGGTGGTGACGGCGACCCCGGGCACGATCGACCGCAACATGCCGATCGTTTCGCGGTAGTGCGCCACGCTGTAGCCGCGCGCCATGCGACGCAACACGACGTCGTCGCCGGCCTGCACCGGCAGGTTGATTTCCTCGCAGACGCTGGGCAGATCGCGCATCGCCAGGGCGAGCGGCTCGGTCATGAATTGCGGATGGGCGGTGACGAACCGCACGCGCTCCACGCCGGGGAGCGCGTCGACGGCGGCCAGGGCGTCGGGCAGGCGGTGGCCGTTGAGGTCGAACCCGTACGCATTGACGATCTGGCCGACGAGGACGATTTCGCGCGCGCCCTCGTCGATCCATTGCCGCGCCTCAGCGACGATCTCGTCGAGCGGGCGGCTGCGCTGGGCGCCGCGCCGAAACGGCACGATGCAGTAGGTGCAGCGCTTGTCGCAGCCGTAGATGATGTTGACATAACGCGAGACCGAGCCTACGCCGGGCGGCGGCGCGGCCTCGACATCCTCGTAGGCCTCGGTGCCCGGAATCTGCCGTGACATGCGGGCGAGCATGGGCTCGGTGTTGAGCGAGTCGAAGAGCACGTCGACCGGCCGGAGATGCGGCTCGAGCTCGGTGCGGTCGGCGTGAACGGTGCAGCCGGTGAGTCCGACCAGCAACTCGGGCCGCCGCCGCTTGGCCCCTTGCAGCAGGCCCAGCATGCCCCAGACCTTGCGGTCCGCGTTCTCGCGCACGGCACAGCCGTTCACCACGACGGCGGTTGCGTCCGCGAGGCTGTGGGCCGGCGCGTGTCCGGCGCTCATCAGATCGCGCGAGATTCGCTCGCCGTCGGCCTTGTTCATCTGGCAACCGATGGTCCAAATGAAGAACCGATGGCCAGAATTGGTGGCAGGCATACTCGACCTGGGGGAGAATGTCGCGACGCACCGTCGCCGCAACCCACCCCGCATCATACGCTGGACATGTCGTCGGCCGGCGATGATTCCCGAGATTCGCCCATGAAGCTTCTACGCCAGGCGTCGCGGCATCCGCGTCTTGCGGCCTGGGCCGCAATGTCCGCCGTCTTCATCGCATTGATTCTCATCGTGTCCCTGGGTCGCGAGCTTGACGTCTGGCAATACGTCGGCCTGAGCGCCGTGGCGATTGCCATTGCGGGACTGAGCGTGGCGCTCACGTTCAGCCGGAGTGACGATCCCGAGTTCGATGGCTAGCCGTTCGCCGCGCATCCTGATCACCGGCGGCGGCGGCCAGATCGGCATCGAGCTGGCGCGGCAACTCGACGAGACCAATGTCTGGGCGCTGGGACGCAGCGCCCTGGACGTGACGAGCGGCGCGGCGATGGACCGCGCGCTGGGCGAGATCAAGCCCGACGTGGTGATTCATGCCGCGGCGATGACCGATCCCGAGGCCTGCGAGCGCGACCGGGGCGCCGCGCAGCGGGTGAATGTCGTGGGCGCCTGGAACGTCGCCCGCGCCGTCGCCCGCGCCGGTGCGGAGATGGTGTATCTGAGCACCAGCTACGTCTTCGCCGGCGACAAGCTGGGGCCGTACCGGGAATACGACGAGCCTGGCCCGGTCAACGCCTACGGCGTGAGCAAGCTCGGCGGCGAACGCGCCGCCCGCCAGGCCTTGGACCGCCTCTATGTCGTGCGCTCGGGATGGGTCTACAGCCGGTGGATCCGAGGCTTCGTGGCCCGGCTGCTCGAGTTGGTCGACACCGAGACCGACGTGCGCTACGTGGGCGATCAGGTGGCCAACCCAACGTTTGCGGGCGACCTGGCGGCGGCCATTCTGCGACTCATCGATACGCAGGCGTACGGGGTGCACCACCTGGTCAACGAGGGCGCGACCAGCTGGTATGGCTGGGCGACCGCGGTGCTGCGCGCCGCCGGACGCGACGACGTGGAGCTGGAAGAAATCTCGGCCGGGGACTTCCAGCGCCAGGCGCGCGTACCGGCGAACAGCGAGCTGGCGAACGACATGGCGCGAGCGGTGGGAATCACGCTGAGGCCCTGGCACGACGCGCTGGACGAGTTCGTGCGGCAGTGGGTGGCCGATCGTGGCTGACGCGCCGCGCTGGAGCGTGGTGATCCCGACGTGGAACGGCCGGCACCTTCTGGCCGAGGCGCTGGACGGGCTGAGCCGGCAAACGCTGCGTGACTTCGAGACCATCGTGGTCGACGACGCGTCCGACGACGACACGTGCCACTGGCTGCGGCAGCACCGACCCGAGGTGGTTTCGGTCGAGCTTGCCCAGCGACGCGGACTGGCGCACGCAATCAACCAGGGGCTGGCCGTTGCCCGCGCCGAGCGCATCGCGTTCCTCAACAACGACGCCGTGCCCGAGCCCGAGTGGCTGGGCGAGCTGGATCGAGCCTTTGACGAGCATCCGGACGCCAGCATGTTGGCCTCGCGGATTCTGCTCTATGCGACGCCGGACCGGTTGCACGCCGCCGGCGACTTTTTCACGGCCAGCGGGTTGCCGGGCAATCGCGGCGTGTGGCAGCGGGACGGCGCGGAGTTCGACGAGCCGCGCGAGGTATTTGGCGCCTGCGCGGCCGCCGCGGCCTACCGACGATTGCTGTTCGACACGGTTGGCGGGCTGGACGAAGACCTGATGATGTACTGCGAGGACGTGGACCTGAGCTGGCGGGCGCAGCTTGCCGGCCACCGGTGTCGCTACGTCCCGACGGCGCGCGTGCGGCATCGCCGGGGCGCGAGCGCGACGAGCGAGTTCGAGAGCTTTCTGGTTGGGCGAAACCGACCGCTGGTCGCGGTGATGAACGTTCCGGGATACGTGATGCGCCGCCGGTGGTGGTCCATGTTGCGAGCCCAGGGGCAAATCGCGCTCGATGCGCTGCGTAACTTCCAGGGGCGCGCGGCGCGGGCGACCCTGAACGGCCAGGTGGCGGCGATTCCGCAGCTGGGCCGCGCCTTGCGCAAGCGTCGACGTCGCCAGCGAACCCGTACGGTCAGTGAGGCATACGTGTGGTCGCTGCTGGACTAGGAGCGGCTGCCCGACGAGGTTCGGCGCGATGGACGGTGGCGACGGCGGTTGCACTCGCCGCCGGACTTGCCGGGTGGATGGCCGCGCGACTAGAGCCGGCCGCCGCGATTGCCGGCAGCGTCCTTGTCGTTGGCGCCGTCGCGGCCGTGCGGCGGCCCGCACTGGGATTGGGCGGACTGATCGCCCTGGCGATCCTGGTGCCGTTCGTGATCGTGCCGGTGCGCGTGGGGGCCCAGCCTCCCGTGATCGCGGTGCTGGTGGCTCTCCTGATCGGCGCCTCGGCGCTGACCGTGGTCCGGGGCGCCCGATCGCTCACCCGTGACCGCATCCTGATCGTCCAGGGTCTTTATCTCCTGCTGATTCTGGTGGCCACGGCGATTGCCTGGCCCGTCAACCGAGACTTCGAGGCGCTGCAGACGGGCCTGAAGCTGGCGATGGCCGCTGCGGTCCCCCTGCTGGTGGTGATGTGGCTGCCGCGGTCGGTCATTTGCCGCCATGGGCAGCGCGTGATCGTGGGCGCCGCGGCGATCCAGGCCGCGCTGGCCGTGGCGCTGCACCTAGCCGGCGACGCCGGCATCCGCTTCCTGGAGGCGCTATCCCCGGCCGGCTATCCCGCATCCGACATTCGGCGGTTCCTGCCGGACGAAGTCACGCCGCGCGCCACGGGGCTGCTCGTCGATCCGAACGTTCTAGGCGTCACGCTGGCCATGGCGCTGCCGTTCGCGATGGTTGGTTGCACCGGGTCCGCGCGCCGGTTTGCGCTCCAGGCCACGGCCATTGGCCTGATCGCGGCGGCGCTCGTGCTCACGCTGTCGCGGGGCGCCTGGGTGGGCGCGGCAGTGGCGGCACTCGTCGTCATCGCGAGCACGCGCCCGCGACTGGGCGCCGGGCTCGCGCTCGCCGGTGCGCTTGGGCTGGTCGTGCCGTGGCCGGGGGGCCTGGGGGAGGCGATTCGTGCGGCAGTGGTGCAGCGCGACCCTTCCGACGCCCTGCGGCTGGGCGAGCTCCGGGAGGCGGTCCACGTGATTGGGCGCTATCCGTGGTTTGGCGTGGGCTACGGCGCTTCGCCCGACGTGGACGTGTTTGTCGGGGTATCCAATACGTGGCTGTGGATTGCGGAGCGCGCCGGAGTGCTCGCGGCGGTTGCCGCGCTGGGCGTGGTCGTTGCCACGGTGGCGCGGGCCGCTCGCTTCGTTCGCCGCGATCCCATGGCGCGCGCGTGCGCGGCGGGGCTGGCGGCGCTGCTCGCGGCCTCCATGGTCGACCACCACTTGGCGAGCTTCCAGCACCTGGCCGTGCTGGGCGGCGTCCTTGTCGGCGCCACGCTGGTGGTCGCTCGGCGCAGCCCCTGACGTGCGCGTCGCTCTCGACGGCCGGATGCTGCATCGCGACCGCGCGGGGATCGGCCGCTATATCTGGGAACTCCAGCAGGCGATGGCCGAGCTCGGCGATTCCCGGTACCAGGTCACGCTCCTGCTCGATCCGCGCGACCGGCGGCACCGCGGCGCCGCGCTGCCCGTCCGATCGGCGCCGGCGCCGGCGCGGCATCGGCTGGAGCGGGCGACGTTGGGATGGGGCCTGCGGTCCTTCGAGGCGGCGCATTTTCCCGACCACGCCGTGCCGCCCGGTGTGCGGGCGCCCAGCGTGGTGACGGTGCACGACGTGTCGTTCCTGACGCATCCGGCGGCATACGAGCCTCGCAGCCTCGACTTCTACCGCGCCGCCAGCCAGCGGCTTTCGCGGGCGTCACAGGTCATCGCCGTGTCCGCGCACGTCCGCAACCAGCTCGTCGACCGGAAGCTCGTTCCGGGCGACCGTATCAGCGTGATTCACGAGGCCTCGACGACGGCGCTGGACACGGCGGCCGATTCCACGCCGCCCCGAAGCGGCTATGCCCTGATGGTGGGCACGCTGCAACCCCGCAAGAACCACGTGCATGCGGCGCGCGCTTGGATGCGCTCGACGGCTGCGCGCGACATGCCGCTGTTGGTTGCGGGCGGCCTTGGCTACAAGGGCGTCGATATCGTGCGAACCATAAGGACGCTGGATTCGCAGGCGCGGGTGCGGTTCATCGGCGCGGTGTCGGACGCAACGCTGGGGCGGCTGTATCGGCATGCGAGCCTGGTGCTGCAGCCATCGCTGGACGAAGGGTTTGGGTTGCCGGTGCTCGAGGCCATGCGGGCCGGCGCGCCCTGCGTCGTCTCCGACATTGGCGCCCTGCGGGAGGTGGCGGCCGAGGCGGCGCTGTACGTCGACCCGCAAGATCCCGAGGCGCTGACGGATGCAATCGACAAGGTCGTCGGCGATCCATTGCTGTGCGCGAAGCTGCGATCGGCCGGACGCGAGCGGGCCGCCGAGTTTTCCTGGGCGCGGACCGCTGCGGCCACCCTGACCGTCTACGACCGCCTCACATGAGCGTTCTCGTCGTCACGCCGTCGGTCCCGTGGCCGCCGACGCACGGCGCGGCGGTGCGCAACAGCGCGTTCATCACGGCGCTTGCCGAGCAGCACGACGTTGACGTGATCACCCTCGCCGGCGCACGCGAGCGCGTGCGCCCGCACCCTGATGCGCGCAGCACAGCCGCCGTCCGCCTGCGGCGGGCGCCGCTGTGGCGACGACTGGCCAACGCCGCGCTAGGACCGGCGCCGGATCTCGTGTTTCGCCACCGCACGCCGGAGCTTCGGGCCGCCGTGCAGCAGCGACTCAGCGCCGGCGGGGTCGAGGCGGTGCAGGTGGAAGGCTTGCAGCTGGCCCACATCGTGCACGACGTGGCTGCCTCCACCGAAGGTGAGCGGCGACGACCGCCCGTGGTCTATGACGCGCACAACGTGGAATGGCGCCTGCAGAGCCAGCTCGCCAATCTTGCGCGGGGCGCGCGCGCCTGGTACTCGCGGCGGCAGGCGGCGCTGCTGTATGGCGTCGAGCGGTGGGTCGTGGGTGCGGCTGACGCCGTGGTCGCCTCGTCGGCGGCCGACGCCGCGTCCCTGGCAACGCTCGGCAATCGCTCCGTCGCGGCGATTCCACATCCGGTTCCGGCGCCGGCGGATCCGCCCGGCGCCGATGACGAGGCCGATCAGCCGCGCGTGCTGCTGGCGGCCAATTTCGCCTACCGTCCCAACATCCTTGGGGCCGAGTGGCTGTTTGGCACCGTGTGGCCCGCGGTGCTGCGACGCGTGCCGGAGGCCGAGCTGCGAGTGGTGGGTCCGGGGTCGCTGGGCCTGCGCGCGATTGCCCCGGCGCGATGCAGCGTGGGCGGGTTGGTTGATGACTTCGAGGCGGAGCAGCGGGCGGCCTGGCTGAGCACTTCGCCCGCGCCCGTGGGGTCGGGGGCGCCGCTGAAGGTGCTGCAATCTCTCGCCCAGGCGCGCCCCGTCGTGGTTCAAGCCTCGGGGCTGGCGGGGCTAGATGGGTCGCTCAACGGCATTGCCGCGGCGGACTCGGACATGGCGTTCGCCGACGCCATCGTCGATCTGCTGCAGGACCACGAGCGGCGGTGCGAGATGGGGCGGAGCGGCCATGCCTACGTCACCGAGCACCATGCGCCGGCGGTGGTGGGCCAGGCTCTGCTGGACGTCTACCGCGGCCTGCGAGATTCGGGTCGCGATGGAGGCGGGGGATGACGGTGGCCGTGTGCGCGACGGTCCTCAATGAGGCCCGCGACGCCCAAGCATTGGCGGAGAGTCTGCGATTGCAGCGCCGGCAGCCGGACGAGCTTGTCGTCGTCGACGGTGGATCGAGCGACGGAACTGCCGAGATTCTGCGGGAGTCCCTGGCTGGCATTGAGGGAGCCCAGGTCATCGAAGCGCCCGGCAGCAACATCGCCGCCGGTCGAAACCTGGCAGCGCGCTCGGTGACGTCCGACCTGGTTGCCTTCACCGATGCGGGAATCGTCCGGTCGCCGGATTGGCTTGGGGCGCTGGCGGATGCCGCGGAGGAAGCGCCGCTCGCCGCCGGGGCGTTTGGCTACATCCTGGCCGCGCCCGGCAGCACCGTGGAGACGGCCATTGGCGCAGTGGGACTTCCCTTCGCGGACGAGATCGATCCGGCGCACTATCCCCCGAGCGGTGGGTCGGTGCTGCTGCGACGGCAGTGGTTCGATCAAGTCGGCGGCTTTCCCGAATGGCTCGACTACGGCGAGGATCTGTGGCTCGATCGGAGGATCTGGGCCGAGGGCGGTTGGTTCGTCCACGCGCCAGGCGCCGACGTGTGGAATCGACCGCGTTCGAGCCTGCCCGCCTTCTTCCGCCAGTATTTTCACTATGCGTCGGGCGATGGACGGGCCGGCATGCTCGGGAAACGCCACGCCGCGCGCTTCGCGGCCTACGCCGTGGGTCTATCCCTGGCCCGGCGGCCATCCTGGGGCCGCATGGCGCTTCTCGCCTTCCTGGGCTATCGCTACGTGCGCCGCCCAATCGCTCGGGCGCGGGGGGCGCCCGGGGGCGGTGCGGCCGCGCCGGCCCTGGTTCCGCTCGTGCGGGTGGTCGGCGATGCGGCCAAGATGCTGGGCTATGCGGCGGGCTGTTGGCGTCGGCTTAGGGGCTAGGACGATGACCGTGGACGTCTCGATCATCATCGTCACGTACAACGTGCCCGACCTCTTGCGCCGGTGCCTGGCGACCATTCCGGAATCGACCGATGGACTGTCGACCGAAGTCTTGGTGGTGGACAACGGCTCCCGCGACGGCACCTGGGACAGCATCGCGTCGCGGGCGGACGTGCAGGCGATTCGAGGCAGCCGTGAACTGGGGTTCGGGCGGGGCAACAATCTTGCCGCCGCGCGAGCACGGGGACGCTGGTTGCTCTTCCTGAATCCCGATACGGAGCTGATGCCGCTCGGACTGCGGCGCCTGGTGGAGCGCGGCGATGCCGATGCCTCGTTGGGCATCCTGGGGCCGCGGCTCGAGCTGGCCGATGGATCGCTGGACCCGGCGGCGTGTCGCTCATTTCCGACCCCCGCCTCCGCGGCAATGCGCCTGCTTCGCTGGCCTCGCCGCTTGCCGCCCCGCGGCGTGCGGCCGTACAACGTCGCCCCGTCCTCCGGATGCGAGGCGATGGTGGACGCGGTCTCCGGCGCGTGCATGCTGGTGCGCGCCGAGGCCTTTCGTCGGGTCGGCGGCTTCGATCCGCAGTTTTTCACCTACGGCGAAGACCTCGACCTGGCCTACCGCATTCGACAGGGCGGCTGGCCGACCCTCTTTGTGCCGTCGGTCGTGGTGCGGCACCTCAAGCGGCAGTCGACGCGGCAGCGCGCCGTCCGCGCGCGGGTGGAATTCTATCGAGCCATTTGGCTTTACTATCGGAAGCACCGGCAACGTGACGGCCTCTGGCTGCGGGCGATGGTCACCACCGCGATTGTCGTCCTGGCGCTTGGCGCCGTTGCCCGCCAAGGCGCTCTTCGGATGTTGGCGCTGGCTCGTCGCAAGGGGGCAGTGGGTTGACCTGGGTTCGACGCAACTGGCACGGACTCGAGGCTACGGGAACAGTGGCCTTGGACGTTGCCGCGTTGCTCGCCGCGACCGCGGTCGCGTACGTGGTGCGGTTCCGGTTGGGGTGGGGGCCCGACGTGGCGTCGAACAGGTTTCTCTTTTTCGTTCCGGTTAACCTCACGTTCACGGCTGCGAGCGTCTTGGCCGGGCTTGCCCTCGGCCTGTATACGCGGCATCGCACGGCAGGCACGCTGGATCGGGTTGTGCGAACCGCCGGGGCGGTCACCGTCGGCGCGCTGCTCACGGTGGCCGCGACGTTCTTCGTGATTCAGGACCGGCTCGAATTCGTGCGCCTGCTCGTGGCGTACATGTGGCTGTCCGGGATCGTGCTGGTGGTTGCCGGACGATCGCTGCTCATCGGAGTCCGCCATGCGCTCAATCGTTTCGGCATCGGGGTCACGCGCGTCATCGTGGTTGGGGCTGGAACCGAAGGAACCGAGGTGCTGGCGCGGCTCTTCGACGAGCGCACGCGGCGATTCCGGGTGGTCGGGTTTGTGGATGACTTTGCCACTTCGGTGACCGCCCGCGGCCAGCAAGTACCGGTGCTGGGACGCGTGGACTCGCTGGCGGGCGTGCTGAGCGAGCACCAGGTCGACAAAGTGGTGGTGGCCATCCCGTCGCTCTCGCACGACGCGCTGCTCGGGATTCTCGAACAAACCGAAGCGTCGTTTACGGACGTGTGGCTGCTGCCGGACCTGTTCCAGTTGATGGTGTCGCCGGTCACGACCGGGGGGATTCGCGGGCTGCCGCTGATGGCCGTCAACGACGTTCGGCTCCAGGGGCTGAGCCGCTTCACCAAACGCACGCTGGACCTGGCGGGCGCTATGTTCGGCATGGTCATATTGTCGATTCCGATGCTGCTGGTGGCGCTCGCCATTCGCCTGGATTCTGCCGGGCCCGTGTTCTACGTCCAGCAGCGCGTGGGCCGCGATCAGCGACGGTTTCCGATCGTCAAGTTCCGAACGATGCACCGCGACGCGGAGCTCAGCGGCCAGACATGGACCGTTGCCAACGATCCACGGATCACTCGCGTTGGTCGCCTGCTCCGGCGCTACTGGATCGATGAACTGCCGCAGCTGATCAATGTAATTCGCGGGGACATGAGCCTGGTGGGCCCGCGGCCCGAACGGACCTCCTACGTGCGCCAGTTCGAGCGCGAGTATTCTCGCTATATGGTCCGTCACCGTGAGCGCGCCGGGATGACCGGCTGGGCACAGGTCAATGGGTTGCGCGGCAATTCGTCAATCGACGAGCGCACGCGCTATGACTTGTATTACGTGGAAAACTGGTCCTTGCTGTTCGATCTCCGAATCCTGATGCGGACGCTGCGAATCGTGATGCGGGGCGATGTGGCGTAGAACCCAGCGAAGGCGTCGACTGACCCGACGGCAGATGCTCGTGGGCGCCGTGGCTGCCATGGCGGCGACCGGATGCGATTTCGGCACGACCGGTGACGGCCAAGGTCCGGCGCCGCCCGCGGCACCCGAGCGAACCGACCCGCCAGTCGCGACGCCCTATCTCCCGCTTGCCGTGTCGAGCTTGCCGCCGGCCGTGCAACTCCCGCTGGTGGTCATTGATCTCGCCGGCAGCGGGGAGTTCGGTGACTCAGGCGATGGACAGCCGGCCGCGCTGGCGCAGTTCCGAAGCATCGGCGGCGTGGCGGTGGATCCGCAAGGGCGGGTCTATATCTCGGACCCTCAGGCGAATCGCGTGCGGCGCATCGGCGCCGACGGCGTGATTCAAACCGTGGCCGGCACGGGCATTCGCGGGTCTGCGGGCGACGGCGGTCCGGCGACGCAGGCCGAGCTCACCGAGCCGACGCGGCTGCTGGTTGACGGCGCCGGGGTGCTGCTGATCGCAGAGCTGCACCGGGTTCGACGGGTGGCGCTCGACGGCAGGATCACGACGGTCATTGGCGATGGGCAGCCGGGGCTCGAGGGTGACGGCGGACCCGCGAGCCTGGCCCGCCTGGCGGGCAATGCCGGCATGGCGCTGGATGGGGAGGGCACGCTGTTCATTGCCGAGCGCGCCGCGCACCGGGTGCGCCGTATCGGCCCGGACGGCATCGTGACGACCATGGCGGGCACCGGCATCGCCGGCAGTGCGGGTGACGGTAGCGCCGCCGCGAACGCGCAGTTGAATCAGCCCGTCGACGTGGACGTCGATGCGTTTGCCAACATCCTCATCGCCGAGCTTGGCGGAAACCGGATTCGTCGCGTCTCCGGCCAGAGCAGCGTCGCCGCCATTCACACGCTCGCCGGCACCGGAGAGCCAGGGGTGGGGGGCGACGGCGGCTCGGCCGTGAGCGCACAGCTTCATGGGCCTCAGGCCGTGGCCGTGGATACCGACGGCAACGTGTTTGTCGCGGATTGGAACAACCGGCGCGTCCGTCGCATTGACTCCAGCGGTGGCATCACCACGATCGCCGGTGACATTCAACAGCCGTCGGCATCGGGCCGTTTGGCCGTTGACACCAGGTTGGAGTTGCCGGCCGACGTGACGGTGACCACGCGGGGTGAGCTTCTCGTGGTCGAACAGGGCACGCGCCGGCTGCGGGCGCTGGTTCCAATTGCACAGATTCCCGCCGAGCCCGAAGCGCCGGCGGCCCCGCCGTATCAGCCGCCGGCGCCATCCCAGGCGCTGCCGCCACCGCCGACCGCTCCTTCGGAGCTGTATGCCGAGGTGTTCGCGGGACGCGGCGAGCCGGGATACGACGGCGAGGGCGGCTCGCGGGAGGACGCCCAGTTCACCACGCCTCGCGGCATTGCCGTGGACAGCGCTGGGCGCGTGCTCGTGGCCGACACCGGCAACCACCGCATTCGGCGCATCGAGCTTGACGGCACCGTGCGGACCGTGGCGGGGAACGGAAGTCCGGGATTCTCGGGCGACGGCGGCCTGGCGACGGCGGCGCAGTTGAACCGCCCGCACCACGTCACCGTCGACTCGCAGGGCGCGCTCTACATCGCCGACGCCGGAAACTTTCGGGTGCGGCGGGTTAACCCCGAAGGCGTGATCGGCACGATGGTCGGCGTCAGCGCCCCCGGCTCAGGTGGCGACGGCGGCCCGGCGGCCTTCGCGTCGCTCACCGAGCCGGTTGGCGTGGCGTTGGATCCATCGGGACGGCTGTACGTGGTCGATGCGCCGGATCATCGGGTGCGCCGCGTGGAACGCGATGGAACCATCGTCACCATTGCCGGCACCGGCAATTTCGGCTCGGGCGGCGACGGCGGCCCGGCCACGGAGGCGGCCGTGGGCTTTCCCCAGCGCGCGGTGGTCGACGC
The DNA here is from genome assembly GCA_026707285.1 of Chloroflexota bacterium. Taxonomy (GTDB): domain Bacteria; phylum Chloroflexota; class UBA11872; order UBA11872; family UBA11872; genus JAJECS01. Next base: position 58,409 of record JAPOXD010000023.1, on the reverse strand, counting down.
CGGCGGCGACGTGCTGATCTCGCAGCTGCAAGCGGGCGTGGTGCGCCGCTTGCGCCGCGACGGGAGCATCGAGCTTGCCGCGGGCTCGTCGGACACCTCCGCGCCCGACGAGGGGCCGGCGGGTTCCGTCCGCATCGAGGCTCCCATTGGGCTTGCGGCTGACGCGGCCGGCGGGTTCTACGTGGTCGAGAGCGGGGCGGGGACGGTGACGGCCGTTGGTGGTGGCGCCGCGCGCGTGATCGCCGGCGACCCGACCGGCTCCGGACAGCCCGGGGGCCCGGCCGGCGAGATCCCGCTGTTCACCGCCATCGATATGGCGATCGACAATGATGGGGGAATCTACCTGCTCGAGGGACGGGGCATCGTCTGGTTGATTTTCGACAGCTTCTACACACAAAGGCTCGTCATACCCCCATCGCCGACCGGCGAGGCGGAAGCGACACCGGAGGCCGCTGAGGAGGCGTCGCCGACGCCGACGCCAACCATTGAGGCGGCCGCGAACGAATCGGCCACCATCGAGTCCGTGACGCTGGCGCTCGATCTCGACGCGGCGCAACGGCCGGTGGAACCAACCCTCCAATTCCACCCCGGCGAGCGGGTGAGCATTTCCATCGAATTCACCAACATCGTCGACGGCACGCGCCTCGGGATTCGCTGGAACGCGGGCGATCGTGAGATTGGCCGCTTCCTCACCGATCCAGTGCAAGCCTCCCCGCGGGCGACGTATGGCTTTTGGTTCTTCCTTCCGCCAACCGCCGCCACGGGGCAGTGGAGCGTCGAGGTTCTCGTCGGCGACCAGGCCGTGAGCCGAGCCGATTTTGTGGTGGCGCCGGGCGAGGTCAGAATTCAACGGGACGGTGGATAGCGGTCGGCGGCGCCCGCCGGCGAGTTGCACGGACTCGGCTGCCGACCGGTGATTCGAAACTCCGCGACGCGCGGGCATGGATAATGCCGGGGCTGAAGGTATGGGCCCGAGGGCCGCGGCTCAGGAAAGCACCCGGGGAGAACCGATAGGCATGGCCGAAGCCGAATCTCGTGAATCGGAGACGCCGGACGACCAGGCGCCGCGGGTCGACGACGAGGATCGTCCGACCATTCGCGTGACCGATCGCCGTGCGGCCTCGGGCGCCGCGGACCAGCCACCGGCCGATGCGGGCTCGTCCGAGACGCCGGCCGACGATGAGCCCGATCTCGAGCGGCGGCATCGGGATGTGCTCAATCGACTCACGCGGGTGCAGGCCGACTTCGCCAATTACCGGCGGCGCACCGAGGCCGACGCGCGAGAACGCGCCCTGTTCGCCAACATGGCCATCGCGTTCGACATCTTGCGGGTGATCGACGGCTTCGAACGCGCGTTCCAGACGTTGCCCGGCGAGCTGCGGCTGCTGAGCTGGGTAGACGGGATTGCGCTGACCCAGGCTCAACTGCTGGGCGTGCTGGAGGCGCACGGCGTCACGCCCATCGAGTGCAAGCGCGGCGACCCCATCGACACCGCGATTCACGAGGTGGTGATGTCGGACGAGGGCGACGGTCCGATGGCCGTGGCCGAGCAGCTGCAGCGCGGCTACCGCATGCAGGATCGGGTGCTGCGTCCGACGCTCGTCAAATCGGCGCCGGCGGCCAGCCTAGAGTCGGAGCCGGAGGCGACAGGCGCGGGTGACGCCACGCCGGCCGGCGACAGCGCGGGCTGACGGCGAACGGTGGTGCACCAGTGAGCAGCAAGCCCGACTACTACGACGTGCTGGGGGTGAGTCGAAACGCCTCCGAAGCCGAGATTCGCCGTGCCTTTCGCAAGCTGGCGCGGGAATACCACCCGGACGTCAGCAAAGCGCCTGACGCCGACGCCAAGTTCAAGCAGATCAACGAGGCCTACGAGGTGTTGCGCGACGCGGAGAAGCGGCAGATGTATGACCGGTTCGGACATGCCGACGCGCGCGGCGGATTCGGGGCCGGCGTCGACGACTTCGCCGGCGTGGGCGACATCTTCGACGCGTTCTTCGGGCGCGGCACCACGCGCGCCCGACGAACGGAGCAGCGTGGGGCCGATCTCCGCGCCGTCGTGACGATGGAATTCGTCGAGTCGGTGTTTGGCGCGACGAAGGTGGTCGACTATCAGCGTCACGAGCCGTGCGGCGCCTGTGGGGGCGATGGCGCCGAGCCCGGCACCAAGCCGTCAACGTGCCGGATGTGCCGAGGCGCGGGCCAGGTGCAACGGACCCAGCAATCGCTTTTCGGACAGTTCGTGAACGTCGCGACCTGTCCGCGCTGCCACGGCGAGGGGCGCGAGATCACGGAGCCGTGCTCCGGGTGCCGCGGCACCGGGCTGGAACGCCGGGCCATGAACCGGGAGATCGAGATACCCGCCGGATTGGCGCCTGGCACCGAATTGCGTCTCTCGGGCGCCGGCGATCACGGGCGCAATCGCGGCACGCCGGGCGATCTTTATGTGGCCATCGAGGTGGAGCCCCACCCGCAGCTCGAGCGCGAGGGTGACGACATCGTGAGCGATCTCGCGCTCAACATCGCCGAGGCCGCCCTTGGGACCACGGTGGAGATTCCAACGGTCGACGGTGAGGAAACCGTGACGGTTCCGGCCGGCACGCAGCCCGGCACGGTGCTCAAGCTGCGCGGTCGCGGCGTGCCTCGATATCGCGGGTCGGGACGGGGCGATCAGCGCATCACGGTCAAGGTGGTCGTTCCCAAGAAGCTGTCGTCGAACCAGCGGGAGGTGCTGGAGCAGCTGCGAGACTCGCTGCCCGCCGGTCGCGATGCCGATGGCCGAAGCTTCGTCGAGAAGGCACGCGCCGCATTTCGGTGAGCCAGCGCTGGCTCGAGATCACGGTTCATACCGATCCCGCCGACGCCGACGACGTGCGCATGGAGCTTTCCCGCTGGGTCGGATCGGCGCTGGCGGTCGAGCAGTCGCCGGATGACGCGCGGGAGCAGGTGGCCCTGCGGGCGTACATCGCCGACGGTCCGGCGTGCCAGTCGACGCGTGAGGCGATCGAGCGCGCCCTGTGGCACCTGGGAGCCACCGGCGCCTCGACCCTGCGCACGCCGCGCATCCGGTGGGTGCGGCCCGAGGAATACCTGAACGAATGGCGAGCGTTCTACCGCCCGTTTCCCGTCGGACGCGCTTTCGTGATCGCGCCTTCGTGGACGGATGCGCCGTCCGGCGACCGCCGAGTGATTCGGCTCGATCCGGGCATGGCGTTCGGCACCGGGCTGCATCCGACCACGCAACTGGCGGTGGAGGCCCTCGAAGGAGCGGTTGGTCCCGGGCACGACGTCATCGACGTGGGCACGGGCTCGGGCGTCCTGGCGATCGTCGGGGCCCTAAGCGGTGCCTGTCGCGTGCGGGCCGTCGACACCGATGCGGACGCCGTGCGGACGGCACGGGCGAACGTGGCGCAGAACGGTTGCGGCGACCGCGTGTCGGTGGTGCACGGACGGCTGCCGCTCGTCGGATGGGATATGGCGGACGTCTTGGTGGCGAACATCGTGGCGGACACGCACCTGCGCAGTCTCGACCACTACCGCGCCGCCGTGCGCCGCGACGGTCGCGTGATCCTGGGGGGCATCACGGCGACCAGAGGCGCCGAGATGCGGGCGGCGGCGGCCGACCATGGACTGCGTGTCGAGGGCGTCTTGCGCCGGGATGGGTGGGAATGCCTTAACCTCACCGTGCCGCCATCAGGAAACCATTGAATGAATGAGATAGGGGTGGTTCGCGAACCGCCCCTACACGTCGGCCAACAGGTTGGTCGATGGGTGAATTCCCGCCTTCGCGGGAATGACGGAGGGGTCACGCCAAGGTCTCTACCACGGGGAGTCGCAGCATGACGGCAAACGCGACGGATTCGGACGACGTTGTTGCCGACTGCTTGTTCTGCAAGATCGTGGCGGGCGCAATCCCGTCGGATCAGGTCTATGCGGACGACGCGGTGTTCGCGTTTCGCGACATCGCGCCCCAGGCCCCGGTGCACGTCCTGGTGGTGCCGCGTCGGCACGTTTCGGGTCTTGACGGACTGCGGGAGGATCCCGACCTGGCGGGACTCCTGCTCACGGCCGCCGCGAACGTGGCGCGGTTGGAGGGCGTGCATGGGACCGGGTATCGCGTGGCCGTGAATCACGGACGCCACGGGGCGCAGTCCGTGGGCCACGTGCACCTGCACGTGCTGGGCGGCCGTCAGCTTCAGGGGGGGCTTGGGTAGGCGGGCATAGACCTGCGGTGGTGGATTCCCGTCCCTCGTCTTTGGAGTCCCTTGAGTATGGGGGTAGGGGCGACGCATGCGTCGCCCCTACGCGTGGGCCGGTTCGTTGGGCGGTCGCTAGGTTCCCGCCTTGGGAAACCTCTACAAGACTCGGCCAAGCCTGCGGATGATCGGGCGAACCCAATCCGCTCCCAGGTTCAACGAAGGGGGGATTCCCGCGTTCGCGGGAATGACGGACTCACAGTCGCCGCTTACCCGGACGGCGCGACGGTTGACCGTCCCCGGGTGCATGCTAAGCTTGAAACGTCGTGCGGGGATTTTGCGCCCAGCTTGCGCTAGGGCGAATCGAATAGGTCTTTCACCCAGGCGGTTCCCGGACCGCTTTGGGTGTTTTGTGCTGTCTTCGGAAAACTCCCAATTCGGGGTGTTGGATTTGCAACTGACAAGGCGAGGCCATTAGCGCACGCATGGCGATTGCGTCTGATGGGACGTGGACGGCGACCCGGCACCGCGAGCGTGCACCAAGGCCCGGCGCGCGCTTGCTCGTCTTGCAACAGGGCCGACGGGATTCACGACGGTATTTGTCCGGCACGTTTGCCGGACCTGAGAAGCTGAGGCTCCATGGCTAACAACGGTGCGGCATCGCAGGTAGAGGCCCGGTACTACGGCAAGGCTCGAAGTCTGATCGACCCGCCGAACCTCATCGATCTGCAAGTCGAGTCGTTCAACCGGTTCAAAGAGGAATACCTGCGGGAGCTATTCGCCGAGATTTCACCGATTCAGGACTTCACCGGGAGAAATCTCGAGTTGCACTTCGAGGTGCCGGACGAACCGTTCGACACGCCGGCCTATTCCGAAGAGCAGTGCCGCGAGGCCGACCGCACCTATCAGGCGCCGCTGCGCGTCAAGGCGCGGCTGCACAACAAGCAAACCGATGAGATCAAGGAGATGACGGTCTACATGGGCGACTTCCCGCTCATGACCAGCCAGGGCACGTTCATTTACAACGGCGCGGAGCGCGTGGTCGTGAGCCAGCTCGTGCGCTCGCCGGGCGTGTACTTCTCGGCGGAAGACGACCCGGCCACCGGGCGGCGTCGGTTCGGCGCCAAGCTGATTCCGAAGCGCGGCGCCTGGCTCGAATTCGAAACCGCGAGCCAAAACCTGATCGGGGTGAAGATCGACCGCAAGCGACGCATTCCGGTGACCACGTTCCTGCGCGCGATCTCGAAGGATTGGGGCGCGGACGACGTGCTGCTGGACCTGTTTGCCGATATCGACACGGACCCGGATCACCAGTTCATTCGGTCCACCATCGGCGACGCCACCACGCGGCGCGATTCCGCCTTGAGCCACGAAGACGGTCTGATCGAGCTGTACCACCGGCTGCGACCGGGGGACCCGGCCACGGTGGACAACGCCCGAGCGCTAATCGAGCAGACGTTTTTCACCATTCGTCGCTATGACCTTGGCCCGGTTGGGCGATACAAGCTCAACAAGCGGCTCAACGCCGATCCCGACGACGAAACGCGCACGCTGCGGCCGGAGGATTTGCTCGCGATCGTGCGGGAGATCGTCCGTCTCAACGTGGTGCAGGGACAGCCCGACCACATCGACCACCTCGGCAACCGGCGCGTCCGCGCGGTCGGCGAGTTGCTGGCCGAGCAGTTCCGGATCGGGCTGCTGCGGATGGAGCGCGTGATCAAGGAGCGGATGAGCATTCAGGACGCCGCCGAGGCCACGCCGTCCGGGCTCATCAACACACGGCCCGTGACCGCCGCCATCAAGGAGTTCTTCGGCGGCAGCCAGCTGTCCCAGTTCATGGACCAGGCCAATCCGCTGGCCGAATTGGGACACAAGCGCCGCCTCAGCGCCATGGGACCCGGCGGACTCTCGCGCGAGCGCGCGGGATTCGATGTCCGGGATGTTCACTACAGCCACTACGGCCGCGTGTGTCCGATCGAAACGCCGGAAGGCCCGAGCATCGGCTTGATCAACACCCTGGCCACGTTCGCCAAGGTGAATCCTTATGGGTTCATCGAAACGCCCTATCGCCGGGTGGCCCACAGCGTGCCGGCGTCGGACGCGGCGGCGCTTGCCGGTCGGACCGCCACCCAGGCCATTCAGGGGCCGGATGGCGGCGACGTCCTCGTCGCCGCCGGCGAGGAGATTACGCCCGAGGCGGCGGACGCCCTGGCCGCCGCGAATGGCGACGCCGAGATTCTGGTGCGCCCGTGGGTCACGGATGAGATCGAATACATGACCGCGGACGCCGAGGAGCAGTTCACGATTGCCCAGGCGAACGCGGCGTTGAAGCCGAACGGGGAGTTTGCAGCGGTCCGCGTGTCCGTGCGCCACGGGGCGCAGATCCACGAGTCGCCTGTGACCGAGGTCGAATTCATCGACGCCTCGCCGCAGCAGATCGTGAGCGTGCCGGCGGCCATGATCCCGTTCCTCGAGCACGACGACGCCAACCGCGCCCTGATGGGGGCCAACATGCAGCGGCAGGCCGTGCCGCTGATCACGCCGGAGGCGCCGCTGGTGGCCACGGGCATGGAGACGCGCGCCGCGCGGGACTCCGGGCACATGGTGAACGCCGTCGCGGACGGCACCGTCAGTGCGGTCACCGCCCGCGAGATCGTGGTGGAGCATCCGGACCAGGGCGAGCACACCTATCGACTGCGCAAGTTCGAGCGCTCGAACACCGCCACGTGCATCAGCCAGCGGCCGGTGGTGCGGGTCGGCGGCAAGGTCGAGGCCGGCCAGGTGATCGCCGAGAGCATGGCGACGAGCGACACCATGCTGTCGCTCGGCCAGAACATCCTGGTGGCCTTCATGTTCTGGGAAGGCGGGAACTACGAGGACGCGATCGTCGTCAGCGAGCGCCTGGTGAAGGACGACGTGTTCACCTCGATCCACATCGAGCAGTACGAGGTCGAAGCGCGCGACACCAAGCTGGGACCCGAGGAGATTACGCGGGACATTCCCAACCAGAGCGAGGAAGGCCTGCGCAACCTCGACGACACCGGCGTCGTCTACGTGGGGGCCGAAGTCGGACCGGACGACATCCTGGTCGGCAAGATCACCCCGAAGGGCGAGACCGAGCTCAGCGGCGAGGACCGACTGCTGCGCGCGATCTTCGGCCGCGACGCGCGGGAAGTGAAGGACACCTCCAAGCACCTGCCAACCGGCGAGTCCGGGCGGGTGATTGACGTGAAGCGCTTCACCGCCGCCGACGCCGCCGACCTGCAGGCCGGCGTGACCGAGATGGTGCGGGTGAGCGTCGCCTCGAAGCGCAAGCTGATGGTCGGCGACAAGATGGCGGGACGTCACGGCAACAAGGGCGTCGTCTCCATGATCCTGCCGCAGGAGGACATGCCGCACCTCGAGGACGGCACTCCCATCGACCTGATCCTCAACCCGCTGGGGGTGGCCTCGCGGATGAACGTGGGGCAGTCGCTGGAGACTCACCTGGGCCGGGCGGCGGCCAAGATGGATTTCCGGGCAATCACGCCGGTGTTCGACAGCGCCGACGAGGCCGACATCATCGCGGCGCTCGCGGAGGCCGACCTGCCCGAGCACGGCAAGGCGCGCCTGATCGACGGTCGCACCGGCGAGCCGTTCGACCAGGAGGTCGTCGTGGGCGTGATCTACATGATGAAGCTCGGACACATGGTGGACGACAAGATTCACGCCCGGTCGACGGGCCCGTACTCGCTGATCACGCAGCAGCCGCTCGGCGGCAAGGCGCAAATGGGCGGCCAGCGTTTCGGTGAGATGGAGGTGTGGGCGCTCGAGGCCTACGGCGCCGCCCACACGCTGCAGGAAATGCTGACCGTGAAATCCGACGACATTCTCGGTCGCGTCAAGACCTATGAGGCGATCGTGAAGGGCGAAACCATCCTGGAACCCGGCATCCCCGAATCATTCCGCGTGCTCGTCAAGGAGCTGCAGAGCCTGGGGGTGGCGGTGGACATTCTCGACGAATACGAAGAAGAGGTGCCGCTGGTGGTCGAGCACACGCATGACATGTTGCCGGACCTGGACGGCATCAACATTCAGGGCCGTGAATACCGGCTGTAGGAGGCAAAACGAGCGTGCTTGAGGTCAACAAGTTCAACGCGATCCGTATCCGCCTCGCATCGCCGGAGCAAGTTCGGTCGTGGTCGTACGGCGAGGTCATCAAGCCGGAGACCATCAACTATCGAACGCTCAAGCCGGAGCGCGACGGATTGTTCTGCGAGCGCATCTTCGGTCCGACCAAGGACTGGGAGTGCTCGTGCGGCAAGTACAAGAAGATCCGCTATCGCGGGATCATCTGCGACAAGTGCGGCGTCGAGGTCACCCGTTCGCGCGTGCGGCGCGAGCGCATGGGCCACATCGAGCTCGCCGCCCCCGTGACCCATATCTGGTTCCTGAAAGGTACGCCGAGCCGGATTGGACAGATCCTGGACATCACGCCACGCGATCTGGAGAAGATCGTCTACTTCGCGTCGTTCATCGTCACGGAGTTCGACGAAGCCGAGCGCGACGCGGCGTTGGGTCGCATCGATGGCGACCTCGCGGCGCGCGAGGCGGAGATCCAGGCCGAGATGGCTCAACGTGCGGAGGATCTCGAGGCTGAGACGGCCGAGCAGATCGCGAAGCTGGACGAACAGCTCGAAGGCGAAATCGCCCGGCTCCAAGAAGAGGCCGAGACTACGGTTGCGCGGCTCACGCCGGTCGCCGAGAGCGGTGCCAATGCCGAGGACGAGATCCGGCTGAGCTGGCTCGACGAGCCGATCATCGCCGCCGGAGACGCCATCAACGCCGAGTCGCTGGCCGCCATTGAGGCCGCGGCCGAGACCGCCGTGGCCTCAGCCAACGAGCGGTTTGGCGCCACCAAGCTGGCGCGGCGGCGTGAGGCCGACCAGGAAGCCATGGGGCTGGAGGAAGAGCGCGCGTCCCAGATCGCGGGCACCCGCGAGTTCTACCAGACGCGTGCCGACGATCTGACGACCCTCGAGCTGCACCAGCTCCTGAGCGAGCCGCGCTACCAGCAGCTGAGCCACACCTGTGGCGAGGTGTTCCGCGCCGGCATCGGGGCCGAGGCCGTGGTCGAGCTGATCGGCAACGTCGACCTCGACGCCCTGGCTGCCGAGTTGCGCGAGGAAATTGAGTCGCCGTCGATCCAGCGGCGCAAGAAGGCGACCAAGCGCCTCAAGGTCGTCGAGGCGTTTCGCCGGTCGGGCAATCGCCCGAAGTGGATGATCCTGTCGGTGCTGCCCGTGCTGCCGCCGGACATCCGGCCCATGGTGCAGCTCGATGGCGGCAGGTTCGCGACCAGCGACCTGAACGACCTCTACCGCCGGGTGATCAACCGCAACAACCGGCTCAAGCGGCTGGTGGAGCTCGGCGCGCCCGAGATCATCGTGCGCAACGAGAAGCGGATGCTCCAAGAGGCGGTGGATGCGCTGATCGACAACGGCCGGCGCGGTCGCGCCGTCACCGGCTCGTCCAATCATCCCTATAAGTCGCTGAGCGACCAGCTCCGCGGCAAGCAGGGGCGATTCCGCCAGAACCTGCTGGGCAAGCGGGTGGACTACTCAGGCCGCTCGGTGATCGTGGTCGGCCCGCACCTGAAGCTGAACCAGTGCGGCCTGCCCACCAAGATGGCGCTGGAGCTTTTCAAGCCGTTCGTGATGCGCAAGCTGGTGGACTACGGCCATGCCAGCAACATCAAGAGCGCCAAGCGCATGGTCGAGCACCCCGAGCCCGTGGTGTGGGATGCGCTCGCGGAAGTCACGCAGGACCACCCGGTGCTGCTGAACCGCGCGCCAACGCTGCACCGGCTCGGCATTCAGGCGTTCGACATCGTGCTGGTGACCGGCAGCGCGATTCAGATCCATCCGCTCGTGTGCACGGCCTTCAACGCCGACTTCGACGGCGACCAGATGGCGGTGCACGTGCCGCTGAGCCGGGCTGCGCAGGACGAAGCGCGCTACATCATGAAGAGCACGCTCAACGTGCTGTCGCCGGCGGACGGTGCGCCGATCATCGCGCCGACCAAGGACATGGCGCTTGGCGCCTACTACCTGACGGAGATGGTTGAGGGCGCGTTGGGCGAAGGCCGAACGTTCGCCGATTTCGGCGACGCGCTGCTGGCGTTCGAGCACGGCGCGGTGCATCTGCACGCCAAGATCAATTTGCGGGTCACCGCCCAGGACTTTCCGGTGCCGGAGGACGAGCCGCCGTCGCCGGCGTTCATCGAAACGACGATTGGGCGAATCATCTTCAACATCGCGCTGCCGCGCGATCTACGGTTCGTCAACGAGCGGCTCGACAAGGGCGGGCTGCGTCGCGTGTTGGCCGGGGCCTTCTTCTCCAGCGGCATCGAGGCGACCGCCGAGGTTGCCGACCGCGTGAAGGACATTGGCATGTACTGGGCCACGCGCTCGGGCGTGACGATGGGCGTGTTCGATCTGGAGATTCCGGCCGTGAAGGACAACGTGCTCGCAGGCGCCGACGCCGATGTGGCGGAGATCGAGCGCAGCTTCAAGGACGGGTTCATCACGGACCGCGAGCGGTACAAGCTGACGGTTCAAAAGTGGACCGAGGCCACCGAGAAGGTGACGGCCGCGGTGCCCCTAGACCTCGACCCGCACGGACCTGTCTACATGATGGGCAACTCCGGCGCCGCCAAGGGGAACTTCGATCAGATCCGCCAGGTTTCCGGCATGCGCGGCCTCATGTCCGACCCGACCGGCAAGATCTACGAGGTGCCGGTGCGTGGGAATTTCCGCGAGGGCCTGACCGTGCTGGAGTACTTCATTTCAACGCACGGCGCGCGCAAGGGCCTGGCCGACACGGCCCTGCGAACCGCCGACAGCGGCTACCTCACCCGGCGCCTCGTCGACGTGGCGCAGGACGTGATCGTGATGGGCGAGGACTGTGGGGCCACGGAGGGCGACCACATCGTCACGGCCGACCCCGAGCAGGTTGAAGGCTCGGTGGGCGATCGCGCCTTTGGTCGCTTCACCCTGGCGCCAGTGGTCCATCCCGAGACCGGGGAGATCATCGTGCCGGCCGACGTGATGGTCGACCGACATCTCAGCCGAGCGATCGACGACGCGGACGTGGGCGAAGTCTTCGCCCGCTCAGTGATGCACTGCCGCAATGCGCGCGGCGTCTGCCAGCGGTGCTACGGCATGGACCTGGCCCGCCACGAGTTGGTGGAGGAGGGCGCCGCCGTCGGCATCATCGCCGCCCAATCCATGGGTGAGCCGGCGACGCAGCTGACCATGCGCACCTTCCACCTGGGCGGGGTGGTCATGGGCACGGACATCACGGACCGTGTGCAGGGGCTGCCGCGGGTCGAGGAACTCTTCGAGGCCCGTGTCCCGAAGGGCGTGGCCCAGATGAGTGCGCTCGACGGCACGGCCGAGATCATCGAAGAAGAGGACCGCAAGGTGATTCGGGTCGTCTCGGCGCATATCCACGAGCAGGTGTATGAGCTCGCCGAAGACTTCGTGCCCATCGTGGAGGACGGCGATGAGGTTGCCAAGGACGCGACCCTCGCCCTCCCGCGCGAGCAGGCGGAGGACTTGCTGGCCCGCAAGGCCAAGAGCAAGTCGAAGACGATCAGCAAGCGGGCGCTGGCCAGCGTCGCGGGCGCGGGCCCTCGGGCCACGAACGACGGCGTCGTCAGCGTGCGGGATAGAGAAATCGTCCTGCGGTCGCAGACCGAGGATACCGATGAATATCCGGTATCGCCGGCGGCAGAGCTGCAAGTTCGGAGTGGACAGCTCGTGTCCAAGGGGCAGCAACTCACCGCGGGTCCCCTGAACCCCCAGGACATCTTGCGGCTGCGCGGTCGCGAGGCGCTGCAGCGTTACGTGGTGCAGCAGGTCCAGTCGGTCTATCGCATCGTCGGCGTGGCCGTGAACGACAAGCACATCGAGGTGATCGTGCGGCAGATGCTGCGGCGCGTGCACATCGAGATGCCCGGCGACACCGACATGCTGCCCGGCACCCTGATCGATCGGCACGTGTTCGATGAGGCCAACGAGCACGCCATCGCTGACGACCGTCGGCCGGCGACCGCTCGCCCGGTGCTGCTCGGCGTCACCAAAGCCTCGCTCAACAATGAGAGCTTCCTGGCCGCGGCATCGTTCCAGGACACGACGCGGGTGCTGACCGAGGCTGTCGTGGAGGGCAAGACCGATCATCTCCACGGCCTGAAGGAAAACGTGATCATCGGCAAGCTGATTCCGGCCGGCACCGGCTGGAAGCGGTATCACGAAGGCACGCTGATCACGGCCGGCGAAGGCGAGGCCGAATCACTGCTGGCCGATGATGGTGAGGGCGAGGGCGTGCTGGCGGCGGTCGGATCCGGCGCCGAGGCGGCCGACGACGGCGAGGGCCGGGCGATCGACAGCCTGATGCAGGCCCTGGCCGGTGACAGCGACGACGACCGGACGCTGCTTGCCGGGATTCCCGAGCGGCCCAGCGCCGCGGCCGATCAGTTCTCGGCGTTCCTCAGCTCGGGCGCCGACGAGCCGATCGAGGAGGCGAACGTTCAGGACGTCCCCTTGTCGGAGGCCGAAAACGGTGACGCGGACGTTGACGCGGACGAGTCGCAGTGATAGCGTGCGAGGCGGGCGCCGGAGTGCGCCCTGTTTTGCCGTGCCCCTAGTTCAACAGACCTTGGTGGTCGTGTGCCAACGATAAACCAGCTTGTTCGCAAGGGTCGGCGCAAGTCACGTCGCAAAGTGACGGCGCCTGCGCTGCACTTCGCCTACAACGGGCTGCGGCGGCGCATGGTGCGCACGCGCGGGGCGCCCCAGAAGCGCGGCGTGTGCACGCTGGTACGCACCGTCACGCCGCGCAAGCCGAACTCGGCCCTGCGGAAGGTGGCGCGGGTTCGACTGTCGAACGGGATGGAGGTCACGGCCTACATTCCGGGTGAAGGTCACCAACTCCAGGAGCACTCGGTCGTCCTGATTCGCGGCGGACGCGTCAAGGACCTTCCCGGCGTGCGCTATCACGTCGTACGAGGACCTCTGGATGCCACGGGCGTCGAGAATCGCAAGCAAGGGCGGTCGAAGTACGGCACCAGGCGCGGCGCATAGGGTCAGCGCTCCCGTGGAGCAATCGTTGGCGTCGCATCGCCTACGGCTGACTGGAACCCGCGGCCACCCCCACTAACCAGGAGATCCAACAGCATGCCTCGCCGGAAGCGCCCCGAGCGGCGAATGACCGCACCCGATCCGAAGTACAACAACCGGACGGTGGAGCGCTTTATCAACAAGCTGATGCGCCATGGCTACAAGGCCAAGGCGCAGGCCATCGTCTACGGCGCCTTCGACCTCGTCGAGGAGCGGAGCGGGACGCCGGCGCTCGACGCCTTCGAGGAGGCCATTCGCAACGTCATGCCACAGATCGAGGTCAAGCCGCGCCGTGTTGGCGGCGCGACATATCAGGTGCCGGTCGAAATCCGCGGCGACCGGCGATACTCCCTGGCCGTGCGCTGGCTCATCAGCTCGGCTCGGGCGCGAGGCGGCCGCTCGATGCGCGAGCGACTGGCCTTTGAGCTTCTCGATGCGGCTTCCGGACAGGGCGGAGCGGTGCGCCGCCGTGAAGAGATGCATCGCATGGCCGAGGCGAATCGCGCATTCGCCATTTACGCGTTTTAGTCCGAGCCCGAAGCACCATGTCCGAATCTGACATCGCGCAAACTCGCAACATCGGCATCATCGCCCACATCGATGCCGGCAAGACCACCACCACCGAGCGCATCCTCTTCTATACGGGGCGCATCCATCGCATCGGCGTCATCGACGACGGCACGACCCAAATGGACTGGATGGCCCAGGAGCGCGAGCGCGGCATCACCATCGTCGCGGCGGCCACGACCTGCTATTGGCAGGACCGGCGCATCAACATCATTGACACGCCCGGACACGTGGATTTCACGGCCGAGGTCGAGCGTTCGCTGCGCGTCCTCGATGGCGGGCTGGTGGTTTTCGACGCCGTGCATGGCGTGGAGCCGCAGTCCGAAACCGTCTGGCGCCAGGCCGATAAGTACGACGTGCCGCGCGTGGCCTTCATCAACAAGATGGATCGCGTAGGGGCCGACCCCGACGCGGCGGTCCGCTCGATCCGTGAGCGGCTGGGGGCGAATCCGGTTCCGGTGCAGCTTCCCATCGGCCGCGAGCAGGAGTTTCAGGGCGTGGTCGATCTCATCGAGATGCAGGCCATCGTGTGGCCCAGCGATGCTGTGGCCCAGCCCTCGGTCGAGGACATTCCGGACGATTTGGCCGAAGTGGCGGTCGTGGCGCGGATGCAACTGCTCGAAGCCCTGAGCGAATTCGACGACCACATCGCCGAGCTCTACCTGAACGACGAAGACGTCGACGCCGGGGCGATGATCGCCGCGCTGCGGCGCGGGACCATTGAGTCGCTGCTGGTGCCGGTGCTGTTTGGCAGCGCGTTGCGCAACCGGGGCATCGAGCCGGTGCTCGACGCCGTGGTGCGCTACCTGCCCTCGCCGCTGGATGTGCCGCCGGTTCGCGGCATCGATCCCGCGACCGACGAAACACTCGAGCGCGGGGCGTCGGAAGACGCGCCGTTCGCGGCGCTGGCATTCAAGATGGTGGCGGACCCGCATTCGGGCAAGCTGGCGTACTTTCGGGTCTACTCGGGGCGGATCGAGCCCGGCACCACCGTTCTCAACGTTGGGACGGGCAAGCGGCAACGCCTGAGCCGGGTGCTCCGGATGCACGCCGACAAGCGCGAGGAGATCAAGGACCCCATCGTGCCCGGCGATATCGTCGCCGCCGTTGGCATGCGCGACGTGAGCACCGGCGACACGCTGGCCGACCCGGCGCATCCCGTGCTGCTGGAATCGATCACTTTCCCCGACCCGGTCGTGACCATCGCCATCGAGCCCAAGAGCCGCGCGGACCAAGACCGCATCATCACCGCGCTGGGCAAGCTCGGTGACGAGGACCCGACCTTCCAGGTGCGAAGCGACGAGGAAACGGGCCAGACGCTGATTGCCGGCATGGGCGAGTTGCACCTCGAAGTGATCGTGGACCGCCTGTTGCGCGAGTTTCGCGTCGGCGCCAACGTGGGCCGCCCGCAGGTGGCCTATCGCGAACGCCCCGTGCGGGCCGTGCAGGCGCCGGGCCGCTTCATCCGCCAGACCGGCGGGCGCGGGCAATATGGCCACGTGGTCGTCGAGCTCGAGCCGCTGGAGCCGGGTGCGGGCGTCGAGATCGAGACGCGCATCGTGGGCGGCGCAATCCCGGTCAGCTTCCTGCCGGCGGCGGAGCGCGGGGTGCGACGCGCGCTGACGGGGGGGCTCCAGGGCTACCCGGTCATCGACGTGCGGATCCGCATCGTCGACGGCTCGTTCCACGAGGTGGACTCATCCGAGCTTGCCTTTGAGATCGCCGGAGCGTGGGCGGTGGAAGAGGCCCTGCGACGATCAGGAACCGCGGTCCTCGAGCCCGTGATGGCCGTCGACGTCGTGATTCCCGACGAATACGTGGGTGACGTGCTGGCGGGCCTGCTGTCCAAGCGGGGCGACGTCCAGGGGACCGAGCCGAGGGGCGGATCAAGCGTAATTCGCGCCGAAGTACCGCTGGCCACAATGTTTGGGTACGCTAGTGCGTTACGCTCGGCCACTCAGGGCCGGGGTACGTTTTCGATGGAGTTTTCACACTACGCCGTCCGGCCGGGGGCCGGGACGGGACAGGAAGTTCTGACAGGAGTCTAGGCGCGGGGCCGCATGGCCAGCGCATCAGGAGCACGCAGCGAATGGGACGAGTCAAGTTCGAACGCACGAAGCCGCACGTCAACGTCGGCACCATCGGCCATGTCGACCATGGCAAGACCACGCTCACGGCAGCCATCACGAAAGTGCTGTCGCTGAAGGGCCTGGCGCAGTTTGAGGCGTTCGACGCCATCGACAAGGCCCCCGAGGAACGCGAGCGCGGCATCACGATTTCGATCGCTCACGTGGAGTACGAAAGCGATAGCCGGCACTACGCGCACATCGACGCGCCCGGCCACCGCGACTACATCAAGAACATGATCACCGGCGCGGCGCAGATGGATGGCGCCATCCTGGTCGTGAGCGCCCCCGACGGGCCCATGCCGCAAACCTTCGAACACGTGCTGCTGGCACGACAGGTCGAGGTGGGCGCGATCGTCGTGTACCTCAACAAGGTCGACATGGTTGACGACGAGGAGTTGCTGGAGCTGGTGGAGCTCGAGCTGCGCGACCTCCTGAACAAGTACGAGTTTCCCGGCGACGACGTGCCGATCGTGCGCGGCAGCGCTCTGCATGCGCTGGAGTCGGAGAGCACAGATGCGGACTCGCCGGAGTTCGCGCCGATTCTCGAGTTGGTCGACACGATCGACACCTACTTCGAGGAGCCGCAGCGCCCGGTCGACGAGCCGTTCCTGATGCCCATCGAGGATGTCTTCGGCATCAAGGGGCGTGGAACGGTGGTGACGGGACGCGTCGAGCGCGGCGTGATCACGCCCGGCGAGGAAGTCGACATCGTGGGCATGCGCGACCTGGTGGACCGCCGGGTGTGCACGGGCGTCGAGATGTTCCGCAAGACGCTCGATTCGGGCGTGGCCGGCGACAACGTCGGCTGCCTGCTCCGGGGCATCGAGCGGCACGAGGTCGAGCGCGGCATGGTGCTGGCCGCTCCTGGGTCAATTACTCCGCACACGGAGTTCATGGCGAACGTCTACGTCTTGACCAAGGACGAGGGCGGGCGCCACACCCCGTTCTTCAACGGCTATCGCCCGCAGTTCTACATCCACACCACCGACGTGACCGGTGAGGTCAACCTGCCGGAAGGCACGGAGATGTGCGTGCCCGGCGACAACATCGAGATGACGGTGAAGCTCGGCGCCCCAGTGGCCCTCGAAGACGGCGTTCACTTCGCCATTCGCGAAGGCGGCGTCACGGTTGGCGCCGGCGTCGTGACGAAGATCGTCAACTAGCTGTCATGGCCGAGGCACGCGCACCCGCCGACACTCCAGCCGAACCGTCGGCCGGGCGGCCGGCCAGTGGGCGCGCCCGGCGACAGGCCCCGCGACAGCGGATTCGCATTCGCCTCAAGGCTTACGACCACAAGGTGCTGGACGACGCCGCTCGACGCATCATCGAGGCGGCCGATCGCACCGGGGCGGACGTGCGGGGCCCGATCCCGCTTCCCACGCAGAAGAAGAAGTGGACGGTGATCCGATCGCCGTTCATCGACAAGGATTCGCGTGAGCAGTTCGAGATGCGCACCCACAAACGGCTCATCGACGTGATCGACCCGACGCAGCAGACGATGGACGAGCTGCTGCGGCTGCAGCTTGCCGCCGGCGTCGACATCGAGCTGAAGTCCTAGCGTCATGGCCACCGGAATTCTTGGGCGCAAGCTCGGCATGACCCAGCATTTCGACGACGCCGGGCGCGCGTTCGGCGTGACGCTGATCGAGGCCGGGCCGTGCACGGTGACCGACGTGCGGACGGTGGAGCGCGATGGCTATATCGCGCTGCAATTGGGATTCGACGAGACCCGTGACTCACGGCTGTCACGCGCGGAGCGGGGACACCTGCAGGACGCGCCGGCCTACCGCGTGCTGCGCGAGTTTCGCCTCGACAGCGCGCCCGACCTCGACGTGGGCGCCGAAGTGCGGGCCGACGTGTTCGCGCCCGGCGACCTGGTTGACGTGACGGGCGTCTCGAAAGGCAAAGGCTTTGCGGGCGTCGTGCGGCGTCACAACTTTCGCGGCGGGCCGCGCACGCATGGCCAGTCCGACCGGGAGCGGGCCCCCGGATCCGTGGGCGCGGGAACCACGCCGAGCCGCGTGTTCAAAGGCATGCGCATGGCCGGCCGCATGGGCGGCAAGCGCGTGACCGCCAAGCGCCTGCGCGTGGAGCACGTGGACGCGGAAAAGAACTACATCGTTTTGCGCGGCGCCGTGCCCGGTCCGCGCCAGGGGATTCTCGCGGTCCGACCGACGTCGCGACATGGGAGCCGAGACTGATGGCTGCCAAGGACGTGGCGCCGATCGCGCCGGTCGAAACGGATCTGTTCGGCGAGCCCGGAGCGCGGGACGAGTTGCTGCGTCGGGCGGCCGTGGTCGGCGCGCAGCGCCGTCGGCAAAGCACGAGCAGCACGCAGACGCGTGGTGAGGTCACGGCGAGCGCGCAGAAGCTCTACCGCCAAAAAGGCGTGGGACGCGCGCGCGCCGGCAGCGCGTCCGCCGGACAACGGCGGGGCGGCGCCGTCACGTTTGGCCCCCGTCCACGCACCGTTCGGCGCCGGCTCAGTCGTCGCGAGCGGCGCGAGGCGCTGCGCAGCCTGCTGGCGCAAAAGGCGCAGGCCGACCGCGTGCATCGCGTCGAGGCCTGGGGAGATTCGCCCAAGACCAAGGAACGCGCGGCTTGGCTGGCGGACGCCGGTTTGGCCGGACGTTTGCTGCTGCTCGATACCGAACCGCCCGAGGCGCTCCGGCGATCCTCACGCAACATTCCGGGCGTGACGGTGGAGCGCGCCGATGCCGTGGGGTTCATGGATGTCGCCGCGGCCGACCATGTCGTGGCGACCGACGCCGCGCTCGACATCCTGCGGGGCGTCCACAGTGGCTGATCCCGGGGACGTCGTGATTCGACCGGTGGTGACGGAGAAATCGACCACGCTCGTGGAGGATCGCAAGTACGTGTTCGAAGTGCATCCCACGGCGTCCAAGCACATGATTCGGGAAGCCGTCGAGGCCCTGTTTCGCGTGGACGTTACCAACGTGAACGTCATGAATCTCCGCGGCAAGCCGCGGCGGTTCGGGCGGTTTACCGGCCACCGATCCTCCAAGCGCAAGGCCATCGTGACCCTCGCCGAGGGGCACGCCATCGACATCTATCCGGGAACCTAGGCATGGGACTTCGCACCTACGATCCGACTTCTCCGGGGCGCCGGGGCTACGTGTCGGTCGATCACGAGGAAGTGACCGAGTCCAAGCCGCACAAGCCGCTGCTGCGACCGCTGACCGAGAGAGCCGGACGCAACAACCAGGGGCGCATTACGGTGCGTCACCGCGGCGGCGGGGCCAAGCGGCGCTACCGCGTGATTGACTGGCGCCGCAACAAGCCGGGTGTGCCCGCAACCGTCACGAGCATCGAATACGACCCCAACCGCTCGGCCCACATCGCGTTGCTGGTGTATGCCGACGGCGAGAAGCGTTACATCCTGGCGCCGCAGGGCCTGCGGGTAGGCGCCAAAGTAGTGTCGGGGCCAACGGCCGAGCCGCGCGTGGGCAATGCCATGCGCCTGGCGGATATGCCGGCGGGAACCGAGGTGCACGCCGTGGAGCTGGTGCCCGGTGGCGGCGCCAAGCTGATTCGCAGCGCCGGCATGGGCGGACAGTTGATGGCCAAGGACCGCGGTCTGGCCACGCTGCGGATGCCGTCGGGCGAGATGCGGCAGGTCCCGCTGGCCGGAATGGCTACCGTGGGCCGCGTTGGGAACCAGGATCACAGCAATCAATCGGCCGGCAAGGCCGGGCGCATTCGCTGGCGCCGCCGCCGGCCGCAGGTGCGCGGCTCGGCCATGACGCCGCGCGACCATCCCCACGGCGGCGGCGAGGGGAAGGCCCCGGTGGGACTCCCCGGCCCGAAGACGCCGTGGGGCAAGCCGGCCCAAGGGCGACGAACCCGCCTCGGGCGGCGCCGCAGCGATCGCTATATCATTCGACGCCGCAGGAGATAGGGCAGCATGTCACGAAGCTCGAAAAAAGGCTGGTACATCGACCCCAAGCTGGAGAAGCGTGTGGCCGAGGCCAGCCGCAGCCGGCAGAAGCAGGTCATTCGCACCTGGAGCCGGGCAAGCGTGATCCATCCGGAAATGGTTGGGCTCACCATCGCCGTGCATGACGGTCGACGCCACGTGCCCGTGTACGTCACGGAGAACATGGTGGGCCATCGCCTCGGCGAGTTCGCGCCCACTCGCACCTATCGCAGCCACAGCCAGGCCGGGTCGCGCGCGGCGGCGGCGGCGGCGCAGCAGCAGGGAGCACGCTAGGCGCATGCAAGTGTGGGCAACGGCCAAGTACGTGCGCATGGCGCCGAGACGCGCGCGCCTCGTGGCCAACGAGGTTCGGGGATTGCGCCCGGAGGTCGCCCTGGCGACGCTGGCGCACCTGCCACAGCGCGCGGCGTTTGAGATTGCCAAGGTGCTGAAATCGGCATTGGCGAACGCCGAGCACAACTACGGTCTGGAGCGCGAGAGCCTGGTCGTGCGGGACGTTCGCGTCGATCAAGGGCCCTCGCTGAAGCGCTACCGTGCCAAAGCTCGCGGGCGCCCGGGGTTCTATCGGAAGCGGTCCGCCCACATCACCGTCGTCGTGGACGACGAAAGCGAATAAGCATGGGCCGGAAAGTTCACCCAATCGCCTATCGCCTCGGATACACGAAGCGCTGGCTCAGCACGTGGTACGCCGACCGCGACTACACCGCGCTGCTGGCCGAGGATTTCCAGATTCGCAAGATCGTGCGGCAGTTCCTGGACAACCCGCCCGGTCGGCGCGATCAACGCCGCGGCGGACGGCGGCGCGGATTCGGCGCCGGCGTGTCGCGCATCGAAATCGAACGCCAGGTCAGCCAGCTGCGCGTGATCATTCACACGGCGCGACCGGGCATCGTGATCGGTCGCGGGGGAAGCAACCGTGAGGAGATCCAGCGCCTGCTGGAGCTGCACACGAAAAAGCGAACCGTCGTGGACGTCCAGGAGATCGGGCAGCCCGAGCTGGACGCATTCCTGGTGGCGCGCAACGTGGCCGAGCAACTGGAACGCCGGGTGTCCTTCCGGCGAGCCATGAAGGTCACCGCCGAGCGCAGCATGCGCGCCGGCGCTCTGGGCGTGAAGGTCATGGTGAGCGGCCGCCTGGGCGGGCGCGAGATGGCGCGGACCGAATTCGAGCTCAGCGGCACGGTGCCGCTGCAGACGCTCGACGCCGACATCGACTACGGCTTCACGGAAGCTCGCACGGCGCAAGGGCGTATCGGCGTCAAGGCGTGGATCCATCGCCGCGACGCGCTGAGCGACACGGCCGACATGCTGGCCGGCCGCGTGGGCCGGACGGGGATGGGCGGTCGACGCGCCCCGAGAGGCAACTAGCGTCATGTTGATGCCCAAGCGCACCAAGTTCCGCAAGGCTCACCGAGGCCGGCGGCGCGGCCGCGCCGCGCGCGGCAACGACCTGCAATTTGGCGAAGTCGGGCTGCAGGCGCTCAGCGCCGGCTGGGTCGACAGCCGCGAGATCGAGGCGGCGCGACGCGCCATCACCCACGCCATCCACCGCGGCGGCCAGGTGTGGATTCGACTCTTTCCGGATAAGCCGGTCAGCGCCAAGCCGGCGGAGACGCGCATGGGGAGCGGCAAGGGCGCCGTGGACCACTGGGTGGCCGTGGTGAAGCCCGGTCGCGTGCTATTTGAAATCGCGGGCATCGAGGAAGAGCTCGGCCGTGAAGCCATGCGACTCGCGTCGCACAAGATTTCCGTGGCAACCCGCGTCATCACCCGAAATCGCGAGGTCGTCGTTGGCTGATCTGGCAGAGATTCGGGCGCTCGATCCCGATGCCTTGGAAACCCGACGCCGAGAGGCGAAGGAAGAGTTGTTCCGGCTGCGCCTGCAGCATGCGACGCTACAGCTCACCGCGACCTCGCGGCTGCGCGAGCTGCGGCGCGACATTGCGCAAGTCATGACCGTGCAGCGTGAGCGCGAGCTTGTCGGAGCCGTCGCCGTGGAAGAGGACGCGTGATGGACTCGGACGACCAGCGGCGCCAGCGACGCGTCGGGACCGTGGTGGGCAACCGAACAGACAAGACCATCTCGGTCCAGGTGGAAGCCGTGCGCCGGCACCCGCTGTACCGCAAGCCGGTCCGCGTGCGACGCAAACTACTGGCGCACGACGCCGACAACGCGTGCGACGTCGGCGATGTCGTGGAGATCGTTTCGTCGCGGCCCTATAGCCGCCGCAAACGCTGGCGGCTCACGCGCATCGTGAATCGCGCCACGCTGACCGAGGAAGAACAGGCTGCCGTGGAGGCCGCCAGCGAGGCCGCGCAGGTGGTTGACGTTGCGCCTGAAGTCGACGTCCAGGCGGCTGCCGACGCGCCGGCCAATGCCGAGACTGAAGTCGAGGCGGCTACGGACACATCGGCCGAAGCCGAGGCGGATTTCGCGGCCGACGCACCGGAAAGTGAATCGCGCTAGCGCCATGGTTCAGCAACAGAGCCGACTCAAGGTCGCCGACAACAGCGGCGCGCGCGAGATCATGTGCATCCGCGTGCTCGGCGGTTCCGGCCGGAAGTACGCCGGCGTGGGCGACGTGGTGGTGGCCAGCGTCAAGCAGGCCGCGCCCAACAGCGCCGTGCCGAAGGGCAGCGTGGTGCAGGCGGTGGTCGTGCGCGTGGCGAAGGAATACCGACGCGTCGACGGATCGCGAATTCGATTCGACGACAACGCGGCCGTCGTCCTGGACGGCACGGCGCCGCGTGGCACACGCATTTTCGGCCCCGTGGCGCGCGAGCTGCGCGAGCGGCGCTTCATGCGCATCGTGTCGCTGGCGCCCGAGGTGCTCTGAGCATGGCCGGCCCGCACCGATTTCGGCTCCGCAAGGGTGACACCGTCGAGGTGCTCACCGGGCGTGACAAGGGCCGCCAAGGCGTCGTCGAACGCGTCGTGCCGGAGACGGGTCAGCTCGTGGTCGAGGCCATCAATGTGCGAAAGCGGCACACCAAGCCGCGTGCCATTGGGCAGCGGGCCGGTATCATTGAGTTCAACGCCCCGCTCGACGCCTCGAACGTCATGCTGGTCTGCCAGCATTGCGACACGCGTTCCCGGATTGGAATTCGTGTGGGCCGTCGCGGGGCGCGAATCCGCCACTGCAAGAGCTGCAACGAACCACTGGACGAGTGATGGCACGCTTGCTTGACCGATATCGAGAGTCGATTCGCCCCGAATTGCAACGGGACCTTGGGCTCGGCAACCTCCACGAGGTGCCGCGGCTGGAGAAGGTCGTGGTGAATGTCGGCATCGGCGCGGCGCTGAGCAACGACGCAATCGTGGACCACACGGTGCGCGATATCGCCGCGGCCACGGGCCAGCGACCCATCGTGACGCGGGCGCGGCGAAGCGTGGCGGCGTTTCGGCTGCGCGCGGGCCAGCGCGTGGGCGTGAAGACCACGCTGCGCGGCCGGCGGATGTATGAGTTCGTGGACCGGTTGATCAACCTGGCGCTGCCGCGGCTGCGCGACTTTCGCGGCCTGTCGCTGCGCGCCTTCGATGGGCGCGGCAACTACTCGATCGGCCTGCCCGAGCAATTGGTCTTTCCCGAGATCGACTACGACTCGATCGACCAGATTCGCGGTCTGGAAGTCACCCTGGTCACCAGCGCGCAAACCGATGCGCACGCGCGGCGGTTGCTGGAGGCCATTGGTCTGCCGTTCGAACGCGAAGACGCCATCTAGGAGTCTGCATGGCCAAGAAGTGCAAAATCGTGAAATGGGAGCGGGAGCGCAACGCGTTCAATTCGCCGAACTTCGACGAGCGTTCGCTGCGCGGTCGCAAGCTTCGCTACAAGGTGCGCTATCGCAATCGTTGCGTCCTGTGCGGCCGACCGCGGGCCTACATGCGGCGGTTCGACCTCTGTCGAATCTGTTTTCGCACCCTGGCGGCGCAGGGCGAGATTCCCGGCGTGACGAAGTCGAGCTGGTAGGACGCGATGACTGATCCCATTGCCGATATGCTGACGCGGATGCGCAACGCCGTGACGGCGCGCCACCGCAAAGTGCGGGTGCCGCATTCGGGGCTCAAGCAAGGCATTGCGGAATTGCTGCGTGATGAGGGCTTTATCGCCGGCTTTTCCGTGGTCGAGGAGGCGCCGCGGGCGTCGATCGAAATCGACCTGCGGTACGACGCGAACGACGAGCCGCTGCTGCGAGGCTCGAAGCGCGTGAGCCGTCCGGGCCTGCGCGTGTATACCCGCGCCCGCGAAATCCCGCGCGTGATGGGCGGCATCGGCGTGGCCTTGGTCTCGACGTCCAGCGGATTGATGACCGGCAGCGAGGCGCGACGGCGCCGACTCGGCGGCGAAGTGCTCGCCTTCGTCTGGTAGCCAACGCCATGTCACGCATCGGCCAGCTTCCCGTACCCATCCCCTCCGGGGTCACGGTTAACGTCGGCGACGGCAACGCGGTTGAAGTCAAGGGGCCGAAGGGCTCGCTGGCGCGGGCGCTGCCGGCGTCCATGACGATCACCGCGACCGACGGCATGGTGCAAGTTGACCGGCCGAACGACGAGCGCAAGCAGCGAGCGCTGCACGGCCTGACGCGCCAGTTGCTGGCCAACATGGTGACCGGCGTCACCGAGGGCTTTCAGAAGCGCCTCGAGATTCAAGGCACTGGATATCGCGCCTCACTTCAAGGCCGCGCACTCGACTTGCAGTTGGGGTTCTCGCATCCGCAGGTGATCAGGCCCCCGGAGGGCGTGGACATCCAGGTGCCGGACCCGACGCGCATCGTGGTCGAGGGGATCGACAAGGAGGCCGTGGGCCAAATCGCCGCGGAGATTCGGGCGATGCGCCCGGCCGATCCTTACAAGGGCAAGGGCGTCCGCTATGCCGGCGAATACGTCCGGCAGAAGCCCGGCAAGACCGCTGCCGGATTGGCGACGGCCTGATGGCCGCGCACTCTCGGCGCGCCAGCCGGTTGCGACGCCATCAACGGCTGCGGACCCGGGTTCGCGGCACGGCCGAGCGTCCGCGCCTGGCCGTATTCCGAAGCTTGAAGCACACCTACGCCCAGGTGATCGACGACGCCCGCGGTGTCACGCTGGCCGCCGCTTCGACGCTTGAGTCTGACGCGGGCGAGGGCTCGAGGCGGGAGCAGGCGAGCGGCGTGGGTCGGGCCATCGCCGAGCGCGCCAAGGCGCTGAAAGTGTCACGGGTGGTATTCGATCGCGGCGGGTTTGCCTACGCCGGCCGCGTAAAGGCCGTGGCGGACGCGGCGCGCGCCGATGGGTTGGACTTCTAACCATGCAATTCGATGGTCGGGGACGACGACAGGCCGGCTTTCTGGACGCCGACGGCGAGCGCCAGCGATTCGAGGATCGCGTGGTGCGGATCAAGCGCGTATCGAAAGTCGTCCGCGGCGGGCGGCGCTTTGGCTTCAACGCCATCGTGGTGGTGGGTGATCGCAACGGTCGCGTCGGCGTCAGCGTCGGCCGCGCCCGCGAGGTGGCGGACGCCATTCAGAAGGGCCAGGAACGAGCGCGCCGCGCCATGTTCGACGTGCCGCTCACGGAGGATGGCTCCATCCCGCACTACGTGGAAGCAAGATTTCGCGCGTCCAAGGTCATCCTGCGTCCCGCGGGCTCGGGGACGGGCGTGATCGCGGGCGGCGCCGTGCGCGCCGTGCTGGAGCTGGCCGGCGTGCGCAACGTGCTCACAAAGATCATCGGCTCGTCGAACGCCATCAACGTCGTGCAGGCCACCGTTGAAGCCCTGCAGGCGCTGAGCGACCCGAGCGAGCAGCGGGCGCTGCGGCTGGCCGCGATTGACTCAGGCGGCGATGGCTAGCGCGAAGCTGCATCTGCGGCAGGTGCGGAGTTCGATCGGCGCCACGCGTCGCCAGCAGGAGACGCTGCGCGCGCTGGGGCTGGGCCGGATTGGCAAGACTGCCGAGCACGAGCAGTCGGCGGCGATCGACGGCATGGTCGTGGTGGTGGGACACCTCGTCGAATGCCGCCGCGAGGCCGCGGAGTAAGCAAATCGTGAAACCGCACGAGCTCGTTCGAACGTCACGACGGCGACGACGCCGCCGTCGGGTCGGCCGCGGCGAAGGCAGCGGCCGCGGCAAGACGTCCGGTCGCGGCATGCTCGGCCAGGGCGCGCGAAGTGGGGCGGGGCCGACGCCGGGATTCGAGGGCGGCCAGACGCCGCTCCTGCGGCGCTTTCCCGCCCGCCGCGGATTCACCAACGACCGCTTTCGAACCGACTACCAGCCGGTGAACCTGGGCCGCCTGGCTCAGTTCGACGAAGGGGCCGTGGTGGGGGGCGACGAGCTGCGCGCCCACGGCATCATCGACGACGGCCTGTTCAAGATCCTGGCGGGCGGCGACTTGCCGCATGCGCTGACGATTCGCGCACCCAAGTTTTCGGCTGCGGCCAAGAAGAAGATCGAGGAGGCCGGCGGCACCGCCGAGGAAATTCCTGCGTGATCCAGACCGCCATCACCGCGTTCCGACTGCCGGATGTGCGCCGGAAGATCCTGTTCACGATTGGCCTCCTGGTGCTGTTTCGCCTCGTGGCGCATATCCCCATGCCGGGGGTGGCGACGGATCGGTTGCAGGAGTTCTTCGAGGGCAATCAGCTCCTCGGTTTCCTGAACCTGCTTTCGGGCGGCGCGCTCGAAAACTTCTCCATCGTGGCCTTGGGCGTCTATCCCTACGTCACCGCGATGATCGCGTTTCAGGTCCTCACGCCGCTGATTCCGCGACTGCAGGAGCTATCCAAGGAGGGAGAGAGCGGGCGCAAGAAGATCGCGCAGTACACGCGGATCGCCACGGTCCCGTTCGCGATGCTGCAAGGCTTCGGCCAGATCACGCTGCTGCGCAGCTCGCAGGCCGACTTGATCTCGCCTTCCCTGGGAGCGCCCGAGATCGTGGCCATGCTGATCGTCATGGCCGCCGGGTCGATGTTTCTCTTGTGGCTCGGCGAGTTGATCACGGAGAACGGCGTGGGCAACGGCGTCTCCATCATCATCTTCGCGGGCATTGTGGCGGGGGCGCCGCAGGCCGTGGGGCAGGCCCTGTTCGCCGGGGAGAACATCGGCGGATTCCTGGCAGTGGTGGTGATCGGCCTGGCGATGATCAGCGCGATCGTGTTTGTGCAGGAGGCGCAACGGCGCATCCCCGTCCACTACGCCAAGCGCGTGCGCGGCAACCGCATGTATGGCGGCCAGAGCACGCACATCCCGCTCAAGGTGAACTCGGCGGGGATGATCCCGCTAATCTTCGCCTTCTCGTTCATGCTGCTGCCGGGAACCATTGCCAGCTACTTCGAGGGCGCGGACGTCACGTGGTTGGCCGGACTGGCCAGCGGCATTGCGAACGCCATGAGCCCCAGCAACTTCATCTACTGGGTGGCGACCTTCTTCCTGGTGATCGCGTTCACCTACTTCTACACGCTGGTGATCTTTCAACAGCAGAACCTGGCGGAAAACCTGCAGAAGAATGGCGGCTTCATTCCGGGAATCCGACCCGGCCGTCCCACGCAGCAGTACCTGATGCGCGTGGTGAATCGCCTGACGCTGGCGGGGTCGCTGTTTCTTGGATTCGTGGCCGTGCTGCCCTTCCTGGCGCAATTGGTGACCAACGTCAACGCCGTGGCGCTGAGCAGCACGGGATTGCTGATCGTGGTCGGCGTCGTGCTCGACACCATGCGGCAGCTCGAGGCCCAACTCCTGATGCGCAACTACGAAGGATTCATCCGGTAGGTTGGCGAGTCATTCACCGTTGATCATGGTTTTTCTCGGGCCGCCGGGCGCCGGCAAGGGCACCCAGGCTGAAATGCTGGTCGAGCGGCTGCACATCACCCATGTGTCCACGGGCGGGCTCTTTCGGGAAGCGATCGAGGAGGGCGCGCCTGTTGGGATGGCGGTGCGCGAGTACGTGGAGTCGGGCCGTCTGGTGCCCGATCCCCTGGTGATGCAGCTCGTCGAGAGCCTCGTGGCCGGACAGCGGAATACCGGGATTTGCTTCGATGGATTTCCCCGAACGCTGGCGCAGGCGGAGGCGCTGGATGGCGTGCTCGCCAGCTATTCGTCGCGCGTGCACGTGGTGCTGGTCCTGGACCTGCCCGACGAGGTCGCGCTCGGCCGGCTGATGAGCCGCGGCCGAGACGACGACGACTACGCGACGGCGCGCTATCGGCTGGAGGTCTATCAGACCACGACGGCGCCGCTGATCCAGTACTACACGGAGCGCGGTCTCGTGGCGCGGGTGGACGGCGACGCGGACATCGACACCGTGGCGCAGCGCATCGGCGACGCGTTGGAGGCGATCGCCGTATGAACGCGGGATCCGTGAACCTGAAGACGTCCGAGCAGATCGAGGGGATGCGGGCATCGGGCCGCTTGCTGGCGCGCGCGTTGGCCCTGGTCGAGGAGGCGGTGGCGCCCGGCGTCACGACGGACGAGCTGAACACGGTGGCGGACGAGTACATTCGGGACCACGGGGGCACGCCCTCGTTCCTGGGCGTGCCGGCCGCCGCTCCCGGCATTGCCCCGTTTCCCGGCAGCATTTGCGCCTCGACCAACGACGTCATCGTGCATGGAATCCCCAGTGGAAATGCGCTGCAGGAAGGCGATATCATTGGCATCGATTGTGGAGTGATCCTCGACGGATGGCACTCCGACTCGGCGGTAACCGTTGCCGTCGGCGAAGTCGACGACGAGGCGGAGCGTCTGATCGCCGTCACGCGCAACGCGCTAGACGCGGCAGTTGCCGCCGCCCTACCGGGAAATCGGCTCGGTGATGTCGGCGCGGCCGTGCAGGGCCTCGTTGAGAGCGCCGGGTTCTCGGTCGTCAGGAGATTTGTGGGACACGGAATCGGAAAGGCCATGCACGAGCCGCCCCAGGTGCCGAATTTCGGCGCCGCGGGCTCTGGCGCCGTGCTCGAAGTGGGTACCGCGCTGGCCATCGAGCCCATGGTGAACGTAGGCAGTCCCGACGTGCGCTTCGACGCCGACGGGTGGACCGCCCGCAGCGCCGACGGCAGCCTGTCGGCGCACTTCGAGCATACGGTGGTCGTCGGGGCGACGGGACCGATCGTGCTCACGCAGCGGGCGGGCGCCTGATGGCCCAGCGATCGGCACGCGAGGCCCGCACGGCCGATTCCAACGGCAAGAGCAAGTCGCCCATGATCGAGGTGGAGGGCGAGGTGGTCGACACGCTGCCCAACACGATGTTCCTGGTGCGACCCATCGGGCCGAACGGCAAGCCGCTGCGCCTGGTCACGGGTTCGGATGAAGACGAGCCGCCGGCGATCCTGGCCCACCTGTCCGGCCGCATGCGGCTGCGATTCATTCGCGTGGGCGTGGGTGACCGTGTGAAGCTGGAGCTTTCGCCCTATGACCTGACGCGCGGACGCATTACCTGGCGCCTGCGCAATGAGCGGGTCGAGTAGGGGCGTGGCATGAAAGTCAGCGCATCCGTGAAGCCGCGTTGCGATAAGTGCCGCATCATTCGTCGGCGCGGCCGGGTCCTCGTGATCTGCGAGAACCCCAAGCACAAGCAGCGGCAAGGGTAGGCGGGGAGCGCCATGGCACGCATCGCCGGGGTCGATATTCCACGGGAGAAGCCCGTCGAGATCGCGCTGACCTATATCTACGGGATCGGGCGCACGTCCAGCCGCCGAATTCTGGCGGACGCGGGCGTCACCGGGTCCAAGCGGGTCATCGATCTGACGAACGACGACCTGGGCCGAATTCGCGACCAGATCGACCGCCACCTGCGCGTGGAGGGCGAGAAGCGTCGCGAGGTGCAAACCAATCTCGCGCGCCTGCGGGAGATTGGGTGCTATCGCGGCATTCGCCATCGCGTTGGTCTGCCGGCGCGGGGCCAACGCACGCGGACCAACGCCCGGTCACGCAAAGGGCCACGCCGTGCGGTGGGGATCCGCAAGCGCGTGATCAAGCGGGGCTAACGTGGCCGAACGATCCAGTCGCGCCCGCCGCCGAGACCGCACGCCGGTGCCCAAGGGCGCCGCGCACGTGCACGCGACCTTCAACAACACGATCATCACGATCACCGACCTCCAGGGCGAGACGCTGACCAGCGTGAGCGGGGGCACGGTCGGCATCCGCGGGTCGCGCAAGAGCACGCCCTTCGCGGCGCAGCAGGCGGCCGATCAGGCGGCGCGGCAGGTCATGGACATGGGCATGCGCGACCTCGACGTCTACGTTCGCGGTCCGGGGTCCGGGCGTGATGCCGCGATCCGCGCGCTGCAAGGGTCCGGCCTCAACATCACGAGCATTTCCGACGTGACGCCGATCCCCCACAACGGTCCGCGCCCACCGAAGCGCCGACGCGTCTAGGACGTATTCGAGGAACTATCGCCCATGGCACGCTACACCGGTCCCGTCTGTCGGCTCTGCCGCCGCGAGGGCGAAAAGCTCTTCTTGAAGGGCGATCGCTGCCACACGCCGAAATGCGCCATCGAGCGACGCGGCGATCGTGGCGGTCCCGGCGCGCGCGGGCTTTCCCGCCGTCGGGCCACCGAGTTCGCGGTGCAGCTGCGTGAGAAGCAGAAGGCTCGCCGGCTTTACGGGGTGCTGGAGCGACAGTTCCGCCGATACTTCAAGCGCGCGGGCCGCGGCGCCGGATCGCGCGGCGAGCGCCTGCTGCAGGAGCTGGAGCTGCGCGCCGACAACGTGGTGTACCGGATGGGGTTCGCGCTCAGCCGGGCGCAGGCCCGCCAGCTGATCAACCACGGCCATATCGTGCTGAACGGTCGCAAGCACACCATTCCGTCGGCCACGCTGAAGGTCGGCGACAACGTGCAGGTGCGGGAGAAGAGCCGCCGGATCGAGGCGATCGCCGGCGCGCTGACTCGGGCCGACGCCATGGGGCGTCCGGAATGGGTGCACGTGACGCCTGACGAATTCAGCGGCGTGGTGACGGCGCTGCCTGAACGCGACCACATTGACGCCACTGTGAATGAGCAGCTCATCGTTGAGTTCTATTCCCGCTAGGGACTTCGTGCGGAGACGCATGCCTGACGTGCGCCAGCCGCATCCGAGAGGACGCCTGTGTTACTAGAATCGTTGGAAGCCGCGAGTCCGGTCGAGCCTGATCCAATCGCCGTCGAGTCGAAGGAACTTGGCGACGACTACGGCTTGTTTCACATCGAGCCGTTGCGGCCCGGGTTTGCCCACACTCTCGGCACGCCGCTGCGACGCGCGTTGCTGTCGTCGCTGCCCGGCGCGGCCATCGCCACGGCGCGTATCGATGGCGCCTTGCACGAGTTCAGCACGCTCGAGTTCATGCGCGAGGACATCGTCGAGTTCTTGCTCAACGTCAAGCGCGTGCGGCTGCGGTCGTTCAACCGCGAGCCGTCGCTGTGCATGCTGGAGCAAACCGGCCCCGGCGTCATCACCGCCGGCC
The DNA here is from genome assembly GCA_026707285.1 of Chloroflexota bacterium. Taxonomy (GTDB): domain Bacteria; phylum Chloroflexota; class UBA11872; order UBA11872; family UBA11872; genus JAJECS01. Next base: position 26,979 of record JAPOXD010000023.1, on the reverse strand, counting down.
ACATCGAGGTGCCGAGCGGGGTGGAGATCGTCAATCCCGACCACTATCTGTGCGAGCTCCCCAGCGAGGGCTTGCTGCGCTGCGAGTTCACCGTCGAGCAGGGCGTGGGCTACGTGCCGTCGGAGGGCGCCAAGTCGCTGCCGATCGGCGTCATTCCGCTCGATCGCGTGTTTACGCCGGTGACCAAGGTCGAATACCACGTGGAGCACGCCCAGGTTGGGCAGGACACGGAGCACGACCGGCTGGTGCTGCAGGTGTGGACCGACGGCACGACGGGGCCGCACGACGCGCTGCGCGCCGCCGCCCAGCAGCTCGTCAAGTCGTTCGGCATGATCGGCGGCGACGAAGTGGCGACCGGGCCGGCGATCGACTTGCTGGCCGACCAGGGCGTGGCGCCGGGTGAGCCGCTGGAAGATCTCAAGCTCTCGAATCGGGCGGTGAACTGTCTAAAGCGGCATGGCGTGGAGACGATCGAAGAGGTCGCGGCGATGACCGAAGACGACCTTTTCGCGCTGCGTGGCATGGGCGTTCGGCTCATTGACGAGATTCGCGCCGGGCTGGCCCAACGCGGGCTCACGCTTGCCGACGGCGATGGGGCGGAGGAGACGAGCTAGCCATGCGTCACCGCCGCAAGGGACGGCACCTGGGCTGCAACCCGGCGCGCCGCAAGTCGCTGGTGCGTGGCCTGGTGCGATCGTTGCTGTTGCACGGCCACGTCCAGACCACCGAGGCGCGGGCCAAGGCCATCCGGCCTGAGGTGGACCACCTGGTGACCCTGGCGAAGCGGGGCGATCTTCACGCCCGCCGCCAGGCGCTGGCGCGTCTCCCCGACCGCGAGGTCGTGAAGGACCTGTTCGACACCGTGCCGGAGCGGTTTCCCGATCGCATCAGCGGGTTCACCAAGATGTACCGCCTGGGTCGCCGGCTGGGCGACGGCGCTCCCCTGGCGCGCCTGGAGCTGCTGTGACCCAATCCCGCACCGTCCGCGCCACGGTCGAATACGACGGCGCCGGGTTCGCCGGATTTCAGCGCCAGGCCGCCGCGCGCACCGTGCAGCAGGAGCTGGAAGCCGCGCTGGCGTCGGTCGTGGGCCACGCGGTTCACGTGACGGGCGCGGGCCGCACGGATGCCGGCACGCACGCGACGGGCCAGGTGGTGAGCACGCGCGTGGAGACGCGATTGGATGACGCGACGCTTCGACGCGCCTGGAATGCCCGGTTGCCCGAGGATCTGGTCACCCGTGGCGTCACGACGGTGGCCGACGGTTTCCACGCGCGACGGGACGCGGTCGAGCGCACCTACGAGTACCGCATCGTCCAAACGCCGCAGCGTCCGGTCTTGGACCGGGGCCGCGCGTGGCACGTTCGCGAACCGCTGGAGGTGGCGCTCATGCAGGACGCCGCGGGCGAATTCATCGGCACCCATGACTTTCGCGCCTTCACCATTGGGCCTGAGACGCGCACCCGGCGGGACATCACGAACATTGCCGTGTGGCGCGAAGGATCCATGGTCGCCGTGCGCGTATCTGGCAACGCGTTTCTCCACCGCATGGTGCGGCGGATGGTGGCGGCCCTGGTGCGCGTTGGCCGTGGAGACTTGACGGCCGGCGACGTGCGACGCCTGCTCCAATCGGGCGACCGCGCATCCGTGGGGGCGACGGCGCCCGCGCACGGCTTGACACTCGTGGGCGTGCGGTATCCGTCTGCAACGAACCGCGCCAACCAGTCGACGGTGGCCCTGGAGGTGTCGGCATGAGCGCCAAGGCGGCCGGCGCCCGCGACTGGCGGGTGATCGACGCGAACGAACGGGTCCTTGGCCGTCTGGCGACCGAGGTCGCCCAGTTGCTGCGCGGCAAGCACAAGCCGGAGTTCGCACCCAATCTCGATTGCGGCGATGGCGTGATCGTCATCAATGCGTCGCAGGTGCGCGTGACGGGCAACAAGCTCACGCAGAAGTACTACTACCGACACTCGGGCTATCCGGGTGGACTGCGGCAGACGCGCCTTGACCGCATGCTGGAGCAGCGCCCCGAGCGCGTGATCGAGCTTGCGGTCCGCGGCATGCTGCCGAAGAACGCGCTCGGGCGGGCCTGCTTTCGCCGCCTGCGCGTGTACGCCGGTGCGGAGCATCCACATACCGGCCAACGGCCGAAGGCGGTAACCTGACACCATGCTCGAAGGGAACTACTACTACGGCCTGGGCCGGCGAAAGTCAGCCATTGCCCAAGTGCGGGTCTTTCCAGGCGGCGGTCCGTTCATCGTGAACGGCAAACCCATTGAGCAATTTCTGCCGCTGGCGTTCGACCGCTACCACGCCCTGGAACCCCTGCGCGTGCTCGAAGAGGCCAACGTTGGAATCTCGGCGCTGGTGAAGGGCGGCGGACAGCGCGGCCAGGCGGGCGCGATCCGACTGGGTCTGGCGCGAGCGCTCTGCGAAATGGACCGGGAGTTTCGTCCGCCGTTGAAGCGGGCCGGCATGCTCACGCGCGACGCCCGCGTGAAGGAGCGCAAGAAGCCCGGCCTGGTGGGCGCGCGCAAGGCCAAGCAGTTTACGAAGCGTTAGTTTTCGTTCAGTCGTCCGCTGTCCCGTGTGACGTAGCGTCGCCGTGCTCAGGGTCGGGAAGATCGAGTTCCGGCAGCGCACTGAGCGACGGAATGCCGAAGTAGGCCAGGAACAGATCGGACGTTCCGAATTGGACCGGTCGTCCGGGCGTATCGAGCCGGCCGACTTCTTCCACCAGCCCGCGGGCGAGCAAGGTGGCCAGGGCGCTGTCGGCGTCGACCCCGCGGATGCTTTCGATTTCCGACCGAGTCACCGGCTGTCGATAGGCGATGATGCCCAGGGTTTCGAGCGCGGCCCGCGACAGACGAGCGCGAGTCTCGAGACCGAGCAAGCGCCGGCAAAACGTCGCCGCCCGCGGCGACGAGACCAGCCGATAGCCGTCGGCATGCTGCAGCAGCACGATGCCGCGGTCGGCGTAGACGTCCTGCAACCGCGACATCGAGTCCGACACGTCCGGGGCTGGGGCGCCGGTGATCTCGGCGATCTCGTCAACGGTCAGCGGGCGGTCGGCGACGAACAGCAGCGCCTCGATGACGACGCTCAGTCCCAGATCGTCGACCAGCTCGTCGGCGAAGTCCGGGCCGTCGTCTGCCGGCGACCCGCGATCGGGAGAGGCCATCAGGTTGCCTGCCCATCGCCGCTGGCCGGCGCGGCCGACCAACGCAGCATGATTTCGCCAAACGGACGCGCCTGGACGACCTGCACGCTGCGCTCGATCACCAGGTGGAGCAACGCCATGAACGTGGCGACAAGCTCGTCGCGTCCGCTGCACTCGGCGGCCAGCGACGAGAACGTCAGCTCACCCTCGCGCGCCATTCGCTCGCGAACGGCGCGCACGCATTCGTCCACGGTGACGCGCCGGTGCGGCACCGGCGGCCCGGCGCTTGCCTCCTCGGCGCGAGCCACGAACGACCGCATGGCGGCCATGAGCACGTCCAAGTCGCCGCCTCCGGACTCCAGCGGCGGCTGGGCGACGAGCGGCGTGGCGACCCGAATGAACGAGGTGGCGCCCGACTCCCAACGTTCGCCCAGTTCGGCGGCGACGGCTCGGAACGCGGCGTACACCCGCAATCGGGCGGCCAGATCCTCGGCCGTCTCTTCCTCCGGATCGTCCGGTTGGGCCGGCAGCAGCGCGCGCGACTTGAGCAGCAGCAATTGGGAGCCGACGAGGAGAAACTCCGAGGCGGCGTCGGCATATTGCGCCTCGATGTCCTGCGCGTAGGCGAGGAATTGGTCGGTGACCGCGAGCACGGAGACGCCCGTGATGTCCAATCCCTGGCGCTCGATGAGATCGAGCAGCAGGTCGAGCGGTCCGTCGAACCCGTCGACCCGGACCTCGAAGCCGGTAAGCGCCGAATGCTGGCCGACCGCGCGCCACGGGACCTTCATCGCTTCGCGTCCAACTCCGCCAGGAGCCGCCCGCGGGCGTGGTCGCGGTGGCCGTAGGCGCGAATGGTCGCCACGACGTCGGGCGACGATCCGGCCAATTCCGCCAGCTGCGCGCTGGCCTCGGTGTGCGCCACCAGGCGCGCCACCCGGCCGCGACGGCTGCGCGGCGGATGTCGCCGCCAGCGGATGAGCAGCCACGGGGCGGACGTTTCCAGCAGCGTCAGCATCACGCGATCGCGGCGCCCCGGCCGGCCTTTGCCCACATCATGCAGCAGCGCCGCCACCCAGAGCACGCGATCCTCCGGCGCGGCTTCGCGCGCCGCCGCGTAGACGGCCAACGAGTGCCGCTGATCGGCGGGCTGGAGTCGAGCCAGGAGTTGGCGCTCGTTGGGAGTTAGGATTTTCTGGGCTTGGTGCAGCTGCCGACGCGGTACCGCGGCGACGAAGGTCTGGGCGAACTGCTTCAGGCGATAGCTAAGCGCCAAGGAGGAGTCTCGAGACCCACTGCGCCGGGCCAGTGATGATGATCGTTCCCTGTGGAATCAGCCAAATGAGCAGAAATATTCCGATGAGCAGGTAGGGGCCATACCGTCGCAACTCGTTGAGCCGGTCGGCGAGCGGCTGTGGAGCGACGCCGACGAGCACGCTGAATCCGTCCAGCGGCGGGACCGGCAGCAGGTTGAAGGCCGCAAGCAGGATGTTGAGCTGCACGATCACGACGAGCGCCAGCGTGATGGTGTCGTCCGGTGATGTGTCAATGAACTGTCGCGTCAGCGGCGTAATCGCGGCCGCGAGCACTACATTTGACGCCGGTCCCGCGAGCGCTACCAACGCCATGCCGCGGTTGACGCCGAAGCGCAGGTGATAGGGATTCACCAGCACCGGCCGGCCCCAACCGAACGAGGCGATGGCGATCATGAGCGTGCCGAGTGGGTCGAGATGGCGCATGGGGTTCAAAGTCAATCGCCCCTGGAGCCGAGGCAGGTCATCGCCAAGCCAGGTGGCAGCCAGGGCATGGGCGGCTTCGTGGATGGTGATGGCCACGACAAACGCCACGATCACGGTGATGAGGAGCTCCGGGTCGGAGGCGTATCTCAGTAGCACGGCGGAATCCTTGGGACTAGATTTGACATAACGTAGTGCGCATGGACGAATCGCGGCGTCACGCCGGCCGCAGTCGAACGGGGTCGCCGCGTTTCGCGGCCAGGTTCGCTGCGGCGCTGCCGCCGGGTACGGCGATTTCCAACAGCCCAAGGCTGCTCACCACGGCGACCGGATCCGATCCCGATCCGTAGGTCGGCTGCACGCCGTCGATGCGCACGCCGCCGAGCTCCACGATGCCGTGCGCGATGGCGCGAACGGCGGCGCTCGGGATGTTGGTGATCAAATTGCCAAAGTGATCGACGTGGACGATTCGACCCCCCACCATGCCGTCCAGCGTTTTCGCCATGGTCTCGGGTGCGGGTATAGCGTCGTCGATGGGTGATGCCATGGCGTCCGGTCGCATGTAGCGGGCCAGGTGACCCGCGACGGGGGCGAACACATCCCGGCCGTGAAACGTGGGGTGGGGATCGGCGCGCCAGTAGTCGGATCGGTCAAGATGCCAGATGCCCTCGACGGCGGCTGCTCCCATCAGGAGCCCGTTGTCGGGGCCCACCAGCCAGCGCGACGCCGCGCGCACGATGAGGCCGCGGCGCCGGCCGCCCACGCCGGGGTCGACGACCGCCACAAGGATCGCGCCCGCGGGCAGGTGCTCCAGCGTGGCCGCCACGACAACCGCGCCAAGCGCGATGTCTTGTGGCGGGATTCCGTGCGTGATCGACACCACCTGAGCGTCCGGGGCTTGGGCCAACACGGCGGCCTCCATCTGGCCGGCGTAGGGGTCGGTGGTCCCAAAGTCGCTGATCAGGGCGACGAGGCACTGCATCAGGCCTCGAATGCCGCGGAGTACATGCCGCCCATGGTGGCAGGGAGGGCGCGCGCTGGCCGTGGTGAGCCCGACAGTCGTATCCGTCGAGGCCTATTTGACATAACGACTCCCGGCCGAGAAGCCGTCGGCATGCGTCGACTCCGCGGCCGCGAGCCGCGAGCGAATCCGCCGCAGCGCGTCGCGAAGCGCCAGCTCGGGGTCGATTCCGGCGGCTTTGGCGGCGAGCGCCAAGCCCAGCAGCGCGTCGCCGGCGCGGGCATCGTCTGGGGCAGGTTCTGAATCTCGATACCAGCGAAGCGCAGCCGCGGCGCCCGGCGGCAAACCAACCGAAGACGCGCGGCCATCCAGGCTGGCGGCAAGCTTGGCCGCCTGCGCCAGCGCGGGCAGCGCTCCGTCCCGGATCACCTGGCCGTCGCGACCGGCTTCGGCGCGCTTGGCGTCCCGCCAGATGGTCGCCACCTCTGAAACGTGTCGGGCGGTCTGCTCGCCGAAGACGTGCGGATGGCGCCGCACCATCTTGGCGGTGATGCCCTGGACGACATCCGGCCAGGCGAAGGTTTCCCCCTGGCGCGCGATTTCCGCGTGCAACACGATGTTGGCCAGGAGGTCGCCAAGCTCGCCCGCAAGGTCAGCTGGCTCGCCGTCGTCGATGGCGTCGACGACTTCCGCGGCCTCCTCCAGGACATACTTGCGCAGCGAGGCGTGGGTTTGGGCGCGGTCCCACGGACAGCCCTCGGGTCCCCGCAGCGTTTCGAAGACCTCGCGGAGACGAGCGACCGAACGCTCGCGCGAGGCCTCGGAGGGCTCGGCGCGCAGCGTCAAGGGAAAGTCCGCCGACCGATCGTCGAGGTCCAGCCAGGTGGTGGCACTCCACGCGCGCACGCGCAACTGGGCGGCACGGCCGAACTCCCGCGCGACCGTTTGCCGCCAGCGTTCGAGCTCGGCCGTATCGCGTATCCCCCGCACCTCCGCCGCCAGCGCCGGGTCGGGCAGCCACGCCTGGGCCGCCGGTCCGATCATCGCCGGTCCGGGCGCCTGGGGTCCGTCCAGGCTCAACACCTCGACCTCGAAGCCGGCATCGGTCAGGACTTCCGAAACGATGGCCGCTCCGGGATCGTCGTCGGGCCCATAGCCAGGGGCCAGGTAGGTCAGGTCGCCCGTCGTCAGGTTTAGGAGCGGCGATTCCCAGGATTGGCGGGACGGCGTGACCAGCCGCACGACGGGACGCCCCACAAGCCCCACCGGCGGCTCGATCCAACTCAGGAGCGTGTCGGCGCTGCCAATCGCCTTACGAGATCGTGGCGCCAGCGCGGCAGGGTCGCCGACGCCTACGAAGACGACCGTGCACGACCGGACCAATGTCATGAGCTTCACAAACGCAAGCAGGGAGGCTGGGCTATTCTAGGCGTCGGTCTTGCCGCGCACCGTGGCGCGCTCCGTCGACCAAGCGGGCCCACGCGCGCCACTTCAGGTAGACGGGTTCTTATGAAGTTTCCCACAGACGCGCGCTATTCGCGCGAGCACGAATGGGCTCGGTTTGACGGCGACGACGTCGTCGTGGGCATCACGCCCTATGCCGCCGAGCAACTGGGCGACGTGGTGTTTGTGGAGCTACCCGACGAAGGCCTCCACGTCGACGTGATGGACGAATTTGGCACCGTGGAATCCGTGAAGGCCGTGTCGCCGCTCTACGCGCCGGTGGCGGGGGAAGTGATCGCGGTCAATTCGGAGCTCGATGGCGCGCCCGAGCTGGTCAACAGCTCGCCGTTTCACGACGGCTGGCTGATTCGCGTGCGCCCGGATGACGCGGCTACGGCAATCGAGGATTTGTTGGACGCCGAAGCCTACGACGCATTCGTGGATGAGCTACTCGCCTAGCACGGACGCCGACCGCACGCGCATGCTGCGGACCATCGGCGTCGATTCGATCGACGAATTGTTCGTCGACATCCCCGCCGCCCACCGCGATCCCACGCTCGATTTGCCCGAGGCCCTGCCCGAGGTCGACGTGTTGCGCGAAGTGCGCGCGCTGGCCGAGCGGAACCGCGTCCCCGAGGGCGTTTCCAGCTTCCTGGGGGCCGGGTTCTACCGCCATTTCGTGCCGGCGCTCGTGGATCAGCAGCTGCTGCGCTCGGAGTGGTACACGGGCTATACGCCCTATCAAGCCGAGATGACGCAGGGCACGCTGCAGTCCATGTACGAGTTTCAGAGTCTCGTATGCCGCCTCACGGGCATGGAGGTGGCGAATGCCTCGCTTTACGACGGCGCGACCGCGTTGGCCGAGGCCGTGCTCATGTGCCGGGCCATCACGCGCCGCTCCGGCGTCGTCATGGCCGGCACCGTGCATCCGGCCTACCGGGACGTCGCGGCCACCTACACCCAGGCGGTCGACGTGGAGCTACGCACCGTCGACGCCTGGATTCGGACCGGCAACCACCTGGCGCCGGACATCGAGGCGGTGGCCGCGGCCATCGACGATACGACGGCCTGCGTGGTGCTGCAGCGGCCGGACTTCTTCGGCTGGGTGGTGGACCCGGCGCCGGTGGTGGAGGCCGCCGAACGTCACGGGGCCAAGATTGTTTACGTCGTCACCGACCCGATTTCGCTCGGCCTGCTGACGCCGCCGGGCGAACTGGGGGCCGATATCGTGGCCGGCGAGCTTCGGTCGTTGGTCGGTCCGCCGATCTACGGCGGTCCCGGCGCGGGGATGCTGGCCACGCGGCAGGCGTTCATTCGCCGGCTTCCCGGACGCATTGCCGGACGCACGACCGACATCGATGGACAGCAGGGATTCGTGCTGACCCTGCAGACCCGTGAGCAGCACATCCGGCGCGAGCGCGCGACCTCGAACATCACGACCAACCAGGCCCTGGTGGCGCTTGGCGCAGCAATTTCGATCAGCGCGCTCGGACCCGGCGGCCTGCGTAGCCTGGCGACGCAAAGCCTGAGCGCGGCGCATCGGTGCGCGGAATTGCTCAGGAACGTTGGGGCCACCGTCTGGGACGCCGCGCCGTACTTTCACGAGTTCATCGTGCAGGCGCCGCGCGGCGGCGAGGAGACCGTCAAGGCGCTGGCCGACGAAGGCGTGTTCGGCGGCTATCCGCTGGGCCGCGTCGATCCCGCCCTCGATGACGCCCTGCTGGTGTGCGCCACCGACCTCACCACGCGCGCCGACCTGGAGGCGCTCACGAATGCCTGGCAGGCCGTGCATCGTGCCTAGCGAGCCGTTGATCTTCGAGCTGGCCAGTCCCGGTCGCCCCGGCGTGCGACCGCCCCTGCCGCAGTTCGACGCCGTCGATCCCGCTGCGGTGCTGCCCGAAGGCCAGGTCCGCGAGGCGCTGGATCTGCCGGAAGTCTCGGAAATCGACGTCATGCGCCACTTCGTGCGCCTCTCGCAGCGCAATCACAGCATCGACACGGCGATCTATCCGCTGGGCTCCTGCACGATGAAATACAACCCCAAGATCAACGAGGTGACGGCCCGTCTGCCGGGACTGGTCGAGCCGCACCCCTACCAGCCCGAGGCGTCGGTGCAAGGGCTGCTGGCGCTCATTCACCATTTGGAGGCCCTGCTGGCTGAGATTGCGGGCTTCGCCACAGTCACCACGCAACCCGCGGCGGGATCGCAGGGCGAGATGGTCGGACTCCTCTGCATCCAGGCCTGGCTGCGCAGTCGCGGCGAGCGGCGGACCACCGTGCTGGTGCCCGACTCGGCGCATGGCACGAATCCCGCCACGGCCACGATGACCGGGATGCGGGTCGGGCACCTGGGCACGGCGCCGGACGGCAACATCGACTTGGACGAGCTGGACGCCAAGCTCAATGACGACGTGGCGGCGCTGATGCTCACCCTGCCGACCACGCTTGGCCTGTTCGAGCAGCGAATCCTGGAGGTCACGCGGCGCGTGCACGCGGCCGGCGGACAGGTGTATGGCGACGGCGCCAACATGAACGCGATGCTGGGCCGGGTGCGTCCGGGCGATCTGGGCATCGACGTGATGCATCTGAATTTACATAAAACATTCACCACGCCCCACGGCGGCGGGGGCCCCGGGGCAGGAGCGCTGGGTGTTCAGGCGCATCTGGCGCCGTTTCTGCCCGGTCCGCAAATCGTCAAGACTGATGCGGGCTATGCACTGGAGCCGGCGGGTCCCGACAGCATCGGTCGGGTGCACTCGCACGTCGGCAACGTCGGCAACCTGATTCGAGGCTATACCTACATTCGCAGCCTGGGGCGTGCCGGCATGCGCGAGGTGGCCGATGACGCGGTGCTGCACGCCAACTACCTGCGGGCGCTACTGGCGCCGCACTTCGACATCCCGTATGACCGCATCTGCATGCACGAGGTGGTGCTGTCGGGCACGAGGCAGCGGGGGCTGGGCGTCCGCACCACCGACATCGCCAAGCGACTCATCGACTATGGCGTCCATCCGCCCACGGTGTATTTCCCGCTGATCGTCGAAGAGGCGCTGATGATCGAGCCCACCGAGACCGAGTCGATCGAGTCGCTCGACGAGTTCGCGGAGGCCCTGATCAGCGTGGCCCGGGAGGCCGAGTCGGATCCGGAGCTGCTGCACGCCGCGCCCATGACGGCGCCCGTTCGCCGGCTGGACGAGGTGACGGCCAATCGCTCCCCGGACGTGAACTGGAACTCCACCGGCTAGACCCCAAGGCTCAGTTGGCTTGGGCGCGCTCCCAGGTGAGGACGTGCAAGTGCGCCTCGCGCGCCGCGCGGAACGCCAGGGCGGCGCCGCTGGGGCTGATCCGCCAGTCCAGCACTTCCATGTCGACGTCGTGTCGGTTCGGGTCCGTCAGCGCGCCTTCCATATAGAAACCGGGGACCGCCAGACGCCAAAGGCGAAACGGGCGGCCCGGCGCTCGTCGGAGGGATACGGCCAAGAGGCCACTCTCATTGGGCAGCCAGCGTAGGCTCATGCGGGACGGCAGGGTCCATCTGCGGCCGCTGAACAGGTCAATGGCGAACTGCCCGTTGCGGCCGCGCGCGTCGAGCACGACGGCGAACGTCATGTAACGGCCGGAGGGAGAGACGTTTGCGGCGAGCACCTGCCGACCAAGCGGCCATTGCTCGTGCAACTGGCCGTCCGGCCCAATCACGCGAAGGGTGGTTGCCGTCTCCAGGTTGTCGCCGCCGATCACCAGCAACATGCCGTCGGCCCGCCAGCCGGCGACGCCGCCCAAGACTTGGGCCACGACCTGGCGATCCCCGCCATCCATCCGCGTGCGAACCACGTCCGCCGGATACATAAAGGGGGCGAGGGCGCCCGAGTTCCACAGGCTGCCGGCCAGGTGCGTCTCCGCCGGATTCGGCAGCGGGTCACTGCCGATCCGCGGCACCTCCCACGTGGCCAACGTGTTGCGGTCATGCACGCGCGCGGTCTCGTGCTGTTGACCAGCGGTCAGGATGTAGCGTCCCGTCCGTGAGAACCGCCCCCACAGGTGCGAGACGACTCGCTCATCCCCTGTTAGGAGGTGCGCCGCCCGCGTATAGGGCTGCCCGGCGTCGTCGACGTCGAGCATCCAGATCTCGTCTCCGTCGGGCGACCAGATCCAGCCGGGGTGCACCGGGCGCAAGACCGCCGCCTGCAACCGCACGGTGGCAGGGTCTATGCCGGTGGCCACGGCTGCTCGAAGTCGTTGAGATAGGGCCCTCCAAAGCGCACGTCCGGTTGGTCGTAGATCGATTGCCAGCGGGAAGGATTGCTGAGGTCAATCTGGAACGGGAGCCCGCCGCGAGGCGCGTAGATCGCGGGCCAATCGGCGGCGACCCATGGCAAGGGGTTGGTGCTGATGCGCATGGCGTCGTACCGGATCTCGAAGTGCAGATGCGGCGAACCGCTGCACGCATACGTCACCGAGTCGCCGCTTTCGCCGACCACCTGCCCGCGCTGAACCCGCTGGCCAATGTGCGTCACGATGCTTCGCGACAGATGACCGTAGATGGTCGTGATACCGAGCGAGGGATGGTCGATGGATACGTGCAGCGGCCATGCGCGGCGCACGCCGCCAATCTCGCGCACGACGCCATCCGCCGCCGCGATGATTTCCGAGCCGCACGCCATGCCGAAGTCGACGCCGAAATGCAGCCCCTGACCCTCGTTGTAGATGCTGCGGCGCATGCGGTAGGCAAACGTGGTGTTGCCATACCACTGGTCGAGCCACCAGGTTCGGGGCGACGACTCACCGGGGACCGGCAGCGACAGCGCTTGCTCGGCGGGCGCCGGGCGCGCGGTCACCGGCGCGACGGTTGCCAGCCCAAGCCCGGCGACATAGGCCAGCACTCGCCGACGGCAGACCAGCAGCGCAGGATCAGACATGGCGGCGTGGCTTCTCCTTCGTGGGGCCAGCGTCGCCGCCGTCGGCGGCGCTCCGGGTGCGCGTGCGAGACTTTGCGGCCTAACTGCCGTTGAGGGCCGGAATGCAGATCACACGAATCGAGCGAATTGTCGTCGACGCCGGTCACACGCCCACGGCGGGACGCCATATGCGGCGCGGGCTGGCCGATTGGGCCCTTACCGAAGTATGCAAAGTTACCACTGACACGGGGCTCGTGGGGTGGGGCGAGACCCTGCCGCACTACACCTGGGGCGTCGTGACCGACGAGAGCGTGGACCGCGCCATGGGCGCGAATCCGGCCGACCTGCTCTGGGACGACTCGCTCGGGGCCGGTCTGCAGCAAGCGCTATTCGACGTGGCCGGGAAGGCGCTCGGGGTCCCGGTGCACCGGCTCTTGGGATCCGCCGTGTGCGCGCGCTGCCCCCTGGCCTGGTGGTGCTACGACATGCCGCCGCATGACTGGGCGGCGGAAGCGCGCGCCGGCATCGAGGCGGGCTACACCGCGTTCAAGCTGAAGGCACGGCCGTGGTTCGACATCGTCGAGCAGGTGGAGGCCGTGAGCGAGGTAACGCCCGCGCACGCGAAGCTGGACCTGGATTTCAATGGTTTGCTCGTTGACGCCGGGCACGCCCAACCGCTGCTGGCGACGCTGGCGGGCTATCCCAAGGTCGCGATATTCGAAACGCCGATTCCGCAAACTGACGTGGGCGGGAACCGCGCCCTGCGGGCGGCCGTGCCGCGCCCGATTGCGATGCACTTCGATTCGCCGCCGTTCTTGACGGCTGTGAAAGAGGGCGTGTGCGACGGATTTGTCGTCAGCGGTGGGGCCGCGAGCTGCCTGCACCAGGGGGCACAGGCCGACGCTGCGAACATGCCGCTGTGGCTCCAGCTGGTGGGCACGGGCATCACGACGGCCTTTGCGATGCACCTGGGCGCGGTGCTGCCGGCGGCGCGCTGGCCGGCGATCAGTTGCCTCAACACCTACGCCTACGACCTGCTCATCGAGCCGTTGGCAGTCGAGCATGGCTACGTGCCGGTGCCCCAGGGACCGGGCCTCGGCGTGACGGTCGACGAAGATCTCATCCACCGCCTCCGGCGACCGGACGCCAGCCCGATCGAGTTGCCGCGCACGATCTATACAGTCCGCTGGGCCGACGGCCGCACCGCCGAGTACGTGGACCGGGACGTCTACGAGCCCGATTTCTTGGCGGGCAATCAGCCCGTCTTCGAGCGGGGCGTGACGCTGACCACGACCGAAGACGACGGCAGCGTGGCCTTCGACCAACGTTTTCGTTCGATCGAGGCCGTGGGCTGCCTGGTGGGTGCTTCGTAGGGACAGGCCGAGAGCTTTACATAACAATCATGGTGTCGTCGCGTGTTGCGAGCCCGGACACGGACGGATCGAAATGGCGCGTGATGAATAGGCGACCGCTTGCGCGCGCCCGATAGAGACCTTTGCGTTATCCCTCGTCATTCCCGCGGAGGCGGGAATCCACCCTTCATTGAATCTGGGGGCGGACGGGGTTCGTCCGGTCATCCTTAAGCTTGGCCGGCTTTCGCAAGAGTCTCCGATACGGGTGACTGCGCGAGGAATTCACCGACAACACCGGGAGCCGCCTGGTCCGGCGCCCCAGGTAGGGACTCGAGATGGCGGTGGATTCCCGGACCTGGTGGTCCCGGGTGAATTCGACGGTCCGTGCAATGCCGGCGGTGCGCCCATGACCGGGCAGCAGCTTCCGGGCCCATCCGCTCGTGATTGGAATTAGTAGAACTAATGCGTATTAGTTCTACTATCTATCGGCAGTAGGGCCAGCGCGACTATGGAGCGGTGACATGCGGGCCGAGCTGCGCACTCGGCTTGCGCGCGGATTTCTTGCGGGATGGATTCCCGCCGTCGGAGGCCTCGACACAAGGTAGTAGGGGCGATGCATGCGTCGCCCCTACGTCAGGATTCCGGCGCGCCGCCAGTCTTGACCGGACTGGATTCCGGCTTTCGCCGGAATGACGAGGGGCCTACCCAAGAGTCTCCCTCTGCGGGAATGACGGAAGTGAAGCTGCCTGCCGCCGGGATGTCGCGGGGCGCTCTCGCGCTGGGGCACACTGCATCGATTGCCGCCGCGAGGGTGTGCCATGCCGATTACCGCCAAGCAGCGCGAGCAGGTGAGGGACGAGCTGCCGCAAGTCGCCGAGATCGTCGACCCGGAGCTGCGCGAGAAGGTCGTCGAGGCGTGGGCCGTGGCGCTGGACCGGAGCAGCTTCGACGCCATTGCGGATATCCCGGCGTCCGGCAATCCGGGAATGCCGACGCTCATTAACGGCACCCAGGCCGACCACATTCGAGGGGTGACCCAACTGGCCATGCTGCTGGGCGACGAGTTGCAGCGGCAGTTTCCCGCGCTGCCCCTCGACCGCGATTTGCTGATCGCCGGCGCGCTGTGTCACGACGTGGGCAAGCCGTGGGAGTTCGACCCCGAGAACCAGGCGCGCTGGCAAGCCGCGCCCCGGAAGTCCGGACGTCCGTCGATCCGTCACCCGGCCTACGGCGTGCACATCTGCCTGACGGTGGGGCTGCCGGAAGAGGTGGCGCACATGGCGGGCGCCCACTCCGGGGAGGGCGAGCTTGTGGAGCGCAGCCTGGAGAACACGATCGTCCATCACGCCGACTACGCGTTTTGGCGGGTGGCCGAGGCCGGGGGGCTGCTCGAGGACGCGTGAACGCGGGCCTTAGCTCGTCACCCCGGCGAAGGCCGGGGTCCAGGATCCGGCATTCCTCGGCCGCCACGGAGCAATCGGACTGGATTCCGGCTTCCGCCGGAATGACGGACTCGAAGTGATCCACCGGCGGCGGTAACGGGTACTTGACACCTGTGATTGCGTTATGTAAAGTCATGGCCTATGGACCGTACATTGCACGCCGCCTCCGAGCGCTTCCTGGACAGTCTGCGGGCAAAATCCCCGCGGACGCGGAGCACCTATGCCACTGGGCTGCGTCGGTTTATGGCGTGGGCGCGCCAGGTGGCCGGGGCCGAGGAGATTACCCTCGATCGACTGGACGACGGCGCGCTCGAGGGCTTCTATCTGGCGCTGGCCGACGAGCTTGGGCCCGAGCGCGAGGCGACCATCCAGACCTATGTGGCCGCCGCCCGCGCGTTCCTGCGGCATTGCCTGCGCGAGGGATCGCTGACGACGCTGTCCATCGAGCGCGCCGTGGAGCGGCTGCACGGCGTGCGGTCCGCTCCGCGCTATCGCACGCCGCGGGTGGACGATTCGCTGGCGATCATTGTGGATTATGTCAAGAACGAGCTGCCGTCGCTGATTCCCGCCGACGCCGGGGAGGAGACCCGACTGCGCTTTGCCCGCGACCGCGCCCTGCTGCAGGTGCTCTATGGCACCGGCATGCGGCGTGCGGAGGTGGCACGACTCGATCGCCGGGACGTCGACGACGGGCACGCCCAGCAGGCCCTGATCACCGGCAAGGGCCGGCGCGAGCGAGTGGTCTTTTTCGATGACGACGCGCGGGAGGCCATGCGCACTTACGTGGGGCTGCGGCGCGACGCCTACGTGCCGCTCTTCATCCGCCACCGCGGCGCGCCGCGCGATCCCGGCCGCGGCGGCGAACGCCTCCGCCTATCGCCGCAGTCGGTCTGGAAGATCGTCAAGCGCTACGGGGCGGCGGTGGGAGTGACGGCCACGACCCACGGCTTCCGTCACCTCAAGGCCACCTCGCTGCTCAATCGCGGCGCGAATCTGTCGCACGTGCAGGACATCCTGGGTCACGCTTCGCCGGATACGACCAAGCGGATTTACGCCCACTACGAAACGGCGCATCTGCGCGAGGTCTTCGATCGGTTCAGCGTGCCGGCGGACGAGGCCTCCGCCCGGGCACGGCGCCGACGCCGGTCGCCCGAGGAGCTTAGGCGCTAAACAGGCCGGCCAGGGACGCCTGCGCCGCGGCGCGCAGCGCGTCACCGCTCTCCGGCGTCCAGGCCGCCGGCTGTTGGTACCACGGATGCGCCGTTTCGGCTTCGTAGCCGCCGTGCGCGGCCACGCGGCGCGTGGGCAGGTAGCCCCAGTTGCCGTTGCTCCATCCGGCCACGATGGTTGCCGGCGCCGGTGACCCGGCCCGAATGGCCTGCCCGTCCGCGGCGAACAGCTCCACCGGCGTCGCGATGGCGGCCAGGTCGCCGATTCGCAGGGCCTGAAGCTCGACCTGCTGCCGGCCGGTCCACGCCGGGTCGCCGTGGGCCGCGAGCACCCGCTCGGCGTGCTCGACTTCGTAGCCCTGGTAGTGACGGCGCATCACGTCATTGGCGGCGGCTTCGACGTTCGATTCGCCTGCCGTTCGCATCGCGCGGGCTTCGGCAGCACTCGGCAGGTCCGCGTGTGCGAGCGTCGCCCCTTGCGTTGCCGCGGCGACCGCGGCCGAGGCCGATGGCCGCGCGGCCTGGAGCGCCCGGACCGCCGTCAGGGCGAGTGCGTGGCCATGGCTGCGGGCCTCGCCATAGCCGCGCGCTCGGGGATCCGCGAAGCGCAGGTTCGTGTTGGCGCCGGCTCCGTTGACGAAGATGCACGGCGCGCCGGTGATTAGCTGCACGCGCCGCCGCAGGTGGCCGGGGTAGTCGGCGGAGAAGATGCGTTCGCGGCTGCTCGTGGGGTGGCAGCCATAGTTCACCAGCGTGACGACGGGCCGGCCGTCACCATCGCGCGCTTGCGCCGCAATGAGCGTTGAGTCGATGTCGTCGGGCCCTCCGTCACCTGGTCCGTCCGGGGCCACCTCCCGCGAGCGTCTGTTGACCCCGGCGAACGAGGCTCCGAAGCCGATGACGAGCTCCGCGCGCGCTTGCCGCTCCAGGGCTGCTTGGGCCACGTCAACGGTGGTCGCCGACAGCTCCTCGAGATAGTCGTCGTCCGGATCGCCCATGGGCGGCAGCACGCCGGTTTCCGGTCCCCCGTGCCCGTGGGTGCAGGCGTACATTTGATGACTGGCCGGGATCCCCGTCGCCGCGCTGATATGTGTCCGAGTCCGCGCGATCCACGCCGGCGTGAGCCCGACCAGGTCGAACGCCGCCAGCAGCACGGTGGTTCCGCCATCGCTTGCTGCCAGGACATGCAGCTCGAGCGGGTCCCGCACGCCGAGGGCCGACCCCATGCGCGGGCTGAAGCCGGAAAGGTCGACGCCTACCGCGGGCGTGATGTTTCCGCTCGCGACGCCGATCCGGAGTCGGCCAGGCGGGGTCATGGGTGCTCGGCCTCGACGCGGTAGTGGTCATAGCGACCGGCCAGGGCCGCGGGCAGCGTGCCTTCGATCCGCGTCCCGTCCGGTTCATGCGCCTCGCGCACAACCGCGCCGCGACGATGAAACAGGCTCACCAGCTCGCTGTCGGCGTAGGGGATGCGCACGGTCAGGTTTACGCTCGACGCGCGCGCCGCTTCTCCGAGCCGGTCGCGCAGCTCGTCCAATCCCAGCCCGGTCAGCGCGGATACGCGCACCGCGTTGGGGAAGTCGGCGACGTCGACGTCCGGGGCCAGGTCGCTCTTGTTGAGGGCGGTGATCACCGGCCGCGCGCTCACGCCAATCTCGCTCAGCGTGCGCTCCACTTCCCCAACTTGCCGGAGCATGTCGGGCGCCGCCGCGTCCACGACGTGGACCAGGAACTGCGCTTCGAGCACCTCTTCGAGCGTGGCGCGAAAGGCGTCCACGAGCCGCGGCGGCAGCCGCTGAATGAATCCGACGGTGTCCGTGAGCAAAAGTTCCCCGCCCTGCGGCAGCTGCAAGCGCCGCGTGGTCGGATCGAGCGTGGCGAACAGTCGGTTTTCGGTCAGCACCGCGGCGTCGGTGAGCGCGTTGAGCAGCGAGCTCTTGCCGGCGTTGGTGTAGCCCACGAGCGCGGCGACGTTGAGGCCGGCGTCGCGCCGGCGGCGACGGCGGCTGCCGCGCTGCTCGCGGACGCGCTTGAGCCGGGTGTCGATGTCGCGGATGTGGTCGCGATAGAGCCGCCGGTCGGTTTCGATTTGCGTCTCGCCCGGACCGCGGAAAGGTCCGATGCCGCCCCGCTGGCGGGAGAATTGGACCCACAGCTCCGACAAACGCGGCAGCAGATACTCGAGCTGGGCGCGTTCCACCTGCAGTCGCCCCTCGGCGGTCTGGGCGCGGGCGGCGAAGATGTCCAGGATCACGCCGGTGCGGTCGAGCACTTTGCCTTCGAAGGCGCGCTCGATGTTTCGCTGCTGACGCGGGAGTAGCTCGGCGTCGATCACCAGGACGTTGGCATCGGCGGCGCGGCTAGCCTCGATGGAGTCCCGCAGCTGGCCTTGACCGATCAGCGTGGCGGGATTGGGCTCGCGAATTCTGACGCAGCGGCGTCCGGCAACCGATGCTCCCGCCGTGTCGACCAGTCGGCCCAGCTCATCCAGCGAGGTTTCGGCCGGCCAATCGCCCAGCGACGCGAGCCCGTCGATGCCCACAAGGAAGGCCCGCTCGCGAGCCTCAAGCGGACCGCTCTCAGAAGGTGAGCGCGGCGATGCGATCCAGGGCCTCCTGAAGGCGGTCGTCGGGCGTGGTGAGGGAGATGCGGAAATACCCCTCGCCGCCGGCGCCGAAACCGACGCCCGGGGTGACGATGACCCCGGCGGATTCGATGAGCCGGTGCGCGAAGTCGACCGACGTCATGCCATCGGGCACCGGCGACCAGAGATAGAGGCTGGCCTTGGGCGTCTCCGGTTGGAGTCCCGACGCGCGCAGGGCGTCGAGCACGAGGTCCCGCCGCCGTTCCAAGTGGGCGTTGCGGCTGTCGATCCAGCGCTGCGAGACGTCCAGCGCGGCGATGCCCGCGAGCTGCACGGCCTGGAAGATGCCCGAATCCACGTTGGTCTTGACCCGCCCGAGCGCCTCGACGACCTCGGCGTTGCCGACCATCCAGCCGATGCGCCAGCCGGTCATGTTGTAGGTCTTGGAGAGCGAGTGGAACTCGACGGCCACGTCGCACGCGCCGGGCACCTCGAGGATGCTGCGACAGCGCGTGCCGTCGTAGGTCACCTCGGAGTACGCCGCGTCCTGGGCGAGCACCAGGTCATGGCGGCGGGCGAAGGCCACCGCCTGCTCGAAGAACTCGAAGGGCGCGATGGCTGCCGTGGGATTGCTGGGATAGCACAGCCACATGAGCTTGGCCGCCTCCAGCGCCTCGGCCGGGATGGCGTCCAGGTCGGGCAGCCAGGCGTTCGCGGCGGTGAGCGGGACCATGTGCGAGCGTCCGCCGGCCAGCATGGTGCCGATGGCGTAGACCGGATAGCCCGGATCGGTCATGAGCACGGTATCGCCGGGATTGATCAGCGCCAGCGGCAGATGCGCGATGCCTTCCTTGGATCCGATGAGCGGCACGACCTCCGTGCCCGGGTCGAGGGTGACGTCGAAGCGTCGGCCGTACCAATCCGCGATGGCCGCGCGCAGCTCGTCCAGGCCGTAGTACTCGGGGTAGCGGTGATTGGCGGGGTCGCGCACCGCCCGCTCGAGCTCCGCCACGATCGGCGACGGCGTCGGCAGGTCGGGGTCGCCGATGCCGAGGCTGATGACGTCTACGCCCTCGGCGCGCTTGGCGTCGCGCAGCTTGTCGAGCTCCGCGAAGAGATACGGCGGCAGGGCCGAGATTCGGTCGGCGAATTCGATTGGCGATGCGGACACTAGGCGGCGCCCACTGGGGTGGAAAGCAGCGCCATTATGCGGACCACTGGCCGGTGAACACCGTCGCCGCGGGTCCCTGCATGGTGACCTCGTTGCCGTCGCCGTCCCAGGTCACGTGCAGCCGTCCGCCGGGCATGTCGAGGGCGACGTTGCCGGGCGCGACCCGTCCGGCGGCGATGGCCGCGGCCGCCGTCGCGGCGGCGCCGGTGCCGCAGGCGAGCGTGAGGCCCGCGCCGCGCTCCCACACCCGGACCCGCAGCTTGCCTGGAGCGGCCACGTCGACGATCTCGAAGTTCGTGCGCTCGGGAAACGTCGGATGATGCTCGACCAGTGGGCCGATCGTGGCCAGCGGAAACGCCTCCACGTCGTCGATGAAGGCCACGGCGTGCGGATTGCCCACCGAGACGCCCGTGATCTCGATTGCGTGACCGTTGACGTGAAGCGTCGTCATGTTGGGCGCCGCCTCGCCGGGAAGCATTGGCAGCGCGCTTGGGTCGAATGACGGCACGCCCATGCCCGTGGTGACGCGAAGCCCGCCATTCGCTTCCGCGGCCTCGACCCAGCGCGGGCCGCCGAGCGTTTCAATGACCTCACGCTGGCTGCCAAGCTCGCCGCGTTCGTAGAGCCACTTGGCGAAGCAGCGGATGCCGTTGCCGCACATCTCGGCGCGCGAGCCGTCGGCGTTCCAAATCTCCATCGCGAAGCGAGAATCCCGGCCATCGCGCACGACGAGCACCTGGTCGCAGCCCACGCCGAAGCGCCGGTCGGCAAGCTCGGCGGCCAGCGGACCGAGGTCGTCGGACAACGCCTCGCGCCCGTCGAGCAGCACGAAATCGTTGCCGGCTCCGTGCATCTTGGTGAATGCCAGGCTCACGTCAGGACTGTCCCGCTTGATTCATGCCGCGCAACTGCGCGGCGAGCGCCTCCACGATTGTCTCTGGAGTACGCCAGTGTACGGGAAGCTGGTGCCGAAACCAGGTGCGTTGGCGGCGCGCGTATTGGCGCGTGCGGCTGGCCGTTCGCCGCCGCGCCTCATCCAGCGTAAGGCTTCCGTTGAGCACCGCCGCAGCTTCACGGTAGCCGACGCCCGAGAGCGCGGGGGCGTCCGGCGGAACGCCGCGCTCCAGCAGGGCGCGCGTCTCCTCGATCAGTCCGCCGGCGTACATGGCGTGCGCGCGTCGCTCGATGCGGGTTGCCAGGACGTCCACCGGGACATCGATGCCGAGGATCGCGCTGGATGGCGCCGGCCGGGAGCCCACCGCCGCCCCGCCGCGTTCGGCGACCTCGATGGCGCGAACGAGGCGGCGCGGGTTCGCGCGGTCGATCGTGGCGGCGCGCATGGGGTCCAAGCGCTCCAGCCGCGCCGCCAGGCCGGCCACGCCTTCGCGAGCCTGCAGCGCGTCGAGGTCGTGTCGAAGCTCGGCGTCGGGCGGAACGTCGGCCAGCAGCGACGCCTCGACGAGCGCCTTGATGTAGAAGCCGGTACCGCCGACGACTACCGGCACACGCCCGCGGCTGCGAATGTCGTCGAGCGCTCGGCGCGCGTCCTGGACAAATCGGTGGGCGCTGTAGGTTTCGGGTGGATCGATTATGTCAACCAAGTGGTGCGGGACTCGGGCGCGCTCATCGGCCCTGGGCTTGGCCGTGCCGACGTCCATGCCGCGATAGACCTGGCGCGAGTCGGCTGATATGACCTCCAGCGGGAAGTCGTCGGCCAGCGCGAGCGCCGCAGCCGTCTTGCCCGACGCCGTCGGTCCCGTCACCACCACGAGCATGGCGGTCACCTCGCGGCCGGACTGGTCGGGCGGCAGCCCGCGTTACCATGCATGGCGAATACTTGCCGGCTGCTGGGACAACCGCTTTCGGTGTCTGATTCGCCTCCCGTCGACGGCCCCGCGCCGGGGCCGCCGTACAGCCACTTGCAGGCCGTGCTCGACGCCGGCCATTTTGCCGTCACCTGTGAGCTCGGGCCGCCCAAGGGACCGGACGCGGCGGATGTCCGGGCGAAGGCCGAGATTCTGCGCGGCTTCGTGGACGCCGCCAGCTGCACGGACAACCAGGGCGCGGCGCTCAAGATGTCGCATTGGGGCGCGGCGCTGCTCTGCCTCCAGGGCGGGGTAGAGCCGATCATGCAGCTCTCGTGCCGCGATCGGAACCGGTTGGGCATCCAATCGGACGTCATTGCGGCGCAGGCGTTTGGCATTCGCAATTTTATGTCAATCAGCGGGGACTCGCTGGTGCTGGGCGACCACCCCATGGCCAAGCCGGTCTTCGACCTGCAGGGCGTGCAGCTCGTGCGCCTGCTCAAGCAGCTCCGCGATGAGAATCGCAATGCCGCCGGCGACCCGATCAAGGGCGACTTCCGGCTCTTCATCGGCGGCGCGGCCAATCCCTTTGCGCCGCCCTATGGCTTCCGCCCGCTGCGCATGGTCAAGAAGGCCGCCGCGGGGCAGGAATTCGCGCTGACCCAGATGATTTTCAACGTGGAGCGCTTCGCCGAATGGATGTCGCGCGTACGTGACGAGGGCATTCATGAAGAAATTCACATACTGGCGGGCGTGGGTCCGCTAAAGTCGGCTCGGATGGCCGAGTTCATGAAGTTCAAGGTCGCCGGCATGGAGGTTCCCGACGCCGTGATGCAGCGCATGCGCGGCGCCCGCAAGCCGCGCGCCGAGGGCATCCGCATTTGCTTGGAGATCATCGAGCAAGTGCGTGAGATCGAGGGCGTGCACGGCGTGCACGTGATGGCGATCGACTGGGAGAAGGCCGTGCCGCGGATCGTGGAGGCTGCCGGATTGGAGCTGCCGCGGCCGACGCCGGTTCCGGCACTGGCGCCCGCTGCTGCCGTGGGCGCGGCCGCCACCGCGGCCTAGCGTGGCGGAAGGCGCCGCTTGCGCAACGATTGAAGGCTTCGCCGCGGCGCTGGCGTCCAACTCGCCCACGCCCGGCGGCGGCAGCGCGGCGGCGGCGGCCGTGGCGCTGGGAGCGGCGCTCGTGGGCATGAGCGCACAACTCACGCTGGCCCGGAAGCGCTTCAAATCCGTGCATGCCGAGATGGAACGCATCGTGGCTCGGACGGACGCGATTCGCGCTGAGGCGCTGGCGCTCATCGAGGCGGATTCGGACGCCTACGCCGGGCTGCTGGCGGCCTACCGGCTGCCGCGCGCTCCCGAGGCCGCGCGGGTCGAAGCGATTGCCACCGCGGCGCTGGCGGCAAGCCGCGTCCCCGCGGCGGTTGGCGAGCTGGCGCTCGACGTGATCGAGCTCGCCGGCGCTGCCGTTGCCAAGGCGAATCCCCACGTGCGGTGCGACGCCGCGGCTGGGGCGGCCTTGGCGCGCGGCGCCATGCGCATCTGTGAGATGAACATCGCGGCGAATATCGGCTCGGTGGCCGACGAGGCGGCGCGCGTGGAGCTGGAGCGCAGCTGCGAGCGTTTTCGGTCCGGGCTGGCGCGGGCCGACGCGGCCGCGGAGCGCGTGCTGTCGGAGTTGCACGCGTGACGGTGATGACCGGCCGCGAGCCGGCCAGGGTGTTGCGGGCGTCGATTGCGACGGAGCTTTCGGAATTCGCCAGACCCCCCGCGCTCACCTTCGTTCGCTGCGCGACGCACCCCGCCGGGGCCGCCTATGCCAGGCAGGTCTCGCGGGGCGCGCGACGGGTTGGCGTGCCGGTCGCCGAGGAGCTGCTCGACGAGGCTTCCTCGACGGCCGAGGCCGTCGGGCTCGTGGAGCGGTTGGCGGTCGACGACGAGGTCCAGGGAATCATCGTGGCGCTGCCGCTGCCGTCATCGGTGAACACCGCAGCGGTCGTCGCGGCCCTGCCGCCGAAGAAGGATGTCGACCGGATTACGCGCGCCGCCATCGGCGCGGTGCTGGCGGGAGCTTCCGAGCTGGCGCCGGGCGTGGCGACAGCCGTCGTGCGCTTGCTGGAGCACTACGAGATCCCATTGGCCGGGCGCCGGGTAGCGGTTGTGGGCCGCAGCCGCAGCGTGGGGAAGCCGGTGGCGTTGCTGATGCTGGCGCGCGACGCCACCGTGACCATGTGCCACTCGCGGACGCTCGATCTCGCCAACGTGACCTCGCAAGCGGACGTGCTGGTCACCTGCGCCGGGCGGCCTGGACTGATTGCGCGCGAGCACGTGAAGCCGGGCGCGACGGTCGTCGACGTCGGCGCCACGTACACGGCCGATGGCCTGAAGGGCGACGTGGACGCCGAGGCCGTGGTCGAGGTCGCGTCGGCCTTCTCGCCGGTGCCGGGCGGCGTCGGGCCGCTGACGGTCTATTGCCTGCTGGACAACCTGCTCGTCCTGGCGCGGGCGGTGCAGGGCGAGTAGCCCGACACCGTCCGACGCTCGCGAATGAAAGCCCTTGCGTGTCGGGGTAGGGGCGACGCATGCGTCGCCCCTACGTGCGGATGAGCGGGGCAAGGGTCCGCTAGATTCTCGCGTTCGGAGACCTATGAGATATCCGGTCGGACGACGGATGGTCGTGGTAATCCCGGCAGCCCCCGAGTTCAATGAAGGGTGGATTCCCGCCTTCGCGGGCATCACGGAGGAGATCCACAAGAATCTCCCGGTGCCGCTGGGCTACGATCCGCCGGTCAGCTTTCCGCCCGCCCGGCTCATGGCGGCAAGGGCCTCGTCACTTATGAACATCGTGCTGGTGATCTTCGACACGCTGCGGAAGGACCATCTCGGGGCCTACGGCAACGAGTGGATCTCAACCCCGCATCTTGACGCATTCGCGCGCGAGTCGGTGCGGTTCACACGGGCCTATCCCGAGTCGCTGCCGACGCTGCCGTTTCGCCGCGCCATTCACACGGGACTGCGGACCTATCCATTCCACGGTCACCGCACCTTGAAGGGCGACTTTATCGGCGCGCCCGGATGGGGACCGATTCCCGAAGAGCAGGACACGGTGGCGGAGCGGCTGCGCGAGGCGGGATACCGCACGGCCCTGCTGACCGACTGCTATCACCAGTTCAAACCGTCGAAGAACTTCCACCGCGGCTTCGACGAGTGGGACTGGATTCGCGGACAGGAGACCGACCGGTTTCGCTCGGGACCGGCGCTGCCGCCGGGCGCCATCCGGCGTCACGTGCCCGAGCGTTTCCCGCCGGTGCACCAGCGCACGGAGTTTTTCCGGCAGTACTTGCTCAACAACCAGTTTCGCCGGGACGAGGCCGACTACTACCCGGCGCGACTCTTCCGCAGCGCAAGCCGCTGGATCTACGAAAACCAGGACGCGGAGCGGTTTTTCCTGGTCGTGGACTCGTTCGACCCGCACGAGCCGTGGGAGCCGCCGAAGAACTACCGGCGCATGTACGACCCGGTCGACGACGACACGGCGGACATCATCCAATCGCTCTACGCGCCGCACGAGGGGATGTATACGGCGCGTGAGTTGGAGCGCTGCCAGGCGA
This sequence comes from Chloroflexota bacterium, assembly GCA_026707285.1. Classification (GTDB taxonomy): domain Bacteria; phylum Chloroflexota; class UBA11872; order UBA11872; family UBA11872; genus JAJECS01. The sequence continues at coordinate 1,644 of JAPOXD010000023.1, read as the reverse complement.
ACTACGCCGGCGAGGTGACGCTGTGCGATCGCTGGTTCGGTCACTTCTACGAGGCGCTGAAGCTGAGCGGCCGACTGGACGACACCCTGGTGATCGTGGTTTCCGATCACGGACACAATCTCGGGTTCGATCCGGGCGACAAGGGGCTGGTCAGCAAGCAGGGACACCCGCTGACTCGCGCCGTGGCCGACTTGGCGCTGCTGGTCCGGCCGCCCGACGGCACCGGGCGCGGCACGACCTGCGACGACCTCGTCATAAATACGGATGTTGCGGCGACGATCCTGGCCGCCGGCGGTTTGGAGCCAAATGTGGATGGGAGCGACCTCGGGCCGCTGCTGGCAGGGGAGGGATCGTCCGTCCGCAGCCACGCGACGGTTGCCTGGGGTCCGCTCGTCACGGTGATCGACGACACCTGGTGGTGCAACGCCACGATTTGGGGCGAGGAGCCGCTGCTCTATCGGGTGCAGGACGATCCGGAGCTCACGACCAACTTGGCGGATCAGCATCCCGACGTCGTGGAGCGACTGCTCGGATTGGCGATCGAGGACGCGGGCGGCGAGATTCCGGCGCACTTCGCCGAGTTTCAGGGGCAGCCGGGATGTACGCCGTATCTGTCGCGGACGCAGCTCGGCATTCGGACGGAGCAGTTCTAGAAGGCTTGCGGTCGTAGGACGTTTGAGGGCGTCACTCCGAGTATTGGGCCGGCGAGTAGTCGAGCGTGGCGCCGCCGTCGACAACCAGCGCGTGGCCGGTGACGAACGACGCGTCGTCGCTGGCGAGAAACAGCGCCGCGCGGCCGATCTCCTCGGCCCGCGCCATGCGGCCCAGCGGATGCAGGGCGTCCACCGTCTGCGCGGCCGCCGCCGGGTCGTCGAGGGTGTTGGCCCATTCCCACAGCAGCGGCGTGTCGACGCCGGCGGGGCAGATGCAGTTCACCCGCACGCCCTGCGGCGCGAGCTCGACTGCCAGGGCCTTGGTGAAGCCCACCTGGCCGGCCTTGGACGCGGCGTAGGCCGCCGCCAGCGTCTGTCCCACGACGCCGGCCAACGACGCCGTGTTGATGATGTTGCCCTTGGTCCGGCGCAAGTGCGGCACGGCGAACTTGCTGCCGAGGTAGGTGCTCGTGAGGTTGAGGGTGAGCTGCGACTCGAAGAGCTCGAGGGAAGTTTCGTCAATGGTCATGGCCGGCGGGTGCCAGCCGGCGTTGTTGACCATCACGTCAAGCCGGCCGTGGGCTTCGACGGTGCACTCGATGGTCCGCTCGATGTCGGCGGGCACGCGCACGTCGGTGGCCTGGAACTCCGCCAGTCCGCCGCCGGCCTGGATATCGGCCACGGTTTCCGCGGCGGTATCGGCGTCAATGTCGGCGATGACCACGTGGCAGCCCTCGACGGCGAACGCGGTCGCGATGCCTCGACCGATGCCCTTGGCGCCGCCGGTCACGATTGCCACCTTGTCGGCTAACCGCATGTCGATCCCCCACCGTGAATGTTCTCGAGCCAGTCGGTGATGCTACGCGACGTTGGGGCGTGTCGGCTTGCGCGATCCCCGGACAGGCTGACTGGCCAGTACCAGCGGGCGGGTTACAAACCCGCCCCTTGTATGTTGCAAGTCCCCTCGGATCGTCCGTGGGGAAGCAGCGGG
>JAPOXD010000029.1 GCA_026707285.1 Chloroflexota bacterium | reverse complement strand
CTGCAACAGCTATTCCGCGCTTACGACGGGGAGCCATTTCGCGGCGCATCTGCTGCAGTCGGAGCAAGCGGACGTGGCCACGCTGTTTGCCTCCAGCGCCATCGACAAGTTCGATCAGGTGTCGTGGACGCTCTGGGACGATCGGCTGCCCGTCCTGCGCGACGTGCTGGCGGTGGTGATCTGCCGCCGCATCAGCACGACGGTGGTCGGCGATCACGCGATCCTGGTGGGCGAGGTGGTGGACGGGTCGATGCAGGAAGCGCAGCCGCTGGTCTATTGGCGCCGCGGGTTCTACGAGGGACCGGGCGCGCCGTTGGACGGCGGATAGCGATGGCGGTGAATCGGAATCGGGCAACCACAAGGGTTGCCCCTACCAGAGGGGGCGGCAATGTCACCGGTGCGTGATCTTCTGGCCGACCGAGGCTATTCGGCGGATCCCATCTATCTGACCGATCTGGACCGCGTCACTCCGGCCTCGGCGCTGGCGTCCGAGCTGCGCCCGCACACCTGGCAAACGCTGCCGTACGAGACCGATCATCTGCGCGGCGTGCTGCTGTGGGCGGGATTCGAGTCGCAGGCGCCTGCGGTCAGCTATCCGCTCGAGCGGCGCGGCTGGCACGCCATCAGCGTGGGATTTCACCCGACCGCTGAGGACCAGGGTTGGCTGGGGCAGGTGCTGGTGAAGCTGAGCGGTGACGACACCTACTCGATGCTGCGCTGGGAGCCGCCGGGCGGGCTGGACGGGCACATGCGCCGGATGCGGTTCGAGGAGCTGTTCTGGCGCGTCGCCAGGCTCGACGGCCAGGACCTGGTCTTCGAGCAAATCACCCGGCGCCTGGCGGCGGGCGACGGCCCAGGCACGATCCAGGGCGAGTCGACAAAGATCGCCTACATCAAGCTCGTGCCGCTCTCGGACGCCGAGGCGGCGGCGCACGAGCGGGACCTGCGCGACGCCTCCACCCGCCGGCTGTTCGGGCACAACGACGCGTTCTATCCCTACACCTATCGCACGACGACCGCGGAGGAAATTCGGCGCGAGGTGGAGCCTTACCGCGAGACGGACTTCGGGCGCATCTATTGGGAGGTCGGCGGCGGCGACGAGCTCTACTACGACACCACCGTGGGTCGCAATCCGGCCGATCTCAACCTGCAGGGCTACAGCCGGCTGGGCGAGCGCCTGCTGGTGGAGAGCTTTCGGGAGTTCCGCCGCAAGGGTGTCGATCCGGTGGATGTGGCGCTGCGGCACACCCACGACCTGGGGATGGAGTTCCACGCCGGCTACCGGTTGGCGGCGTGGACCTATCCGCCGACCGCCATGGAGGGGTACTTCAAGGACGGGTATTTCGAGCGGCACCCGGAGCTGCACTGCATCGACCGTGAGGGGCGAACCCTGCCGCGGCTGTCCTATGCGTTTCCGGAGACCCAGGAGTTTTGCCTGGCCGTGCTGCGCGAGGTGGCGGCCTATCCGGTCGACGGCATCGCGCTGCTGTTCAACCGGCGCCCGCCCTACCTGGACTACGAGGCGCCGCTGGTCGAGAGCTTCACGCGCGAGTTCGGCGAGGACCCGCACGACCTGGACGAGCGCGATCCCCGCTGGCTGGCCCACCGCGCCGCCGTGCTCACGGCCTTCATGCGGCGGTTGCGCGCCGAGATGGACGCCGCCAGCGCCGCGCGCCAGGGCAAGCGGATCGACATTTCCGTGTGCGTACTGGGCACCCAGGCCGACAACGACTTCTTCGGCCTGGATGTGGCCACCTGGGCGCGCGAGGGCCTGATCGACACGCTGATTCCCTACAGCCCGGCGCCGCTGGCCCTGCCGGTGGCCGAAGACACGTGGATTTCGGGCGACCAGATCCAGCCGTTCGTGGAGGCGGTGCGCGGGACGCGATGCCTGATGGCGCCGAACCTGATGCCGCGCGACCTGGGCGCGGAGGACTACCGCCGCATGGCCTCGATGCTCTACGGCGCCGGGGCCGAGCATCTGTTCGTGTGGGACTGCGCGGGCTCGTGGTTCCGCGCCAATCACCAGGAGCCCTGGAACGCGCTGCGCCGGCTGGGTCACCGGGACGAGATCGAGGCCTGGCGGCAGGCGGGCGAGCCGAGCCTGGCGAACCCCACCACTCCCCTCCGCACCCTGGGCGGCTGGGACATGACCACGATCGCCCCGGGCTGAGTGGCCAGGCGGTTCGCGAACCGCCCGCCTATCCGTCATTCCGGCGGAAGCCGGAATCCAGATCGGATCCTGCTAGTCGCCCCGCTCCGGATGAAGCGCGAGCTCCCGTCCGCGGTCATCAACCGCGCGCAGCGCGAAGACCCAGGAGCCCCACGCGTGCCGGGCCAGCCCGTCGTCGGGGTTGTCGAGCTTGACCTGGAGCCGATTCCAGCCGGCTCGCAGCTCCAGCCGGTGCTCCCGATTGCGGAAGTAGTCGTTGCGGCCCAGCGACGCCCAGGGACCGTTGCCGATGCGCAGGCGCAGATCGTTCACCCATCCGGCCTGCAGCGTGACGGCGGCATCCGCGTCGGAGTGCAGCCAGGTTTGCGCCAGCCCAAGCGCCGGATAGGTGAGCGAGTTCTCGGGACCAATGGGGCGGAAGGTCAGCGAGAAGTCCACGAAGCCGTTGATGTCGGCGGCCGGCGCCCAGCGGGCGACGTGCCGCTCGCCGCGGCGCCAGGGCGATTCGGGCGGGTAGCCCATCTCGGCGAAGCGCTCGGCGGCATCGGCACGGTCGGCGGCGGCGTCCAAGGCCGCTTCGTGATCCGGATGGAATGGCCCCAGCAGTTGCCAGCGCGGTTCGGGGTCCGGCGCGCCCGTGGCGTCGTACGGCAACTCGGAGCCGAGCAGGAGTTGGTCCCAGGCAGGCATGCGTACGAACGGCCGGTGGGGCGGTTCCTGGTACCAATACGCCGTGCTGCAGATGTCGTTTGCCATAGAGCCGAAGCGAATCTGGAGCGATTGTCCGAAGGGGATGGCGTCGGCTTCGAAGAAGCGATATGCCGCCAGCGTGTGCCGGGCGAGGGCGGGACCGAGGTCCTCCTGGGCGTAGTAGGGCACGCCCTGGTCGAAATGCGTGGAGGGCCGGTGCAGGACGCCGCCGTTGGAGGCCCCAAACGCGTCCTCGCCGCCCGCCCCGCGCAGATGGGCGAACGGCCCCTCCGGCGCGTCGGCGGAGTTCGTGACATAGATGTTTTCGGCGCCCGCGTGCGACCAGCGCGCCCGGTCGTCGCGCACGGCCACGCCGTAGTTGAAGCCCAGAAAACGACCGCGGCCGACCGCATCCAGCACCAGGTAGTTGCGTCCGAAGGCCTCGCACGGGTTTTCGCGCCGAAACTGCGCATGGAAGCGCAGCGGCTGGCTGAAGGACTCCGGCGTATAGGCGTGCCAGTCGGTCTGCAGCAGAATGCCGTCTTCGCCGATGTCCGCGCCCGCCACGGCCTCGATCCGCGCCCCGTCCTGAAAGGGCATGGGAAACGTGGCCGTATATCCGGCGTGGGCCTGCATGGTGAGGTAGCGCGAGTCGAGCGAGTATGGCGGCAAGCCGTGGAGCTGGCCGAAGAAGTCGCCGAGCGGCGCCTCGACGGCGGGCGCGTCCGCGCCGTCCCAGAACATGCGCAGCACGATCTGGCGCTGGTGCGCGGGCGTGGGCCGGCGCACGCTGGCGGCCCAGATGCGGCGGATGCAGCCGGGGCCGTCGAGTTGGGCCAGCGTGACGGCAGTGTCGGGCGGCAGCGCCTGGTAGGTGGTGACTCGCGAGGGTACGAAGTGGTCGGGCAGGTTTAGCCAGGCCGGTTCCATCGACGGCATCACGGCGCCTCGGCGAAGGGGCCCTTGTGGCCGGCGTATATGGCCTCGCAGAGCCGCATGGTCACCAGGCCGTCCTCCAGCGTGCTCCAGGGGCGGCGGCCGTTGAGGATGCAATCGGCGAAGTGGCGCGTCTCGTTGAAGTGCGGACCGCCCTCGGGCGCGAGGTCCAGCGCCGCCTCGTACGGATCGCCGTCGGCGTAGAGCTCGAAGGTGTCGGGACGGTGCGCCTCCTCGGGCGGGCTCATGCGCGTGAGGTCCATGTAGGCCGAGAAGTCCTCCGCGTGCAGCTCGGCCCGCTGAATGCGCGTGCCTACGCCGAAATGCGACATCAGCACCGCGCGCGCGCCGTTGGCGAAGGTGATCACCGCATTGTGCCGCTCGCGCGCGAGGCTGGAGCGGTAGGTCTCGGCGTGGACGTGGGTGATGACGCCGGTCGTCTCCATCGTGTCGCCCACCAGCCAGCGCAGCAGGTCGACGTGGTGGATCGAGTCGCAGACCAACGCCGGCGGCATCAGGCCGCGGCGCATGTTCTCGACCACGCGATCGCTCGGGTTCTTGTTGTAGGTGGCGGCAGCGTGCACGGGCCCGCCGCGGGCGAGCGCGAGTCGCTTGACGGCGAGAATCTGCGGGTAGTAGCGCCGGTTGAAGGAGACGATGGCCATGGCGCTGCTGGCGGCCTCCGCCTCGATCATGGCCGCGGTGTCGGCGCTGGTGTTGCCCGGCGACTTCTCGACCGAGGTGTGAATGCCGCGCTCCAGGCACTCGCGCACGATGGGCAGCAGTTGCCCGGGCAGGGTGACCACGTAGACCACGTCGGGACGCGCGCGGTCGAGCATCTCGTGGTAGTCGGTAACGGCGACTTCGGGCTTGTGTACGGCGGCCGCGTCCAGCCGCTGCTCGTCGAGGTCCGCCACGCCGACGAGTCGCATCTCGGGTTCGTCGGCAATCATCTGGAGGTGACCGGCGCCGTGATTGCCGGCCCCGATCACCGCCGCCTTGAGAGAGGCCATAGCGCTCGCTCCTCGATCCTAAGGGTCGTGCTGAAGAGCCATTGACGCATAATGGCGCGATTTGCGCCGCCGCGGGGCGTCCACGGCCATTCCGTGTAGGGGCGTCCCTTGTGGGCGCCCCGCCGTACTCGGCGTCTGGGGGGTGAGACTCATGGCCGACTCCGATCGCGAACGCCTGCGCCGGATGCTCCAGGAACGCTCGTTCATCACCGGCACGTTCAAGCTCTCGTCCGGCCAAACCAGCTCCTACTTCTTCGACGGCAAACAGGTCGTGCTGGACCCCGCCGGCGCGCACCTGGCCGGCAACGCCGTGCTCGAGCTGATTCGCGAGCGGGCGCCCGAGGCCAACGCCGTGGCGGGGCCCACCGTGGGCGCGGACCCCATCGTGACCGCAGCCATGCTCCTCAGCGCCGGCACCGACCAGCCGCTGGCGGGGCTGTTCGTCCGCAGCGAGCGCAAGGACCACGGCACCGAGCGGATCATCGAAGGGCCGATGGAGCGCGGCATGCGCGTGGTCATCGTCGACGACGCCGCGACCACCGGCGGGTCGCTGGTCCACACGACCCGCTGCCTGCGCGAAGCCGGCCTGGACCTAGAAGTAGTCCTGGCCATCGCCCTCGTCGACCGCCTGGCCGGCTACGAGGCCGCCATGGATGAGATCGGCGTCCCCGCCGCCAGCGTGTTCACCCTCGACGACTTCACACCGCCGGAGGCCGCGTCGGATCCCCTCTCCCTCGATGGGAGAGGGTCAGGGTGAGGGTTGAGACCCCGCGCCGACAGGCACGGCAAATGTCGGGGAGCCGGAATGGCAGCCGATGGCGCGGCTAGCTAAGGCGGAAGAAGCCGGAATCTACGCCGCAGCCCAGCAGTGGGTCGACCGCGCCCTGTGTACCGACGATTCGCTCTTTACGCCCGGCGAGCCGGTGTGGTCATTGGAAAACATCGACGACTTTCTCGAACGGGTCGACAGCGAATCCGTCGGCCAAGGCACCTTCATCGGCCGATACGAGGACTGCCTCGCCCCCGCCCCGCACAACACTATCCAACTCGGCGCTGAGATCCTTTACGTTCACTTCTTGATCAACGACGCAATAGGTGGCGGTGCCAAGCGAGATCAGATCATGACAGTCCTGGGTTGGGCCGATCGCGACTCTCCACTCCCACAGAATCTCGACGGGGCGCTCGATGGCGGCGTTTGCAATCCCGGACCGTATTTTGCCACCCGTCGTCATTTGCAACTACGGCGAATCGCGATGATCACCAAGAGCTTTAAGCAGCAACCCGAAGATCAACGCATAGCCGCAATCGACGATCCGTGGAGGTCTAAGCAGGCAGTTTGGAATGACGACGATCTGCAAACTTATATTCAAACTTCCGCTATCCTTCATCTGGTTTTTCCAGATTCCTTTGAGCGTGTTCTTCCGAAGTATCACAAGGAGCAGATTGCGCGAGCCTTTGTAGATCGTATTGACACGGAATCTGACGATCTTGATCGTAATCTATTGCAAATCCGTGATCGCCTATCCGAAACCTATGGCGAGCATCTCGACTTCTACGATGATCAGATATGGACTCAATGGGGCTCCAGAGGTTCAGATGACACCTCGAAGTGGGGGATGTTCATTCGGTGGTCTCGGCGTTTCGTCGACCATCCCGACTTTGACGAGGAAGAGCGCGATTTCAAGCTTGAGATTGCAGACAATCTTCAGGCGGCGCGTTCAGCGGTCGAGGCCGATTCGGATGATTGGGTGGGCACGCTTCGGCGGGCCTTCGGGAATCCCAACAACTTGACGTCCTGGCAAGTGCACGACCGCTTTCTCACCTGGTGTGGGGAGCACCGGACGGAGGCGAGAACCGCGCTGCTGAATCTTTGGAGGGGCGAGAGTGCGATCGAAGCAGCAGTTCGCGTCTTTCTGAATTGCGTACCGGCGAGAGTCGACAGCACACCGGGCGGGCGGGCGAACTTGGCGGCGTTCTTGGCCATGGCCGCTGATCCGAGTGCCTATCCTCCGTACCGAGTGACGGTGCTCAAGTCGGGATATGACCTGACCGGATACCCAGTGCCGGACAACGACTCTGATGAGGCGGCGGTCTATCGCCACGCCCTGGACTTCTTCGACATGTTCATCAGGGAGGCGTCGCAGCGCGGGCTTGACTTACGGGACCGACTGGACGCCCAGTCCGCACTCTGGGCGGTCGCTACCTCAGGTTGGTTCAAGGAGGTTCTACCCGAGGAAGAACATGAGGCCTTCTTGAGCTATCGAGAGGGCGGCACCGGCCCAAAGCCACCGCCGGCCCGAACTCTCCAAGGTATCGCTGACAAGCTTCGGTGGCACGTCAGCCACCTCGAGGAGATCTCGAAGCTGCTCGACGACAAGCGGCAGGTGGTGTTCTACGGCCCACCCGGCACCGGAAAGACATATGTCGCGCAAGAGCTCGCGGAGTGTTTCGCCGGTGAGCACGGCTCAGTCGATCTGGTGCAGTTCCACCCGTCCTACGCCTACGAGGATTTCATCGAGGGATTTCGCCCGGCCCTTGTCGACGACCAGCCCGGCTTCGAGCTCAAAGACGGACCCCTGAAGCGGATTGCTGACCGCGCACGAATCGAGCCGAACACGAAGCACGTGTTGGTGATCGACGAGATCAATCGCGGCAATCTCGCCAAGGTCTTCGGCGAGTTGTATTTCCTGCTGGAGTACCGCGACCGCGAGATTTCGCTCCAATACGCCGATCAGCCGTTCACGCTGCCGCAAAACCTCTGGATCATCGCCACGATGAATACGGCCGACCGCTCGATCGCGCTGGTTGACGCGGCGCTGCGGCGGCGCTTCTTCTTCGTGCCGTTCTTTCCCGACGAGCCGCCGGTCGAGGGTCTCCTTCGCCGCTGGCTCTTGGAAAAGAAGCCCACGATGCTTTGGGTCGCCGACGTAGTGGACGCGGCGAACAAGATCCTCGACGACTTGGAAATGCGGGACATGGCCATCGGTCCCAGCTACTTCATGAACGACAAGCTTGATGAGGAATGGGCAGAGCGAATCTGGAGGCACTCGATCCTGCCCTACGTGGAGGAACAGCTCTTCGGGCAGACCGAGCGCATCGGGGAGTTCAAGCTCAACAATCTCCGCGCCGCAGTTCAACGGTCGACGGGCGCCGAGGAAGAAGCGGCCACTGCCAACGGCCAAGCCGATGCAGCGCCTGAGCCTGGCGACGCCTAGATTCCCGCCTTCGCGGGAATGACGGATGGGGAAATGGAGCCGATGGCGCGACTTCCTCTCACCGAGTACAAGCGAAAGGAGCGCGTCCGGCTAACGCGCGATCAACTCGGCGCGCTGCAAGGCATGGACCCGTCGCCCTCGATCGACGTTCGGCCCACGCCAGGTGAACGGACCACCTTCGACCTGACGCCGGGATCGATGGTGGGTGTGGTGCGCCTGCCGGACCTCACGATTGAGATCGCACCCAAGGTATCCGTCCAGCAGGTGATCTTCCTGATCTCCTACGCGCTCGGGCAATTGCACCTGTTGCCCACGCGCGTCGACGTCGGGATTGCCGATTTGGTGGAGGCCATGGTCCGCCTGTTCCACGACCGGGTGCATCGGGCCACCCACCGCGGACTCCTGCACGGCTACGAGACCCGCGAGGAAGCGCTCCACGTCGTGCGCGGGCGCATCCGCATCGACGACCAGCTGCGCCGGCGCTTTGGCCTGGCGGTGCCGATCGAGGTGAGCTACGACGAGTTCACCCCTGATATTCCGGCCAATCAGCTACTCAAGGCGGCGGTGCGGCGTCTGGCGCGGCTGCCGCTGCGCTCACGTGAGTCCCGTCGGCTGCTCGGCGCCATGCGGGCCGTGTTCGTCAACGTCTCGGACATTGACTACCGGCCAGCGGACACTCTCCCCGATCCGCCGCTCAATCCGCTGAACGCGCATTACCAGCCCGCGTTGGGCCTGGCCCGGCTCATCCTTGAATCGACGAGCTTCGAGCTGTCGGCGGGCGAGGTGCGCGCCGCGTCGTTTCTCATCGACATGAACAGAGTCTTCGAGGACTTCGTGGTCGTTGCCCTGCGCGAGGCGCTGGACCTAACGGCCGGTGCGTTTCCCCAGGGTGCCAAGGGCCGCAGGCTGCGTCTAGACAGCGAGGAGCGGGTGACGTTGGAGCCCGATCTTTCCTGGTGGGAGAACAGCCGCTGCACGTTCGTCGGCGACACGAAGTACAAGCGGGCATCCGGAAACGACGCGCGCAACGCCGACATTTATCAAGTCCTGGCCTACGCCGTGGCCGCCAGTTTGCCCAGCGCACTGCTGATCTACGCGGCCGCCGATGACGCGGACGACGACGCGGGCGCCGTTTATCGCCTCGTGGACGGACGACTCGTGGAGCAGGCGGTGCTGGACTTGCGAGGCGATTCGGACCAGGTGCTGAACCGCGTCAGGGCGCTGGCCGCCAGAGTCCGGTGGCACCGAGCGCGGAGCACCTACGCGGGTCGCGCGGCCTGACGACGGCAGAACGCTTCAGCGGCGCTGATTCGTCTTGCCCGAGACTGGACGCCGAGACAAACGCGCAATATGAGCAAACTGTTTGCTTGACAGAGACAAGTTCATCTGACAACCTAACTGTTGCCATTCGAGTCTTGGAGCTTCGCTGATGGCAACGCACACCTACGACTACGATCGCCAGCCCGCGGAGGAGGTCGTTGTCGGCCTGACGACCAAGTCCGACAAGATTCGTGCGCTGTTTCGCGCCGGATACAGCCGGTCCGAGATTGCCCGTAGCCTGGGCATCCGCTATCAGCACGTCCGCAATGTGCTGGTGCAGTCGGGCTATATGGAAACTCAGTTGAGTCGCCCCATGCGGGACGAAGTCGCGGCGGCCGCGGATTCGGCGCCCGAGCAAGTCCTAGCCACGATCGGTCCGGGCGGGCGCGTGGTGATTCCGGCGGCATACCGCGCGTCCCTCGGAGTCAAGGAGGGCGACGCTGTGATCCTGCGGTTGGACGGCGAAGAGTTGCACCTCGTCGGCTACGACACCGAAACCCGTCGGATACGCGAGATGATCGCCCGCTACGTGCCCGAGGGCGTGAGCCTGGTGGACGAGTTGATTCGGGAGCGCCGCCGTGAGGCCGCCGCTGAGGAGTCCATGTGAGCCGCGCCGTGCTGGATGCGTCGGCGATGGTGGCCTTCATTCGCGGCGAACCGGGCGGTGACATCGTGGACGGATATGTGGGCTATGCGCTGGCCTCGGCGGTGAACGTCGCCGAGACTGCTGCCCGGCTCGTCGATCTTGGCCTTTCGCTCACCGAAGTCCGACAATCCGTCGCCCACATGTTCCTGGACATCGTGCCTTTCGACGAGGAGCAGGCCCTCGCCACCGCCGCCTCTCGCAGCGCCACTCGCCATCGCGGCCTTTCGCTGGGCGACCGCGCCTGCCTGGAATTGGCCACGCGCCGCGGGCTGCCGGCGGTGACGGCGGATCGGGCGTGGGCGGAGCTCGACGTGGATGTCGCGGTGCGCCTGATTCGCGAGTGACGCGGCCCGCAGTTCGGGGCGGCTGCGCCTGACATCGGGCGGGCACAAGGCCCGCCCCTACACGGACCCGAGCTCGGCGCGGCCGAGGTCGTACGTCTGAGATTCCTCGCTGGCGCTCGGAGTATCTGTGTTCGGACGTCAAGGGTTTTTGGGGGCAGGGGCGAGCTCC
>JAPOXD010000027.1 GCA_026707285.1 Chloroflexota bacterium | reverse complement strand
CGCATGAGGTGCACCACGGACGCCGCGCCCAGGTCGCGCTCGATCATGCTCATGACGAGGTCGGTGGCGTTGACGATGGCCTCGATCTCCAGCAGGCGAAAGGCGTCCTGGTTCTTGGGGTTGTTGAGACGCGCGATGGTGCGCGCCCGACCGTTGGAGAGCGCGCGAGCGAGCTGGCAAATGACGAGGTTGTCCTCGTCGTCGCCGGTGACGGCAATCACGAGGTCGGCCCGCGCCACGCCCGCCGTCGAAAGCCACCGGCCCTCGGAGGCGTCCTGGGGAATGACCGAGGCGCCAAGATCGTCTTCCAAATCCTGCGCCTTGCGGCGGTCTTTCTCGAGTAGCACGATCTCGTGCCCGCCGGGCGGCAAATCGTGCGCCAGCGCGGCGCCCACTTTGCCGCCGCCGGCGATGATGATGAACACGCCTAGGCCGCCGGGGATCCGGCCAGCCGCTCCATGATCGCGCCGGCGATGATGTCCGTGGAGCAGATGGTCTCGATGCCGCAATCGGCGAAGACGCGGGCGCGCACGGGGTCCTTCACACGGGCGATCACCCGCGGCACGTCGTATTTGAGGCGCGCCAGCTGCACGGCGGTGAGATTGGAATTGTCGCCGTAGGTGGCGGCCACCAGCACGTCGGCGCGGGCCACGCCGGCGGCCTCCAGGACGTCGAGGTCGATGGCGGTGCCCACCAGCGTCGTGCCGGCAAAGTCGTCGGGCAGCCGCTGGAACGCGTGGCTGTCGCGATCGATGACGACGACCGAGTCGCCCGCGGCAGCCATGCGCGCGGCAATCTCGGCGCCGGCGCGTCCGCAGCCGATCACGATGGCGTACATGTCCCCACGCCTCTCCGACGAAACCGCCCGCTCCCCGCGGCCCCCATGCTACGCTCCCGCGCGCTCGCCGTCCGAGGTCATCCCACCATGCTGTATGAATTGCGCATCTACGAGATTCTTCCCGGCAAGATGCCGGTCATCGACGCGCGGTTTCGCGAGCACACGCTGGGCTTCTTCGAGCGGCACGGCGTGGAGGTGGTGGGGTTCTGGCATGAGGTCGTGGGCCGCAGCGACCGGCTGGTGTACCTGACCCGATTTGCGGACATGGCCGACCGTGAGCGGAAATGGGGCAGCTTCATCAGCGACCCCGAGTGGCTGCAACTCCGGGCCGACACGGAAGCCGATGGGCAGATCGTGGCTCGGATCCACAACCGGTTCCTCGAGCCGACGGACTACTCGCCGCTGCCGTAGGTTTCCCAGCCGGATTCAAACCGTAGGGGCGCCCCTTGTGGGCGCCCGTCCGAGTCCCGCGTGACCCCGCCAGCCCCGGCGCCTGCCGGTCGGGGTGACCGGCAGGCGCCGATTAGGACTAGCGGCTGTAGCCGGAGGGAGATCTCGGCGGGGCCTGCGTGTAGGCGCGCTCCGCCATACGCTCCAGCACGAAGCTGAAGTCCCGGTAGGCGTCCAGCCCGCCCAGCGGCCCGGCCAGCGCCCGCAGTTCCTCCTGCAGAATCGCCAGGTCGGTGGACACACCCGCCGCGCCGTAATCCGCGCCCCGCGGCAGGCTGCTGTAGCGGTCCGCCGCCAGCGCCACGATGCCGCCCAGCCGCAGCAGCGGGTCCGCCTCGTAGCTGCCGAAGCCCAGGTTGCTTCGCCCCGTCACCTCGACCTGCTGGCTGCGCGACTGGCCCGTCTCCGGCACCACCCAGCGCAGCTCCACCCGGCCCAGCTTCAGGTCTTGGGCCGAGCGACCGCGATGGCGGTCGTGCAGCTCAATCTCGTAGAACACCGTCGTAGCCGCCCCCGACGGCAGCTCCGCGAACTCCTTGCGGTCTTCCGCGAAGCTCGCGTCCGACGTCACCCGGTTCTCATACCCGATGATCCGCCAGGACTTGACCACGTCCGGGTCCCAGGTGACCTGGGCCCGCGTCTGGTCGGCGAAGGGCGTCGACAGCGCGAGCCAGTTCGCCCGGCTGAAGGTGCGCTGCGCCTGGTCGGTGGTGTCGAGGTAGCGGTACCAGCCGTTGCCGTGCTGGGCCAGCTGCTCCAGCAACACGTCGTTGTAGTTGGTGATGCCCACCCCGACCGTGATCAGCCGCAGCGGATTGCCGGCGTTCCGGTCGTAGGCCGACTCCAGGATCGCGAACGGGTTGGTGGCGTCCACGTTGGCCACGCCGTCCGACATCAGGATGACGTAGTTGTAGGCGCTGGGCCGTTCCAGACGCGCCTGGTTGGCCAGCCGCACGCCCAGGTTCAGCCCCGCCTGCACGTTGGTGCTCCCATGCGGCTCGAGACGGCGAATGGACCGCCAGACTGCCGAGTCGTCCGGCGGGCGATGGTTAACCGTGAGGTCGTGGATCACTTCCGTGGTGAAGTGCACCACGGCCACGCGATCCTGCGGGCGCAGGCTTTGACGAATGGTCTCCGCCGCCGCCCGCGCGATGTCGACCCGGTTGCCGTCGCGCATTGAGCCCGAGGCGTCGAGCACCAGCGTCACGTTGAGCGGCCGGTCGTCCGGCACTTCCGCCGCCTGGAACCCGATGCGAGCCAGATGCTTGCGCTCGTCCAGCGGATGCGCCACGACGTCGCTCGTGATGGCGAAGCCCCACGCATCGGCAGGTTGGGCGTATTGGTAGTTGAAGGCGTTGATCCACTCCTCGGCCCGCACCGAGTCCGGCTCGATGTCGTAGCCCTGCCGCGCCCAGTTGAGCGCCAACTGGTAGGACGTGCGGTCGGTGTCCAGGCTGAAGGTCGACACCGCGTCATCGGCCGTGGCGACCACCGGCTGCCGTCGGTTGTCCTGGAAGGTGGTTGCCGGCGGTCGGGCAGCGGCCGGAGCAGGTGGCGCCGGCGTCGCGGCGGCAGTTGCACTTGGCGGCGCCATCATCGCCGCCTCTTCCGTCCTGGGGCGGGCGACGATCTTCTCGACCGCGACTTCCTTGATGACTTCCTTCGTCACGACCGTCTCGACCGGCACCTCCTTGATCACTTCTCTGGTAACGACGGTCTCGACCGGGACCTCCTTGATCACCTCTTGCGTCACGATCTTCTCGACGACCTGGGGTTCTCCCAGGTTTGCCGTTGTGGCCCAGACCGCCAGCACGGCGCCCGCCGCGACCGCTCCGCCGGTGGCCAGCGTGGGGAACCAATAGCGCGAGGCGGCGGCTAGAACTTTGCGTCGAAGGCGCGGCATGCGCCGGGGCTCTTCGAGACGACCCTCCAAGGAGTCCCAAAGGTTCGAGGGCGCACGGAGCGAGGGGGCTTCCGCCGCGAAATACTCCCGCAGCGCGTCGCCCAGGGATTCGTCGGTGGAGTAGTTAGGAGCCATCGTTGGCGACCTCCTGGGCACCTTGCGCCTCGAGCCGCTCGCGCAGGTGACCGAGCGCGCGGCTGAGGCGGGTGTTGACGGCGTCCTCGCCAGCGTCGAGGGCTTTCGCCAGCTGGGGGACGGTGAGATCGGCGAAGTAGTGCAGCACCAGGATGTGCCGCTGGTCCGCATCGAGGCCGGCCAGGGCCTGACGCATTTCCTGGCGCTCGTGCTGCGCCTCGTCAGGGTCGTCCGGCTGCCCGGGACCGGACGGGACAACGCCGGCCGCCGGCCGGCGGCGGCGCTGGGACACGCCCTCGCGGGCGAGATAGCGCATGAGCCAGGGTTTGACCGGGCACCCATGCTGGAAGCCGTGGATGCCCCGCCATGCCGAGCGCAGGGCTCCTTGGACCAGCTCCTCGGCCAGCGCCCGGCTTCCGGTCATCAGCATGGCCGTGCGATAGAGCAGGTCTTGGTAGCGTTCCACGAGGTGGTGGAAGGCCTCACGATCGCCGTCCTGACAGCGCAGGACCGCCTGTTCATCCGTCATAAGCCGCCCTCATGACCCGCACTCTGCGGGGTATTGCATAGACAAGTACGCCAGTTGGGGGGCAATCGTTCCCTTGGGCGGCGGGGAAGGGCGAGGCGGGATTGCCGATCTCCGCCGTCGGAGATCCTTTCAGAATCCGGTCGGACGAGGGACGGTCGGAGGAATCCCACCGGCCCCCAGGTTCAGTGAAGGGTGGATTCCCGCCTTCGCGGGAATGACGGACTTGCATTGAGCGGGTGCCTCTGACGACAAATTATGTTGACTCAATTGCGGGCGACGCCTACCATCGCTGCGGGCGTTTGCCTGCCGTGGGGGCCCGTGGGCGGCAGCGCCTGGAGACGCCAATGGCTGTCACCATCGCCGTTGCCAATCAGAAGGGCGGCGTCGGCAAGACCACGACCACCGCCAACCTTGCCGTCACTCTGGCTCGCCACGATCTGCGCGTGTTGGTCATCGACACGGACCCGCAGAGCAACCTCACGTCCTCGTTCGGCCTCGACAAGGCGGTGTCGCCGTCGCTGGCGGACTCCCTGCTGCACCGCGACGCCGAGCTGCCGCGCTACCGCGTGCAGGACTCCACGGACGTCGCCATCGACCTCGTGCCGGGCACGCCGGAGCTGGCGGCGGTGGAGAGCGAGCTTCAGACCAAGCTGGGTCGCGAGATGCGCCTGCGCGAGCACGTGATGCGCATCGACAACGACTACGACTACGTGCTCGTGGACACGCCGCCGTCGCTGGGCGTGCTGACGCTCAACGCGCTGGTCGCCGCACAGTGGGTCATCATCCCCACGGAGGCGCGCTTCTTCTCCCTGCGCGGCCTGCAGATGCTCACGGAGAGCATCGAAGAGGTGACCATCGTGAATCCGAACCTGCGCGTGCTGGGCATCGTGCTCAACAAGTTCGACCGACGCCTCCGCGAGGAAAAGCACGTGGCCGGATACTTGCAGGAGCAGTGGGAGGCGGAGATGTTCGCCTCGAGAATCCCGACCAACAGCAAGATCCTGGAAGCGTCCAGTTCCGGGCTGTCGATCTTTGCGCCCGGAGCCCGGGGCCGCGGCGTGCGGCGGGCGGTCGACGCCTACGAGGCCCTGGCCGAGGAAGTGCTCACGCGTGCCGCCTAGCGACAGCGGCGGATTCGATCCCGCGCGCATGGAGGCCAACAACCGGCCGCCGGGGCTGGTGCCGCGCATCCTGGCGCGCGACGCCCCGCTGCCGGGGCGGGCGACGGGCTTCACCCAGATTCGGGTGATCGGCGTGGGCGGGGCCGGGGTGAACGCGGTGGACCGCATGATCGACGCCGGGCTCAACGGCGTGGAGTTCGTTGCGGTGAATACCGACGCCCAGGCGCTGCGCGGCTCGCGCGCCACGGAGATCGTGCAGATCGGGACGCACACCACCGGACAACTCGGCGCGGGCGGCGATCCGCGGCGGGGCGAGAAGGCGGCCAGCGAGAGCGCCGGCGCCCTGGCCGAAGCCACGGAAGGCGCCGACATGGTGTTCATTGCAGCGGGCATGGGCGGCGGCACGGGCACCGGCGCGGCGCCGGCCATCGCCGAAATCGCCTCCGAGCAGGGGGCGCTGACGGTTGGCGTGGTGACGAGCCCGTTCACTTTCGAGGGCACCCGGCGGAACCAGATTGCCGCGGGTGGGATTCAAGCGCTGGGCGAACAGGTGGACGCGTTGATCGTGGTCCACAACGACCGGCTGCTGAAGATGTCGGACCCGCGCATGGGCATTGGCGACGCGTTCGTGCTGGCCGACGAGATGCTGCAACGCGGCGTGCAAGGCATCACCGACCTGATTCTCACGACCGGAATCGTCAACGTGGACTTCGCGGACGTGCGCGCGGTGATGTCCAACGCCGGCCCGGCGCTGATGGGGGTGGGCGAAGCCTCCGGCGAGGATCGGGCGCTCACGGCCGTCAACGAGGCCATGCACAGCCCGCTGCTCGAAACCAGCATCGAGGACGCGCGGGGCGTGCTGCTCAACGTCACCGCGTCGGAAGACGTCACGCTCGTGGAGCTGAATACGGCCGCGCAGGCGGTGGCCGACGTGGTGGCCGACGACGCCAACATCATCTTCGGCTCGGTGATCGACCCGCGCCTGTCCCAGGGCGTGCGCATCACCCTGATTGCCACGGGATGCCGGCCGGCGTCGGCCGCGCAATCGTCGATGCCGCGTCGCCGCGCCCGACGTCGGACGGCGCGAGGCGCGACGGCCAAGTCCCCCTTCACGATGGTTCCCACGCCGGACCAGCGCGACGAGGCCGGCGCCGCCGGCAACTGACAAGCCGAGCGCCCGCGGCCCAACCGACCGGACATGAGGCCGCCGCCCGCCGATAATGGCGCCGACATGGTTGACGCCAAAAGCTTGGCCCTGTGGCTTGCCGACCGCGAGGGCGGCCGCGTCACCGCGCCGCCCCATGAACTGGCGCGCCTGGCGCTGCACCTGGGCGTCTCCCTGGAGTTCCGCCAGCACCTGAACGCCGCGGGGGCGGAAGCCGCGAGTCACGAAGGCTCGGCGGCGGTGCTGGCCGCGACCGCCATTCGGCGGCTGGGACACGCCGCGACCGACTACCTGGCCCGACTGGACGCCTCGCAGCGGCTGCACGCCGCTGAGCGGCTGGAGGAGCTGCAGGCGCTCGTCGTCGAAGCCCTGCTCCAAGGCCATAGCTCCGTGGTGGCCCTGAGTTCGAGCCCCACCAAGCGCGAGCGGCAGCTCACCGAGACCATCGAAGGGCTGGACCGCATCAATGCGGCCATCAACTCGTCGCTGGAGCTGGAAGAGGTGCTGCGGCTCACCGTGGAGTCGGTGGGCGAAGTGCTGGACGCGCCCGAAGTCACGATCTATCTCTACGACCCGGCCATCGATCGCCTGATCCTGCGAGGGACGCGCTCGTTCAACCCCGAGGCGGTGGGTCAGCTCACGCTGAGCATCGGCGAGGGCATCGTGGGCGAGGCCGCCAAGATCGGCCGTCCGGTGCCGGTGCGCGACGTGTGGTCGGACCCGCGCTTCAAGTACGTGCCCGGGCTGGGCGAAGAGCGGCTGCGCAGCTTTTTGGCCGTGCCCATCGTGCTCTTCACCGTCAACCGGCTGATCGGCGTGCTAAACGTGACGTCCACGGAGTTTCGCGATTTCGCCCGGGAAGAGATTCGCTTCGCCGAGATCACCGCGGGCCACATCGCCATCGCCGTGGAGAACGCGCGCCTGCACGGCGAGACCGACGACGCACTGCACGGCAAGGTCGAGCAGCTCACGTCGGTGCAAAACCTGGCGCGCACGCTGGCGTCCAACCTGGAGCTCCAGTCGGTGCTGGCCCAGATCGCCCGCCAGGCCGCCGAGCTGACGGGAATGGAGAAGGCGGCCATCTGGCGCGTAACCGATGACGAGCTGCGCATCATCACCTCGTTCAATCTCGGGCGGGAGTACGCACAGCACCGGCTGGCGCTCGGTGAGGGCGCGGTGGGCCGGGCGGTGCAGACGCGCGCGCCGGTGGTGGTGCCCGACTCGATGAACAGCGACCTGCTGCAGGCGCCGCCCGACCTCGTGCGCCGGGAGGGCTACCGCGCCATGTTCTCGGTGCCGCTCATCACCGGCGACGACGTGCTGGGGGCGGTGAGTCTCTACAGCCTTCAGCCCGGCGAGATCAGCCAGGAGCAGGTGGACCTGGCGTTCACCTTCGGCAATCACGCGGCGATCGCCATGGAAAACGCGCGCCTGTTCGAGGAAGCGCGCAGCAGCCTGGAGAGCCAATCGCTGCTGCTGCAAGAGCTGCACCATCGCGTGAAGAACAACATGCAGACCATCAAGTCGCTGCTGGAGATGCAGGCGCGGCGCGCGCAGACGGACGAGGCGGCCGAGCTGCTCAAGCTCAGCGCCGGCCGCATCGCGGGCATGGCGCAGGTGCACGACTTGCTGTCCCGGCAAGACATTGGGCTGGCGTCGGTGGGCGAGATCATCGAGGCCATGGTGACCCTGATGCGCGCCGATCTCGCGGTCAGCGGCCGGTCGGTGGAAATCCAGGTCGAGGCCCAGCCGGCGCAGATCACCTCGGACAAGGCCTCGGTGTTCGCCCTGGTCGTCAACGAGCTGTTGTGGAACGCCCTCCAGCATGGATTGGAAGGGCGTCCGTCCGGGCAGATTCACGTGACGGCGGAGGTCGACGGCCCGTCGCTGATCGTGGCGGTGGCCGACAACGGCCGCGGATTGCCGCCGGGATTCGATCTCGACTCCGACCTTGGGTTGGGCCTGTCCATCGTGCGTAACCTGTCGGAGCGCAACCTGGAGGGCGCGGTCGCCATCGCGGCGCGCGACGACGGGCCGGGCGCGGTGGCGACGCTGAGGTTCGCGCCCTAGGTCGGCGAGGCTGAGCGGCCGCGGCTGTCCGGCGTGCCGGAAATCACCGCGATGACGCCGGCAAGGGCGATGAGGCCACCGATGAGCGTCGTCGGCCCCGGCACTTCCTGCACCAACCAAATGCCGATGAGGACCCCCGCAGGCACTTCCTGCGCCGCGATGACGTTGGGCACGGTGGCCGGCAGCCGGCGCAAGGCGGCGTTGATGAGGGTGTGTCCAACGGCCAGCGGCCCAATGCCGAGCAGCACGATCCACAGCCACGCATCCCCGAGGGCGGCGACGTCCAGGGTGACCGCCGCTCCGGGAAGCGCCGCGAGGGCCGCCCAGCCGTAGACGCCGGAAACGTAGGTTTCCAACGGATTCGCGCGGCGCAGCCAGCGGCCCGCCAGGACGTAGGCCGCCAGGGTGACGGCCGATCCCAACGCGGCCAGGTCGCCGAGCGGCGAGACGCCGGGCTCGCCCGGGTCGAAGCCGGCGAGGATGCCGATTCCCAGCACGGCGGCGACGACACCGGCCAGCTGGGTGCGCGAGGGCGGCTCGCGCAGCAGCAGCGCCGAGCCGGCGGCGACGAATATCGGCGCCGTATAGGTGATGGACAGCGCGTGGGCGACGGTCGAGGTCTGCGCGGCCACGGTGAACAGGTAGAAGTGCAGATAGAGCGTTACCCCCAGCACGGCGTGGCGCAGGCTGAGGGCCGGCCGCAGCGGGCGGCGCAGCGCCATGGTGATGAGAAGCACGACCGCCACCGCGACGGCCAGTCGCCCGAAGGTGACCACGGCCGGCGACGCGGGGACGGTGAGCCGGGTGACGGCGCCGCTCCACATGAAGAGCAAGGCCGCGGTCACCGACATGGCGATGCCCCGCCAGGCGCTTGCGGTCAGTCGCGCATCTCCTCGTCGCGGAGCCATTGGGCCGCGTTCGGCGCAAAGTAGGTCACGACAATCTGCGCCCCGGCTCGAACGATGGCGGTGAGGGCTTCGAGCGCCGCGGCGCGCTCGTCCAGCCAACCCTGGGCGGCGGCGGCCTTGATGGCGGCGTATTCCCCGCTCACGAAGTAGGCGGCGACCGGCACCGTGACCCGGTCGCGCACGCGCGCCACGATGTCCAGGTTTACCAGCGCCGGCTTGACCATGACGATGTCGGCGCCTTCGGCCACGTCGAGCTCGACCTCGCGCAGGGCCTCGCGGGCATTCGCCGGGTCCATCTGATAGCTACGGCGGTCGCCGAACGACGGCGCGGAGTCGGCGGCCTCGCGAAACGGTCCGTAGAAGGCGCTGGCGGCCTTGGCCGCATAGGCCAGGATTCCCACGTCGGCGTGACCGGCAGTGTCGAGGGCCGCACGGATGGCCGCCACGCGGCCATCCATCATGTCGGAAGGCGCCACCAGGTCCGCGCCCGCGTCCGCGTGCGACAGCGCCGTGTCCACGATGCGCGCCACGGATCGATCGTTGTCGACCTGCTCCTCGACGACGATGCCGCAATGCCCGTGGTCGGTGTAGGCGCAGAGGCACACGTCGGTGATCACCGTCAGCTCCGGCGCCGCGATCTTGATGGCGGTTACGGCGCGCTGGACGGCGCCGTCCGACGACGAGGCCTCGCTGCCCTGCGCGTCCTTGGTGGAAGCGCGGCCGAATAGCAGGACGGCCGGAATTCCCAGGTCTCCGACGCGGCGCGCCTCGTCCACGACGCGATCGACCGAGCGCAGGAACTGTCCCGGCATGGCGTCGATGGGTTCGACGACGCCGCTACCAGGAGCCACGAACAGCGGATAGACGAACTGGTCGACCGAGAGCCGCGTCTCGCGCAGCATCCGGCGCAGGGAGGCCGTGGCCCGCAGCCGACGCGGGCGCACAACCGGCGGAACCCAGTCTTCGGGTCGAAATTCATTAGCAGCCATCAGGCGGCTCCCGCCATCTGCACGACTTCGGCGACGGCATCCGCCAAGGCCGACGCGGCGGACTCCCGCGCCACCGCGTCGGGCGCCCGTCCGGCACGCCGGCAGGCATCTGCCGTGGTCTCTCCGATGACCGCGATCCGCACCGTCGCCGGCGCCTTGCGCAGGCCGCCGAGTGCGATGGCGAAGCTGACGACGCTGGACGGGCTGGCGAAGGCCAGCGCGTCGACCTCGCCGTCCTTGATGGCCTGCGCGACGGTCGGCGGCACCCTGGCATTGCGCGTGCGGTAGGCCGCCACCGACCGCGCCTGGTACCCCGCCAGCGCCAGCAGCTCGGTCGCGTCGGGCCGCCCGTCCTCCGCTTGCACGACCACGACGGCGGCGCCCGGCTCCGCGCGCGCCATGACCTCCTGGGCCAGATCGTGGCCGGTGCGTCCCTTGGATTCCAGATCCACGTCGATTCCGGCCCGATCGCACGCGGCCTGCGTCGCCGGGCCCACCACCGCGACCCGGACGCCGTTCGGCACGGCCCGGGGTCGCCGCAGCCGACGGCTGCGCTGCACGAAATAGCGCACGGCGTTGCGGCTGGTGAAGAGCAGCCAGGCGGCCTGCGTGGGATCGGCCACCAGTCGATCGAGCGCCTGGTAGCTGCGCGGCGGACCGATCTCGATGGCGGGGACGTGCACGACTTCGAATCCCAACGCCTCGAGCCGGTCGATCAAATCGTCGGCGCCGTCTTGCGGACGTGTCACCACGACACGTGGCTGCCGGCTCATGTCGATCCGCCCCGCAATGCCCAAACCACCGGGCCCACGACGACAACCGCCGGGTTGCGCACGGCGCGCTGCTCGACAGTTTCGGCGATATCGGCCAACGTGCCGAGGGTGATTCGCTCCTCGGGCCAGGTGGCCCGCTCAATGACGGCCACCGGCTCCGACGAGGGGCGCCCGGCGGCGATGAGCCGCTCGCACGTCGTTGGCAACGTGGCGACGCCCATGAGGATGACGATGGTGCCTCCGGCGGCGGCGACCGCGGCCCAGTCGACCGGTGCGCCGTCCTTGGATTCGCCCTCGTGGCCCGTGACCAGCGTCGCGGTGGAGGCCCAGTCGCGATGGGTCAACGGAATGCCGGCCGCGGCGGGCGCAGCGACGGCCGAGGTCACGCCCGGCACGACGTCCCAGGGGATCCCGGCGGCCGCCACTTCCGCGATTTCCTCCGCGCCGCGTCCGAACACGAACGGATCGCCGCCCTTGAGCCGGCAGACGGACCGCCCGGCCCTTGCATGCTCGATGATTTGCGCGTTGACTTGGGTCTGCGACGGCCCGCGGCCTCCGGGAGCCTTGCCGGCGGAAACGCGCCTAGCGTCGGGCCTGGCTGATTCAAGCAGTTCCGGGGCGACGAGGCGGTCGTACACCACCACGTCGGCGCTCTGCAGAATCTGCCGGCCGCGCACGGTGATGAGCCCCGGATCGCCGGGGCCGGCACCCACCAGGTGCACGGTGCCGGGTTGCGCGGTCACGTCACGCCTCGCGCCACGGTCTCGGCGGCCGCCTCGCGGCCCAGCGCCGCCGCCTCGGCGGCGGGACCTCGCCGGTAGGTGCGCACCACGCCGCCGTCCTCGACGTAGACGGCGGTATCGAGCACCAAATCGTCGCCATTCACGGTGGCAAGCGCCGCCGCCGGCAACGAGCAGCCGCCTTGAAGATCGTGCAGGAACGCGCGCTCGGCCGTGGTGGCCGCTCGCGCCGAGGCATCTTCGATCGCGGCAACGAGCGCGAGCACGTCCGCCCGGTCGGTCCGCGCCTCCACGGCCAACGCGGCCTGGGCGGGCGCCGGCAGAAAGTCCGGCGGTTCGAGCACGGCGGAGATCGCCGCGTCCAACCCGGCGCGCCGCAACCCGGCCACGGCCATGATCGTGGCGTGAATGCGACCCTCCCGCTGAGCGGCCACGCGCGTCCCCACGCTGCCGCGCAGCGGCACGATGTTCAAGTCGGGGCGCCGGCGCAGCGCCTGCGCGCCGCGCCGGGGGCTGCCGGTGCCGAGGGTCGCGCCGGGCTCGAGGTCGGCCAGCGAGCGCACAGAGCCGGCCACGAGCGCCTCGCGCGGGTCCCCGCGCCTCGGCACGGCGGCGATCGTGAGTCCGGGCGCCGGCTCGGTGGGCAGGTCCTTGAAGCTATGCACCGCGACATCCGCCCGGCCTTCGAGCAGGGCGTCCTGCAACGCCTTGGTGAACACGCCGCGCTCGCCGAGGGCTGTGAGCGGCCGCGTGGTGTCGGCGTCGCCCACTGTGCGCACGACCACCGGCTCGCACTGGACCTGCGGATGGACGCGCCGCAGCGCGTCGATAACCAGACCGGTTTGGGCGCGCGCCAGAGGCGTCCCGCGCGTGGCCACGCGCAGCACCGAGGGCGCCGCGCGACTCACGGCGCTTCGCTAGTCGCGGCGGTAGGCCGCCACCAGCTCATGCGCCACCTCGGGGCGGGTGAACTCCACCGGCAACGCTTGATTCGCCCGCAGCAAGTCCCGCACGGCGGTGCCGCTGAGGAACGTGCGCGTGGACGGCTCGTGCGGACACGTCTTCGTGGTGGCCATGCCGTTGCACGCGCGGCACCAGAACGCGTGCTCGAAGAACAGCGGCGTGATGCCAAGCTCGTTGGAGTCGAATTCCGCGAAGATGTGCTGTGCATCGTAGCTGCCGTAGTAGTTGCCGACGCCGGCGTGGTCGCGGCCCACGATGAAGTGGGTGCAGCCGTAGTTGCGGCGCATGAGCGCGTGGAAGATCGCCTCGCGCGGGCCCGCATAGCGCATCGCCGCCGGCAACACGGCCAGGATGGTGCGGTCGCGAGGGTAGTACTTCTCGAGCAGCACGTGATAGCAGCGCATGCGCACGTCCGCGGGCACGTCGTCGCCCTTGGTCTCGCCGACCAGCGGGTGGAGCAGCAGCCCGTCCACGGTCTCGAGGGCCGCCTTTTGGATGTATTCGTGCGCGCGGTGGACCGGATTGCGGGTCTGAAACCCGACGACGGTGCGCCATCCGCGCGCCGCGAACTGTGCCTTTAGCTCGGCGGGCGTGAGGCGGTAGTCGGGGAACGGACCCGAGGGCCCCTCAGCGGCATGGCGCACCGGACCGCCCAACAAGACGTCGCCCTGGGCGTACAGCGCCGCGACGCCGGGGTGGGCCTCGTCGGTCGTGCGATAGACCTCTTGGGCCTCGCGCCGTTTGTCGTAGCCGAACTTCTCACGTACTTCGAGATGCCCGACGACGCGGTTGCCCTGGTCCAGCAGCGCCAGATCGTCGCCTTCGGAAACTGTCTCTGCCGTCTCGTCGTCGACCGCCAGCGTGATCGGCATGGACCACGGCGCGCCGTCGGCGAGGCGCATCTCGTCGACCACGCGCGTGTAGTCGGCGCGCGTCATGAAGCCAGTCAAGGGGGCGTAGCCGCCAACCCGCAGCATTTCGACATCGCCGAGGTGGCGCTCGCCCAGGCGCAGGGCCGGCGGCGCGGCAATGGCGCTCATCGGACGGCCCCTGCGACCGCGGGCGCCACCGTCGCAAGGCAATCGGCGAGATACCCATGGCGCTCCAGCGCGGCCAGAATCTTCTCCAACGACACCTGCGGCGTTTCGCCGGCGGTGTTCACCACCACTTCCGGGCGCTCCGGCTCCTCGTAGGGGTCCGAAACGCCGGTGAAGTTGTCGATCTCGCCGGCCAGCGCCTTCTTGTAGAGCCCCTTGGGATCCCGTCGTACCAGCTCATCGAGCGGGCATTCGACGTAGACCTCGAAGAACGCGGGGGTCATGGCGCGCACCTCGCGGCGCACATCGCGATAGGGCGAGATGGCGGAGACGATCATGGTGCCGCCCAGGCGGGTCCCCATGGCCGATACCCAGCCGATGCGCCGGATGTTGGTGTCGCGGTCCTCCTTGGAGAATCCCAGGCCCTTGCTCAGGTGGGTGCGGATCACGTCGCCGTCGAGCTTCTCGACGCGATGTCCGCGGGCTTCCAACTCAGGCGCCAATAGGTCGGCCAGGGTGGTCTTGCCGGCGCCCGAGAGGCCGGTGAACCAAATGGTGACGCCGTCGTGATTCATGCGGTGTGGGGTCCTTTCGTGTAGACGATGGGTCGTGGCGGGCGTGTCGTCAGATTTGCCAGTGCAGACCGCACTCGGTCTTGTCGGAGCCGCGCCAGCGTCCGGCCCGGAGGTCCTCGCCATCGCGGGCCGGGGTGGTGCACGGGGTGCAGCCGAGGCTGGGGTAGCTCTGGGCGTGCAGGGCGTTGACGGGTATGTCGTAGCGGCGGACGTAGTTCCAGATCATGGCTTCGGTCCAGTTCGCCAGCGGCGCGACTTTGACGAGGTCGTGACGGTCGTTCCAGGCCACCACCGGCGTGTTGGCGCGGGTGGGCGACTGATCGCGCCGCAGTCCGGCGACCCAGGCGCCCCGCCGGCTGAGCGCCTCTCGATTGGGCGCGACGCGGCGCATGGCGCAGCAGGCGTTCGGGTCGCGCGTCCAGAGCGCGTCGCCGTGAGCCGCCGCCTGCTGCTCCAGGTTCAGGGCCGGCGCGAAGACCGTGGCAATGAAGCCGTAGCGGCGCTCGACGTCGGCGCGCAGCGCGTGGGTTTCATGGAACAGCAGCCCGGTGTCGACCACGTAGACGTCGACCTGGTCGAGCAGCGCCAGCCGGGCCAGCATGTCCACCAGCACGATTCCGCTCGGCCCGCCGAAGGAGCACGAGACCGCCACGTCGGGACCGAAGCGCTCGACGGTCCAGCGGAGGATGTCCTCGGGCGCCGCCTTCTCGAGGCGTCGCGCGGCGGCCTCGATCTCAGCCGAATCGGCGGTCGGCTGGAAATCTGGCAGCTCGACGTCTGCCACGGCCTGGGCGGCCAGCGCCATCAGTCACCATGCGAATCCACCAGGGAGCGTAAGTATATAAAGTTGATCGGTTTTATCAAGAATTAGCGGGGCGCCCGTGGGGCCGTCCCGACACGCTTCTTCAATTCCACCGAAAGCGAAATCTGCAGGTTCACGTAGGGGCGGTTTGCGAACCGCCCTTCGCCAGGCGTTCCCGCGCCCCCCGTCCGTCGTTCCGGCGCAAGCCGGAATCCAGGCCTCAATTGTCGGCAAGCAGCGCGTTGGCCCCGTTCCTCGCCGCAACCGGTTGAACCGAGCGGGCGGGTTACAAACTCGCCCCTACCCGACTCCGCATTTCGAGACTTGCGCTGCGCCGCGTCATGACGCGCGCCGGGCGTACGGTAGGGGGCTGTTTCAAACCGGCCCGTTCCCATCTACCCGCCCGTCTCCCCTGCCGGAATCCGGTCATACCGCCGGATGTGCATGCCTGTCGACCGTTTCATCCCAAAGCGCTCGTAGTAGGGCTGAAGATCCACATCGCACAGCGTGTCCAGCATGTAGAGGCCTTTGGTTTGGTCCAGGAGCCGCCGCATCAGCTCCGAGCCGATGCCGCGGCCCTGGTACTCCGGCAGCACCTCCAACAGCGAGATGTAGGCGCTCAGTACCCCGTCGCTGATGGCGGTGACGAACCCGACCACCTGATCCGACTCGCCATCTATCGCCACCACGACGTGCGCGCTCCCGTGCAGAAGCTCAAGATGCGCCTCCGGCGTCGGCGTCCGCAGCCAATCGACGAAGAAGCCGGTCGTCAGTTGGCTCGCGTCCAGCCCCTCGGCAGTGTCGCGGTACTCGATCACGGATGAGTCGCTACGGCACGCCATACGCATACCTCCCTCGCGGCGAGTGCGGGCAATCCTGCTCAATCAGCATTTCGAGCAGCCGGTCCGCCATGCCGAGCACGATGGTCCGCGCGGCGTGGGCGCTCGGCGGGGATTCGCCGCTCATCTGTGGGCGGCCGGATCCTTTCGTCAATCCCACAAAGGGAAGCCTGCGCGAAACCCTTGGGCCGTTCGCGAATCCCCCTCATCCTAGCCTTCTCCCACCAGGGGAGAAGGGACCGGACCGGCGCCGAAGGAGCATCGTCTGACTCCCTCTCCCACGGGGAGAGGGTTGGGGTGAGGGGACTTCCGGCTGCGCGAAATCTTCATCACTGTGACACTGGTGGCCGGACGGCCCGCCTATCATCGACTCCCACAGCGGCCCCGCACGGAAGGCCAGCGCCATGCGCATCACCGACGTTCGCACGATTCCGGTCTTCGCCGAGCACCGGAACATCAACTACCTGATCACCAAGGTCGAGACCGACCGCGGGATCTACGGCCTCGGCGAGTCCGCGATCACCGGCAAGGAGCGCGCGGTTGCGGGCGTCATCGAGCACTTCCGCCCGCTGCTGATCGGCGAGGATCCCCGCCGCATCGACCACCTGTGGCAGCGCATGTTTCGCGGCAGCTTCTTCAAGGCCGGGCCCATCCTGGGCGCGGCGATTTCGGCCATCGACATCGCCCTCTGGGACATCAAGGGCAAGGCGCTCGGCGTCCCGGTGTGGGAGCTGCTCGGCGGCAAGTGCCGCGACGGCGTGGTCGCCTATCCGCACGTCACCGGCAAGACCCTCGACGCGCTACTGGCCGACGCCGACCGCGCACTGGCGCAGAGCTACCGCTTCGTGCGTTACGGGATGCCGGGCGTCGAGCCGCAGGGTGGGGTGCTGGAACCGCGGCGCGCCGTGCCGGTCGCCATCGAGACCGCCGAGGCCATGCGCCAGCACGTCGGCCCGGACATCGAGATCTGCATCGACTTCCATACGCGGCTCGACCCGAACGAGGCCGTGCGGCTGTGCAAGGGCCTCGAGCCGCTGGACATCTTCTTCGCCGAGGACCCCGTGCGCTCCGAGCGGCCCGAGGCCTACGCCTACGTGCGCCGCCACACCCACGTCCCCATTGCCGGCGGTGAGGAGCTGGCCTCCAAGTGGGAGTTTCAGCCGCTGATCGAGGGCGACCTGATTGACTACGTGCGCACCGACCTCTGCATCGTCGGCGGCTTCACCGAGGCGCGGAAGATCGCCGGCTGGGCCGAGTCGCATCATCAATACCTCGCGCCACACAGCCCCATGGGTCCGATCTCCCTGGCCGCGTGCGTGCACCTGGATATCGCCAGCCCCTTGGTCGGCGTGCAGGAGCTGCCCGAGGTGCCCGGCGCTTTGGCGGACGTGTTTCCACAGCAGATGACCTTCGAGGACGGTCACCTGATCGCGCCGACCGCCCCCGGCATCGGCGTGGATATCGACGAAGACGCCGCGGCCAACCACCCGTTCCAGATGCGACCAGTCCACGAGCTGCGCCGCCACGACGGGTCTGTCACGAACTGGTAGCGCGACCGGGGGATCACCGGATCTGTAGGGGCGCCCCTTGTGGGCGCCCTTGAGAGTGTGCCGGTCGACGCCTGGCGACCAGGGCAGCCACAAGGGCTGCCCCTACACGGCCCCCGGACCCAGGGCACCGTGCGTCCGGTGCTCAGGCCGCGTTGCCGTCGTCCTCGCGTGCCTTCCGCTTCTTCGCCCGCTCGATCTGGCTGTGCACGTGGAGCACGCGCTGGGCGGCGGTGAGCTGGGTGGCGATGGCGAGAAACCACATGGCCCCGCTCAGCACCCCGAACGGCGTGAGCAGGGCGATACCCAGCACGATCAGCCGCTCGGGCCGCTGGAAGAAGCCGACCTTGCATTCCACGCCCAGCCCCTCCGCGCGGGCGCGCGTGTAGCTGATCAGCATGGATCCGATCAGGGTCAGCAGGGCGAGCACCGTCTCCGCCCGCGCGCCGACGTCCACGAAATACCAAGTCAGCCCGGTGAAGATCACGCCCTCGCCCCAGCGGTCCAGAGTCGAGTCCAGGAACGCGCCGAAGTCCGACCTGCGGTTGCTGACGCGGGCCACGGCGCCGTCGAACATGTCGAAGCCGGCGCTGAACAGCAGCATCACGCCGCCGGCGACCTGCCAGCCCAGCGCGATCACCACGGCCGTGGGAAACGCCAGCACGAGCCCGGTGATCGTGAGCACGTTGGGATCGATGCCGGTGCGCGCCAGCGGCGCCACCACTCGCTCGGCCAGGCGGCGAGATCGGGCCTGCATGCGCTGGTTGATCATCGGCGCGCCGCCGCCTTGGCCGCACTGGGCGTGAAGGCCCAGTAGCGCCCGCCGATTTCGCGTTCGTTGAGCAACTCTTCGTAGTAGTTCACCACGCGGGCCGCGATCTTCGGCCAGGCGAACGCCTGGGCGCGCTGCTCGCCGAACGCCGTCATTTGCGCGCGCTTGGTTTCATTGCGCATCAGGCGCAGCAGCGTACGCGCCAGCGCCGCGTCATCCTTGGGCGGCACCAGCAGCGCGCCTTCGCCGTCCAGCAGCAGCGCGCGGTAGCCGGGAATGTCGCTGGCCACCACCGGCAGGCCGGCGGCCATGGCCTCCAGCAGCACGACTCCCTGGCTCTCCCCGCCGAGCGCCGGCGAGCAGAACACGTGCGAGCTCTTGAGGTAGCGCTGCTTGTCCTCTTGGCTCACGTAACCGGTGAACACGACGTTGCGCAGGCCAAGCTGGTCGACCTGGCGCTGATAGATGCGGCGCTGGCGCGGGCGGTACGCGCCCACGAGCACCAGCCGGGTGCGGGGCTGCATCTGCTGGACCAGCTGCATCGCGCGCAGCAGCACCGAGAGCCCCTTGCGTTTGTCGAAGCGCCCCACGAACAGGATGTTGAAGCAGCCGTCGTTCAGCTGGGGCAGCGGCTCGACGTCGCGGCCGTAGAAGTCGACGTCGATGCCGTTGGGAATGATGCGGTACTCGCCGCGGTATGACCGGTAGACCAGGTCCCGCGCGGCCTGCGACACGGCGATCTTGCCGTCCAGCTTGCGTTGCAGCCGCCGGATGAGCGGCCGCGTGGTGTGATAGACGAAGGCCGACTTGCGCGCCGCGTGGAATGTGCCGACATTGAGCGCCTTGGAGTGGCGCAGCACGGTGAGCGGCAAGGCCGGCACCAGCGGCTCCTGCAAGTGGACTACGTCGAACTGGCGCTCGTCCAGGAAGCGACGCACGCGCGGCAGCAGCGCCGGCGACAGCGTGAGCCGCGCCGTCGACTGGTTCACCGGCAGCGGCACGATGCGGCGCCCGACCCGGTAGAAATTGGGATTCTGCACCTCGGGCGTCTCCGCCGATGACGGCGCCATGATTGCGACCTCGTGCCCCAGCGCCCGGAATTCGCGGTCCAGGGCCAACACGTGCTCCGTCACCCCGCCCGGGTACGGGAAGTCGTAGGGCGAAACCTGAAGAATGCGCACTAGCCGGCGGCCTCCCACATGGACCGGAACATATACCACTGCTCCGGCGCCTTGCGGATCAGCGCCTCCAGGTCCCACATCACCTGTTGCATGCCGCGCTGCACGGCCTCGTCTCGCGGCATGCCGCGCTCCCAGAAGATCGGCGGCATGGCGTGTGCGGTATAGGTGCCGTCGCCGTTGCGGGTCATGCCGCCCACCATCAGCGGGCTACCGGCGCGCTGGGCCAGGGCGGCGGACCCCGGCGGTACCCACGCCTCGCGTCCGAAGAACTCCACTTGAACGCCTCGTCCCGGTGTGGGCCGGTCGGCCAGCAGGGCGACATATTCACCGCGGCGCAGCGCCCGCAAGATCTCCCGTGCGGCATTTCCGAGCTGAATGCTCTGGAGGTCGAGCTTGGCCCGCACATGGTCCAGCATGCCGGTCATGGCGCGGCTGCGCATGGTCTCGGCGACCACGTGCGTCGGATGGTCCAACGAGACCAGCCCGCCGCACCATTCCCAGTTCCCGAAGTGAGCCGTGATCATGATGCCGCCCTTGCGGTGCTCGTGCAGCGCCTTGAAGTGCTCATAGCCCTCGATGCGCACCGTCCGGCTGATCAAGTCCGCTTGCGACAGCCGGAAGCTGCGCAGGAAGTCGATCACGTGGTCGACGAACGCCACCACCGACCGCCGGGCCAGGTTTTGCGCGCGCGGGTCCGACGGCGGCACGTCCAGCACGACCGCCATGTTGGCGATCGTGTTGCGGCGCACGCGCGGCACGAGCAGGAAGATCAGCGTGCCCAGCACGCGCGCCACCGCCGTCGAGATCGGGTGCGGCATCCAGCCGACCAGATGCGAGCCGAGCTCGAACAGGGCGATCATCTACGCGGGATCGGCCGCCGATCCGGCCGCCGCCACCGTGGCCGACGCAATGAACTCCTCCATCATGTCGTGGGCTTCGGCATCGGTGTACTGAATCGGCGGAGACTTCATGAGGTACGCCGACGGGCCTTCCAACGCCCCGGACACCCCGCGCGTCATGGCGATCTTGCAGCAGCGCACGGCGTCGATCACGATGCCCGCCGAGTTGGGCGAGTCCCAAACCTCGAGCTTCAACTCCACGTTGAGCGGCTGACCGCCGAAGGACTCACCCTCCAGGCGAATGAACGCCCACTTGCGGTCGCCGAGCCATTGGACGTAGTCGCTCGGGCCGATGTGGACGTTGCCCGGCCCGATGTCGTACTCCAGCTGGCTCGTGACGGCGTTGGTCTTGGATACCTTCTTCGACTCCAGCCGCTCGCGCTCCAGCATGTTCTTGAAGTCGGAGTTGCCGCCCACGTTCAGCTGGTAGGTGCGCTCGAGGTTGACGCCGCGGTCCCGGAACAGCCGGGTAAGGACCCGGTGCACGATGGTGGCCCCGACCTGCGACTTGATGTCGTCGCCGATGATGGGCACCTGCGCCCGCTCGAAGCGCTGCTGCCAGTAGTTCTCGCGCGCGATGAATACCGGCATGCAGTTCACCATGGCGCAGCCCGCCTGCAGCACCTGCTCGACGTACCACTTGGTGGCTTCCTCGCTGCCCACCGGCAGGTAGTTGATCACCACGTCCGTGTGGGTGTCCTGCAGCAATTCGACGATGTCGTCGGTGGAGCCGTCGGCCTTGACGACCGTGTCCGCCATGTAGCGTCCGATGCCGTCGTGGGTCATGCCCCGCGCCACCGGCACGTCCTGGTGCGAGACGTCGGAGAACTTCACGGTGTTGTTCGGCTCCGCGAAGATCGCCTCGCTCAGGTCGGTCCCGACCTTGTTGCGGTCGACGTCGATCGCCGCCGAAAACTCGATATCGCCAACGTGATATGGGCCGAGCACGGTGTGCATGAGCCCAGGGATGAACTCATCGGCAGGGGCGTTGCGATAGTGGGCAACCCCCTGCACCAACGACGAGGCGCAGTTTCCGACGCCAATGATCCCGACGCGAACCGTGGACATGGTGCCTCCCTTACGAACGTGCGGCGCCCGAATCCGGGCGTTCCGAGGTGTGTGCCTTTTGCACGGTGACCAAATGCTCCAAATAGGTCGTCAGCTCTTGATGCAGGGCCTCCAGTTGATCGGCGACCAGCGAGTACTTCACCAGGCGCCCCTCACGCCGCGCTCGCACCAGGCCGGCCTGGCGCAGGCGGCGCACATGCCACGACACGAGCGGGGGGCTGTGGCCCACCACTTCGGACAGCTCGGCCACCCCCTGGTCCGGGTTCTCGGACAGTCGCTGCAGGATCCGCAAGCGGGTGCCCGACCCGAGCGCCCGGGCATACGAGCGCATGCCCAGGATGTCCCAGTCGTCCGGCGGAGTCGTTGGAGGCACCATGCATAAAGAAAAGTTTTTCTTTCCATAGACCCTAGCGCGGCGGCGGATGCGCTGTCAACCAATGGCTGGGAGTGGGAGTCCGGCCACGCATCACCCGAGACGCGGACGCAAACGCGAAGCTTGCGCGAAGAGCCCGATTCTTCTCGGTACTATGTCCGAATATGGTGGCGCAGGACGGCACGGCGGCGCGGCTTCGAGCAGGTCTGCTATTGCTCGTGGCTGTGGGCGTGGCGGGAACCGCCTTGGCGCTCGCCTACGAACGCCACTGGCTCAGCCCCTGGCAACTGGCTCCCTGGATAACGCTAGGCATTGTCAGCGTTGCCACGATTGCCCTCCTCGTTCGCCCGGCGGCGGTGACGATCAAGCTGGCGCGGGCGGTCACCGTCTTGACCATCGTGAGCGCCGCGTTCGGAACCTGGCAGCACATCGACGCGAATCTCAACACAGACCCGACCGCCGACCACCACGCAGCCGGCGGTGCAAATGCCGCGACCAGCGCCCAAGACTCCGATCGCAAGGAGCAGACGGCAGGCGATCACCACCACGCCGACGACGAGAAGGAGACGGCAAGCGACGGCCACCACGCGGACGAGGAGCGTTCGTCAAGTGAAGGCGAAGGCCACGACTCCGCCGAAGCGGATGCGTCCTCGCCCGACCCGAGCTTTGCCGACGTGGTGATCGGCTCGGTGGGCCATGCGCCAATCCCCGCCGCGCTGTCGCTCGCGCCCATCGGCTTGGCGCTGGGATTGGCGACCATCGGCCTCGGGGGCGCGCGCGCGGCGTCGACGGAATAGGCCGGCGACCGTCAGTCGGCGGCGGTGAAGAAATCGGCCCGGGCAGCGGCGCCACCCGTTTCCCACGAGGAGCCTATGGCGTAACTCCTCGCCCTTCCCGCGAAGCCTGTCCCCGCGAAGGCGGGAAGCGCGAATCCAGTCCCAACGCGCCTTCGGGCGAAACGAACGTCCCGCCGCGACGTTACTTGGCGTACTCGACCGCGCGCGTTTCCCGGATGGCCGTGATCTTGATCTGTCCGGGGTACTCCAGGTCCTCCTGCACGCGGTCGGCAATCTCCCGCGTCAGGCGGTGGACGCCCAACTCGTCAATCGAACTGGGCTGCACCATCACCCGCAACTCGCGCCCGGCCTGGATGGCATAGCAGGACTTCACGCCGTCGAACGAGCGGGCGATCTCTTCCAGCTTCTCCAGCCGCTGCAGGTAGCGCGTCACCGTCTCGCGGCGCGCTCCCGGGCGTGAGCCCGAGATCGCGTCCGCCGCCGCCACGGCAAAGGCCTCGAAGCTGCGCAGCTCGACCTCGAAGTGGTGGGCCTCCGCGGCGTGCGCTACGTCTTCCCGCACCCCGTGGCGGCGCAGCAGTTCGCCGCCGATCAGCGCATGCGGGCCGTCCACCTCGTGGTCGATGCCCTTGCCAATGTCGTGCACGAACCCAGCCGCCCGCGCCAACTCCACGTCGCCGCCCACCTCGCTGGTCATGGTCGCTGCAAGCAGCGCCACCTCGACGGAGTGGCTCAGCACGTTTTGGCCGTAGCTGTGGCGGAATCGCAGGCGTCCCATGTAGCGCAGGATCTCGGGCGGGAGCCCGGTGATCTTGGCGTCGAACGCGGCCCGCTCACCCTCCTGGGCGATGATTTCCGTGACCTCGGACTGGGCCTTGGCCACGGCCTCCTCGATGCGCGCCGGGTGGATGCGACCGTCCTCGGTCAGCCGCCGCAACGCCACGCGCGCCACCTCGCGCCGCACCGGATCGAAGGCTGACAGCACCACGGTTTCGGGCGTGTCGTCGATGATCACGTCGACCCCGGTGGCCGCTTCCAGCGCGCGAATGTTGCGGCCCTCACGTCCGATGATCCGGCCCTTCATGTCGTCGTTCTTGAGGTCGACGACCGAGGTTGTGACTTCGGTGGTGTGAGACGCGGCCACGCGCTGTAGCGCGAGGCCCACGAGCCAGCGCGCGCGGGCTTCCGCCCGCTCCTTGGCGTCGGCCTCGACCTGGCGCACCATCTGCTCGGCGTCGGCGGTCACCTCTTGCTCGATGCTGCGCACCAACTCCTCGCGGGCCTCGTCCCGCGTCAGGCTGGCCGCGCGCTCCAACGCCGCCAAGTGTTCCTGGCGCGCTTCTTCCTGGGCCTGCGCGTCGACTTCGAGTTGGCGGCGCGCGGCATCATGCTCGGCCTCGCGGGCCAGCGACGCGCGCTCGCGCTCCTCAAGCGCCCCGGCGCGCGCCTCCAGTCGCTCGTCCCGCTGCTGCGCGCGTTGCTCTTGGCGCTGCATCTCGCGGCGACGCTCGGCCAGTTCGCGCTCGCCTGCTTCCCAGGCTTGGCGCGCATTTCGCGTTGTCGTCTCGATCAGGGCTCGTTGCTGGGCTTCGGCGGCCTTCAGCTCCTCCTCGACCCGCTGCGCCAGGGCGCGCATGCGCGATCCGGATAGCCAAACTTGATAGAAGTAGCCCGCCACGAGCCCCAGGGCGAGCATCGCCACGCCGGCGATGATCGCTATCAGCGGGGCAGCCATGGCTAGCCTCCGATAGGTTGATGGTGGGGTATGGCGTCAAAGGGTTCATGCCTGCAAACGCCCCGCGGCATCGCGCGGAGCTACACGATGCTAACGGGCATTTGATTTACGCGCCACCGTGCGCCGGAGCGCCGCCGCCTCCCACCTATACTGGCCACGGCAAGGCGAGGGCGGGCGGCAGACCGGGAGTGCCAGATGACTGCGACCAACGGCGCGGAGACGATGACGGGCCGCGAACGCTACGTGAACGCGCTGGTCGGCAAGCCCACCGACATGATCGCCGTGGGCAGCCCGACGTCCCTGGCCACCTACGAGCAGATGCGTGTGCTCGGGGTCGAGTGGCCCGAGGCCCACTACTCCGCCGAAGCCGTGGCGCTGCTCGCCGAACGCAGCTACACCGATCTCGGCTTCGACACCATCGCTCCCTATTTCTGCATCATCATGGGCGCGGCCGCTCTCGGCGCGACGATCGACTGGGGCTCGGACCCCTGGGAGTTTGACAAGTCCAGCGGCAAGATCATCACCGGCCCCCGCATGCCGGCGGTGAAGCCGCCCCCGCCTTGGGTCACCCCCGACGACATCGTGATTCCCGATGACTTCCTGGAGCGCCGCGAGTCGCGCGCCATCATCGACGCGATCAAGATCCTCCGCGCCGAACACCCGGACGCGGGCATCGTCGGCAAGGTCATGGGCCCGTGGACGCTGGCCTATCACATGTTCGGGCCGCAGGAATTTCTCATCAACGTGATTCTCGACCCGGACTACGTGCACCAGGTGCTCGACAGGCTGCGGCACGTGTCGGTCATGTTCGCCAACGCCCAGCTCGAGGCCGGCGCCGACGTGATCACGCTGGCCGACCACTCCACCGGCGACCTGGTGCGCGCCGAGACCTACCGCGACTTCCTGCTGCCGGTGCACCAGAAGATCACGCCCCTGATCGAGGGGCCCGTGATTCTCCACTGCTGCGGCAAGACCATCGACCGCATGCCCTACATCACCGAGGCCGGGTTCGAGGCCTTCCACTTCGCCACCGAGAACAATCCCCACGAGGCCAAGAAGACCGTCGGCGACTACAAGTTGGTGGGCAATGCGAGCAATTTCATCACCCTGCTGACGGGACGTCCCGAGGATGTGGCGGTGGAGATCGAGGACCTGCTGGCCGCCGGGGTCGACATCATCGCGCCCGAGTGCGCCGTGCCGCCCCAGGTGCCCGACGCCAACTTGCGCGCGGTCGTCCAGGCGGCTCGCGGCCAATTCGAGCCCGACCCCGCCGTGACCGACGCCACGAACATGGCCGACGGCTACCGTGCGCAGGTCGCCGCGCAGAGTGGCGCGCTGCCCAGCTAGGCGCACGCCCAGCGGCGCTGCCGCCGGGCTCGCTCGCGGCCTCGCAGGCTGACTCGTGACCGACGACCGCGACGACGCCCAAGACCACGTCGAGCGCTGGCGCGGATTGAGCGGCATTCCCGTCGAGGCGCCCTTTTTGCACGCATATCGGAGCGCCGGCGCCGCCCGTGAGCTCGGCTATCCCCTGACCTCGGGTGTGTTTCTCGACGACACGCTCCTCCAATACTTCACCCACGGCCGCCTGGAAGCGCCCGGGCGATCCACGCCATGGCCCGTGGGCGTGCCGCGGCACTCGAACCTCGGCGAAAACCTGGCCCGGGCGCTGGCGGGGGCCGAGGCTGCACCCGACGCGCCCGGCGACTTCGAGGCCGCGCTGCAAACGCCGGAGCTCCGCGCCCGCGCGGGCGCCGGTGTGGGCGCGCCGATCACCTGGCGCGGCGCCCCGACCCAGCTGTTTCAGCGCCAGGTCGTGCGGCTCATGCCGGTGTCGCCCGGAACCCGGCGACCGGTGCGCGGAAACCTCGGCGAGCTTTACGTCGGACTCACCGTTGACGAGCGCGCCCGCGGCGAAGGCGAGCCGTCGCCCATCGACCGACCGGTGGTCGCAGCGCCCGAACCGGTCGTCGCACCCGTGCTCACCTATCACCACACGCGCGGCGCGGACGCCTTCCGCGACCACCTCACCGCCCTGCTCAACGAGGGCCTGGAGCCGGTCTCCTTCGACCAATTGATCGCGGGCATCGAGGGTTGGGCCACGCTGCCGCCGCGCGCGTTCGCCCTCACCTTCGACGACGGCTGGCTGGGTCAGTACCACGACGCGCTGCCGGTCTTGCTCGAGCTGCGCGTCCCGGCCACGTTCTTCGTCCTGCCGGGATTCGACCGCCATGGGCAGGGCCACATGACCATCGACCAGATGCGCGAGGTGCGCGCCGCCGGCATGACCGTGGGCTCGCACACCCTGAATCACGCCCGGCTGCCGTCCCTGATCAGGCAAAACCTGGGCGCGGCGCAGGCGGAGGTGGTGCTGTCGCGGGCCGATCTCGAGCGGGACGTCGACGGCGTCGACTATTTCGCCTATCCGAATGGCCTCTACGACGACGACGTGATCCAGCTCGTGCGCGATTCCGGCTACCGCGCGGCGGTCACCACCGTGTCCGGCATGGTGCATTCGCTGGACCGCCGCTTCGAGTTGCGCCGCGTGGCCGCGAATGCGTGGGGGTCGCTGGCGGCGACGCGCCGCGCCATCCGCCAGGCGGCCGCCAACGACGGAGTCGAGTCGCCGATCTGATTTGCGTGAAGGATGGACAATCGCCCATCCGAAGCTCCACGGCGTAGGTTGCCGCTCCCCCGTCTCATGCATGTCGCCAAGCTGAATCTGCTCAACTTCCGCAACTACGCCCGGCTTGACCTCGAGTTGCCGGTCGGCCCGCTCGTGGTGCAAGGGGGCAATGCCCAGGGCAAGAGCAATCTGCTGGACGCGGTGCACATCCTGGCGACCGGACGCAGCATGCGCGGTGGGCCGGAGGCCGCCTGGATCAACGTCGATGCGCCGGACGAGGCGCATTTCGCGCGAATCCGGGCGCAGGTCCAGGCGGCGTCCGGGGAGGAGGACCTGGAGCTCGTGGTCGCTCGAACGAGCGCCGGCGGCGGCGTGCGACGCCGGGTGCGCATCGGCGGCGCCGCCCGGCGCCTTGCCGACCTGCCGGGCCGCCTGCAGGCCGTCAGCTTTGCACCGGCGGACCTAACGCTGCTCACCGGGCCGCCGCGCGAGCGACGCCGGTGGCTCGACATGGCGCTGGCGCAGCTCGACCGTGACTACGTGGCGGCGCTGGCGGACTACGACGTCGTGCTCACGCGGCGCAACGCGCTGCTCCGCCGCATCCGCGCCGGGCAGGGCCGCCCGCCGGAGTTGGACTTCTGGGACGCGCGCCTCGCCCCGCTCGCGGTGCGGGTCGTCCAGCGGCGGCAAGACTTCGTGAGCGCGATGCAACCGCTGCTCGCGGCGGAGTATGCGCAGATCACCGACGATCCAACCCTTGCCGTCAGCTACGCCGCCACGGCGACGGCCGCGGATCCCGCGGAGCATGTGGAGGCCCTGCGCCAGGCCCGGACCGGCGACGTCGAGCGCGGGGTGACGAGCCTGGGGCCGCATCGCGACGACCTCGCGCTCCACCTCGGCGCGCACCCGCTGGCCAGCTTTGGCTCGCGCGGCCAGCTACGCTTGGCCGGGGTGGCACTCAAGTTGGCCCAATTCGAGCTTGCCCAGCGCCGGACCGGCGAGCGGCCGGTGCTGCTGCTCGACGACGTGGCGGCCGAGCTGGACCCGCACCACCGGCGCCTGCTGCTGGAACGCCTGACACCGTCGGCGCAGACCATCGTCACCACCGCCGATCCGGCCGGGCTGGACGCGCCCCTGCTCGACCGCGCGGCGCATTTGGTCGTCGAACGCGGTTGCATCCGGGCCCCGCATGCCCCGGCGTAGATCGGGCCAGGCCCGGCCGCTCGCCGATCTGCTGGCCGAGCTCGGCCAGCGCTCCGACATGCGCTACGGCCGCCGCCGACTCGACACCACCCAAGCGATCGAAGGCGCCCTGCAGGCCGTCCTTGGCGACGACGCGGCCGCCCGCTGCCAGCCTGCCGGGTACGTGGGGACGACCGCGATTCTGGCCTGCCGATCGAACGCGTCGGCCCAGATCGTGGCCATGTACCTGCCCCAGATCATGGACGACATGCGCCGCCGCGTGGACCATGCCGACGTGCAAGAGCTGCGTTTGACCGTGGCGCCCGAGTACTGGGCCGCGGTCTAGGCGGTCGACCGGCGCCAAGTATCCTAAGGCGCGCGCCCGCCCGTGCGGGCGAACGGGGACAGGCTGGCATGCACAACATCGCACTGATTCCGGGTGACGGCACCGGACCGGAGGTCACCGCCGAGGCACTGAAGGTGCTCGAGGCCGCCGCCCAGGTTGGCGGCTTCACCTACGACACCACCACCCTCGACTTCGGCGGCGAGCGCTATCTGCGCACCGGCGAAACGTTGCCTGACGGCGCCATCGACGACCTGCGCCAATTTGACGCCATCTTCCTTGGCGCCATCGGTCACCCCGAGGTGCTGCCCGGCATTCTCGAGAAGAACATCCTGCTGCGGATTCGTTTCGAGCTGGACCAATACATCAACCTGCGGCCGGTGAAGCTCTACCCCAACGTGGAGACGCCGCTCGCGGGCAAAGGCCCCGAGGACATCGACTTCATCATCGTGCGTGAAAATACCGAGGGCATTTACACCGGCATGGGCGGCGTGCAGTACGCGGGCACGCCCAATGAGGTGTCGACCCAGATCCACTGCACCACCTATCACGGCGCGTCGCGTTGCGTGCGCTACGCCTTCGAGCTCACCCGCGCCCGCGCGCGAACCAACCAGCTGCACCTGGTGGCGAAGACCAACGTGCTGACCTACGTGCACGGCACGTGGTGGCGCGCCTTCAACGAGATCGGCGACGCCGACTTCCCGGACATCACGCGCGACTACGCGCACGTGGACGCCGCCACAATGTGGATGGTCAAGAATCCCGAGTGGTTCGACGTCGTCGTCACCGAAAACTTGTTTGGCGACATCATCACGGACCTGGGCGCGATGATTCAGGGCGGGATGGGCATCGCCGCCGGCGGCAACGTGAATCCCGAGGGCGTCTCAATGTTCGAGCCCATCGGCGGCTCCGCGCCCAAGTACACCGGGCAGGGCGTCATCAACCCGCTGGCGGCGATCAACGCCATGCAGATGCTGCTGGACGACATCGGTGAGCACGCGGCCGCCCAGCGCGTCGAGTCCGCCGTCGTCAAGGCGCTGGAGAGCGGGCGCTTCGAATCCATGAGCGCCGGCCGCATGGGCATGTCCACCTCGGAAGCCGGTGATTTCGTGGCGAGCCTCGTCTAGCGAGACCGAGCACGGGCGGTTTACGCATGACCTACCGGCGGGCGGCTGCGAGCTCAAGTGGAAACTTGCCGGCCGCGCGCTCGCGGGGCCCGAACCCAAGGTCGGCCGAATCGGGAAGCACCCGATTCGATTCGCCGGGCGGCGGCGCGCCGTGACGCACGAGCATTCGGACCAGGCAGGCCACGACCACGACTTCAGGGCCGCCGGACGGCGGGTCCTGATCGTCGTGCTGGTGCTGATGATCTTTCACATGGCGCTTGAAATCGTGGGCGGCATCGTCTCCGGCAGCCTGGGACTGCTGGCTCACGCCGGCCACGTGGTCGTCGACGTCGTCGCCATTGGGCTGGCGCTCTTCGCCATGTGGATGGCCGCGTCCGGCCACCATCACGCGCACCTTTGGCTACCAGCGCATCGAGGTGATGGTCGTGATGCTCAACGCGCTGGCCCTCTGGGTGCTGGCCAACTGGATCATCTACGGGGCCGTCCAGCGGCTGGTCAGCCTCGACCACGATCACGAGTTGCAAGCCGGGCTCATGCTGGTCGTCGCCCTGGCTGGGCTGGTCATCAACGTGGCGGCGGCAGGGGCGCTCTACCGCTCCTCGCGGCACAGCATCAGCGTCGAAGGCGTCTTCTGGCACATCATGGTCGACCTGGTGGGATCCATTGGAGTAATCATCGCCGGCCTGCTCACATTGCTGTTCGACTGGGACATCGCCGACCCCATCATTGGCATCGTCATCGCCGTGTTGATCCTGTTCAGTTCCGGTCGCCTGGCCGTCATGGTGTTCCGCGTGCTGCTGGAAGGCGTCCCGCAGCGACTCGATCTCTACCGGCTGTGCAGCGCCTTGGAAGACGTTGAAGGCGTCACGCTGGTGCATGACGTTCACGCCTGGACCATCACCTCCGGCTACGACGCCCTCACGGCCCACGTGCTCGTCGATCCCGACTACGCCGAGGGACATGCGTCGCTCCTGCGCCGCCTGCGGCACATCGCCTACGAGGAATTCGGCATCCACCATGTCACCCTGCAACTGGAGGCCTCGGCCGACGAATGCGCCGAGGACCACCACGTCGACCACCTGGAAGCCCGCACCCACGCCGAGGCTCGGGAGACCAACATCGGAATCCGGCTGACCTTGCCTGGGTCCGGAAACGGCGCCTGAGCGTCGTCCGTCGCAGGGCCGGTGATATACTCCGGCGCCTTCGGCAGCGGGCGCATCCACCCGCTCAATCATCCGAGGACGCCCTCATCGCTTCGTCCAACGGCTCGCTAGCCGGCCTCAGTCAAGAACGCCTGTTGTGGATGTACCGCACCATGCGCCGCATCCGCCGCTTCGAGGAAGCCGCCGAGGTCGCCTACCGCGCGGCCAAGATGCGCGGCGCGCTGCACTTCTACATTGGTGAGGAAGCCACGGCCACCGGCGTCTGCGCCGCGCTGAACGAGGGCGACTTCATCACCAGCACCCACCGTGGCCACGGCCACTGCATCGCCAAGGGCGCGCGCCTGGACAAGATGATGGCCGAGCTCTACGGCCGCACCACCGGCTACTGCGGCGGCAAGGGCGGCTCGATGCACATCGCCGACGTCGCCAGCGGCAACCTGGGCGCCAACGGCATCGTCGGCGCCGGCGTGCCCATCGCCGTGGGCGCCGCCCTGGGATCCAAGCTGCGCAACGACGGCAAGGTCACCGTCTGCTTCTTCGGCGACGCCGCCGGACCCACCGGCGCCTTCCATGAGGGCGTGAACATGGGCTCGGTGCTCAACGTGCCGGTGGTCTTTGTCTGCGAGAACAATCAGTACGGCATGGCGACCCACACCGAGTACGCCAACGCCGCGCCGGTGGGCGACCGCGGTCCGGCCTACGGCATGCCGAGCGAGCGCATCGACGGCAACGACATCTTCGAGGTCTACGAGCGGGCCAAGGTCGCCATTGATCGCGCCCGCGGCGGCGACGGCCCGACGCTGATCGAGGCCGTCACCTACCGCCAGAAGGGCCACACGATCCACGACTCGAAGGGCTATCGCGACGAGGAAGAGATCGCCAAGTGGATCGCCCGCGATCCCATCGAGCGCTTCAAGCGGGCGGTCCTCGAGGCCAAGGCCCTGACCGAAGACGAGATGCAGGCGATCGACGCCGAGGTCGAGGAAGCCATCACGCAGGCCGAGGAGTTCGCCGAGGCCAGCCCCTGGCCCACCCTCGACGCCATCGAGCAGGACGTGTACGTCTAGCCATGGCTGTCACCAGCGCACCCGACGCCCCGGCCGGAGCCGCCACCCGCCAGATCTTCATGAGCCAGGCGCTGCACGAAGCCCTGGACGAGGAGATGGCCCGCGACCCCAACGTCTTCGTCATGGGCGAAGAAGTCGGCATCTGGGGCGGGGCCTACAACGTCACCGCCGGCCTGTTGGAGAAGTGGGGCGAGGCGCGCATCATCGACACGCCCATCTCCGAGGCGGCCATCGGCGGGGCGGCGGTTGGCGCCGCCGTCACCGGCTGCCGGCCCGTGGCCGAGTTCATGTACTCGGACTTCATGGGCATCGCCATGGACCAGATCGTCAACCAGGCCGCCAAGAACCGCTATATGTTCGGCGGCGCCGCCAAGCTGCCCATCACCTACCGCGCGCCCTTCGGCGCCGGCACCGGCAACGCGGCGCAGCACACCCAGAGCCTCGAAGCCTGGTTCGCGCACGTGCCCGGTCTGAAGGTCGTCACCTGCTCGTCGCCCCACGACGCCAAGGGCCTGCTGAAATCGTCCATCCGCGAGGACAACGTGGTCATATTCTTCGAGCACAAGGCCATCTACTCCATGCGCGGCCCCGTGCCCGAGGATGAATACACCATTCCGCTGGGCATGGCCGACGTGAAGCGCGAGGGCAGCGACGTCAGCGTCGTGACCTACGCGCGCCAGGTGCACTACGCGCTGGAGGCTGCCGAGCAGTTGGCCGGCGAGGGCATCGATGTCGAAGTCGTCGACGTCCGCACGCTCTATCCGCTCGACGTGGACACCATCCTGGCCTCCGTCCACAAGACGAATCACGCCGTCGTGGTCTACGAGGCGGCGCGCTTCGGCGGCTTTGGCGCCGAGATCGCGTCCCAGATCCAGGAGCATGGCTTCGACGACCTGGACGCGCCCGTGCTGCGCGTGGCCGGGTCGCACTCGCCCATTCCGTTCTCGGAGCC
This sequence comes from Chloroflexota bacterium, assembly GCA_026707285.1. Classification (GTDB taxonomy): domain Bacteria; phylum Chloroflexota; class UBA11872; order UBA11872; family UBA11872; genus JAJECS01. Next base: position 45,230 of record JAPOXD010000027.1, on the reverse strand, counting down.
GCTCGAAAAGGGCGCCATCCCCGACCCGGAGCGGATCGCCGCGGCCGTTCGAGAGTCGCTGCAAGGCTCCCGCTAGCCCCAGCCTCAACGAAAGGACCCAGCTGTGGCCACCCCGGTCCTCATGCCCCTGATGGGCATGACGATGGAAGAAGGCATCGTCAGCAGCTGGCTCGTGGAGGACGGGGCCACGGTGACCAAGGGTCAGCCGATCCTCGAGTTCGAGACCGACAAGATCAACGCCACCGTCGAAGCGCCGGAAGACGGCGTGCTCGGAGGGATCGCCGCGCAGCCCGGCGACGCCGTGCCCGTGCAAGGAACCCTGGCCTACATCCTGGAACCCGGCGAGGAGCCGCCCGCGGCCGAGGCGGCGCCGCCAGCCGCCGCGCCTGAGCCGGCGCCTGCCCCTGCTCCTGCTCCCGCTCCCGCCGCACCGCCTCCCGCTCCGGCGGCTCCACCGCCCGCCCCGGCCCCCGCGCCGGCGCCCGTGGTGGCGGCAGCGCCCGCCCCGGCGGCTGCCGACGGACGCGTGAAGTCCTCGCCCCTGGCCCGGCGCATTGCTCGTGAACTAGGAGTAGCTCTGGCCGGCCTCGTGGGCAGCGGGCCCGGCGGACGCGTCATCGAACGCGACGTGCGCGAGGCCGCGGCCGCCGCGCCGGTGGCCGCCCCGGCCGTCGCCGTGGCGCCCGCCATTGCTCCGACGGCGCCCATGCCCGCGGTGGCCGCCGCGACCGGCGAGCCGGCTGCCGGCTCGACCATCCCGGTCACCGGCGTGCGCAAGGTCATTGCCGAGCGCATGCTGCAGAGCCTGCAGCAGACCGCGCAGGTCACGCTGGTCACCGAGGCCGACGGTCGCCGCTTCCATGAGCTGCGCACCGAGTTGGCCGCCCGCCACGAACCGACCCTCGGATTCAAGATCAGCTACAACGACCTGCTCATCCGCGTCTGCGCCCACGCGCTGCGCGAGCACACCCGCGCCAACGCCAGCCTGGAGGGCGACGCCATCCGACTGCACGACTCGGTGAACGTGGGTCTCGCCATCGAAGCCGGCGGCGACCTGGTGGTGGCCAACGTCAAGCAGGCCGACCGCAAGTCGCTCGTCGAGATCGCCTCCGACGTGCGCGGCGTGGTCGATCGCGCCCGCGCCAACCAGCTCGCGCTGGACGACATCACCGGCGGCACCTTCACGATTTCCAACCTGGGGCTCTATGGCATCGACGCCTTCACCCCGGTGCTCAACCCGCCGGAGTCCGCCATCCTGGGCGTCGGCGCGCTGCGCGAGAAGGCCGTGGCCCGCGACGGCGAGGTCGTCGCCCAACTCTCGGTCACCCTCAGCCTCACCTTCGACCACCGCGTCATCGACGGCGCCCCCGCCGCCCGCTTCCTCGCCCGCATCCGGGAGCTCATCGAGCAGCCGTACTTGTTGTTGTAACCGTTGGCCGCTGGGCCAGGCGGCAGAGGTTTCGTCATTCCCGCGCTGGGAGACCTCTGCAGAGTCCGGTAGGGGCGGGCCTTAGACCCGCCCGACGCCGAGCATTCGACGTGCCTCCAGACTAGACCGGACTGGATTCCGGCCCCGTATCAAGTACGGGGCAGGCTCTCCGCCGGAATGACGGAGGGATTCTCCGGAAGTTTCCGAAGGCGCGAATCTAGGCCCCTACAAGCTTGGTCCAGTGGCCCACGCTGCACGCAGCGTGGGAAGCGCGGCACGGATGCGGATAGACCGACGGGGTAACCTGTGACACGCGAGCGCAGCAGCGGAGGACCATCGATAGTGGTATCCGTTTCGGACCCGCCGCGTGTGGCTGGGATTGTGGACTGGCCATCCGGATCGCTTGAGGGGTCCGACCTCTGGCGCAAGCGGCTGACGCTGCCGACGTATAGCGTCGCTGAGGCGGCCCGCTACTCAGAGGCTAAGGCCCAGACCATCGGCTATTGGTTTCGGGGAGGTCAGACGTCCCCGCCGACCCTTCCTCGACGGAAGGCCGGAGAACGCCTGAACTACTTCGAGGCTGTCGAAGTGGCGTTCGTTGCCGTATTCAGGGGCTACGGCGTCCGCTTGAAGAACCTGCGGAACGCGCGCGCCTACTTTCAAGCGCTGCTGCAGACTGAATATCCGTTCGCCGCCGAGCGCTTCTACACGGAGGGTTCGCGGATTCTGCGGGAGTGGGGGGACCTTCAGGAGCTTTCGGAATTCACCGAGGTAGTCATCGGCGACGAGCAAGGGCAACTGGCCTGGGCCGAATTGCTCGGCGAGAGGTTCCATACGTTCGACTACGAGCATGGTTTGGCGCTCCGCTGGCACGTGGCCGGCCGGAGCTCTCCGGTGCAAATCGATCCACGCGTCTCATTCGGGGCGCCGAGCGTGCGCGGGATTCCGACCTGGGCCATGCGCGGTCGCAAGGAGGCTGGCGAGTCGGTTGAGGAGATCAGCGAAGACTTCGGCCTCGAGGCTTGCGAGGTGGTCGCCGGCCTGGAGTTCGAGGGGCTGGAACTCGAGGCTGCTTGACCTTCTTCTTCGATAGGTGCGTCGGCGTGCAGATACCGCAGGCCCTCCTAGCCTTCAAGCGCTTCCCGGTCGAGATTCGCTATCACCAGGAAGTCTTTGGCCGGGGGCGGGAATCGCTCCCGGACGATGCCTGGATGGAGCCGGTGGCCGAACGGGGCTGGGTGGCCGTGACGCAGGACTATCGCTTCCACCGAGTTGGCGTCACGCGTGAGGCGGTCAGGCAGCACAAGGCCTCGGTGTTCTATCTCTGGGGCGCGAGCGCTCAGGCCTGGGAAGCTACACGAGTGTTTCTCTGGGCGCTTCCTCGGATGATCGAGCGCGTACAAGACACCGAGCCGCCCTACGTCTTTCGAATCGAACGAAGCAGCAGGATTCGCGCCGTTAGCCTCTAATCGCCGTCGATCCGCGTCGGCCTGGCATCATGCGCCGATGGTGCTGAGGAATTCCGACCATGGACCTGGTTGAATCGCACGTCCACGTTTGGACCGTCCGCGATCCGCGCTTTCCGAAGCACCCGGACTCCAACTTCGACACGGAGCAGGAAGCGTCGCCGGAAGACCTGTTCGCGGCGCAGGACGAGGTCGGCGGCGCGGACTGGACGGTGCTGATTCAGCCGCGTCTCTATCTGTGGGACAACGCCTACCTGGCGCAGGCCGCCGAGGCGCATCCGGATCGCTTCGTCGTCGCCGGGCGCGTGAATCCGATGGACGGCGAAGCGCCCCGGCAACTGCGGGAGCTCATGCAGCGGCCCGGCTATCGCGGCATTCGCCTGGCGGCGACCGAGGATCCCGCGACGCGCTGGCTGGACGACCGCTCGCAGGACCGGCTGTGGGAGGCCGCCGCCGAGACGCGCGCCACCATCGGGCTGCTCATCCAGTGGCGCCAGTTGCCCCAGGCCGCGGCCATGGCGACCCGGCATCCCGACGTCACCGTCGTCGTCGATCACCTGGGGTTTCCGGACTACGACGATCCGGACTCGCTGGAGAATCTGCTGGACCTCGCCCGTTTGCCCAACGTCTACGTCAAGCTCTCGGGCTATCCCCACAACACCGGCGACGCCTATCCCTACGTGCGCGCCCGGCCCTTCATCCAGCGCATGCTCAACGCCTTCGGGGCGTCGCGCGTCATGTGGGGCAGCGACTGGCCGGTCTGTCTGGCCCACGCGACCTATGGGCAGGCGTTCACGTCCGCGTGGGAGCTGCCGTGGCTGACCGACGGCGACCGCGAGTGGATCTTCAGCCGCACCGCCCGCGCCGCGTGGCGCATCCCGGACGGCCGGGCCTGAGCAAAGCAACCTCTGAACAAATCAGGCCCCATGGCATGCATGGCCCCCAATTCGTCCGATCTCCCCTTCGACAGGCTCAGGGCGAACGGATTGGGGTAAAGCCCACGTCCTGCTTCGGACCTCGTTAAAGAAATCCGGGTGCAAGGCCGGGCGGAGGCCTTGCACCCGGATGAAGTCCGGGAAGGCGCCTAGGCGGGCTGGAGGTGACCCTCCAGCTGTGCCCGCAGGCGGCTTTCCGGCAGGACGCCCACGACTCGATCGACTTCCTGGCCGTTCCGGAAGAGGATCAGCGTCGGGATGCCGCGAACGCCGTGGTCGTTCGGCGCGTCGGGGCTTGCGTCGACGTCCACCTTCACGAACTTCAAGCGTCCGGCGAACTCGCCGGCCAGCTTTTCAAACGTCGGCGCGAGCATACGACACGGCGCGCACCATTCAGCCCAGAAATCGACGACCACGAGGCCGTCCGCCTCGAGGACTTCCTGTTGGAAATCGTCGTCGGTTGCGTGCGTCAGGTTGTCGGTCACTATTGCTCGCCCCTGAGGGGAGGTGACTTATCCAAGCACCCCAACCTTAGGCCGGGCCGGCGGCCGCGTCCGTTGGAATCGTCACAAAAGCCAACGGCATTTAGGCAACTTCACACCAAGCAGCGAGCCCGGCCCGCCGGCCGGCGATTGGCTGGACGGCGCCGGGCTACTCGATCTTGATCTGCTCGGCGGAGGAGGCCTTACGCTCCGACGGATCGAGCGTCTGAATGCCGGCGTCCAGCACTTCGCGCAGGCTCAGCAGCACTTCGCGGACGGCGCCGCGCATGTGGCCGCTCGCCTTGCCCAGCCCGACCTGCGGTCGGTCGATTTCGATCGTGATGCGAAGGGGCGCATTGTGCCGCTGGGCCCCGTTCGTCGCACCTTCAGTCATGGTCGCGTGCCCCTCGTTCGAGTGCGTCCCGCTTCGCAGTATATGACCCGGCCGGGGTCCGGCGGCCTTGGTTGGATGATTGGGACTACGCCTGCGTCGCCGGCATGGCGCTGGCCACCGGCTCGCCGCAGTAGGCGCAAAAGCGCGAGTCGGCGCGAATGATGCGGCCGCAGGTGTCGCAGACCGCCTCCAACGGGAGCCGCTCGCCGCAGTTCACGCAAAACCGGGCGTCCCAGGGATTGGACGCGCCGCACATGCCGCAGCCGCGGTCGACGGTGCCGCTCGCCGCCGGCGCGGCGCCCGCCCCACGCGGAGCGGACTGTGCGCGGGCCCGGCGGAGCATCGCCACCTCCAGCCCAAGAATCTCCGCCACCGCGTCCAGATCGTTGTCCGGCACGTGCAGGATCTTGCCCGTCTCGACATCGCTCACCCACGGACGGTCGCGGTCGATGCGGCTGGCCAGCTCAGCCTGCGTCAGGCGCTTGCGCTTGCGGGCGCTGAACAGCATCGCGCCCAGGGCGCCGCGGTCGATATCGCGAAACGCTCGCTTTTGCAGCTTGCGCCGCACCACGCACCTCGCTGAAGTCCCGCCGTTCGCGGGGGCGGAATGCTAGCACGCCCCACATTCACCGTCTAAGAGATTTGGGAACAAAATCGCCGTCGTCCTTCTGCGGCATCCCACATTGCTTCATATTGTTGCTACAACCGGTCGTCTCCGTGCGTCACGAATCGGGCCGCCGCCAGCGCCCCCAGAACCATCAGCGCACCGATCAGCAGGAACACGCGGTCAAGCCCCAGCCACTCGCCCAGGACGCCCGCGCTCACGGGGCCGAGGAACATGCCCAGCGCGTAGACGCCCTGAAACACGCCCATCGCCGTGGCGCGTTCGGCGGGCGCCGCGCGCTCGATGCTGTGCGCCATCAGCGCCGGGAACACCAGCCCGCGACCGAATCCTCCGATCCCCTGCACCAGGGTGAGCACCGCCAGGTTCGGCAGAATCGGAATCAGCAGACTCGATATCGCCGTCAGGAGAAACCCGAACACGGCGGCCAGGCGGCCGTTCAGCCGCGCCCCGGCCACCACCAGGACCAGCGCGCCGAGGCCGTTGGCCGTAACGGCGACGGTCCCGAGCAGCCCCAGGTCGAAGTTGCTCGCGCCGAGCGAGTCCGCCCAAAGCGGAACAAAAGCGAACGTGAGGCCAAACTGCGCGTATTGCAGCAGGGCGGCCAGCGTCGCGGCTACCAGGGTGCTGCGCTGCGTGCCCGCGCGCGCCAGCGCCTGGACCTGCGGCGGCTGTTCCTGCGGAGCGCGCGCGTGATCCGGCAGCGGCAGCAGCACGACTATCCCGGCCAGGCCAAGCCCGACGGCCACCCAGAACGTCGTGGCCACCGTGCCTGCGTCGGCCACCGCGCCGCCGATCAGCATGATCACGACCTGGCTGGCCGCGCTCAGCCCCACGGCGATGCCGGTCGCCCGCGCCACCGTCCGGCTGGGAAAAAACTCGGCCAGGTGCACCGAGGCGATTACGAAAGTCGATGCGCCCACGCCGGTCACCGCCCGCCCGACGACCAGCAGCCAGGCCACGGGCGACAGCGCCAGCGCCGCCGCCCCCGCCGCGTTGGCCAGCATGCCGCCAATCAGAAATGGCTTGCGGCGCGCCACGCGGTCCGACCACACCCCGATCGGAATGCGCAACAGGAGCTGCGTCAGGCCGTAGGCGCCCACGATCAGCCCCACCATCCCCAGCGAAGCCCCCAGGTCGCGGGCATAGGTCGGCAACACGGGCACGTAGACGTAGAGCGACATCCAAAACAGCACGTGGGCGGCGATGGCGAGGGCGCGGTGCGTGCGAGCCGGTGCGCGCATCACTCGGTGGGCGCCGCGGGCGCGGCTATTCCGACGGAATGGTGATCTGCTGACCGATCTGCAGGCTGTCGGGATCTACCAGCCGGTTGGCTTGCACGAGCTCTTCCACCGTCAATCCGAATCGCCCCGCGATGGCGGAGAGCGTGTCGCCGGCCTGCACCGTGTAGACGGTTGGCGTGGGAGTCGGCGTGGGGCGCGCCACCGGCGTCGCCGTTGGGGTGGGGTTGGGCGTCGGGGTCGCGATCACGTTCTGGAACGCCCGGTTGGGGTCGTCGATGATCGCCGTCGGGCTCACCACCGGCGACTGCGTCGGCACGGGCTCGGCCGTGCTGGGATCCTCCGGCCGGAGCAGCAGGAACCACAGCAGGAACACCAGGAACGCCACCACCAGCATGCCGACGAAAAGTTCGCTGCCGCGTCCTACCGTTCGATCCGAGTCCTGCATGCGGCGCCCGGCCTAGTTGGCCGCCGCGCGGGGCGGGATTGGACGCGTGGCTGGCAGCCGCGGCCGTCGCCGCATCGCCGCCTACGCGCCGCTGGCCACGGAGGCCATGGTCTCGTGGGCCGACGCACGCGGCGAGCGGCCCATGGCGTAGTAGGCGAACCCAAGCTGGGCCATGCGCGCGGGGTCGTGCATGTTGCGGCCGTCCACCAGCACATTGCCGCGCATCGCCGCCTGCATCGCGGCCCAGTCGAGCTCTCGAAACTCGTTCCACTCGGTGGTGATCAGCACCGCGTCGGCGCCTTGCGCCGCCTCGAGGGGTGACGCCGTCAGCGTCATCCGATCACCAAGCTCCTCCTTCGCCCGCGGTCCGGCCACCGGGTCGTAGGCGCGCACCTCGGCCCCTTCGCCCGTGAGCAGGTGGATGATGTCCACCGCCGGGGCGTCGCGCACGTCGTCGGTGTTCGGCTTGAACGAAAGGCCGAGCACGGCCACCGTGCGGCCGCGCAGATCGCCCAGCCCATCTCGAATTTTGCGCACCGCCGAATGCCGCGCGTCCCGATTGATCTCCATCACGGCGCGCAATAGCTGCGGGTGGCAGCCGTGCACCAGGGCCATGTGCTCGAGGGCGCGCACGTCCTTCGGGAAGCAGCTTCCGCCCCACCCGATGCCGGCGTTCAGATAGCCCCGTCCTACGCGACGATCGAGCTCCATGCCGTGTCCGACGACCTCGACGTCGGCGCCCAGGGCCTCGCAGATGGCGCCCATTTCATTGATGAACGAGATGCGCGTGGCCAGGAAGGCGTTCGAGGCGTATTTGATCATCTCGGCGGTGCGCAGGTCGGTGATGATGATGGGGCAGTCGAACGTTCGGTACAGCTCGGCCACGCGCCGCGCGGCGGCTTCGTCGCCCGAGCCGATCACGACCCGATCCGGCTTGAGAAAGTCCTGGATCGCCGACCCCTCGCGCTGGAACTCCGGATTCGACACCACTGGAAAGTCGTCGGCCCCGTGCTCGTGCAGGATCCGTGAGATCAGGTCGCCCGTGCCCAGGGGCACGGTGCTCTTGGTGACGACCGTCGCGCCGGCCGTCATGCGGGACGCGAGCGACGAAACAGCCGCGTCGACGCCCACCAGGCTGGCCTCCCCGGCCGCACCCGTCGGCGTATCGACGGCGATGAAGATGAACTCGCGACCGGGAATCGCCTCGTCGTAGTCGGTGGAGAACCGCAGCCGGCCCGCGCGCACGCCGCGATCGATCAACGTTTCCAGGCCCGGCTCGTAGATCGGCACGTGTCCCGCGCGCAGCGATTCGATCTTCGCCTCGTCGATGTCCAGGCAGGTCACCTCGTGTCCGAGGTCCGCGAAGCACGCGCCAACGGTCAGCCCGACATAGCCGGTGCCCACGACGGATAGCGTGCTCAGGGGTCATGCTCCTCACGCCGGCCAGCGCCGGCACATCCACTCGCGCGTCCCCAAGTTTAGTAGGCCCGCGGCGACTTGGACCGGAGTCGATCCGGATCGGGGTCATGGTGGTGCGATACGCTCGCGGCCTGCCGGGAGCAACTGACCTCGGGACCGGTGTCGAGCAGACCGCAAGCGCATGACTACTTGGAGACGCTGGCGTGCAGCGCGTGCGACCGCGAGCACGACCCGCGGCAGATTCACACGGTCTGCCGGGAATGCGGGCACTCGCTCCTCGCGCGCTACGACCTGCGCCGGGTCGCGCGCGCCATTACGCCGGATGAGGTAACCCGCCGGTCGCGTGGCATCTGGCGCTTTCGCGAGCTCTTGCCGCCGCTGGCTGCGGGTGGAGGACCGGACCTTGGCGCGGGTGACACGCCCCTGCTGCCGTTGCGGCGGCTTGGCGAGCGGCTCGGCATGCCCCACCTCTGGCTGAAAGACGAGGGCGCGAATCCGACGGGAACCTTCAAGGCCCGCGGCGCCGCCGTCGGGGTCGCCGCCGCCGCGGCCTTGGGCGTGCGCGAGCTGGCCATTCCCACAGCGGGCAACGCCGGCAGCGCCTGGGCCGCCTACAGCGCCGCCGCCGGCTTGCCGATCCACGTGGTGATGCCGGTTGACACGCCACCGCCCATCAAGGCGGAGTGCGTTGCCTACGGCGCCGACGTCACCGAGGTCGACGGCCTCATCAGCGACGCCGCGCGGATCGTCAACGAGCGCGCCGCGCGCTCCGGCTGGTTCGACGCCTCCACCATGCGTGAGCCCTTCCGCGTCGAGGGCAAGAAGACCATGGGGCTCGAGATCGCCGAAGCGTTCGACTGGAAGCCGCCGGACGCCGTGCTCTACCCGACGGGCGGCGGCGTGGGCCTCATCGGCATCTGGAAGGCCATGCGCGAGCTCGACGAGATGGGCTGGCTCGATGGGCCGCCGCCGCGACTGATCGCCGTGCAGGCCGCCGGATGCGCCTCCATCGTGGACGCGTGGGAGGCGGGCGCCGCGACGGCGGAGCGTGTGGCCGATGCGCACACGGTGGCGCCCGGGCTGCGGGTGCCGCTGCCCTTCGCCCATGCCCTGGTGCTGCGGGCCATCCGCGAGACCGGCGGAACGGCGGTCGCGGTGAGCGACGACGAACTCATGGCGGCCATGTCGGAGCTGGCCGAAAGCGAAGGCGTCTTTGCCTGTCCCGAGGGCGCCGCGCTGCTGCCGGCGCTGCGGCGGCTGCTCGATCGCGGCGACCTGACCCGCGAGGAGACCGTGGTGCTGCTCAACACCGGAAACGCCCTGAAGTACACGGACCTCATGCATGCGACCGGCGGGTCGGCCGCATGACCGACGGCGATCGCCCGACGGTGATGGTGACCGAGTCCATCGACCCGGCGGGAATCGAATACCTGCGAAAGTTCGCCCGGGTCGTCACGCCCGCCGCCCCCGGCGAGGGCGCCATCATGCGCAAGGCAAGGCACGTGGACGCCATGCTGGTGCGGGTAGCGCCGATCACGTCGCGGGTCATCGATGCGGCGCCGCGCCTGCGCCATATCCAGAAGCACGGGGTGGGAGTGGACGCCATCGACGTGGATCACGCGACGGCGCGCGGCATTCCGGTCAGCTTCACGCCCGAGGCCAACGCCACGGCGGTGGCCGAACACGCGGTGACGGCGGCGCTGGCGGCGTTCAAGCGGCTGGCGGTCCAGGACGCCATCGTGAGCGCGGGCAAGTGGCGGCCGGCGATGATCCTCCCGGTGCACGAGCTGGACGGACGCACGGCGGGCGTCGTGGGCGGTGGGCGAATCGGGCGCAAGGTGATTCACGCGCTGGTCCACGGGTTCGGCATGCGGGGGCTGATCTTCGATCCCTATCTCACGCCGGAGGACGTAACGGACGAGGGGATCGAGCTGACGGCCACGCTGCCCGAGCTGCTGCGGCAGGCCGACCTGGTGTCGCTGCACGTTCCGCTCACGCCGGCCACGCGGCACCTCATCGACGCCGAGGCGCTGGCCGCGATGCGGCCGACGGCCGTGCTGGTCAACACCTGTCGCGGGCCGGTGGTGGACGAGGCCGCGTTGGCCGAAGCGCTCTGGGACGAACGCATCGCCGGGGCGGCCATCGACGTCTTCGCCGACGAGCCGCCGCTTTCGAGTCCATTGCTCGAAGCGCCCAACGTTTTGCTGACGCCCCACTTTGCCGGACTCACGGTGGAGTCCAACCGGCGAATGGCGCTGCACGCGGCGGCGGAGATTCAGCGCGTCCTCGCCGGAGAGCCGCCGCGCTGGTGCATCAATCCCGCTGCGCTGGGGGCGTCGGCCTAGGCAAGAATCGACCGGGCAGCCGGAGGAGGTCCGCGATGGCGACTGCACGCCGCATCGACCGTCTGCGGTCCGTGGCGGCGGCCCGGCAGGCCGGCCTGACGGTTGTGCTCGAGGACATTCACGATCCGCACAACGCCGAGGCCGTGTTTCGAAGTTGCGACGCATTCGGCGTGCAGCAGGTCCACCTCGTGTTCGAGCACGAGGCGCCGTTCGGGCCGCGCCGCGTCGGCAAGGCCTCGTCCGCCTCGGCCAACAAGTGGCTGAGCTTTACCGTGCACCGCTCGACTGCCGAGTGCCTGAGAGCGCTGCGCGCGTCGGGTCACGTGCTGGCAGCCGCCGCCCCGCCGCCGCAGGGGGGCGACCTTGCCGCAACCGATCTCACGGCGCCGCGGCTGGCCCTGATGTTCGGCAACGAGCATCGCGGGCTCTCCGAGGCAGCGCTCGCCGCCGCCGATCAGGTCATGAGCATCGCCACGGTAGGCATGGTGCGCAGCCTCAACCTGTCCGTGGCCGCGGCCATATGTCTCCACGAGGCCACCCGCCAGCGCGCCGCGACCGGCCGCGACTACCGGCTGTCCGCCGACGAGCAGACCCGGCTTGTGGACGAATGGCTCGACCGTGCCTAGCACGCGGAGTGGAGCGCGGCGCACGCCCGGTCTATGCTCAAGGCGCGCCACGAGCAGGAGTCAACGCTCATGACCGGGGATGTCTTCTACCGGGAGGTCAAGCCGGCGCGCTCCCCCCGGGGCTCCATCGTCCCGCCGGGGTGCCAGGTCGAGACGGTGGACGGCCGCCAGGAGCTCCGCATTCCGGCGGATGTGACGCATGTCGAGACGCCGATCGTCTTTCCCGGCTTCACCGTCGTCATCGAGGGCGACGAGTTGAGCATCGACGGACCGACCATCGTGGATGCGGCGCTCGCCGCCGAAGGACTCGAAGCCCCCAACACGACGCTGACCACGCCCAAGGAGGTCGAGGTCATCGGGCTCCTGCGCGTCAAGTCGGTGCGCGCGCGCATCGTTCGCGGCGCCCGCATCGAAGCCCACGACATCGACGCCGGCGTGTCCACGCGGGCCGCGGAGGCCATCGTCGCCCGCAACGTGACCGTTCGCGACGGCGCCATTCGTGCGCCGCAGCTCGTCGCCGCGGAGGTCAGCGGCGGGAACGCCGCCGAGTCGCACGTCACCTGGACCGACGCCCTGGCGCAAGGCCTCCTGCCGGAGTGGCTGCGCGGCAGCTGAATTCGGCGATGGAGGCGGACGCCGCGTCCGATGCCGACGGGTACACCCTGTTCGCCTCGGTCTACGACCAGTGGCAGCAGACCTACGGGGCCGAGTACGCGTATCTAGTCGCGCCGCGGGTCGACGAGCGACTGGCGCAGTTGCTGGGTGGACCGCCCCGCGACCTGATCGATGTCGCCTGCGGCACCGGCACGCACGCGCTGCTGCAGGCGTCGCGCGGCGTCGCCGTCACTGGACTCGACCTGTCGGAAGCCATGCTCGCCGTCGCGCGGGCCAAGGCCGAGGCTGCCGCGTGTCCCATAGCGCTCGTCCACGCCGATATGCGCTCGTTCGATCTGCCCAAGCCCGTCGACGCCGTGACGTGTCTCTACGCGTCGCTCAACCACCTGGCCGGTCCAGCCGACCTCACGCGCACGTTCCAGCGCGTTGCCGCGCACCTGCGTCCCGGAGGCGCGTTCGTGTTCGACCTGAACACGCGCGCTGGATTCGAGGCGCTGTGGCGCCAGCCCGGCACCGACCGTGGACCTGGGCTCACCATCGATCGGCGCTACGCCTGGGACGACGACGAACCGTGGGTCGCCATGCACCTGACCGTCGAGCGCCGGTCCGGTGAAACCGTCGAGCGCGGCCGCTCGGTTTTGCGGGCGCGGTGGTTCGAGGACGGGGAGGTGCGGACGGCGTTGGCGCAAGCGGGTCTGGTGCTTACGGACTGCACGCCGTTCAACCCCTTCCCGGAAGTCGACCGTCCCGGCATCAAGCAGCTCTGGTCGGCCACCCGTCCCCGCGGCGGCTAAAGGGGACCAAGCCGCGCGTAGCTGGTCGGGTCGTCCACACCGGCGTCGATGAACCCGCGGCGGCGTTCGCCGCACTTGCCGCACACGCCGCAGTGGCCGCCGTCCACCGGATCGGCGCATGACAGCGCGTGCTGGACCGGCAGGTGGGCGCCGGCGCGGATCACGTCCGCCTTGTGCATGCCGGCCAGCGGCGTGAGGATGTGCACCGGCGCGTCCAGCGCCAGGCCCGCCGACTGCTCCAGGCTGCGAAAGAACTCGGGCCGGGCGTCCGGAAACGGGTTGCTGGCGAGGCTGCCGATGGCGACGTGGGCTATGCCGTGGATCGCGCCATAGGTCGCCGCCGTGCTCAGCAGCAGCAGGTTGCGGCCCGGCAGATACCACTCCTCGTCGGGCCGGCTGGCGTCGGGCACCGCCTCGCCGCCGGTGCTCCAATGATGGCCGTAGAGTGAGCGCGCGCCGAGGTCCAGCTCCACGAGCGGCTCCACGGAAGCGTCGCCCAGGGCCTCGAAGTACCGCTCCAGGGCGTTCCGCTCGGCGTCTTCCCACTTGAGCCCGGCCCGCACGAATAGCGGCGCAACCTGGTCGAACTCTTGCGCCAGCAAGCCCGCCATGATCGCGCTGTCGAGTCCGCTCACCAGCGCGGCGACGGTGCGCGGCTGCGGCATTCGGTGTGCTCCCGGCGTGTGCGGGAACGACCACCGCCCCGCGCGGAACCCATGCTAGGTTAGAGGCGACCGCACTGCCTCTTCGCGCGACCACGGCGGTCGCGCACCAACGAGTCGTCCATGGATCTTCAAGGCGCCACAGTCGTCGTCACCGGCGGCGCGATCCGCGTGGGACGCCATGTCGCCGGGCGCCTGGCCGAGCGCGGCGCCAACATCGTGGTGAACTACCGCACGTCGGCGCGCGAAGCCGAGGCGGCGGTCGCCGAGTTTCAGGAGCGGGGCGTGGGCAGCCTGGCCGTCCAGGCGGACGTCTCGACCCGCGCCGGCGTGCAGGCCATCCTCGACGCGGCGGTGGATCAGTTCGGGTCGGTCGAGGTGCTCCTCAACAACGCGTCCATCTACGACCCGACGCCCTTCGCCGAGCTGGACGAGGCGGATTTCGATCGGAACATCGCCGTCAATCTCAAGGGGCCCTACCTGGGATGCTGGCTGTTCGGGCGGCACATGCAGGCGCAGGGGCGGGGCAAGATCGTCAACGTCGCCGACTGGGCGGTGGAGCGTCCTTACGTGAACTACGCGCCCTATTTCGTCGCCAAAGGCGGCGTCGTGGCGCTCACCCGCGTGATGGCCAAGGAGCTCGCGCCCCACGTCCAGGTGAACGCCGTGGCCCCGGGGCCTATCCTGATGCCGGCAGACTTCGACGAGGAGACGATTCGCGCGGTGGAGCAAGCCACGCCCCTGGGACGCATCGGGCACCCGGAAGACATCGCCCAGACGATTCTCTATCTCGTCGAGGGCACCGACTTCGTGACGGGCGCCGTGATCCCGGTCGATGGCGGCCGCACCGTCTCGTGAGCTAGCGGAGGCCTGTCATGTACGAAATCGTCAAGCACATCGACTTCTGCTTCGGCCACCGGCTGATGGACTACGAGGGCAAGTGCAACCAGCCCCACGGTCACAACGGTCGCGCTGAGATTCGCCTTCGGGCCGATTCGCTGGACGACCTGGGAATGGTCGCCGATTTCCGCGACGTGCGGCGCACCGTCGAATCGTGGATCAACGCCAATCTCGACCATCGCATGATCCTGCAGCGCGGCGACCCGCTGATCGAGGCGATTGAGAGCCTCGGCCAGCGCGCCTACGTGATGGACGAAAACCCCACCACCGAGAACATGGCCCGCATGCTGTTTCAGCAGGTGCGGCAGCTTGGATTGCCGGTGGTGGGTGTGACCCTGTGGGAGACGCCGGACTCCTACGCCACCTATGCGCCCGAGCCGGCGCGCGCGGCGCGGCCAAACGGCGCGACACGCGCTTCGGTGACCTCCACCTAGCTCGCTGAGGCGCATGGCCGCGCGGGCGAGTGTCCAGGCCCATCGGCCGGTCCTGGCGCGGTTGGGTGGAGCGCGGGACACCCTCTCTGGATGGCGCGCGGCCCTTTGCGTGCCGGGTCTGCTGGCCCTCCTTGCGCTGGGCGGTTGCGAGACGACGCCCGATGACGTGGCCCCGACCGCCGCGCCATCGCCAGCCGCGATCGCGTCAACACCCGCGGCTACACCGACCCCTGCCCCAGCGCCAGAGCCCACGCCGCTGGCCGCCGATACCCCGACTCCGCGACCCCTGGCCGACTTTGGCGACGCGCCCGACGGCGTTTCCGCCGGCTATCCGAATCCACGGGTGATCGGGCGATTTCCAACCCGGCTGTCGTCGCTCACGGCCGAAGGCCCGGGTGCCCACGTCCGCCGACCCGGGCTCGACCGGCTCGGTTCCAGCGTGACGACCGAGTCCGACGCCGACGACCAGGCCGACAGCGACGGCGTGCCCAACCTGGTCAACCAGGACGCAGGGGACGACGGCGTGCTTGGCCTCTCGGTGAGCCTCGCGCCGCCGCGGGCCCTGGCGCAGCTCACCGTCGCGGTCACCCTCGGCCCTGCCGCGCCCGCCGGTCCGCGCCGTATCAATGTCTTGATCGACATCGATCGCGACGGCCGCTGGACGAGCCCGGCGGAATGGGTCTTGCAGGACTGGGAAGTGGAGCTCGAGCCGGGGGCGTCCGAGACCTTCGTCAGTCCGAGCTTCTCCATGCTGGACGGCCAGGTGTTGCCCGAAGGGGCATGGATGCGCGTGGTGCTCACTCGCGAAAGCCTCGCCGGCGAGCCGTGGGACGGCAGCGGGAGCTGGGAGTTCGGCGAGGTCGAGGACTACCAGTTGGCGCTGCCGGAGATTTCGCGCCCGGACGGCTCCCGTCCGGCACTTGCGGTGGTGGAGTGTCCCAGCCAGCTCGAGTGGGTCGAGGCGGTGGTCGTGCGGGAGACCGCCTGCGCGGTCACAAATATCGGCGAGGAGGGCGACTTCACGGCGCGCGTGGTGCGCAGTTCGGGCTCGGTCACGCTCGCTCCCGACACGGTGGCCGGCGAAACCCTGCACGCCGGCGCCACGCGGACCGCCGCGTTCGTGCTCGTGCGCACCGACGCGGAAACCCTCTGGCGGGTGCGCCCAATCACGGTGTCGCTGGCCGGGCAGGTCGATTCAGGCGTCGTCGTGCTCGGCATTTCGCCTCACCGCACCGCCTTCAGCGTCAGCCCTGCCGATCCAGCCGTGCGCACGTTCGATCGCGACGCGCAGGAGGACTACTTCGACATCACCAACCTATCGCCGACGGAAGGATTCGGCTTCGCCGACATTCAGCGCGTCGCCCTGGGCTCGGCCGCCATCGACAGCGTCGGGCTCGACATTCTGCGCCGGACGTATTTCACCGTGGGTGGTCTGAGCGGAGCGGTGGAGGGCGACTATGTGGCCGCCATCATCGAGATGGTCGACCCGATCCCGCTGGCCGATTCCGCGCTTGGATGGCGCGTGTCGCTGGCGCTCGAAGCCAATGACGACCCGGCGGACGACTGGAGGCCCCGCGTGCGGGACTTCGACCTCTACCAGGGCACCGATCAGTGGTATGAGCTCATCTACTTGCCGACCCTCGATCCCGTGTGGCGCATCCAGCGCCGGGTCGCGCTGGCGCCCTCGCAGGCGCTTCCGTCGAACGCCATCGCCTTCATCGACGGGCGGCGCGTGCTGCTGCTGATCCCGGAGTCCGAGCTGGAGCGCGCTCCAGCCGACGTTCGCTTCCGCGTGATGACCTTCGTGCACGAGCCCGACGATCCGAGCGGCACGGTCAAGCCCTCGATGGCCGACGTCTTCCCGCCGCTCGACCAGCCGCTGCAGACCTTCGGTCCACGCACCGACCCGCTCGGATAGGCCGCCCCCGTTCCCGTCCACCGGACACCTCGTCGTCCCATGAGATGCCAAGGTGCCCGCGTGCCGCGTGTGGCGTAAGGTTCGCTGGCAGCGCTCCAGGGGAGGCACGCCGCTGATCCCTCGCCCTATCGGCCGGCGTCGCGTGCTGGCGTTGGGCGCCGCGTCCGCGCTGCTCCCCGTGTTCGCGGGGTCTGCAACAGCCGCGCCCGCGGCCGCAGACACCACAACCACCGCGCCGGAGCACGACTTTCCCATCGCAAACGGCCGTCACTACCCGCAAGCCAGCGATGAGGCCGGGCGCGGCTACGAAGTTCGCAACGTCGGCGACGTCACGTGGTGGGATAGCTACCGCGGCCTCGGCGGCCTGCCGGTGCTGGGTCCGCCGCGCAGCGCGACATTCACGGCCAATGGGTTCGAGTACCAGGCCCTGCGCTACGGCCTGCTGCAATGGAAGGCGGCCGAGGGTCGGGTCGTTCTGGCGAACGCGCTGGAGATCATGGACCGCGAGGGGCACACCGATTGGCTCTACGCCGCGCGCCAGGTGCCCCGCCCCATCGAGGACGACGGCTCAACGTCGTTCCAGCACGCCGTCGAGATTCGCACCGGCTGGCTCACCGACGACGCGATCCGCGGAGTGTTCGAGTCCAACCCCGACCCCATCGGTCGCCTCGTCTGGACCGCCGACCATTCCCGCGATCGGTGGGGGCTGCCGATGTCCCGCCCAGAGCGGCTGGGGCCATTCGTGGCGCAGCGATTCCAGCGCGGCGTCTTGCAGCACTGGATCGACGAGGTGGAGGGACTCCCGGCGCCCGGCAGCGTGACGTCGGTGCTGCTGGACGAGGTGCTGCGGGAGGTCGGCGTGATGCCGGAGGCGGCGCTGGCTTCGGTGGACTCGGCGGCGGCGCTGACCGAGGCGGCTGGAAACACCGTCGGCGACCAGCTAGAGACCGCCATCAACGCCCGCCTGGCCGGCGAGCCGGGCAACTGGGCCGTCTACGCGGCCCCCTCCGGCTCGGACGCCGAGGTCGCCATCAATGCCGACGCCGTGGTGCGGGCGGCGAGCCTGTGGAAGCTGCCCTTGCTCGTCGAGGCCTACCGCCAGCGCGCGGTCATCGGTCTTGATTTCGACACCATGCTAGAGATGAACGAGAGCGTGCTCGAACGGGTCGCCCCCCCGGCGACGCTCGCGCCCGGCCAGCGCCTCACGATCGAACGCGCGCTGGAGCGGACCATGACCTTCAGCGACAACTCGGCGGCCGTCTTGCTTGCCGATCACATCGGCTACGCCAACATGCAGTGGACGCTGGGTCAGCTCGGCCTCACCGCCACCGACGTGTTCACCACGCAGCCGGTGACGACGGCGCGCGAGGCGGCCAGGCTGCTGGAGGTTGCGCTCGGCATGCGGCCGGCGCACTGGTCGCGCACGCTGGCCGACGTGCAGGGCATGCGCACCCTGCTGCTCGGCGAGACGCGCAACAACCGCATCCCCGCCCGGCTGCCCGCGGGCACCGCCGTGGCCCACAAGACCGGCGACCTCGCCGGCATCTCGAACGACGCCGGGGTCGTCTACCTCTCGACCGGCCCCGTAACCATCGTGATCCTGGCGCACGACGTTCCGGGGCACGGGCGCGCCGAGGCGACGGCGGCCGAGATCGCCGCCATGGTTGTCGGCAGCTACGACCCCCAACTTGTGCAAGGTTCCTCGCCAGCGGGCTGAAACCGTGGGCGCTCCCCGCAGGCTTGTGTGCGTGATTACACGCACCGCCGGGTGACTTGCGCAGTACCATCGGGTAACAGATACGCGTTGCTCATGGAGCGGACCATGTTCGACCGGCTCTTTGGCTCCCGCGCCGCCGTGGCGCCGGACACGCCCGACGTCAGCCCGCGCCCGCCCGAGTTGCGCGAGCCGCGCCTTCCGCCCGGCCAGACCCTCACCTCGAAGTGGCCCGTGCTGCACTACCAGGAGCCGGCCGCCTACGACATGACCCGCTGGGACTTCCGCGTGACCGGGCTGGTCGAGGAAGAGGCGCGCTGGAGCTGGGAGGAGTTCACGTCCCTGCCGCGCACCGAGATCACCTCGGACATCCACTGCGTCACCCACTGGAGCCGCTACGACAACCTCTGGGAAGGCGTGCACGTGCGCGAGGTGCTCAAGCGCATCAAGCCGCTGCCCGGCGCGGACTACGTGATGATCCACGCCGACCCCGGCTACACCACCAACGTCACCCTTGCCGAGCTCGACCAGGACGACGTGCTGTTCGCCATCAACCACGACGGCGGCCCGCTGCCGCAACAGCACGGTGGACCCCTGCGCCTGGTGCTGCCGAGCCTGTACTTCTGGAAGAGCGCCAAGTGGGTGCGCGGCCTGGAGTTCATGGACCACGAGGAGCCCGGCTTCTGGGAGAAGGGCGGCTATCACGTTCGCGGCGATCCCTGGCTCAATGAACGCTTCGGCGGCCGGGTGCGCATGACCATGCAGGAGGCTCGGTCCAAAGCCCTCCGCGAAGGCCGCCGGGTCGTCGAATAGCCGGCGGCGTTCGTCGCGCTCGCGAAGCCGCCGTACGCTTATGGCGCTGATCTCAAGGATGCCCTGATGTCCCTCGACCCCACCTACGCCGACCTCGCGCTCGATCGCTCCGTCTCGGACGTCGACCCGTTGGTGGCCGACCTCATCGAGCGGGAGCACGCCCGCCAGCGCGACAAGCTCATCCTGATCCCGTCCGAAAGCCTCACGCCCAAGCCGGTGCGCGACGCGCTGGCGTCGCCCTTCACCAGCATCTACGCCGAGGGCTATGCGGCGGCCGCGATGATCCGCGACCAGGAGGCGGCGCTGGCGGACATCGACCGGCAGCTCGCCCGCACCCGGCGCTTCGGCGATCGCCGCTACTACCAGGGCAACGAGTTCAGCAACCTGGTGGAAGCGCTGGCGCAGCGCCGCTGCGCGGACCTATTCGCCAACGACCGCGTCGCGGCGGACCGGCTGTGGGTCAACGTGCAGCCGCTCTCGGGCGCGGCGGCCAACAACGCCGTCGAGGAAGCCCTGCTCGACCCCGAAGACACCATCATGGGGCTGGCCCTGGCCCACGGCGGGCACCTGAGCCACGGCGCGTCCGTCAACCGCTCGGGACGGCGGTTCAAGTCGATCAGCTACCGCATTCCGGGACCCGACGCACAGCTGGACTACGACGACATCGCCGCGCGCGCCAAAGCCGCCCGCCCGCGGTTGATCATCGCCGGCTACACCTCGTATCCCTGGGCGCCCGATTGGGAGCGGTTCCGCGCCATTGCCGACGACGTGGGCGCCCTGCTGATGGCGGACATCTCGCATCCGGCCGGGCTGGTCGTCGCGGGCGCCTATCCCTCGCCGGTGGGCATCGCCGACGTCGTCACCTTCACCACGCACAAGACGCTGTTCGGCCCGCGCGGCGCGGTGATCCTGTCGCACCGGCGCGACCTGATGCGCGCCATCGATCGCTCCGTGTTTCCCGGCGAGCAGGGCGGCCCGCACCTCAACAAGATCGCGGCCATGGCGGTCATGTTCAAGATGGCGGCCACGGAGGCGTTTCAGCGCACCCAGCACCAGATCATCGCCAACGCCAGGGCGCTCGTCGACGCCCTGGATGCCGAGGGCGTCGGCGTCGCCTACGGCGGCACCGATACCCATCTGTTCGTCGTGAATCTGCGCCGGGTCGGAGCCCAAGGCGATCTGCGCGGCGAGCCGGCGGTGCGCATGCTGGAAGCCCTGGGCATTGTGGCCAATCGCAACTCGGTGCCCGGCGACCGCGGTTTCGCCGCGCCAACCGGCATTCGCATGGGCACGCCCTGGCTGACCCAACGCGGCTACGGCGCGGACGACATGAAGACGCTGGCCGGCATCCTGGCGCGCGCGTTTCGCGCCATGCACGGCGTGACTTACACCGGCCGACGGACCCCGCGCTACCGCGGGCGCATGGGCTACGACGCCATGCAGTCGTTGCGCGCCGAGGTTCTCGACTTCGCCCGCCGCGGACACGCCGAGGGGCCGCCTCCCGCCGATCCGCCGGCGAGCACGTCGGGCCTGCTGCTCGTTCGTGGCGCTCGTGTGTTTTCGTTCCTGGACGAGGTCGCCAACCGGCGGGTGCGTGATCTCGAGCCCGGGCAGTCGCGTCACGTGGCCCTCGCGGGCCCGCCTGGCAGCGATGCTGTCAACGCGATCGTTTCTCGACCCGCCGAGGCAGCGGAAACCTCCGCCCTGATCGCCGCCGATCCCGACCGCGCCAATGCGCTGGCCGACTGGCTCCAGGCGGCATCCGACGGCTACGTGATCGTCGATCCCGACGAGCCGAGCCGGAAGCTCAGCGGCCCGGTCACGGTGACCGCGCATCAGGGCGATTCGCCGGCGCTGACTGACGCCGCGCCTCCCGACGATGCGTCCCGCCCCTGGTTCGTGGGCCGGCGCCCGGTCGCCGCCACCAGCGACGGACCCCAGCCGTTCGAGTGGCGCGAGCCCGAGTCGGAGCAACTGCACCACACGCCCTTGCACGCCTTCCACGCCGAGCACGCAAAGAAGCTGATCCCCTTCGCCGGCTGGGACATGCCGGTCTGGTACACCAGCATCGCGGACGAGCACCAGGCCGTGCGCAAGTCGGCCGGGCTGTTCGACGTGGGGCACATGGGCGTCTTCGCCGTCTCCGGCCCGAATGCCGCCGAGTTCCTGGACCTCGTCGTCACCGGCAGCGCGAGCCGCCTTCGGGTGGGCCGCGCGGCGTACACCTACCTACTCGACGCCAACGGCGACTGCCTGGACGACCTCATCATTTACCGCCTGGCCCGCGACCGATTCATGGCGGTGGTGAACGCGGCCAACGCGCCGAAGGATTGGGCCTGGCTGACGGGCGTCAACGACGGCGTCCACCAGGTCGTTTCGGGCGACGGCGCGGCGCGATTGCCCGTGCGCGCCGATCTCCTGGACCTCAAGAGCCCGGCCGCGGGCGACTCGGCGCGGCTCGACCTGGCGTTCCAGGGACCGAAGTCGCGTCAAGTCCTCCAGCGAATCGTCGCCACGGACGACGAGCGGCGCGCGCTCGACGCCATGCGCATGAACCACGTGCGCGCCTTCACGCTCGCCGGCGCCGACGTCGAGATCTCCCACACCGGCTACACGGGCGAGGCGACCGGCTTCGAGATCTTCGTGCACCCGGAGGCCGCGCGCACCGTGTGGGACGCGATCCTCGAGGCGGGCGCCGACGACGGCGTCGTGCCCGTTGGCCTCGGAGCGCGCGACTCAACGCGCACCGAAGCCGGTTTCCCGCTCTACGGTCACGAGCTCGCCGGCCCGCTGGACCTCACGCCGGGCGACGCGGGATTCGGTCGCTTCGTCAAGGCCCACAAGCCGTTCTTCGTCGGTCGCGATCCCTACGTGCGGCGCGAGGCCGGGCGCAAGGCGTCCATCGTGCGCTTCTCGATCGCCGACGAGCGCGTGCCCATGGCGCGGCAGGGCGATCCCGTCACCGATCCACGCGGTGCCTGGATCGGCACGGTCACCAGCGCCACGCGCGCTTCCAGCGGTCGCCAGATCGGCATGGCCCACGTCGGTACCCGGCACACGCGACGGCGCACCGAGCTGCGCATTTTCGCCGGCGTATCGGCGCGCCGCGCCGGCCGCCCCCAATCGCCCGCCGACCTGGGCCCCGGCGGCCGCTACGCCCTCCCCGCCGCGGCCACCGTCATCACCCGCTTCCGAGGCTAGGTTCGACCGCGCTCGATCAGCAGTGCATACACGGTGGACAGCCCACTGAGCGTCTGTTCCCAGCCATAGCCGCCGTCGTCCGAGCAATAGATCGCCCCGTCGGGACCGGCGAATGCCGCGTCGGCCCCATCGGCCACCAGGGTGTGGGTGTCGATGTTGCCGTCGAAGTGGTCGGGGAGTCCGTCCCGGCAGCGCACGAACGGCTCGTCGCCGTCGAGCGAACGCCGATATAGGGCGGCGTCCTGTCCGCCGGGTCCACGCGCGACCGAGAGCAGGATCGTAGAGCCGCTGAGAGCGACCGCTCGGGCATAGGTCGCGTGCAGGCCGCGCACGTCCAGCTCCCACGAACCGCCCCGGTCACGCGAGACGGCCAAGCCGCGCGCGGTGGCGGCCAGCAGCAGGCCGTCGTGACCCGCGGGCGCGATGACCTGGTGCGCGTCGGCGCTGATGTCCAAGGCCGTCGCTTGCCAGGATTCGCCGTCGTCATCGGAGCGTAGTACTCCACCCACATGCACATTGACGTAGAGCCCGCCGTGTTTGTCGACGGCCAAAGTCCGAGTCGCCGCCGGCCCGCCCCAGGGCGTGAACCAGTGCTCGCGACCCTCGGCTTCGTCGAAGCCGGCCACCGGCGCGAGAGCCTCGTTGCCCAGCCGCGACCGGCCGCCGAATCGTCGGAGATACGCGCCTTCCGTGCCGACCAGAACACCTGCGCGTGTGGGTAGGACGCACGTCAGCGCGGGATCGCCCAGCGCCCCCGCGGCAGTCGCCGGGGTCAGCCTTCGGCCCTGTACCCGCCAGACCTCGCGCCCGTCGACGACCATCCACGCGTCATCGGGGCGACCGGCAAGCGCGCGGATGGCCCGTCCGCCCAGACCCAGCGTCGCGCCCTCGCCGTCTCGCAGGCCCTCGCGGGTCCCAATGAGCAGCCTCATGGCCGGCGCCTTCGGATCAGCTGCCACCGGACGCCTTGAAGCAGTAGGGATGGTGCGGCACTGGAATCAGGCCGGTGGCTTCCAGGAAGCCGCGCGCCACGCCCGGCCCCATGAAGGCGAACGTCTTTCGCAGCACCTTGATCTTGTCCTCGGCGTCGTCGGGCAGTTGCCGCAGAAACGACGCCAGGTCGCCGTGCTCGGCCTGGAGCTCCAGCACCGTGCGCGCGTTGGCGATGGCCGCGTCGATCTTCTTCGCGCTGCGGACCACTTTGGGGTCGTTCATCAGTCGCGTCACCTCGGTGGGTCCATAGGAAGCGACGGCGTCAATGTCGAACTCGTCGTACGCGCGGCGCAGGCTTTCGCGCTTGTTCCAGATCAGCGTCCAGCTCAATCCGGCGTGAAAGATCTCCAGCATCATGCGCTCGAAGTACTCGCGGTCGTCAGCCGGCGGCTCGCCCCAGAAGTCATCGTGATAGATGGTCAGGTCGGGATTGCGCTGGGCCCACTCGCAGCGCATCGTCTGCCCGGCCGCGCGTCGCAGTCCCGCGTCCGCCATGTCCTCCGGGGTGGCGGACTTGCGCAGCTTCACGCGGCGCGGCGGCACTACGTCGTCGGACTGGCGTCGGGATGCCATACAGCCTCCTCAGCGGTCGATTGCTTCGGCTTCGAGGGTAGCGGCCTGCGGCGAACCCCGGCCACCTAAGGCCCCACGACCACGCGGTGATACCGCTTGCGCCCGGCCCGCAGCAGCAGGCCGTCGTCGGGTACCTGTGAGCGGTTCACGATGGCCTCGGGGTCCGCGGCGCGCGATTCCCCGACGTAAGCCCCGCCCTGCGCGATGAGCCGGCGCGCCGCTCCCCGCGACGGCGCGAGGTCGGTGCGCACGAGCAGGTCGACGATTGAGATGCCGGCCTCCAGCTCGGCGGCGGTTACGAGGGTTGTCGGCACGGCCTCCGCGTCGCCTGTCGCGTCGGCGAACAGCGACCGGGCCGTTTCGCGCGCGGCGTCGGCCGCCTCGCGTCCGTGCACGGTGGCCGTCACGTTGTGCGCCAGCGCCTGCTTGGCCCGCCGAACGTCCGGTCCGCGCAGGTCGCGCAACGCGGCAACCTCCGACATCGGCAGCGTCGTCAGCATGCCCAGCGCCTGCGCTACCAGACCGTCCGCCAGGTTGATCCAGAACTGGTAGAAGTCGAACGGCGGCCTGCGGCCGGGGTCCAGCCACACCGCGCCCGCCGCCGTCTTCCCCATTTTCGCGCCTTCCGCCGTCGTCAGCAGCGGGGCCACCAGCCCGAAGGCCTGCGTGCGCTCCACGCGGCGAATGAGGTCGACGCCGGCCAGGATGTTGGACCACTGGTCGCTGCCGGCGATTTGCAGCGTGCAGCCGTACTCCCGGTAGAGATGCAGGAAGTCGTAGGCCTGCAGCAGGCGGTAGTTCAGCTCGATGAAATTCAGGTTTTCTCCGGCGTCCAAGCGGTTGCGGTAGGTGTCGGTGGCCAGCATTTCGTTCACGCTGAAATGGCGGCCGATGTCCCGCAGAAACTCCAGGTATCCCAGCTCCGCCAGCCAGTCGGCGTTGTTGAGCACCAGGGCGTCGCCCTCGCTGAGATCGACGAACCGCTCCAGCTGCGTGCGAATCGCGGCCACGTTGGCCGCCACGTCCTCGTGCGTCAGCAGCGCTCGCGTGTCCAGCCGGTCCGACGGGTCGCCGATCATCCCCGTGCCGCCGCCCGCGATCAGGATGGGCCGGTGGCCGGCCTGCTCCAGGTGGTGCGCCATCATCAGCGTCACCAGGTGGCCGGCTGTCAGGCTTGTCGCGGTGGGATCGAACCCCACGTAGAAGGTCAGCGGCCGGTCGAGGGCGCGGCGCAGTGCGTCGGCGTCGCTGGCGGCCGAGATCAGGCCGCGCGCGTCAAGAACGTCAAGGGCATTGGCAGGCATGGGTGAAACTCGTTAAGGAAGGCGCCTGGCGTGGGCGCCGGCATGCGTCGAGAGGCGTGCCACTGTCGTGGTCACGCGAAGCCGGCGGCGTCTCGCTAGGCGTCCACCGCCGGCCGCCTATATGCCCGACGCATGCGGGGCTCCGGGGCGTTCCAAACGGCCATGGACGATGCTAGGCGGCGGCTGCCCGCACCGTCAATGCTCAACGGTGCTGTGAGCACTGCTCGGCCCACCCGTCCTCGACCAACGCGCGGATGGTCTCGCTTCCCGCCTGCACCGCCTGTAGCCGGGCATTTTCCATCCGCTCCAAGGCCGACTGCGGATTCTCCGCGCCGGTTGGACCCATCAGCGTGCTCCACGCGCTCGCTTCGGCGGTCACGGCGCGGATCTCCGCCTCGAGACACGCGGCGTCGGACGGCACGTACCGCTCTTCGTGGAAATCCGCCAGGTGCTGCAACTCGTGCGCGAGCACAGCCGCCACGGCCTCGAGTCGCTCATCCTGGAGGTCGCGGTTGACGGCGATTCGCGACGGTGGATTGAACGTCGCGTAGACGTCGAATGGGAGTGACCGATAGCGGATCGGCGCGGAAACCTCCGCGGCGGCCTCGAGGCCAGGCGTAGCCGACGGCACTCCCTCCAACAGGCGCAGCGCCTCGGCGAGCGCGTCGTCGATGACATTGTAGTTCCGCTGCGTCGTCCAGGCGAGGACGGCGTCCACGTAGACCTCCGCCCCGTCGCGCAGATCCAGCATGCGCGTGTCGTCGTGCGCGTGGGGCGTGGTAACCGCCGAATCCCCGAGGACCAGGTCCTTGTAGTGGTCGCCGCTGTTGACTAGCACCACCGTGCCAACCGGCTCGCCCCCATCGACCGCTTCCACCCAATGCTGCAGCGCCGTCCGCTGGAAGCGCTGTACCACGAACGGACCGAAAGTCTCCGGATAGGACATGGGCAAACCGTGGAGCTCGATGGCGGCATCCACGCTGTCGGGCTCGATGGGATTGGCCAGGAACGCCTGCGTGATCGCCGAATCGGTCATCCAGCCCATCCGCACGGCCCGCGCGTCGTCCAGCGTCGTCGACTCGTCGGGCTCGGTGCGGGGGATCGAGCGCGCATAGAGCGCGTCGTCGTATCCGGCCTCGCGCAGGATCTCGTAGACATTGGCCAGCTGGACCTTGTCATCATCCGGCGACCATTGCATCAGGGCGCGCTGGCTGAGCTGGTAGATGAACCCGCCCGGACCGATCCACGGGCGCGACGTTGGATATCCCATCACGTCGAGCCCGCCATAACGCCTGAAGGCGTCGAAGAACCGCGGCCCATCGGCAAAGTTGCGCACGCCGAAGCCGGCGCCGTCCTCACCAAGTCCCGGATAGAACCATCCCGAGGACACGGCAATCGGCACGGGCGAGTCGCGCTTGGCCGCGTCGACGTCGGGCTCTCGGGCGGTGGCGCCCGATGCCGACACCGCGGCGATCAGCCCCATGCCGAGTGCGACGGCCCAAATCCGCCGCAGCCGGCGGCGCCCCGCCGACGTTGTCAGTTTCCGCGGCACGGCCTGATGCATCTGGAGCCCTGCGGCGCCTCCCGCGTACTGTAGATTGCCAGAATGACCCCGGATGTGACGCAACCGAAGCTCACGCGGTATTCGCCCGGCGCCGGCTGAGCCTGCAAGCTCAGCCCGACCGAGCTGGCGCACGTGATGCGCCGCATGCCGCAAATGGCGCACGTCGACCTGCTGGTGGACGCCGCCACGATGGACGACGCCGCCGTCTATCGGGTGCGCGACGACCTTGCAATCGTGGCGACCATCGACGTGTTTACGCCCATCGTCGACGACCCCTACGACTTCGGCGCCATCGCGGCGGCCAACGCGCTTAGCGATGTCTACGCCATGGCGGCCACACCGCTGCTTGCACTCAACCTTGCCGGGTTTCCGCGCGACACTCTGTCACTCGACGTGCTCGCGGAGATCCAGCGCGGCGGCGCCGACACGGTGCTCGAGGCGGGCGCCGTGGTCGCCGGTGGCCACTCCGTGGACGATCCGGTGCCCAAGTTCGGCATGGCGGTGATCGGCACGGCGCATCCGGATGCGCTCATCACCAACGCGGGGGCGCGTCCCGGCGATCTGCTGGTGCTCACCAAGTCCATCGGAACGGGCATCATCAGCACCGCGCTCAAGCATGACGCCGCGCCGCCCGAGGCATTGGAGGCCGCCGTCGCCAGCATGCGGACGCTGAATCGCGCGGCGGCGGAAGTGGCCGGCACGTTCGGCGCCCATGCCATGACGGATGTCACGGGCTACGGGCTTTTGGGGCATCTGCGCGAAATGATGCAGGCCAGCGGCTGCTCGGCCACGGTCTTCGCCGACCACGTGCCGGTGCTTCCGGGGGTGCGCGAGCTCATTGCCGCGGACGAGGTGCCGGGCGGCACCGAGCGCAACCTGGCCGCGCTCGACGGCCAGGTGGAGTGGGTGGCGGAGCTTCCCGCCGCCGAGCGGTTGCTCCTGGCCGACGCCCAGACGAGCGGCGGGCTGCTGATCGCCATTCCACCGGAGGATGAGCACGCGTTTCGCGAGGCGCTCACGGGAGCGGGCGTCTCGACCGCGGCCACCGTCGGACGGGTGGTCGCCGCCCGCGCCGCGCCGCTGCACGTCACTCTTTCGCGCCTGGAGCCCGACCTTGCCACCCGCTAGCGACGCCCGCGTCATCCTCTACACCGGCAAGGGCGGGGTGGGCAAGACCAGCGTCGCCGCCGCGACCGCCTTGCGCTGTGCGGAGCGCGGCGCGCGAACCATCGTCCTCAGCACCGACGCCGCGCATAGCCTCGGCGACTCCCTGGACCAGCCGCTCGGCCCCGAGCCCATCAAAGTGACCGAGCGACTGTGGGCGCAGGAATGCGACATCTACTACAACCTCGAAACCTATTGGGGCACGGTCCAGTCCTGGTTCGAGGCGCTGCTGACGTGGCGGGGCGTCAACGACCTCCTGGCTGAAGAGATCGCCGTGCTCCCGGGCATGGAAGAGCTGGCCAATCTGCTCTGGATCACTCGTCACGTCGACTCGGGTGACTTCGACGTGGTGATCGTGGACTGCGCGCCCACCGGGGAGACACTGCGTCTGCTGGCGTTTCCCGAGGTCGGGCGTTGGTGGATGGACAAGCTGCTGCCGATCAATCGCCAGCTCGCGCGCATGGTTCGCCCGATGGCGCGGCGGGTCACCGATCTGCCGCTGCCCGAGGATTCCGTCTTCGTTGCCATGGGCGAGCTGGTCGAAGAGCTGGAGAAGCTGCGGGTGTTGCTCACGCGGCCGGGCCAATCGACGGTCAGGATCGTGGTGAATCCGGAAAAGATGGTCATCCGCGAGGCCCAGCGGAGCTTCACCTACCTGACGCTGTACGACCACATCACCGACGCGCTGGTGGTGAACCGTCTCGTCCCCGCGGAGGCCACGGGAGACTTTGCCGCCAGCTGGCGCCGCATGCAGCAGCGCTATATGCGTGAAATCCACTCCATGTTCGATCCCGTGCCCGTCCTGGAGATCCCGCAGTTTCCGGAGGAAGTGGTCGGGCTCGACCGGCTGCGGGCGATGGGGGAGCTGATGCACGGCGATGAGGATCCGGCGGCCGTCCTGGTGCGCGAGCGCCCCTATCACATTGCCCAGATCGACGGCGAGTTTGAGTTTCAGATCCCGGCCCCTTTCATCGACCGCCGCGACGCGGCGCTGATCCGCCGCGGGGACGAGCTGGTCGTGCGCATGGGCGCGGCGCGGCGCAACATCGTCCTGCCGCGGGCCCTGGCCCGCATGGAGCATCAGCGGGCGCGGCTCGAGGACGGCCAGCTGCGAATCAGGTTCGTGCCGCGCTCCGCCGCAGAGTTGCCGTCAGACTCCGCCTTGCCGCCGAAAACGAGCTAAGCGCCCAGGCGGGGGACCGCCTGGGCGCCTGAAGCTTCCCATTCGGCCGCCGGCCGAACGGGCGTGGGCTACGTGCCCGAGGGGTAGTAGCCCAGAAGCTGCTGAAGCTTCGAGAGGCTCAAAATGGATATCAGCCGCTTGCGCCCTTGCGCGGGCGCCAGGGCGCCCGCCCGCCGCAGCGTGCTGATGGCCAGGCTCACGCTTTCCCGCACCGTGCCGAGACGCTGCGCCAGCTCCTCGTGCGTCACTTCCAGGTCCGTGGTGCCCTCGCGTTCGGCCATTTGCAGCAGGGCCAGCGCCACCGAGTCGGCCACGCTGGCCAAGGCGGTGTGGCTCGCCCGAGTCTCGACCGCGGCCAAGCGCCGAATCTGCGATCGAACGAGCTCGACGCTGAAGCTTGGGTACTTTCGCAGCAAACGCTGAAAGGCGGCCCCTTCGAGCCAGGCCACGTGCGCCGGCGCATCGGCCTCGATGAACGTGCGCTCGTAGGTCTCGCTGGGGAAGAGGTTCTCGAACCAATCCCCCTGCCGCAGCGAGGCCGTGGCGAGCTGTTTGCCCTTCGGGCTCAGGCGCCAGACGGTGATTGCCCCATCGCACACGATGCCGACCCGCGGACGGTCCACGGCCGGATCCATCACGAGGTCGCCGGCGCGATAGTTCGCCGGGTGCGCGCCTTCCGCGCGCAGGTTAGCCATGAGCTTCGCGCCCACGGTCCGGTCTCCGTCAGTGTTCGACGTCATTGTCGACCACTCCTCCGTTTAGCACGGGCGACGTCCGCCGCGTCAGCTGGAGCATAGGCCGACAACCGGACCGAATCATGAAAATCAGGTGAGGACGTGCCGCGGGCTCCAGCGAGGCCCGTGGATCAGATGTGATATCTCACGTTCGCGCGGTCGTCCGCCGAGCTGGCGTGACCGTCCGCGGGGAGTCGCACCTCGAAAACCGCGCCGCCAAGCTCGCTGCGTCCGGCCTCCACGCTGCCGCCGTGCGCTTCGGCCACGCGCTTGACGATCGTCAGGCCCAGCCCGGTGCCGCCGGTCGCGCGCGACCGCGAGGGATCCACCCGATAGAACCGTTCGAAGATGTGGGGCACGTGCTCGGGATCGATTCCGCGGCCGTCGTCCGCCACCACCAGCCGCGCCATGCCGTTGTGTCGTCGCACGTCAACCTCGATCCGGCCCGCGGGTTCCGTCGCCGCAATGGCGTTC
The DNA here is from genome assembly GCA_026707285.1 of Chloroflexota bacterium. GTDB lineage: Bacteria > Chloroflexota > UBA11872 > UBA11872 > UBA11872 > JAJECS01. The sequence goes on along the minus strand of JAPOXD010000027.1, from coordinate 14,783 downwards.
TGCACCAGGTTTCGCACCACACGTTCGAGCCTGTCCACGTCCCCGGAGATCAGCACCTCGCCGTCCCCCCGCACCCACAGCTCGCGGCTCCCCGCCAGCGGTTCGAGGTCGTGGACGGCTCGCTCGGCCAGCGCGCGCACCTCCACCGGCTCGAACCGCATTTCCGTCGCGGCGTCCAGCTCAGCGATGGCCAACAGGTCGTCCACGATCCGCTGCATGCGCGTGGCTTCGCGCAGGATCGCGTCCGCGGCCTCATCGTCCGCGCCCGATGCCGCGCCGCGGCACAGGATCTCGGCATTGCCGCGTATCACCGTCAGCGGCGTTTTCAGCTCGTGCGATGCGTCGGCCAGAAAGCGGTGCTGCGAGGTCACCAGTTGCTCGATCGAGTCGAGCATTCGATTGAACGTCCGGCCCAGCGTCTTGATTTCGTCCCCGCCCTTCCCGACCTCGATCCGTCGGCTGAGGTCCCCGACCTGGTAGATCGCCTCCGCGGTGCGCGTCAGGGCCTTGACCGGGTTCATGGACTTGCGCGTGAGGTACAAGCCGCTCACCAGGGCCACGGCAACCACGCCGGCCATCCCGCCGAGCAGATAGCCATGGAACGGCAGAATGGCGCCCTCGGCGACGTCGACCGAGCTCGCGACCTGCAGCACCCCCTCGATTTCGCCCTGCCACACGATCGGAGCAATCAGGACGCGCATGCGGGTGCCGTCCTGCAAGCGCACGTCCTCGAACTGCTCTTCTCCCGTGCGCAGCGCCTCGTACACCCCCGGAGTCACGGGGAGCTGCCGTCCTCGCAGATTCGCCGACGTCATTTCGGGCATGCCGGACGGGCTCACGAATTGGTGGTAGATGTCGGGTTGCGCCAGCTCCGTCGTGATCGCGTCCGGCAGGAGGGGAAGCGTCGCTTGCACGCCCGCGACCGGCTGGCCGGCCTCACCGAGCTCCAGCACGTGACCCGCGCGGCCTTGCAGCGCCACGTCCACTTCGCTTCGCACCCGCGCCGCCAGGAGAAAGTGCAGCAGCAGCCCAAACCCGAGCACCGTGGCCACCACAAAGCCCACGTACCACAGCGCCAGCTTGAGCCGGATACTCACGCGGTCGCCTTTCGCAGCACGTAGCCGACGCCCCGCACCGTGTGAATCAGGCGTGGGTGGTCAGCCGTTTCGAGCTTGCGTCTGAGGTAGCCGACGTACACGTCCACCACGTTGGACACGGCCCTCGGCTCGTAGCCCCACATCCGGTCGAGCAACTCCGACCGTGTGAGCACGCGGCCCGGCTGCTCCATCAACGCGCGCAAGAGCTCGAACTCGGTCTGCGTCAGGCTCAGGGGCTCGCCCATCGCGGTGACCTGCCGCGACCCGAGGTCCATCTGCACGCCGTCGAAGGACAGCACCCGGCGCTCGGCCGGCCCGTGCCGGCGCAGCAGGGCTCGCACGCGGGCCACCAGCTCGCCGAAAGCGAAGGGCTTCGGCAGGTAGTCGTCGGCCCCGGCGTCCAGGCCGCGGATGCGGTCCGCCACGCGATCCCGCGCCGTGAGGAACAGGACTGGAACGTCATTCTTCGCCCGAACCTGGTGGAGCACGTCGAAGCCGTCGAGTCCCGGCATCATCACGTCCAGGATCACCACGTCGGCTGCCCCGGCGTTGATGGCCTCGAGCGCCTGCGCGCCGTCGGAGGCCACGCGCACGTCGAACCCCTCGATGCCCAGGCCGCGTCGCAGCATATCCAGGATCGCCGGATCGTCATCAACCGCCAGGATCCGGGGAGTGGGCTCAACGTCAGTGCGCGCCACCGGCCGCCAACCTATCGCGACGGAGACACGGCAGCGCCGGCGCGCCGCCCGATGTCACCGTGCCTCGGCCCTGGCACCATGCCACTCTGCATCTGACTGCCTCGTATCAGTGTAGTGATCCGGGCCTCATCCGCGCACGAGGTCCGTTTCCACCACGCGCCGCAGGATGCTCACCGCGTCGAGCAACTCAGCCGTGTCATCGATTCTCGCGATCTGAATCACGATCCCGGCGACGCCGTCGCGGACGGCGACGGCCAGACGAGCCTCGTAGATGTCGCCGCCGCTCGCCACGCGCGTGCGAGCGGCGCCCGAGGCGGCGCCGATGCCGGGCGGCGGGAGCGACTCAAGCTCGGTGACTTCCGCCGCCCGTGCCGCCGCCTGAAGTCCTGCCACCAGGCCGAGCGCCAGGCTTTCGAGAAAGGTATCCGGTCGCTCGATGATGCCCTCGACCACTCGCGCGTCCACGGGCTCAACGGCGCGCCCCACCAGCACAAGCGCAAGCAAGAACGGTTCACCGCGCCGCACGACCAGTGGGTCGAGAAACTGGTTGGCCAAGCCCACCGCATCGGCCGTGATTTCGCCGGCGCCGGGCTGGAGCACCGTCAATGCGGGGTCGTCCGGCAAGTCGCCCGGACCCGGGAGCAGCGCCAGCAACTCGGCATCGGTGGGCGGCACCGGACCCGTCGGCGTCGGCGGAATGGTCGGCGATGTTGTCGGTGCCGGTGACGGCTCGACCGCCGGCGAAGCCGCCGGGGTCGTCGGCTGCACGGGCGCAGGCGCCGGAGACGGCGTGGCGGCTACGGACGGCGTGGGGGTCGGCGTGGCGGTGGCAAACGGAATTGGCGTCCAGGTGGGAGTCGGGTCCGGCGTGACCGTGGCCGGAGGGCGGGCCGTCGTGGCTGGCACGCCCGGCAGGTCACAGGCTCCCAGCATCGCGCCAAGGATCGCGATGACCGCCACGGCTCGAAGCGAGATGCGCGCAACCGGCGCGGCGCGGTCGTGTGGCGTGGCTGAAGGCCTTCTCATGGCAGGCCCGCGATTCTAGTGGCGTTGGCGGAAACCGTGCGCCTATCCGGCGAGCGGCACCCGCTGACCGTCCTGCAGGATTAGTCGGCCGTCGACGTGAACGGTCGGACGCGCGATCACGCCGTCCTGATGAAACGGCACGTCAACGGTGCCACCAATGTGAAGGCTCGCGCCCAGCGCCACGTGCGCCGTGCCCGCCACTTTCTCGGCTTCAAGGACGTTTCCGCTGAGCCGGGCATTGGGATTGGTGCCGATCCCAAGCTCCGCGAGGTTTCGCGCTCCCTCGCCCACCTCCGCGAACACCGCCTCGAGCTGGGCGGCGCCGGACCCGTCCACGGCCGCAGCCAGTCCGTCCCGCACGATGATGCGCATCGGCGGATCCGGCAGTACGTCCTCGATCATCGAGGCCGCGTCGATCACCACGGTTCCGGTCGCGGTGCCCTCCACCGGCGCAATGAACGCCTCGCCCGCCGGCAGGTTGCCCATGTCGCCGGGCGACGTGAAATGTCCCGTGTCGGCCAGCCCGTCCCGTCCCACGGCGCTGAAGGTCAGATCGCAGCCGCTGGGTGAGGTGAGCGTCACTTCCGCGCCACCGCTCAAGATGGCCGCCAGCTCTTCCGACTCGCGCGCAATGGCCGAGTAGTCCGCCGCCAGCGTCCGCATGGCCATCTCGTAGGTGATGGACGGCATGCTCGCCACCCGGGCGCCGGCGTCGGTCGCCGCCGTGCGCGCGCGAGTGTGCGTGAGCGACTTCGACGTGGGTAGCACGCAAACCGTCGCGGCGCGCATGGCCTCGGCCACATCCGGCGGCGGCTCGCTGCCGTGGCGCTCTGCCACCGGCATTACCAGCAGCGTCGCGTCGCGCGCGCGCCGCAGCGCGCCGGCGTAGAACAGCTCGCCGATAGCCCGCTTCGGGGGATCACTCACAATCACCACCCGGTCGTCGGCGGCCACGGCCAGGCACTGGCGCATCACGTTGTCGACCATCGCCGATTCGTCGGCGGTCAACCGCCGCGGTGGACTCGTGTCCGGTCCCACCGACTCGACATGGTCCATTTCGCGTCCCTGAAGCAGTGGTCGCGCGAATGATATCCCCGGCTCGCCGCGACATGGGGCCAAATCCGTCAAGGGGCTGCCGTCCCACGCGCTTTCGCGGTGCGTCTCTAGACTCCGGCACCTGGCAGGCGCTACTCCGTCCGCAACGCCTAGCCCGGCGAGAGAACAGCAGCCGCAAGGCGGACCAGGATGGTGGTGTGCCCGATGATCAACACCACTGAATCCTCCGAACGCTCGGCGTGGGCCGCACGTCCGTCTCCCAGCCATTGGGCCGTCGTGCCGTCGTCGCTCGCAAGCCCTGGGCCAAGTCCGTCTGCCAGGAATAAAGCGACCAAGGCCGTCCAGAATTCGTCCAGGTCCTCTTTCGAGTCCCAGCGAAACTTCATCGTCAGGAGCCCGTGGCCCTGCTCGTTCCGATAGAGCGCGTAGGCGTCGCCGCCCCAGCCCGCGGCCGCATTCGTGGCGACCGTGGGAATGTTCCCGCTCGCGAGGAACACGCTGAGCATGAACTCACCGAAGACATCGCGCCGTACCTCGCTCCATCCCGGCGGCAGTTGGCCGATCATCGATGGCAGGTCGACATCCAGCGGCGCTTCTCCCGCCGCGTATTTGGCCGGATGCAATATCTGCTCGGTTGACGCCGGCAATCGGGCATAGGCGGCGTCCACCGCACGCCACCCGCCATCCAGCAATGCCGTCACAAAGGCGTGGCCCGATAGATAGGGAAAGAACAGCACGGCCTGCAGCGCCGGCGGCGACCGGGAGAGCGCATTGTTCGGCGGCGGCGCGTACGATCCCAACTCGGCGAGCTGCTCGCGGCTCAGTTGCCGCATGGCGTACTGCACCTCGGCCACCGTCGCGTCGCCTTCGACAAGCGCCAGAAGGGCGGCCAAGGCATCTTGATTGCCTTCGACGCTCTCCTCCAGCGCATCCAGGTCGAACGCGCGGTCTTGGAGCGCATGCACGTATTCGTGCGCCAGCGTCACGATGACCATCGGGGCCGCCGCATCGTGGTCCCCGACGATGACGATCTCCTCGGTCTCCGAGTCGTAGAAGCCCGCAACTTGCTCGGTATAGAGCGCCAATTGCAGCTCGTAGAGATTCTGGTCGGGGCGAATCAGACCGAGCAGCTCCCATTCCAGCTGATCGGCCGCGGCCTCATCCGCCGGATACTCCTCCTCAAACTCGGCGGGCAGCCACTCCGCAAACTCCGCGGGCGTCATCAGCGACGCCGGAACATCCCACGGCTCGAGGCCACGCCAAGCCGCAAGCCTTGGGCCCATCTCCGCCAGCAGCGCCGCGAGCTCTGGCGCCACGCGGGACTCTGGCTGTGGCCTGGCCGTGGGGGTCGGCGTCGCCGACGGCGTGGGCGCAAGCACGCCGGGTGTCGGCGTTGGCGTTGGTGCAGGTGTCGGCGAGGCGGCTACCAGTTCAGCGGCGGCGGTGGGTGAAACCTCCGCGCGAACGCTGGTCGGGACTGCCGTCGCAGGCGCCGGCTGGGTTCTGGTCGGAGCCGGGGGCGGCGTCCCGACAATCGCCGCCACCACCGCGGGCGCTTCGACTTCCGGTCTCGCGTCGTCGGACGGATCGCATGCCCACGTGGCCGTCAGAATGAGCGCCAGCGCCGCGGTCCACGCCAGGCGTCGGCGCAGTGACCGCAACTTCAGTAGCGTCCCGCGCGGATTGGCGCACGGCGCGTGGGGCTTGGCGTGATCCATTCGTCCTAGCGTTGCCCGCCTGCGGGAGAGTGGACACCAGCCACGTGACGGCAAGTCTCCTGAGGCCACTTGCGCGAGGATATCCTTCCGGCTCGCGGCGCGGTGTGCCGGCTCCTACACTCGCCTCCGCTTGGTCGAACGACCTTTCGGAGCCGCCGCCGTGTCACCCGACGACCTGGCCTACGCGCGCGCCGTTGACATCGCGCGCTGGATTCGCGCCGGCGAGTTGACCTCGCGCGAGGCGGTGACGGCCAGCCTGGACCGGATCGAAAGGATGGAGGAGCGCCTCCACGCCTTCGTGGACCTTGCGCCGGAGTGGGCCCTGGCCGCGGCCGCCGAGGCCGACGCCGCCGTGGACCGCGGCGATTCGCTGGGGCCGCTGCACGGCGTGCCGGTGGCCGTCAAAGTGCAGATGCAGGTGCGGGGAATGGCGTTCCACCGCGGCTCGCGGCTTTTCGCCGATGACGTGGGCCAGCGCGACGCGCCGGCCGTCGAGCGCCTCAAACGAGCCGGCGCCATCGTGGTCGGCATGACGGCCATGCCGGAGTTCGGACACCTGGCCTTCGCCCACAATCCCATGGGCCCGACCACGCGCAATCCCTGGAGTCACGCGCATACCTGCGGCGGGTCGAGCAGCGGTTCCGCCGTTGCGCTCGCCGCCGGCTACGTGCCACTGGTGCTCGGCTCGGACGGCGGCGGGTCCATTCGCATTCCGGCCAGCTGTTGCGGCGTGTTCGGCCACAAGCCCTCCTTGGGCCGCGTGCCGTATGTGCCCATCGTCGGCGGCCGGGACGCGGTTTCGCACCTGGGGCCCATGGCGCGCTCGGCGGCGGACATGGCCCTCGGGCTGGCGATCATCGCGGGGCCGCACGAGGACGACCTGATCACGCTGCCGCCCGACGAGGCCGACTACCGCGAGGCGGCGGTCGCCGGCGTCGACGGCGCGCGGGTGGCGTGGGCGCCGCGGCTGGGCGCCGATGTGGTCGACGCGGAAGTGGTGGACATCTGCGCGGCCGCGCTCGACGCCTTTCGCGCGGCTGGATGCGAGCTTGCCACCGTTCCTCCGATGCTCAGCGACGCGACGCGCGAGTGGGCCACGCTGTTCACCACGCTCCTCGCCGCCCAGGTGGGACACCGGATGGACGAGGTGCAGGCCGTCAGCGAGACCAGCCTGCTCGCGGCGGCTGAAGCCGGGCTTGCCGTGTCGGGCATGGAAATGATGGCGGCCGGGTCGGCGCGGCGTCGACTTTGGGATGAGATGGCCGACCTCTTCGCGCAGCACGACGTGGTGGTGACGCCCACGCTCCTGATGCCCCCGCTCCCGATCGACGAACCGGACGGCAGGCCCGCCGACCCCAACGTCTGGGCCCAACGCTGGTTCCGCCACGTCTACCCCTTCAACATGACCGGCCAGCCGGCGGCCACCGTGCCCGCCGGGGTCACGCGCGACGGTCTCCCCGTCGGGCTGCAGATCGTCGGCGCCCGCCATGCCGACGCCGACGTGCTGCGCTTCGCGGCGGCATTCGAGGCCCACTGGCCCGCGGCGCACATGCAGCCGCCGGACCCGGAGGCGTAGCACGCCATCGGCTACCATGACCCCGAAAAAGGTCGCAGCCGGGCTGGCCCCGCCTTCCGTGTGCTCCGCATCGGCGGGTGGCGGCACGCCGGGCGCGCCCGGTTAATGAAGGACAGGCGATGACCAGTCGTTCCGGTGGTCTCGAAGGGGTCGTGGCCGGTACCTCGGCGATCAGCTCGATCGACGGTCTGGCCGGCAAGCTCACCTATCGCGGGATCGATATCTTCGATCTGGCGAGTGACGCCACGTTTGAAGAAGTGGCGCATCTGCTCTGGCACGACGAGCTGCCGACGCAGAGCCAGCTCGACGGGCTGCTCAACGAGCTGTCCGCGGCCTACGCGTTGCCGCCGCCAGTCGTCGACGCCCTGCGCCTCGTCCCGCAGTCAACGCCGCCGATGGACGCCCTGCGCAGTGGGGTCTCCATGTTGGGCGCGTTTGATCCCGACCTGGGCGACAACTCCCTGGAGGCCAACGCCCGAAAGTCGGTGCGCCTGCTCGCGCAGGTGTCCGCCGTCGTCGCCACCTTCGCCCGGCTTGCGGCTGGCAACGAGCCGATTACCTCGGCGGAAGGCCCGGTCGCCGACGCGTTCCTCCAGATGTACACCGGGGAGCGCCCCGACGAGACCGCGGCCCGCGCCCTGGACGTGCTCCTGGTCTTGCAGGCCGACCACGAGCTCAACGCCAGCACCTTCGCGGGCCGTGTGATTGCCGCCACCCTTTCCGACATGCACTCGGCCGTCACCGGCGCCATCGGCGCCCTGCGCGGTCCGCTTCACGGCGGCGCCAACCAGGGCGTGATGGAAATGCTGATCGAAATCGGGTCGCCCGACGCAGCCGAGGACTGGGTGCGCGAGCGTCTGGCCCGGCGCGAGCTCATCATGGGCTTCGGTCACCGCGTCTACAAGACCGCCGACCCGCGCGCCACGATTCTTCGCGGCATGTCCCGCGAGCTCAGCCGCACCTCCGGCCACCCGGAGTGGTTCGAGATTTCCCAGGTGATCGAGCGCGTGATGATGGATGAGAAGGGGATCGACTCTAACGTGGACTTCTTCTCCGCCACGGTCTACGCGGCGCTCGGGCTGCCGGTGAATCTGTTCACCCCGATCTTCGCCATGAGCCGCACCAGCGGATGGACCGCCCACGTGCTGGAACAGCTCGGCGACAACCGGTTGATCCGACCCCGCGCCGAGTACATCGGGCACACGGACCGGGCCTACACCCCCATGGCGGAGCGCGGCTAGCCCCGAGCGCCGGCTCTGTTGTCACCGACGGCGTGTGGCCGCAACGCATTTGATGGCTATCGAGGCAGGTAGTGGCGGTTCGGGAACCGCCCACGCGCCGCACGCTGAGTCCGTCCGGAGCTCCGCCGGTGCTACACTTCAGCCCCGCGGCATGTCTTGTCGCCGCGCTCTTCCCCTCCGATGAAACGCACGTACCAGCCCAAGGTTCGCAAACGCAAGCGTGAGCACGGTTTTCGTGCCCGCATGTCTAGCCGGTCCGGGCGCGCGATTCTTCGCCGCCGGCGGCGTAAGGGTCGCAAGCGGCTCGCGGTCTAGGCTCCTGGCGCTCGGGATGGACAGCGGCTCCGTCGCCGCGGGCATGCCGTGAGCAGCCGCCATCGGCTGCGACGCGCCGCCGACATCTCTCGCGTGCGGCGCCGTGGAACGCGCGTGGCCTGCCCCTATTTCGTGCTGTTCGTCGCGCCGGGCCGCGCGGAGACGACCCGCTTGGCCATCACGACGCCGCGTAGGCTCGGCGCCGCGGTCGCCCGAAACCGCATGCGTCGCCGCCTGCGCGCGGCGTTTCGTCCGCACCTGGCGACGCCGCAACCGGTCGTCGACATGGTGGCGCAGGCGCGCCGGCCGGTGGCTGACGCGCCGTGGAGCTGCCTCACCGGGGCGGTGGCCCAATCCTTGGCGCAGGCACGCGCCGCACAAGTCCCGAGCCTGGCGTGAAGCGTCCGGTGCTCGCGGTGATCCGCGGCTACCAGCGGTGGCTCTCCGGGGGGCTGGGCGCGCACTGCATCTACGAGCCGACCTGTTCCGAATTCGCCGCCGTCGCTGTCGAGCGCCACGGCGTGGCTCGCGGGCTGTGGCTCGCGCTGCGACGCATTGCGCGCTGCCATCCCTTCGCCGCCGGCGGCTTCGACCCGGTGCCCTAGCCGCGGGTCCGAGCCATGGAACTCTTTTCCAGCATCGGCGAAACCTGGCAGACCTGGGCCGTCAACCCGCTGAGCGAGGTCCTCAATCTCATTCGCGATGGGGTTGGCAGCTATGCCATCGCGATCATCCTGTTCACGATCGCGATTCGGACGCTGATGATCCCGCTCACCATCAAGCAGATTCGTTCGCAGCGACGCATGCAGGTCCTGCAGCCCGAAATGGCGGAGATCCGCCGGAAGTTCAGAAACGATCGCCAGGCGCAGTCGCAAGCCACGATGAAGCTCTACAAGGAGCAGGGCGTCAGCCCGCTCTCGGGCTGCCTGCCCATCTTCGTGCAGCTGCCGATCCTGCTGGCGCTCTACGGGGGCATTCTCACGCTGAGCGGCCAGGGGCTTCTCAACGAGCAATTCCTCTGGTTCAACCTGGCGCGCGAGGACTCCACGATCCCGATCCTCGGCGAATCCAGCCCCACGGCCCCCACCGACGTGCACCTGGCGACGACGTTCCCCATCACGCCGCTGGAGTCCCAGCTTGCCGCGGAGTTTGCCGGCCAGAACGCCAATTTCCGCTTCACCATCGATACCGTCGACCCCGCCGAGTCGGCGGCCGCGGTCCGCGGCGGACGCGCGAGTGCGGCGTTCGTCGAAGAGCGACAGGGGCTCGCCGACTACCCGCCGGGCACCACGGAGGCCCGGCTCGTGCAGGCGGCCGCGTTCGTCGTCGAGCGTGATCGCCCGCTCACGCGGCTCACGAAGGCCGAAGCCGCCCAGATTCTGCGAGGCGACATCACCGATTGGTCGCAGCTCGGCCTGCCCGCCGGCCCGATCAATATCTTTGGGCTCGGGAACGATATCGGTACCCGGAACCTGCTTTCGGAAATGCTCCTCGACGGCGAGCCCATACCGCCACGAATCATTCAGCTGCGTGCGACGGTCGAGGACTACATCGCGGAGCTCATCGCCGACCCTGGATCGCTGGGCATCTCCGGGCCGGTCGTGCATGACAACGTGCGCATGGTCAACGTCGAGGCCGAAGGCGCCGACCGCGCGTTCTCCGCGAATGTGGCGGCGCTGCGTGACGAGAACTACTTCCTCGCCCGCGACGCCTACGTCTACTGGGCGCCGGGTGAGTCCGACGGCGAGCAGTTCGTGCAGAAGTGGTGGGACAGCCGGCAGGGCCAAACCGCCGCCGGCAACGCGGGGTTCACGCGCATTCCCATCCAGCAAGACGTATTCGGCCAGGGCGGCTTCTATATCTCGCTGCTGGCGCTGCTCGCCGGAGCCTTCCAATTCGTGCAGGCGCGGATGATGGCCTCCCGGACGGCCGAGGGCCAGCAAGCGACGGTGAACCGCGTCATGCAGTTCATGCCCATCATCGTGGTCATCTTCGCCTGGTCGTTCCAGGCCGGCCTGGTGCTCTATTGGGTGATATCCAGCATCATTGCCATCGTGCAGCAGTACTTCACCACCGGAACCGGCGCGCTGATTCCCGCGCACTGGCCTATCGCCCGCGACATGACGGCCCGCCCGGACGCCCCGACCCCGGCCAAGGCCGTGGAAGACACAGCAACCACCGAGGCCGCGAGCCGCAGCCCTGGTGAGGGCGTGGCGACGACCCCGCGGCGGCGACGACGCCGAAGGAGGCGCAGTGGCTGACCATCCAACCGACTCTTCCGACGCTCCCGAGAGCGTCGAGGCCGCCGGCGCTTCCGTTGAGGATGCGCTGCGCCAGGCCCTGCGGCAGCTCAATGCCACCATCGACGACGTCGACGTGGAGATCTTGTCCAGCGGCGGCTCGCGCCTGCTGCGCCGCGACGCCGAGGCCCGCGTGCGCGTGGTTCGCCGCGAGCGGCCCTTTTCCGCCACCATCGATGAGGCGGAGCACGAGCCCCCAGCCGAGACCGAGTCCCAGGTCGAGCCCGAGCCGGAGCCGCCGGCACGCGCCGCCGAGCCGATCGAGGTCCCGGCCGATCCGCCTCCGGCCGAGCCGCCGGCGCCCGAGCCTGTCGCAGAGCCCGTCGCGGAGCAGCCCGCGCCCCGCCCACGCGCGTCTCGCTCCCTGGTTGAGAGCGGCGAGGAACTGCAGGACATCGTCGAAGATCTGCTCGTTGGCATGCTGGATCGCATGGGGTTCATCGCCGAGATCGAGCTCGTCGATGAGGACCCGCTCGCCTACAACGTCGTCGGCGACGACGACTTCTCCAAGCTGATCGGCCGCCATGGATCCACGCTGCGGTCGTTTGGCTACCTCATCAACCTCATGGCCGGACGGCAGCTGGGCCAGCCGTGCCGGGTGCTCATCGACGTCAACAGCTATCGGGCGCGCCGCGCGGACCACCTGCGCGAGCTCGCCGAGACCCTGGCCGACCAGGTCGACGAGACCCAAGAGCCCGTCACGCTGGAATCCATGCCCGCCAACGAGCGCCGGCTGATTCACGTGGCCCTGGCCGACGACGAAAGCGTCCGCACCTACAGCATCGGCGAGGGCGACGAGCGCCGGGTCGTGATCAGCCCGAAGGCTTAGCCGACCTCCGATCAGGTCCCTTTGCTCTGGAAGGGGCCCTTGCAGAGTCGGGTAGGGGCGGGTCTCAGACCCGCCCGACGCCAAGCACCCGGCACGCCTCGAGATTCGACCGAACTGGATTCCGGCTCCCCGCCTGCGCGGGGACAGGCTCCGCCGGAATGACGGAGGGGTTCGCAACGGATTTCCGGGAGGCGGAAGGCTAGGATGGGGCTCAGCGCCTGACGCCCTCGCTGGGGCCGATCGGCCATTGCGCTGAATTGCCACGGATGCCGCCATCGCGAGCAGTTTCTCCGACCGTCTCTAGCGTGGCTGCACCGCGTCTCGACCCGACCTACCTGACGATCGGACACGTCACCCGCGATCTCCACCCGACGGGCTGGGAGTTCGGCGGAACGGCGTACTACGGCAGCCGCGCGGCGCAGCGCCTCGGGCTGCGCGTCACCGCGCTCACGCGGGCCGCCGCGGCGGACGCGCACGCGCTGGCCGCGGCATGCCCCGACATTCGGTGGATCGCGCGCGCCGCTTCGGCGACAACCGCCATGCGCAACACGTATGGCCCGCATGGCCGTACCCAGCACGCGCCGGCGGTCGCCGCGCCTCTCGATGTCGACGACTTGAAGGGACTGCCGCAGGAGTCTTCGGTCGTGCACTTGGCGCCGGTTATCGGCGAAATCGGCCCCGAACTGCTCGGCCGCCTGCCGCGCGCCGATCTCACCGGCCTCACGGCTCAGGGGTTGCTGCGCCGCGTGGCTTTCGACGGCGCCGTGCACGGTCGAGACTGGCCCCACGCCCCGGACTTCCTGGATTCCATCGACGTGCTCGTCCTGAGCAGCGAAGACATTGCAGCCGACCCAGCGTCGGGTATCGAGCATCTGCGGCGGGCCGCGATCGGCGTGCTCACCCGCGGGCCGCTGTCGGTGCAGGTGTTCGCCGAGGGTGGCATTTCGGAGATACCCGTCCGCCAGGTGCCTGACGCCAGTCCAACCGGCGCCGGCGACGTGTTTGCGACCGCGCTGTTCGTGAGCCTCCAGGGCACGGGCAAGCTTGGCGAGGCCGTGGAGACCGCCGCCGCGCTCGCCACCCACTGGGTCGAGCGACGGTGGGACGCCTTCCCATCGGACCCTGAGCCCCCGACCCCCGACCCACGATGAACTTCGATGTCCTCACGCTGACGGCAGTGCGGCACGAGATCGAGGAGCGGGCCGTCGGCGGACGCATTCAGCGCGTCGTGTCGCCCGAGCCCAACCAGGTCGGCCTCGAGATCTATGCCAAGCGCGCCGCCAATCACCTGCTGATCCAGGCTGGCCCCGTGAATTCGCGGGCGCATTTCGTCGGCGGCCGCCTCCATGCCGGCAAGGCCCCGGCGAGTCCGCTGCTCCTGCTGCTGCGCAAGTGGGTGCGCGGCGGTCGCTTGGTCGCGGCGACGCAACTGCCCATGGAGCGCGTGCTGGAGTTGCAGGTGCGCGCGCGCCCGGACTCCGACGGGCCGGTGATTGAGCACCGCCTGATCGTGGAGATCATCGGCCGCCAGGCCAACGTCATCCTGGTGGACGACCGGGGGCTCATCCGCGATGCGCTGCGGCGCGTCCCGGGCGAAGAAGGGCGCCGCCGCATCATGCCGCGGGCGCCGTACGAGCCACCCGCTCGCCTGTCCCTGCCCGCCCCTGGCATTGCCTCGCCCGGCGACGTCGCGGCGCGAACCGCTCCCGGCGTGCCGGCCTGGCGCGCGCTGCTGCAGGCCGTGGCCGGCGTGAGCCCCACGCTCGCCCGCGAGTCGCTGACGCGCGCGGATGTCGCCCCCAGTACGCCAAGCCTCGATGTTTCCGCCTGGCCGGCCGTGCTCGGGGCGCTGCGCGAAATCGCAACGGATGTCGATGCCGGCGCGACGCATCCCTGCCTGGTGCCGATCGACAGCGGCTGGCAGGCCTTCGCCGCCTACCCGCTCACTCACCTGGACCGCCGCTGCCAACCGGCGGGCTCGATGAGCGAGGCGCTGGAGGCCTTCTACGAGGCGGACGAGCCGGCGTCGTCCGTCGATACGGTGAAGTCGCGCGTGCTGGAGCCTCTCGATGCGGCCATTGCACGGGTCGAGCGTCGCATCGCTTCGCTGCGCACGGCGGCCCCAACAGGCGCCGCGATCAGCGCGGCGCGAGCCGCCGGTACGGCCCTGCTGGAGCGCGCGCACCTGATACCGCCCGGCGCCGCGCTCTTCGAGGTGAACGAACAGCGGCTCGAGCTCGATCCCGCCAAATCGGTCGGCGCCAACGCCCAAACTTATTTCGCGCGATATCGCGACTTGAAGCGCGCCGCGCGCCTGGTTCCGCGACGCCTGCGGCGGGCTGAGTTGGACCTGGCGTTTTTGCGGCAAGCCGCGGACGACCTCCGGCGGTCGGATTCACCGGCCGTCTCGCGCCAGATCGAAGCGCTCCTGGCTGAGTCGGGCCATTTGCGCCGGCCGCGTCGCAAGCGAAGAGCCGAACCGGCGACGCCGTTTGAACGCCGCATTCGCGGACATCGTGTGCTCGCCGGCCGCACCGCGGCCGAAAACCACCGCCTCACGTTCAAGGAGTCCGCCCCCGACGACTTGTGGTTTCACGCCCGCAACATGCCCGGAGCGCATGTCCTGCTGCGCGATCCTGGCGACGACCCGGCGCCCGAGCTGATTCACGCCGTGGCCCGTCTGGCCGCGCATCTCAGCGCCGCCCACGCCGCGACGGCCGTTGACGTGGACGTCACCCGCCGCCGTCACGTGCGCGCGATTCGCGGGGCCGGACCGGGTCAGGTCACCTACCGTCGCAACCGCACCCTCCGCGTCGCCCCGCTCGACCCCGCCGACTGACCGCTCCCTCCGTCATTCCCGCGGAGGGGGGAAGGTGGATTCACATTTCAAGTGCAACGGTTGATCCCAGAAGACCTCGGCTGGGGTT